>JBEKAE010000015.1:0-74486 GCA_050018375.1 Candidatus Acidiferrales bacterium | reverse complement strand
CCAAAGCTCCCGGGGAAAGAACACCAAGAGAATTCCCGTTCATCTCTTCCTTTTTCCTTCTCGCCCTGCTCATTAATTAAGAGTACTAAAACGGTCTCAGAGATGTTGGCACGGAGGGCACTGCACAATCCTGGCAACGCATATGGCCCGTAATTATCTCAAGGATATATTATGAGAACAAGTATGTATGTCACTTTTAAAGACCGACGACTGGACCACACCGATCAGATCTGCGGTTCCAGTTTCTGCGCACCGCTGGAATTGTTGGCCACTCAAACAACCGTGTGTAAATCAGAATCAGGGTCGCTAGACACTCATTTTCAATATCTATCCGACGAGAGCCCGCCCGGGATTGTGTTACTATCTGACGCCTCCGACTGTTCTCAGGCATCCAACGCAAACATTGACTTGCACTTAAGATACTCAGCAGTTATCGTCACGCTGCACAGATGGCATCCTGTGTTCTCCAGCGCGTTATTCGGAGGAGAGTGATCTTTGGCGTTGAAAACCAAGTTCCTTCGGGTCCTTGACGACGCTCTGGAGCGCCGGACCGACCAACTTCGAAGATTAGTTGTTTCTCCAGACCAGGGTGCACCCAAGAAATATACAAGGGCTGTTCGTGACAGGCTCAAGAAGAGAGTATTGCTCGCGGCGAGTGCGGTCCTGGTCAACGAACACGCTGAAAATGAACTCGCAAAAACGGTGCTACGGAGACGGCTCAGGTTTTTCAAAGGGCACGGACTTACGGATCGGTTCGACAGGCTTTATCGGTGGGCAGAGCGGAAGCTGGACGGTCCGATTGTCTATGCTTTCTGGCGCCGAAAGAAATGCCTGTACGTGGGCAAAGGCAAGAGCTACCGCCGACTGAAGCACTATGACAAATCGGTTTACCTTTGGCATGCAAACGCCTTGGAAGTCTGGCAGATAAAAACCCAATCTCGGCTACCGCGTGCGGAGTGCTTGGCAATTCATCTGTTCAAACCGAGGGACAATAAGCAAAAGAAGGCCGCAAAGGTAAAATGGGGCAAGGCCTGCCCAATATGCAAGAGGCACGACAAAATAGCATCCGCAACCAGCTCTCTCCTGCGGTTGTAGCGCGCGCTCGGCAGCGGATAGATTTAAGTCCGACTGATCCTGAGGATTCGCGACTGCATCGTCTGTTCTCGGACTTAGTGTGCGGCTTCGGCCTGTGTCTTCTCGTCCGTGTTGCGCCAGCAATCGTAGAGGTACTGCCAGTGTTCCTCGGCGCCGTTTTTGCGGCTTACGACGGCGGTGCGTTTCAGGTCGTCCGTGTAGCGAATCGCGAAGTCAGCGGGCGGCGCCGCTTTCCCTCGCAGCCATGCGCGCGCCTCTTCCTCTGAATGAATCGCGACGTCCGTCGCCCCAGCTTCCGCGGCGCTGCGGCTCAACTGTTGCCGCAGGCAATCTTCCGTTGGCCCGCAGCAAGCCTTTGCAGGCGCCGACGGATGCTGGCTGCGGTTCTCGAGATTCTTGATCGCAGCCTGCAACATTTCCTGCTGGTTTTGCGGCGCGGGCAGCGCGCTCCAATATCGCAGGATTGGCAGCGCATTTGGATCGCGCAGGTTTTGGACGATCCACCAGTTCTGGTTGCGCTGCGGATGGGCGTTGAACAGCCGCAGCAATCGAAACGTGTCGTCGTCCGAAACCAGCCCGGCCAGGTGGTAGAGGAGGTGGTTCGACACCCATGGATCGCGCGGCCGCGCGCCCGATTCAAGCCACGCGAGCAGCGCATTCAAATCCGTCTCGCCCATCTTGGGCGGGCCTGCTGCGTCGTCTTCCTGCTGCACCAGCAGCACGTTCGCCGGAAGCCAGATGTCCCAGTAGTTGCGAAACTTCCGGCCCATGCGCGTGTCGAGGTTGCCGTCGAGGAGTTCCCACTGCACGTACTGCGCCGAATCGGTCTTGAGCAGATCGAGCGCCGTGGGCGCAAACTTGCGGCCCCAGCGGCCCCACGCGTTGATCACGATCTGGTGGCGCTCCCAGACGTTGTCCGTTTGCAGCGCCAGGCGCCTCCAGTAGTCCACCGTTTTCGCCGAGCGCAGCCCGAGCGATTTCAGCGCGATCACATGCTCCATCATTTCGCAGTTCGATGTATTGGTATGGACGATGCCTTCGAGCGCCTGTATCTCTGCCACTTCCTTGTTGGGATCGATGTTCGGCGCGAAGAATCCAAGCCAGTAGGCCGCCATCGCGGCCCGCTGATCGCAGCCGCTTTGAACGATCGTGCGCAGATTGTCCTGCGTGCGCTGCGCCGGAGGAATCACGTTCCACCGGTCGTGCATCTCGTAAAGGGCGGGATAGTCTTCATCCGCAAGCGCCGTCTCCGCGAGATTGCGGTCCCTTCCCTTTTCCGCGTATTGCTGGATCAGCCCGAGCGCGCTCTGCGTTCCGATGTTGCGCAGCGCGGAGAGCACCACTGCCTGGTTGTACTCGCTTCCGGTCAGCAGGTGCTTTTCCAGAATGCCGACCGCCTGCTCCTGGTTCCCGCTCATCACCATGGCATAAACCATGGCGAACACCGTTTCCTTGCCGCGGAAATCGGGAAGGCCGGGAGGCGGCTGGAAAGCATTACCGTCGCGCACCAGATGATCGAGCACTCCGTCGAGCAACTCGCTGTAAGGAATTAGTCCGAGATTGTCCTCGTGCAGGACGAACAGCGCGGAACGCGCCAGCATCTCCGTCGTGTACTCGGTGTCGCTGCTCTTCGCAATCTTCCTGATTTGATCGACGCTGATGCCTTGCGGCGCGCCGATCTGGATCGTTCGCAGTAGCCGCTGCGGCACCGATTGGCGCGAGGTTGCAGCCCCGGCCGGTGAGGCGAGAAAAACGATCAGGAGCGCCAGTCCTACCAGACCGGGCCCAAGGTCAAACGCCCGGCCCCGCACAGCGCGGGACTTCAAGGCTTCGCTTCTTTCGGTTCCGCGCGATATGTCAGCAGGATGGTTCCGTCAAGATGGATGGTTACGTTTCCCAGGAGGTCGGGCGGCTCGATGGCGCGTTGCATGCGATTGTAACTGAATTGCCAGTTTGCGCTGCCGCCGCCATCGGGTCGCAGCAGAGTCTCCTCCGAGCGGACGTTGAAAGCCTGTAGCTCGAGGTCGGCAGGCGGCTTGTCAGGCGCGCAGTCGGACGCGGCGGCAACGGGCGATCCGCACCATTGTTTCCACGCATCCGCCGTGCAGCGCTGCTGCAGGCCGCGCAGCTTCGCGTCGAAATCGCTCACGTGGAAGCGGATCACCGCGTCGCGCCGGTTGTAATTGTTCAGCATGTTGTCGCCAAAGCGGTCCAGTCCTAACTCGATCAGTTTTTGCAGGATCGCATCGACGGGAGCATTCGCCGGAAACTCCGCCTGCAGGCGCTGCACCACCTGAAAGGGCGGCTCGCTATCTTCCCGGCCCGGCTGCGGCGTCTTGAGCGTGCGCACGCGCTCCAACAACTGGAGGCGGCCGTGGTTCTCGTCCACGTAAGCGCGGATCAGCGCCAGCTGCTTATCGAGTTGCTCGATTGCATCGGTGGGCTTTACGGCTCCGCTCGATACACCGCCCATTATGACCGCCGTGTCCGGCGTCAACTCGGCCGTGCACGTTCCACTCAACTGGAAAATTTGCTGCGGCATGTAGCCGACGGCTTGCACGGGCACACTCATCACTACGGCTGTTTTCTGCGCTTGCGCGGCACCACAGAGCGCAATCACCGTGCACACAAGTAAGAGGGAAGGTTTCAACGTGCCTTCAAGTTTTTATCGGGTGGCGAGAATTGTCAACGACGGCCCCGCCAAACGTGAGCCAAGAGTAATTCGTCTGCGGATCGCCCTTTGTTCAGCGCGCGGCTTTCGCCGCAGTCGCCTTTGCCGCCGGTGCTGCGGGCCGCGACGGCAGCGCCCAGGCATACACGACGCCCTCGAGCGGCGTGATCACGTATTGCCGGCCATCCAGCTCGTACGTTATCGGCGCGCACGTGCTGATTCGGCCGCCGTACACATGCCAGAGCGTCTCGCCGGTCGCCGGATCGAGCGCAAGAATTTTTCCGGAATCATCGGTGGTGAACAGCAAGTGCCCCGCCGTGGTCAGCACCGAAGGCCAGCCGCCCCCGCCCGGGCTGCTCAGGTCGCGGGTCCATCGCACTTTCCCGGTTTGATAGTCGATCGCCTTCAGCACCGATTTCGAATGCAGGATGAAATCGCGGCCCCCCCAGCCTTCGACATGTTTTCCCGGCATGGTCACGAAGTAGACGCCGGAACTCTCTCGCGCCGTCGCGTAGAAAAGGCCTGTTTGCGGGCTGAAACTCGGCGCCATCCAGTTTGTTCCGCCCGCCGCGCCCGGCATCGCGAGCGCGCCGTTGAGTTGCGGCTCAGTCTCTTTTTTCGGGATGGGCTGGCCGCGCTCGTCGAATCCCGCCACCCAATTGATCGGAATATATGGCTCGTGCACCAGCGCTTGGCCGTTCGTCCGGTCGAGCAGAAAATACAGGCCGTTGCGGCTCGCCTGCGCGAGCATCTTGCGCGGCTTGCCCTTGTACGTGCCGTCGATCAGGACGGGCGTCTGAACCGCGTCCCAATCGTGCGAGTCGTGCGGCGATGGCTGAAAATACCAGACCAGTTTGCCGGTGTCCGGATTGAGAGCGACGATCGTGCAGGTGTAGAGATTCGCGCCCAGGCGCGCATCCGGCGCCTCGACGGGGTGCGGGTTCCCGGTGCCCCAGTACGTCAGATTGAGCTCCGGATCGTACGTGCCCGTGAGCCATAGCGTTCCGCCGCCGCGCGAGATCACGTCCGTATCGTGCGGCCAGGTATCCCAGCCGGGCTCGCCCTCTTTCGGCATCGCATCCCAGCGCCACTGAACTTTTCCGGTCATCGGATCGAGCGACTCGAGCCAGCCCGGAATGTCTGCGACGTCGCCCGAGACAGCCACCAGCAAGTGATCCTTGATCACGAGCGGCGCCATGCTCATAAAAGCCTTGAATGCGATGTCGGCGAGCTCGGTCGACCAGAGCGTCTTGCCGTTTCGTGCGTCGAGGCAGTAGAGATACCCGTCGCCGGTGCCGAAAAAGATGCGGTCCTTGTACATGGCGACGCCCCGGCTGCCGCCGCCCAGCGTGTAGCCGTTGAACGGATGATCGAAGTGCCAGATCTGCCGGCCCGTGCGTGCATCGACGGCCCATGCCTGGTTCGAAACGGAGAAGTAGAGGACGCCGTTCACTTCAAGCGGCGTGGCATAGACGGCGGGCTGCGCACGCGTCTGAAAGGCCCACGCGAGCGTCAGCGAACCGACGTTGTCCTTGTTGATCTGCGTGAGCGGGCTGAAACGCCGGCCCGTGTAGTCGCCGTTGAACGTGGGCCAGGTATCCGTGGGTGGCTTGAGCAATTTCGCGGAGTCGAGTTCCTGCGCGGAAAAGCAAGCCACGCACACGAGCCCGCAAAAGAAAATGGCTAGGAGTTTTTTCATCCGTCAGCGCCCCCCGGTTGATCGCAGCATCTATTTGGGCGCCTGAGAGAATATGCCGGTTACATCCATTTGTCGATGGCAACGCAAGCGGGTATCTGTCATCCCGAACCCGGCCGCGCTGTATGGCAGTTCCTCACACGCGGTCTCTACATCCACTTATCGATCGAGACGCTTACACCGTAACTCAAATTCCCCGCCTGGGGGTAAGCATTCGTCTGTCCGCCCGTGACCACGATGTTGAAACTCTCGGGCCTCGGGAAGTGCGGTATCACCGCGTCGTCCGGCAGCTTGTACCAGGTTGCCCAGGGCTCGTCTCCCCGCAGCGCCCGCGGATAATCGAAGAGATACGCGTAGTTCCGGCTCTTGTAATCCTTCACCGTCTGCGTCGTGTTCTTGTAGAGCCAGTCGATCAGCTTTTCTTTTGTGTCGTAGCCTTGCTCCTTCAGCCGCTTCGCCACCAGCGGATCGGCGATGACGAGCGCGCCGAAGAATCCCGTGAACGTGCTGAAGAGATCGCTCAGCTGATAATCGAACTGCACGTTCTCGTTGGCGCTGCTCCCTCTCGCGACCTGGCCCGGCACGACTCCCAGCCCGCGGAACAGGCTCACCACGTTTTCCTCGGCTTTGAATCCTCGTTGCACGTGGAACGGAGGCCACGGGCTGTCCCCTTCGGCCTCGGCGATCACCACGTTGTTGTAGTTGAGGTTGTTGCCGACCGAACCCAGGTAGGTGTCGCCGGGAATTCCGCCGTTCCCCAGATTCTTGGACATGATCGTCCAGGCGCGCCCGATTGTCGCATTCGGCTGCGCGAACGGTCCCAGCGCGCCAATCCCGTAGTTCATGTTCAATTTGTCGCGGATGGGTCCGTTGATGATCATGGCGAACGCGAAGGAATTCGTCGAGCTGAAGAGCGAAGCAATTCCCGACGACGCAATCGCCAGAATAATGGGGAAATACTCGGGCCTCGCGCCTGCCATCACCGCGTTGGCGGCCACCTGCCTCACCGTGTAGCTCCACGGCGGATACGCGCCCGCGGCCATCTTCCCGATCGCCTCATCGGGCTTGTGGCTCGTGCCGGTCAGCATCTCCTCCACGGCTTCTTCGGTGGGGATGATGATCGGCAGGTAGTCAGTCATCCCGTTGTCGAGGTAATACTGCTGCAAATTTTTCGGCGTGTCCGGTCCGTATGTCGCGGGGCCGGTCGACACGCTCACCATGCCGGATTTCTTTTCGTCGTCCGTCAGCGGCTGCGTGAGCGCATCGACGATTTCCTTCATCATCGGCTTGCCGGTCACGGGATCGGGGCCTTCGACGTACGCGCGCAATTCGTCTGCCGTCTTGCCCCACACGGGATGCGGCGTGAACGTGATGCGCTCGTGCGGCATCCCTCGCTTGGCGGCGTTCAGCGTGGCCAATTCCTTGAACGCCTTCGTGACCACTGGCGTGGTCGGGATGCCCATCTTTTCAACTGTTATGCAGTGACCGACGGTCGCTGGGGTGCAGGTGCTTCAATGCCCCACGGCCATGATGGCCGCGTTACCCTTGGCTTTGATCTCCGCCCACAACTTCGGATCGTCCTCGGCGTATGGCCCCGCCTTGCGCCGGAACACCATGGTCACGCCCGGCATATTGCGGTTGAACCAGAGCTCGATCTGCTTCAGGAGGGCGTCCGAGCCATGGAAGCCGGTGTCGACGAGATAGACTGTCTTGCCTTCGAGAGTGTCGAGGCGCGGCGCCATCGGAATGAGCTGAATGGAAGGAGGGGTGCCTCGCGGGTTGACGCCAACAAGCTTGTAGTCGCCGCCCGACGTCGCCTGGGGAGTCTTGGGTTTCTGCGCGTCCGCTGACGAACCCGCCAGAATAGCCGGCGACATCCCCAGCAGCGAAAGCAGTTTTCGCCTGTTGATCTTCATCATCCCCCCTGAGTTCGCCTCTTAAACTTATAGTTCTGCAACGTATGGATTGCAAGCGGTTTGCGGCGTACTTTAGCTAGACGAACAAACCTTCAGCGCGGTTTCTGAGGGAACGGGGATGATGCAGGCCGCTGTCATCCCGAACAGCCGCGCCTTTTGCGGATGGCGGTGAGGGATCTGCTCTTCGACTTGCCTAAGCCCACTGATCGATCGACACGCTCGCGCGGTAGCTCATATTCGCCACCATGTGATACGGGTTCGTCTGCCCGCCCACCACCACGAAGTTATAGAAGTCGGGCCTCTGATAGTAGGGAACCCGCGCGTCATCCGGAGTCTTCGGGTCCGGCACCCAGCGGCCCCCAGTCAGGGTCGATCGTGCGTCCTTCGCCGAGATAGTTTGATTTTTCTGGAGCCAGTCGGCGAGTTGCTCTTTCGTCTTGTAGCCCAGCTCGACAAGCCCTTGCGCCACGAGCGGATCGCACACGATCAGCGCACCGAAGAGCGGCAAAAAGGGAGTGCAGTTGTAAGCAATCGCCTCGTGATACAGCGGCACGGGTCTTACGCCCAAGCCGATGCCTCCCTGCCCCTGCGATATGCTGAACCCGACGAAGACGCTCACCACGTTTTCTTCCGCCTTGAAACCCTTCTGCACGTGGAGCGGAGTCCACGGACTTGCCTGCTCGTTTTCCGGAATAATCAGGTTGTTAAAGTTGACGCTGTTCCCGAGCGTGCCCAGGTAGGTCTGCCCCGGAATTCCGGAATTGCTCAGGTTTTTCGACAGCAGCGTCCACGCGCGCCCGATCGCCGCGCTCGGCTGGGAAAACGGACCCATGGCGCCGATTCCGTAATTCATGTTGAGCTTGTCGCGGATCGGCCCATTGATCACCGCCGCGACCGCAAACGAATTCGTCGAACTCGAAAGCGCCGTCAGCCCGCTCGCCGAAATCGCCAGCACGGTGGGGAAATGCTCGGGCTTGCACCCTCCCATCACCGCGTTGATAGCCACGTGCCTCACGGTGAACGACCAGTCCGGATACGATCCCTTCGCCGGCGACATCTTGCCCACTACTTCGTCCGGCTTGCGGCTCGTGCCCTTCAGCATCGCGTCCACTCTTTCCTGAGTGGGCAGCACGATCTCCATGAAGTCCGTCATCCCGTTGTCGATGTAATACTGTTGCAGATTGTCCGAGGTATCCACGAACATGGGCGCACCAACGGAAGGCGTCACCGATCCTGTCTTCTGTTCATCGGCCGTCAGCGGTTGGGTGAGCGCGTCGATCACTTCCTTCATCAGCGGCTTGCCGCTCACGGGATCGTTGCCTTCGAGGTAGGCATACATCTCCTCGTCCGTCTTGCCCCACACCGGGTGCGGCGTGAAGCAGATGCGCTCGTGCGGCATGCCGCGCCCCGCGGCGTTCGAAAGCGCGAGGTCTTTGAACGCAATCGTGACCATGGGAGCGGTCGGAAAACCCATCTGTTCGAATTTTATGCAGTGACCGACGGTCGCTGGTGTGCAGGTGCTTCAATGGCCGATCGCCATGATGACGGCGTTGCCTTTGGCTTTGATCTCGGCGTTCAGCTTGGGGTCGTCATCGGCGAACGCGCCGGCCTTCAATCGGTACACGGTCGTCACGTTAGGCATGTTCTTTTTGAACCACAGCCCGACCTGCGCGAGAAAATGATCCGCGCCCGGAAATCCGTCGGATACGAGGTAGATGGTTTTGCCGTCCAGCGTGCTCAGGCGCGGCGCCATCGGAACGAGCTGGATCGCGGGAGGTATGCCGCGAGGATTCAGCGCCTCGATCTTCTCCGGCCCTGCGGACTTCGCGGTTTTGCCCTTCGATTTATTCTGCGCCTCGGCGCTCGCGCTGGCCAAAAGCGCCGGAGACATCCCCAGCATCGACAGCATCTTTCGCCTGTTAACCTTCATGCGCTCACCTCGCTCCGATTCCGTCCGCCAACGCCCCTATTTATAGTCCCCCAAGGCCCGAAATTGCAATTGACGATCCGCGTCCTTTGCGTCCCGCACTGGTCCTGAGGATTTCAAAGCGGTTTTGAGATAAGAGCCTTCTAATCTGCGTGTTCCGGATGCCTTTGTTGCCACCCGCAAATGGATGGCAATAAGCTCTCCGGAAGAAATGTAAGTATTTGACATCCATGAGCCTGCAAAAGGATAACGCGAAAGGTCCAGGCGGAGTCGTCTTCCCGATTCGGGAGTTTCTATGCAAGGGGTTTGGCAGGCCGAGTGCGATACCGACATCAGTGGGGGTGGAGTTTTTTCGGGCGTACACCGCACTCAGACGAAAAAGGGGGGAATCCCATGAACGTTGGTTACCCGGTGCACGAGTATCAGATAGCGCCGCTCAAGCCGCCGGTCCCGGAGTGGACGGCCGAGACTGAGCCGACGAGAGAGAAGGTGCCGGATGACAAGCCAGAGCCAGTGGCCGGACCGGAGAAAGTGGAGGGGTAGGCCGTTCGAGGAGAACCGGTTCATTCCAGCATGGCTCCCTGGACTGGGGCCTCAACAGCAACTGGGAGGCCGTAAATCCGAAGTCGGAGCGGTAACCTACACGACGGAGAGCCTAATCGGCTGGCGCGGCTGGTCCCTCAATCACGGAAAGCTCATCTCTCTCGTCAACGCCGTCGAATGGCCGTTTAGAAAAGCCCTCGTCGTCGAGGACGACAACTGGCACCTCGCCGATGGCGCGGCAAATATCCAGGGCATTCATGCCCTCAAGTTCCGCTTCGGTTTGGACGAGTTGGCCTACGAGTTTCTCAGAGTCCTCGGTTCCGTGTATCTCTGGGGGCGTGTCATCGAGTGCGAGACCGGCTATCGCGCCCAATGCGCCTATCCGAAGATGTTGATCGTTTCGAGGGATACCGATCCCATCGACGTGATGCAACTCGAGCAGAACTACGGCGTAGAAGTTCAATTCCCGAAAGATGAAACAGAGGAGCGAATATTCCCTTTGCGAGGGGTGGCGATCCCGCCGGTCGCCCAACATCCAGGCCCCATCCGAACGGAATGTTCACCGTTCCGCTCTCAAACGTAAATCATTCCGCGCACCACAACTGACGATTCGACCAAAATCGTCATCCTGAACCCGGCGATTTGTGCCGGGTGAAGGATCTCTCTTTCCCTTCCTACGCCCACTTGTCGATCGAGATACTCACGCTGTACGAGAGACTCCCGCCCTGGAAGAACGCATTCGTCTGCCCGCCGGCCACCACCACATTGATATCGTTGAGATGCGGCCACCGCGGGATCACCGCATCGTCTGGCATTTTGTACCACGTTGCATAGGGCTCGAGCCCCTTGAGCGCGCGCGGGTAGTCGAATCCGTAGGCGAAGTCG
The DNA here is from genome assembly GCA_050018375.1 of Candidatus Acidiferrales bacterium. Lineage (GTDB taxonomy): Bacteria > Acidobacteriota > Terriglobia > Acidiferrales > UBA7541 > Palsa-295. The sequence continues at coordinate 63,753 of JBEKAE010000015.1, read as the reverse complement.
CGGCTCTTGTAATCTTTCACGGTCTGCGTCGTGTTCTTGTAGAGCCAATCGATCAGTTTTTCTTTTGTGTCGTAGCCGCGCTCTTTCAGGCTCTGCGCGATCAGCGGATCGGCTACCACCAGCCCGCCAAAAAATCCGGTGAACACGCTGAAGAGGTCGCTGAACTGTTCCTCGTATTTCGGCGTGTCGGTGCTGGTTCCCCTCGCGCCTTGTCCGGGCACGATGCCGAGGCCGCGGAACAAACTGACCGCGTTTTCTCCGGCTTGAAAACCTTTCTGCACGTGGAACGGCGCCCACGGGCTTGCGGCTTCGTTCTCCGCGATGATGAGGTTGTTATAGTTCAGATTATTTCCCTGCGATCCCATGTAGGTGTCGCCCGGAATGCCGCCGTTAGCGAGGTTCTTCGAGAGCAGCGTCCACGCGCGCCCGATCACGGCGTTCGGCTGCGCGAACGGACCCAGCGCGCCGATGCTGTAGTTCATGTTCAGCCTGTCGCGGATCGGCCCGTTGATCACCGCCGCGTATGCGAACGAGTTCGTCGAGCTCATTAGCGAAGGGACCCCGGACGACGCGATCGCCAGGACGACCGGCAAGTGCTCCGGCTTGCATCCTGCCATCACCGCGTTCACAGCCACCTTCTTCACGGTGTAGGACCACGGCGGGTAGGCGCCCCCGGCCATCTGGCCGCACATCTCCTCGGGATCGTGGCTCGTGCCCTTCAGCATCGCCGCGACCTTTTCTTCGGTCGGCAGAATGATTGGCAGGTAGTCCGTCATCCCGTTGTCAAGGTAGTAGTCCTGGAGGTTGTCGGCGGTGTCGCTGAAGCTCGTCGGTCCAACGGATGGCGCAATCGTTCCGGTCTTGCTCTCTTCGGCCGTCAGCGGCTGCGTCAGCGCGTCGACGATCTCTTTCATCATGGGCTTCCCGGTGACGGGGTCCGGTCCCTCGACGTACGCGCGCAGCTCGTCCGCCGTCTTGCCCCACACCGGATGCGGTGTGAACGTGATCCGCTCGTGCGGCATGCCTCGCTTGGCCACGTTCAGAATCGCGAGGTCCTTGAACGCGCGGGTTACTAGGGGGGTCGTCGGGATTCCCAGCTTTTCAACGCTTATGCAGTGACCGACGGTCGCTGGCGTGCACGTGCTTCAATGGCCGATGGCCATGATCGCCGCGTTGCCCTTTTCCTTGATTTCCTTCCAAAGCGCAGGATCGTCTTCAGCGTACGGCCCAGCCTTTCGCTTGAACACGACCGTCACGCTCGGCATGTTTCGGTTGAACCAGAGCTCGATCTGGTGCAGCAGCATGCCGCCGCCTCCGAATCCCGTGTCCACCAGATACACGGTCTTTCCGTCGAGGTTGCTCAGCCGCGGCGCCATCGGAATCAGTTGAACCGGCGGCGGCGTTCCCTTCGGATTGAGCGTGGTGAGCTTGTTCGCCCTGCCCGCGCCTGGTCCGTTCGACGGTTTCGCAGGCGCCTTCTTTTGCTGACCCTCGGCGCTCGCGCCTGCCAGTAGCGCTGGAGATATCCCCAGCATCGACAGTATCTCCCGCCGGTTGATTTTCATGGCTGCACCTCGATTCCTGGTCGCGTGATCTCCGTAAACTATCGACTCTCAACTCGCTTTACTTCTGCTGGTTCTGCTGCGTGGGTGCTTGTGGAGCAGGCGCTGCTCCGCTTGGCGGCGGAGGGCCGAATGGTGAATCTGAAACTCCGGAAGGCCGCGGGGGGATTGGCACGTTGCCATCCAACACGAACGCATAGATTCTGGCCTTGCCGCCGCGGCCCGCGAGGACGGCAACGTATTGTTTCCCGTCCACCATATACGTCGCTGGATTTGCGAGTCCGATCACCACCTTTGCGGACCAGAGCTTTTCGCCCTTGTCCGCGCTGAGCGCCACGAGTTCGCCGTCGTTCGATCCCGCGAACACGAGGTTGCCCGCCGTGGTCAGCGTGCCTCCGCCATTCATCAAATCGGCGCGCCATACTTCTTTTTCCGTGACGGGATCCCACGCAGTCAGGAACCCGTGATTGACTAACGGGGGCGGTGCTGGCTGGCCCGGAGCCGGGGGTGCCGGTGGACGGAAGACGATTCCCCAGTTGTACACGCCGAGCTCGGGTTTGAATTCCTTCGTTGCAATGTACTGGAAAGTGCTGTCCAGTGCTGGGAGGTACACGAGCCCCGTGTTCGGATTGAATGACATCGCCTGCCAAGCGTGTCCTCCCGCGGGGCCGGGCGCAACGATGACCGGCTTTTCTTCGTAGCGCATGCCCGGCGCTTCCTGCGGGCGCCCCGTTTTCGGATCGAGCCCCGCGGCCCAAGTCACCTTGACGTACGGCGCGCCCGAGATGAATTTTCCCGTCTTGCGGTCGAGCACGTAAAAGAAGCCGTTCTTCGGAGCCTGCATGATGACGTGGCGCACCTTGCCGTTGATCTTGAGATCGGCCAGTGTCATTCCCTGCGTGGCGTCGTAGTCCCAGGTGTCGGCTGGCGTGGTCTGGAAATGCCACACGAACTTGCCGGTATCGGCCTTCAAGGCGATGATCGAGCACAGATACAGATTGTCCATGCCTTTCGGGCTGCGGAAACCCTGGACCCACGGGCCGCCCTGGCCGACTCCGAGGTAGACCATGTCGAGTTTCGGGTCGTAGGTGATTCCGTCCCAAACGTTGCCGCCTCCACCCAATTTCCACCACTCGCCGGACCACGTCTTCGCCGCAGCCTCCATGGCCTTATTCTCAAACGGCTTCGACGGATCGCCCGGAACCGTGTAGAAGCGCCACAGTTGCTTGCCTGTTTCGGCGTCATAGGCCGTCACGAAACCGCGCACCGCGTATTCGCCTCCGGCGTTGCCGATGATGACTTTGCCCTTCGCGATCACCGGAGCGCCCGTAATGCTGTAGTCGGCGTTCTTGTCGATGGTCTGGACGTCCCACACGACCTTCCCTGTTTCCTGATCCAGCGCTACGAGCCGCGAGTCCAGCGTGCCGACGTAAACCTTGCCGTTGTAGAGAGCGACTCCGCGATTGGCGGGACCGCAGCAGACACTCGGGCCCGTGCGAACCTTATTCGGATTTCCCACCGATCCCGGCGGAAAGTTCATGTGGACGATTTGCGGGTCCCAGCGCCATTTTTCTTTTCCCGTGCGCGCATCCAGGGCGACCACCACGCTCCAGGGCAGCGTTGCGTACATCACGCCGTTCGAGATGATCGGAGTCGTCTCCACCGTTCCGCGATCCGAGCCCGTGTCGTAATACCACGCCAGCCCCAGCCGGCTCGCGTTGGACGCATCAATCTGATTGAGCGGGCTGTAGCGCTCCTCCGAATAGTCGTGCCCGTGCGTGAGCCAGTCCTCGCCGTTCATCGCGGCGTTCTTCAGGGCGTTATCGTCCACGGGCCGGGGCTGCTGAGCCATGGCGCACGAGGCCGACAGAACGGCCGTCACAGCGACGAGCCAAAGTTTCTTTCCATTCAGGATTCGCATGAAGGAGTCCCTTTCCTGTTGTGCCTTCGCGGCGCCGGTCGCCAAGCAAATCGCAGCGGTATCTTTAGCTCATCATCGGGTGGGATTGCAAGAGCCTGAGATGCACGAGATGACATCGAGAAGGTAACTCCGTGGCCGGCGATTCCTCGTCGGCCACAGAATTTGTTCTCGCGTCTTACGCCCACTTATCGATCGAGACGCTGAGCCTGTAGCTCATGTTCCCCAGCTGGTGATACGGGTTCGTTTGTCCGCCGCAGACGACGAAGTTGTAAGCGTCCGCCCGCGGCCACTTCGGTATCACCGAGTCGTCCGTCAGGTTCGCCGCTTCGGGGCCTCTCGGGAGGCCGCTGAAGAGCATCGTCTTGACGTCCTTCACGGTCACCGTCGTGTTCTTCACCAGCCAGTCGGCGATCTGGTCCTTGGTTTTGAAACCGAGGTCACCCAGCCCGTTGGCCACCAGCGGGTCCAGGATGAACAGCGCGCCGAATAGCGAAGCGAACGGCGCGACGTTGGCGGACATCGCCTCGTGGAAGTGCGGTATGGGTTTCATCCCTAGCCCTTTGCCGCCCTGTCCCTGCGTCATATCGAATCCGAAGAAGAAGCTGATCACGCTCTCCTCCGGCTTAAAGCCTTTCTGCACGTGGAACGGAGGCCACGGGCTGTCCTTCTCATTTTCCGGGATGATCAGGTTGTTGTAGTTGATGATGTTTCCCTGCGAACCCATGTACGTCTCGCCCGCCACGCCGCCGCCATCGAGATTTTTCGACATCAGCGTCCACGCTCGCCCGATCACGGCGTTCGCCTGATTGAACGGCCCCATCGCGCCGATTCCGTAGTTCATTTGCAGCTTGTCGCGAACCGGGCCGTTGATGACCGCCGCCGAGACGAGCGAATTCGTCGAGCTGAACAGCGCCGAGATTCCCGTCGACGCGATCGCCAGGATGGTCGGGAAATAGTCCGGAATCGCTCCCGCCATCACCGCGTTCACGGCTACTTGCTGCACCGTGTAGGACCATGCCGGGAACGCGCCTTGCGCCGGCGTCATCTTGCCCACCACTTCGTCCGGCTTGTGGCTCGTCGCCTTCAGCATCGCGTCCACTTTTTCCTGCGTGGGCAGGATGATCGGCATGAAGTCGGTCATCCCGTTGTCGAGAAAATACTGCTGGAGGTTGTCCGAAGTGTCTGTAAACGTCGGCGCGCCCACGGGAGGCGTTACCTGCCCCGACTTTTTTTCGTCATCGGTAAGCGGCTTGGTGAGCCCGTCGATCACTTCCGGCATCAACGGTTTGCCGCTCACAGGATCGTTGCCTTCCAGGTAGGCGTACATCTGCTCCGGCGTCTTGCCCCACACCGGATGCGGTGTGAAGACGATTCGCTGGAGCGGCATGCCTTTCTTAGCGGCGTTGGATTTCGCGAGATCTTTGAAAGCGATGGTAACCATGGGAACCGCTGGGATTCCCATTTGTTCGAACTTTATGCAGTGACCGACGGTCGCTGGTGTGCACGTGCTTCAATGGCCTATGGCCATGATGACGCCCTGGCCCTTCGCCTTGATCTCCGCATTCAATTTCGGATCGTCGTCCGCGAATCCGCCCGCCTTCAACCGGTACACCGTGGTTACGCTCGGCATGTTCTTCTTGAACCAGGTCGCAACCTGGTCCAGGAAGATATCCGCGCTTGGAAAACCGTCGGACACGAGGTAGATCGTCTTGCCGTCTAGGGTGCTTAGCCGCGGCGCCATCGGCACCAGCGTAATCGGAGGCGGGATGCCTCTCGGGTTCAGCACCGTCAGCTTGGGCTCGGCCGCAGCGCCCTTCGCGCCTTTCTTGTCTTTCTTGGCCTTATCCTGCTTCGCCTCGGCGGTTGCACCGGCCAACAGCGCGGGAGACATCCCCATCAGCGACAATATGTTTCGCCTGTTGATCTTCATGGACGATCTGTCCCCTTCTGAATGATTTCGCGGCACTTCTCTGTAGTAACGACGTACCTCGCCGCCCTATGGTTACGCTACACGACGATCAAACCTTATAGCCATAGGGGCGGATTTGCAAGCATGCCTGGCAGACATGCGCGCTCGGAATTAACCACCACAACCCCCTTGCAACTTGCCCTCTTCGTGCTAGCTTGAAACCCGCATTTGCTCCTGGAGTTGCCATGACGGATCGCGAAAAACTCGAAGCGGACGTCCTCATCATCGGCGCGGGGCCGGCCGGCCTTTCCTGCGCCCTGCATCTCGCCAGCCTGATTGAACAGCACACCCAGGCGAAAAAATCGCCCGCGCTTTCGGCCGAAAACATATACGTCCTCGAAAAGGCTCGTGAGATCGGCGCGCACCAGCTTTCCGGCGCCATCATGGACCCGCGCGCGCTCCGCGAACTCGTTCCCGACTTCGAGAAGACGGCGCCGCTCGACTCGCCCGTCACAGGCGACGCCGCCTACTACTTCACAGAGAAGAGCTCGTTCAAGCTGCCCATCACGCCGCCGCCCTTGCAGAACCACGGCAACTACGTCATCTCGCTCAACAAGCTTGTGAAATGGCTCGGCGGCCTGGTCGAAAAAAAGGGCGTCAATCTCTTCACGCAATTTGCCGGGAAAGAGCTTCTTTACGAAAAGAACGGCATCGTGGGTGTCCTCACCGAAGACAAGGGCGTCGATAAGAACGGCAAGCCGAAGGACAATTTCACCCCCGGCTACGAGTTGCGCGCGAAAGTCACCGTGCTCGCCGAAGGCCCGCGCGGCTCACTCACGAAAGAGCTGGTCAATCGCCTCAAGCTCGATGGGTTGAATCCGCAAGTCTACGGCATCGGCATCAAGGAATTGTGGGACGTGCAGCCCGGACGGATCGCCACGGGTTACGTGGCGCACACGCTCGGCTGGCCGCTCACCTCGGACCTCTACGGCGGGGGATGGATTTACGGCCTGCGCGACAACCGCGTTTCGCTGGGCATGGTGGTCAGCCTTGAATACCACGATCCGCTTTTCGATCCGCACGCCGCGTTTCAGAAATTCAAGACGCATCCATTCGTGAAGAACATTCTCGAAGGCGGCAAGCTCGTCCGCTACGGCGCGAAGACCCTTCCCTACGGCGGCTGGTATTCGATGCCGCGCAATTACGTGGACGGCGGATTGATCGTCGGCGATTCCGCGAGCCTCCTGAATTCGCAGCGCCTGAAGGGAATTCACACCGCGATCGAGAGCGGCATGTTGGCCGCGGAAACGATCTACGAGGCTCTCTGCGCGGACGATACATCTGCGAACGCGCTGAAAAAATATCCCGAAAAGATCGAACGGAGCTGGTTGAAGGAAGAACTATGGGCCGTGCGGAATTTCCATCAGGGATTTCACGGCGGCCTGTGGAAGGGGCTTTTCCACGCGGGCTTTCAATTCATCACCGGCGGGCGCGGCCTGATCGATCCCATGCGGACCAAAGCGGGCTACGAGGACTACGCGAAGCTCAATCGTGACGCCACGCTCGTCGATCAATCGTCGCGCTTCAAAGGCGACGGCACTGTCACGTTCGACCGCCTCACCGACGTCTATCACTCCGGCACGCGCCACGAAGAAGACCAGCCTTGCCACCTCGTAGTGCTCGAGCCGGACGTTTGCGGCAGCCGCTGCATCCGCGAATTCGGCAACCCCTGCCAGTATTTTTGCCCCGCAGCCGTCTACGAAATGGTCAACGACAAAGGCGCGGCGAAACTCAAGATCAATGCCGCGAACTGCGTCCACTGCAAGACGTGCGACATTGCCGACCCCTACCAAATCATCAACTGGGTTCCCCCCGAAGGCGGCGGAGGACCGAACTACGAAGGAATGTGACGACCCGATGAGGGTCGTCATCCTGAGGCCGGCGTTTCTGGCTTTTCGCCGGCCGAAGGATCTGTCTTCACGCATCGCCACGCCGAGCGGCCAGCGGGGTGGCCTGTTGGTAGGGGCGGGTTTGAAACCCGCCCGCGATGCGATGAGCATCGTCACCCCGCTTGTTCACACTGAGCGAAGCGAATGTGCCATGAGCGTTTTCTGCGAAGGGAGCGGAGTCACGCGCGTTGGTTTTTCTTCGTAGGGGCACAGCATGCTGTGCCCGGCGCCGATGCTTGGCACCCGGTCCCCACCACGCTTCACTGTCCCGGCTACCACTCCCCATTACCCCCCGAAAAGCCTCTTCAGGCCAGCCCAGAAGCCGCCCTTCTTCTTTTTCTCGCTCGGCGCATTCTTCGCGGCCTGTTGCTTCACCGGCTCGACTCCCAGCGCGTGCTGCACCGCCGCCACGAATTCCGGCGGCTCAACGTGGCCCGAGAATCCCCATTCCGGCGCGACCTGCGCATAGCGAATCAGCAGCGTCATGTCCGGCGTCGGATCATCCGGCGGCACGGGCGCCGTAGCCGAAAAGGTCAGCGCGGGCAGAACGGCTGTGTACGTCGGCGTCGAAACCGCCGGGGCGGCGCCCTCCGGAGTTTCCTTTGCAGGCGGAACAACGGGATGAGCCTCGGTCACGCTCGCCGGAACGCTGTACTCGATGCGCGGCGGCGGAATATTCGCTTCGGCGCTTGGCTCGGCCAGTGGCGCCTCTGGCGTCTGTTCGATCGTGGGGGGCTGAGCGAATAGCGGTGCCACATTCGGCCTCACTGGCTGCGCGGGAGTAGCTTCTGCATACTCCGGTATGGGCGGGGGAAGCGGCTGAGGTTGCGCGGCCACGCACTGGCAGCTTCCGGGCGTGCCCGCCACAGGCACCAGTTTTCCCGAACTCAGGAAGAATTCTCCCGCTTGCGGCACGATCAATCGTTCGCCCGTGAACTGGTGCTCGAGCTGGATTGCGCCGCTGCCCGCCACGACGCAAAGCGAATCGTCTAGGTTCAGCCCCATCGTCACGTCGCGCGCGCCGCCGCTGATGTCGAGCGGCGTGCCGATGATCGTCGGCGTGAAAACGCGCAGCGAAGTCTTCGCCGGCAGTTGCACGCGCATGCGCCCGAAATTGAGCGCCAGCGTAATGGCTTCGCCGGACTTCAGCACCGTGATCTTGGCCGGGCCGCAGATGTCCACTTCGCCCCCGGCAAAGAGCGTCATCCGCGCCTGCCCCGAATGGACGGTCACCACGCTCCCGTTCGACACGTAGATGCTTGCCGCGGAGGTCGATGTCTCGGTCGCCGCTGCGGTTCCGCCTTCGACGGACACGTCGTTGCCCTCGACCTGCCCGATCGCGCCGGGCGGCGCTTGCTGCGCGCCCGCGAGCGCCGGCCACAGCGCAAGCATCCCGAGCAGAAGCGGGAGGACATGTTTTTCGGAAAGAGTCTGACTTTTAGGGGGTCGGAGCTTTAGCTCCGGCATAAGGGCCCGTTCTTCAATGCGCTTGAGCGCCTGAGGACACTCTTCATTCTTGTTTCCCGCAAGCCGGGCAGCATGGCGCGCGAGCGCAAAAAGGGCGATTGCGCCGCGAGCGGATTGGAATCGGGGATGCATCAAGATCGCCCTATACTATACAGCAGTGGAGAATGCGTCGAAATCCGGCACGCCGCAGCAAAAGGGCGCGAATGCGAGCGCGCAGCCCGGCGTTTCTGCGAACGACGCGCCTGGCATTTCTCGGCCTCACCTTTCGCGCTGGCGCAGGATGCAGATTCCCGTCATCGCGTGGGCGGTCTACTGGTTCATCCGGCTGATCGGTCCAACGTTGCGCTTCGAGGTGGTCGGCGTGCACAACGCCGTACAGATTCGCGACGCAGGAGAGCCGGGAATCGGAGCTTTCTGGCACCGGTGCATCCTTCCTGCGGTGTGGTTTTGGCGGGATCGCGGCATCGTCGTGCTGAACACGGTCAACTTCGACGGCCAGTGGACCCGCCGTGTCATCGAGCGCCTCGGATTTGGCACGGCGCAGGGCAGCTCGACGCGCGGCGCGATCGAGGGTCTCGCGGCGATGGCCCGGCATCTCGAGGCGGGCCATCACGTTGCGTTCACGATCGATGGCCCGCGCGGGCCGCGCTACGTCGCCAAGCCCGGCGCCGTGATTCTCGCGCGCCGCACCGGCAAACCGATCTCCGTTTTTCACATCGGGCTGAGTCATGCGCATACGTTCGGAAAATCCTGGGACTTGTTTCGGTTGCCTTATCCGTTTTCTCGCGCCGTGATGTTTGTGGCGCCGCCGATTCGCGTTCCGATGGATGGGGACAGCGAGACGATGAAAGAAAAGCAGGCCGAGGTGCAAGCCGCTCTCGAGCGCGTTCGCGACCTGGCTGAATCGTGGTTTGACTTGAGCGACGCCGAGCGCGACCGCCTCCGCGAAGAATGGCGCGATCCTGAGGCGCGGCACCTTTCGCGTTGAGACTTTCTGGCGCGGCGTTGCCATCCGCCGGGTTATGTAGCCGCCGCCTTTTTACGCCGAGCGGAGCGAAGGGTAGGCGGGCGCGGGACGCAGCGCGCGGTGTTTGCGTCTGCGCAGTTTGCAGTCCGGATGATCCTGCGGACCCGGATGCCGCCGCGGGAAGGGATCTGCTTTTGCGCCTGTCTTGGCGCCCCGCTAGGCTTCGCCGAGCTTGACGGCGACGTTCATCTTCTTGCCGTCGCGCACGATCGTCAGCGTAACGGTATCGCCCGGCTGCGCGCGATTCAGCAGCAGATTCAAATCCATCTGGCTCGTGACGGGTTTTCCGTCGATGGCGATCAGCACGTCGCCGCCGATGTGCAACTCCTGCAAGCCCGCGAGGACAACCTTGTTCCCCCCGCGAATGCCGGCTCCGGCGGCGGGGCCTCCGGGAGTCACTCGCTCGATCAAAATGCCTTCCTGTACTCCGAGATCGAGCGCTTCCGCGAGCCCGGGCCAGATCGCGCGGCCTTCGGCGCCGAGCGTTGCGCGGCGAACGCGCCCTTTCGTGATCAGGTCCTCGGCCACGCGGCGCGCCGTATTGACTGGAATCGCAAAGCCGATTCCGGCGGTCGTCCCCGTCGGCGCGTAGATCGCGCTGTTGATTCCGATCACTTCTCCGTGCGAATTGAGCAGCGGCCCGCCCGAATTGCCGCGATTGATGGCGGCATCAGTTTGGATCGCTTCATCGATGAAAGTGTTTTCGCTCGTCTGCACCGTGCGCCCCAGCGAACTCACGACTCCCGTCGTGAGCGTGCTCTGAAATCCGAAGGGATTGCCGATCGCCAGCACGCGCTGGCCGACGAGCAGGTTGCGCGAATCGCCGAGCGGCAGCGTCGCCAGCTTGCGGCCGCGCGGGTCGATCTGGATGAGCGCGATGTCGTTGCGCGTGTCCGCGCCGATGTACTTGGCCTTGAAACGCGTCTGGTCGCCCAGCGTGACTTCAATCGTCTGCGCGCCCTCCACCACGTGGTAGTTCGTCAGGATGTGCCCGTCCGTGTCGATCACGAAGCCCGAGCCCGCCCCCTCGACCGGCACGGGATTGAAGAAAAAGTCGTATTGCACCGTGCGCGTGACGATGTTGGCCACAGCCGGCGCCGCCTGCTTGTAGATGCGGACGTTTTCTTCCTCGGTGGGATCGAGGCCGCCTTCCGACGCCGGTGCGCGCAGCGCTTCGACCGATACGGGCGCCTGGTGCCCGTATCGCGAGCCTGCCCAGTACGCGCCCAATCCGATGATCAGGCCCGCGGCAAGCAGCCGCCACGCGTTCCAATGATTCCGACCCTTCGTCATTATCAGCCTCTTTGATTTTTCAGGGGCACAGCCGCCGCCTGTTTCAACTTCGTGAGAAGCAGCTCCACCTGCTGCTCGGTTTCTTTCAGCGAGCGCGAGCAATCGATCACTTCATCCGCCAGCCGGCGCTTTTCGTCGATTGGCATCTGCGACGCGATACGGCGTTGCGCATCCTCCTGCGAAAAACCGCGCTCCTTCAGGCGCTTGAGCTGCTGCTCGGGGCGGCACCAGCAGACGACTACCCGGTCAAAATACTTGCTCAAACTCGCTTCGAGAATCAAGGCAGCGTCTTCGAAGGCCACCTCCGGGCCGCCGGGACGCTCGAGCGCCGCAAACCATTTTGTGCTGACCTCGCGAACGCGAGGATGAATGATCTGGTTCAGGCGCGCGCGCTTTTCCGCATCGGCGAAGACGATGGCCCCGAGTTTTCCACGGTCCACTGCGCCGCCCGCTTTGAGAATCCCTTCGCCGAACTCCCGTACGATCTCATCATACGCGGGCTGGCCCGGCTCGAGGAATTCGTGGGCGAGGACATCGGCGTCGAGCACCTGATAGTCGCGGTCGCGCAGCATCGCCGCCACCGTCGACTTCCCCGAGGCGATCCCGCCGGTGAGGCCCACGCGCAGCATCAGGGACGGGACGAAGCGGCAGCGGGCGCGCGGGCGCCGCGCCGCATCCGGGCGGCCTTCACGGTGTTGCTCATGAGCATGGCGATGGTGAGCGGCCCGACGCCGCCGGGCACCGGCGTGTAGGCGCCCGCGACCTCGACAACGTCCGGGTGAACGTCACCGACAAGAATGGAGCCCTTCGCGCGAAACGATTCCAGCTTGGCGGGGAACTTCGCGAAGATCCGCTCCGCCTCGGCCGCGTCCTTCACCACGATCTGTCCGACGTCGATCACGGTCGCGCCCGGCCGCACGTAGTCCGGCGTGACCATCGCGGCCTTGCCGATCGCCGCCACGATGATGTCCGCGCGCCGCGCGATCCCCGGCAAATCCTTGCTCTTGGAATGGCAGATCGTCACCGTTGCGTTCGCGTGCAGCAGGAGCAGGGCCATCGGCTTGCCGACGATGTCGCTGCGGCCGATCACCACGGCGTTCGCGCCCTCGATCGGAATGTTGCTGCGCCGCAGAATCTCCATCACGCCTGCGGGCGTGCACGCCACCAGCCCCGGCCGCCCCGCCACGAGACGCCCCACGTTCACTGGGTGAAAGCCGTCCACGTCCTTCTCCGGAATCACCGCGTCGAGAATCTTCTTGGAATCGATTTGCTTGGGCAGCGGCATCTGCACCAAAATTCCGTCCACATCATCCCTGCGATTCAGCTCATCGACCACCGCTAGCAATTCTTCGGTGGTAATCGAAGCCGGTGGCGTCAAATAGAAACTCGCCAGGCCCAGCTTCTCGCACGCCGCGACCTTGCTGTTCACGTAGAGCTTCGACGCGGGGTCGTCGCCCACGCGCACGGCCGCAAGCCCCGGCCGGATTCCCGCCGCCGCGAGCGCGGCGATTTCCGTCTGCAGCTCGGCGTAGATTTGGTCTCGAATGGCGTTGCCGTTGAGGATTCGCGCTGACAATGTGCACTCCTGTTGTGATTTTGTAGTCCGTCCGAATCCGCAATCATAACACACGCAATTCGGAGACCAGCAAAGTGCTGCAACGTCTCCTCGCACGTCATACTGCCTCAGCGCTGTCATCCCGAACCCAGCCGCGTTTTTTGCGGATGGGGGTGAGGGATCTGCTTTTTCCCTAGTTCATTCTCAACTGTCCTTGAAGCGATGACCGTGGCGCCGTGACCTAAAACAGCCGTTGTACAATAACCTCTGCATCGACGACCTTGCAGGGGAACCCAGGATGATCTTCGGCGAAGTCTCCGAACGCAAGCAGCTCGAGCGTGCGATGCGTGATGCCGGGCGGCTGCCGCCCGGACAATCGGCCACGCTCAAGTGGCCGGTCCTGCACGAAGGAACCATCCCTGCCTTCGACCTGCGCACCTGGGACTTTCAGATCACCGGTCTCGTCGAGAAGCCGCTGCGGCTGAGGTGGGACGAGTTCGCGCGCCTGCCGATGATGGAAGTCACCGCGGACATGCACTGCGTCACGCGCTGGAGCCGCTTCGACGTGCGCTGGGCAGGCGTGCCGTTCACCGAAATCGTGAAGCTGGTCGCGCTGAAGCCCGAAGCGAAATACGTGATGGTCCTCGCCGAGCAGGGCTATACGTCGAATGTGCCACTCGACGATCTGATGCGCCCCACGACGCTTTTCGCGCTGAAGCACAATGGCGAGCCGCTTCCCGCCGATCACGGCTATCCCGTGCGCCTCGTCGTCCCGCACCTTTACGCGTGGAAAAGCGTAAAGTGGGTGCGCGGCATCCAGCTCATGGCCCAGGATGCCCCCGGTTTCTGGGAAGATAACGGCTACCACATGTACGGCGACCCGTTCCGGGAGCAACGTTTCTCGGGAGCTTAAAAGTCGAGTGATTGTCACTGCCGAATCAAGCTGTTACGCTGCTGCACTCAAGGAGACCAGGATGAAGGTCGCAAAGGACATTACCGAGCTGATCGGCAAAACACCGCTGGTGCAGCTGAACAAAGTCGCTCGAGGCAGCAAGGCAACTGTGTTGGCGAAACTCGAGAGTTTCAATCCGAATGCCAGCGTGAAGGACCGCATCGGGGTAAGCATGATCGCCGAGGCCGAAAAGGCGGGGAAAATTCATCCCGGCAAGACCGTGCTGATCGAGCCGACCAGCGGCAACACGGGAATCGCGCTCGCGTTTGTGGCGGCGGTGAAGGGTTACAAGCTGATCCTGACGATGCCGGACACGATGAGCCTGGAGCGCCGCGTTCTCCTGCGAGCCTTCGGAGCGGAAATCGTCCTGACGCCCGGCCCCAAGGGCATGAAGGGCGCGATCACCAAGGCCGACGAGTTGCTTGCCTCCACGCCGAATGGCTTCATCCTCCAGCAATTCGATAATCCCGCGAATCCCAAGATTCACTTCGAAACGACTGGTCCGGAAATCTGGAACGACACCGATGGCAAGGCCGACATTCTGATCTCTGGTATCGGGACGGGCGGGACGTTGACCGGCGTGTGCCAGTACATCAAGCCGAAGAAGCCTTCCTTCAAGGCCATTGCCGTCGAGCCGACGGAAAGCCCGGTGCTCTCGGGCGGGCAGCCGTCGCCGCATAAGATTCAGGGAATCGGGGCGGGATTCGTGCCCAGCATTTTGCGGAAGGACTACATCGACGAGGTCGTCCAGGTATCGAGCCAGGATTCCATCGAGATGGCTCGCCGGCTGGCGCTCGAAGAAGGGCTGCTCGTCGGCATTTCGTCAGGCGCTGCCGTGGTTGCGGCACTTGCAGTGGCGCGGCGCGACGAGAACGCCGGGAAGATCATCGTCGTTGTGCTTCCGGATTCCGGCGAACGGTATCTAAGCAGCGTCCTGTTCGAAAGCTTGAAGAACGAAGCGCAGCAGCTCACCGCCGCGCCGATGTAAGCGGGAGGGAGCAGTGTCCGGATCGATCCGAGAAGACGTCGCGTCGGTTTTCGACCGCGACCCGGCCGCCAAGTCCGTCCTCGAAATCCTGCTGTGCTATTCGGGGTTGCACGCCCTGTGGTTCTATCGCCTCAATCACTGGCTCTGGAACCATCGTATCCGCCTGCTTTCCCGCTGGCTTTCTCAGGTCGCCCGCCTTTTGACCGGGATCGAGATTCATCCGGCGGCGCAAATCGGAAGGCGCTTGTTCATCGACCACGGCATGGGTGTCGTCATCGGAGAAACCACTGTAATCGGCGACGACGTGACGTTGTACCAGGGCGTGACGCTCGGCGGCACCGGCAAGGAAAAAGGGAAGCGGCATCCCACCATCGGGAATGGCGTCGTGGTCGGGGCCGGAGCGCGCATCTTGGGCAACATACGCGTCGGAGACAACTGCCGCGTGGGCGCGGGCTCCGTAGTGCTTCGCGACGTGCCCGATAATTCCACGATCGTTGGCGTGCCCGGCCATATCGTCCTGCGGGCCGGCCAGCGCGTGGTCATCACCGACCCCAAGCAGATACATGATCCTCTGTCCGAAGCCCTCGCGGCGGTCGCAACCCAGGTGAAGGACCTGAAGGAACGTCTTCAAAAGCTGGAGGGAAGTGAGCCCGCCGATTCACGCGCCGCCGACGAACTCCAAGCCATCATCGACTACCAGATTTAGCCGTCCCGCCTCGCCTCACCAGCGCTGTCATCCCGCCTGCCCTGAACGCTGCGGCGAAGGAAGCCCACTCCCACTTAGCGCACCGCGCCATTCACCTCTCTTCGCACCACACCCCCGCGCTGTCATCCCGAACCCAGCCGCGTTTCTTGCGGATGGCGGGTGCGCGATGTTTGCGTCCCGGAGGGTTGTGCGGGGAGGGATCTGCTTTTTCCTCAACTCCGAACCGCGAACTCAACCACCGTCCTCCTCCTCTTCCTCCTCATCCAGCGCCGTGATCTCCATGACGAATTTCACGGCATCGCCTTGCTCGAGTTTCCGGCAGAGGCGCTCCAGGTTTTCCTGCTCGCGCTTGCCGAGCACGCACATCTTGGCGCGCAGGATCTTCGCGCGCTTCGGCAGAATCCGCTGGATTAACTCTTTTCCCTCGCGGGTCAAATGGACGATCGCCTTGCGCCCGTCCGTTTCATGGGCGCGGCGAACCACCAGCCCCGACCGCTGCAGGTTTCTGGTTACGACGCTGATGGTGCTGTCGCCGAACCGAATGCTATCGGCGAGCTCGCCTGTCGCCATGGGACCGAACAGCAGCAGGTGCTCGAGGACGTGAAACTGGCTCGGACTCAATCCGAGCGACTCGCATTGACCGTCCAGCACCATATCGAGCGAGTGGACCGCGCGCGCCAGGCTCATGTAGGTCGCGAGAGCGCGTGCTTTTTTCTCGTTTTGTGATTCCGTCATGGGTCGCTCCCAATTGTGTGAAATAGTGGCCGTTTCGGCGCATTTTGTGGCCGAAATTGTCACCACGAGTGAACCATGAGTTCGTTCGCACTGGTGGGAGTTTTCCCTGTGGACTAGGGGCAAAGCCCGGGTACACCCACGCGGATCGTCATTCTGAGCGGAGCGTCCCGACTCTTTGTTTTTCCCGGAGATCAGCTTTCTCGATCTCCGGGTCGGGGCGCGTAGTCGAAGAATCTCTCTTCGGCGGAGCTTGATAGCTGCCTAGTAGATGTCGTACTGCTCCCAGTGGAGGGTTGGGTCAGCTTGGATGATGACGCTCTTTTTCGTCCAGCGCTCGAGTTCCTCGATGAGCGAAGACTCGCGCGTTTTGAGCGCCTTGGCGATTTCCGGATGGACGCGCAACGTAAGGCTGCCCTGCTTACGTTCCCTGATCCATTGCTCGGCTGTGCCCGCTTTCTCTAGAACAAGCGCATCATAAACTTAATTCGTCAGATTCGAGCCGGAAATGGGCGCTTATACCCACCTTACGAAAAACAGATGTGGTCGCTGATACACTCGACACGTCGTTCAGAACTTCGAAGGCTGCGGGCCGAGGCAGCCCAACTAACTTGTGAGGCCGCATGAAAAGGGAGGCTGCCATGAAATTCACGGTTGTCGTCGCACTTGCGATGATGGCGTCGATTCCGGCGTTCGCGCAGGATCAGGCATCGTGCAAGGCTTATTTCCAGGTGGTGCACGCTGAGGCGGGATCGCCGGGTTTCAGCGTCGGCATGAGCTCGGGAGACAAAATTTGGTGGGATACCGAAGGCCGGAAAAAATATCCGGGCCTTTGTTTGGATGGCTCAGTCACGTCGGGAGATAAGCCTCGCTATCTGCTAATTTGGTCGAAGTCAAAATCAATCGGTCAGGCGTCCGTGCCTCCGAACGAGGTATTCGGCCAGGCGACGAGCGCCCTGCAAGCTACAGCTCCTAAAGAATGGATTTACCAACCGCGGTGGAACGTCACGTCGATCACGATTGTGTACGTTTTATATGACGGGAGCCTCGATGTACCTCCCGTCCATTTCCTTGCTGGGGATCACGCCGGATGGTTTTTCCCTGGTAAACGAAGGGCGCTCGAGGCGGCGGTGCAATTCCTCGCGCAAGAGCCTGTCTTTTCGCCCAAAGTCTACTGACGCAGCCGTTGGACGGACCGGCCCCGCGCTTCGAGAAGGACCCACTTCGCGCCCAGCGTGACCGATTTTCGCTCTTGCGGTTGTCGTGTGCCGCACCGATCGTAACAGCATGAGAACTTCGGCCCTTTTCTTCCTCGTCATAATTTGCGCCTGCTTTGTGGGTGTCCCCTCAGCCGCCGCGCGGCAGGAGGATGAACGTTCTTCCGCGCTCGGGCAAATCAAGCGGGCCAGCGTCCAGCGGGCTAGTAGATGTCGTACTGCTCCCAGTGCAGGGTCGGGTCGGCTTGGATGATGACGCTCTTTTTCGTCCAGCGCTCGAGTTCTTCGATGAGCGAAGATTCGCGCGTCTTGAGCGCCTTGGCGATTTCCGGATGCACGCGCAAGGTGATGCTGCCCGAGTCCATCTCTGGAGCCATCTTCCGCGCCTCGGTCTGGATTTCGTAGCACAGCGTCGGAATCGATTTCACCATGCCGGAGCCGGTGCAATAGGGGCACGGCTGGGAGAGCATCCGCTCGAGGGCTTGCTTCGTGCGCTTGCGGGTGATGGCGATCAACCCGAATTCGTTGAAGCGCAGCATCTTCGACGGCGCGCGGTCGGCCTTCAGTGCCTCTTCGAGCGCGGCCATCACTTTTTCGCGGTTGCGCCGCTCTTCCATGTCGATGAAGTCGATGATGATGATTCCGCCGAGGTCGCGCAGGCGCATCTGGCGGACGATCTCCTTCACCGCTTCCAGGTTCGTGCGGACGATCGTGTCTTCCAGGCGGTTGGAGCCTTTCCCGACGAATTTGCCGGTGTTGACGTCGATCGCGACGAGCGCCTCCGTGTGATTGATGACGATGTAGCCGCCGGACTTGAGCCACACCTTCGGCCGCAGCCCCTTGTCGATTTCCTGCTGGATGCCGAATTCCTCGAAAACCGGCGTCTCCTTCGTGTAGAGCTTCACGCGGTTGACGAGCGTGGGCTGGAAGCGGCCCATGAAGTCCACGACCTTCGTGTACTCCTCTTCCGAATCGATCCAGATCGCGGCGTAGTCGGAGCTGATGTGGTCGCGCAGCATCCGCTCGACCAGGTTCAGATCGCGGTGCAAAAGCGTGGGAGCCTTGCGCTGCTCGGAGCGCGTTTTGATTTCCGACCACGTGCGCGTGAGGAACTCGACGTCGGCGCGCACTTCCTCCGGCGCGGCGCTGCCGGCGGCGGTGCGGACGATGAAGCCTCCGCCCGCGCTGCCCTTTGCCTCGTTCACGAGATGGCGCAAGCGCGCGCGGTCTTCGGCCGATGCGATTTTGCGCGACACGCCCGTGTGGTCGAGCGTGGGCATGTACACGAGAAAGCGTCCGGGCAGTGCGACGTGGCTCGTGATGCGCGCGCCCTTCTTGCCGAGCGGTTCCTTGGCGATCTGCACGATGATTTCCTGGCCCTGCTTCAGGAGATCGGCGATGAGCTGCGGGCGGCGCGGCTGCGTGCGGTGGTGGCCGTGTTGCGGGCGGCGGCCGCGATCGTCGCGGCGCGGGCCGCGGTCGCGTCCTCCGCGGCGGCCGGGATGCTGCATGCGCGAGCGAAAGTCATCGCGAACGCGGGCTTTCGATGGTTGCTGTTCCTGGGCGAGAGGACTCGCGCCAGGGATCGGCAAGCCATCTTCGCTTGGCGCGACTCCCGCTTCGGCTTCGAGCGCGTGTTCGGTTTCCGCAAGCGACTGTAAGGCTTCCTGGGTCTCCGCCTCGGCGTCCGCCCTGTCCTCGGCCGCCGCTTCCTCCCGTTCGAGCTCCTGTTCCGAACCGAGCGGAGGCGCGATCATTCCTTCCGTTTCCGCTTCCTCTTCTTCTTCCTCGAGCGCGTTTTCTTCGGCCTCGGCCTCGGCTTCAGAGACGCCGGCATCGGCCGCCGCTTCCGCCGCAAAACCTCTCTCCTGCGCTTCGCGCGCCGCTTCTTCGCTCTGCGCCTCGGCAACGTGCTCGGCAAGCGCAGCGGCTTCGTCGTCGCTTAGCTCCGTCGTCGCGTGATCTTCGCGCGTGCCTTCGGCCTCGCTGATTCCCCGCGTTTCCTGGTTTTCTTCCTCTATTTCTTCGCGCTCCTCATGCAGCGCGGGTAAGGCGGGTGATTCCACCGTCTCAGGAATAGAAGGCTCCGCGTGCTGAAATTTCGCAAGTGTCTCGCCCGGCAGAGGCTCGAGGCCGGACGCGAACGAAGAACGGAATTCGGTGAGGGCGGGAGCGACCGACTCGAACGATTTGGGCGAACTCGGCGCAGGCGATTCCTGCAACGGTTCCAGCGCGGCGCTCGATGCCGCCGAGACCGGCGTCTCTTCAACCGGCGCGGCGCTGGGCGGAGGCTGCTCTCTGTACTTCGCGAGAGACTCTCCCGGAAGAATGATGGAAATGTGGCCTTCGGGCGCGCCTGCCTCACGGTCTTCGAACGAGCGGGGCGACGCATATTTCGACGGCGGCAACTCGCGGCCATAGCGGCGGTCGCCTCCGCGTCCGCCACCACCGCGCCTGCCGAAGCGTCCGCCGCGGCCGCGGCTACCGCCACCGCCACCGTGCCTGCCGAAGTCACGTCCGCCGGGGCGAGGGCGGCTTTCGAAGTGCTTGCGATCGGGCGAAGACGTGTTGAGTACCGGAGGCTGCGGGGTGGGTGCCGATGGGCGTGCTTCTTCCGTCGCGGTGGCTTCGAGAGGCACGCTCGCAGCAGCTGCTGCGGGCTCAACGTCGGAAGGCTCGATGGAGGGCGTGGCCCCGCCATTCTCGGGGAACACCTGCCCGCCCTGCTCCTCCATCTTTTGAATCTTTTCCTCGGCGGTTGTGGCGACGTGGTCGTCGAACTCTTCGATGCCTTCGAGGAAGTCGCTGACGTAGAGGAAGGCGTCGCTATCGAGGCCGATCTCCACAAAGGCCGACTGCATGCCGGGAAGCACGCGCGTCACGCGGCCTTTGTATATGCTGCCGACTAACGCAAATTCTTTTTCCCTCTCAACGTAGTACTCGCAAAGCTGTCCTTCTTCGAGAATGGCGACCCGCGTCTCGTGCGGGTTCGCCGATATGACCATTTCCTTCGACATGTAAAAACTCCTCATGGCGCATCCGAGTGCGGCGGCGCAAAGAAATTGCTCGCGCGCCGCAGCCGACGTGGCGGAAGGCAAAGCCTTCGGCGCGCCACGACGGGCCGCCCAGGAAAGAACCTGGTTGTTGCGGGATGATTTTCCTCACTCGATGCGTCCTTCACTCAAAGCTGAATTCCCGGGCCCCGGCAAGGCCGGGGAGCGGGCACTAATTTGCCGGGGCTCAGTTGACGAACCGCCGCATGCGCACGTTCATCACCAGGCCCAGAGCCAAAAACACGAAAGCAGTTGCCGATCCACCGTAGCTCATCAGCGGCAGGGGAATGCCGGTAACCGGCATGTATCCAATCACCATGGAAGCGTTGACCAGAACGTGGAAGCCCAAAATCGCAGTGACTCCCATGACGACGTACATTCCGGCCTTGTCTTTCGCTTTCTGCGCGTTGTCCACCAGCCGCAGAATCAGACCCAAGTACAAAAGCAAAACGACGCAAACTCCGATGAAACCCTGTTCTTCCGCGAGCGCCGCCAGAATGAAATCCGAATACCGAACTGGCACGAAGCCCAATTGGTTCTGGCTGCCCTTGCCGAATCCTTTACCCCAGAATCCGCCCGAGCCGACCGCAATTTCAGACTGAAGAATCTGATAGCCGGCACCGCGCTGGTCTTCCTCCGGATGCAGGAACGTCTGGATGCGCTGTTGCTGGTACGGCTTGAGATGATGCCGCATGTTCCAGCCCAGCGGAACCAGCAGCGCGATTAAGATCGCGCCGGCCGCGAGGTGCTTCCACTCAATGCCGGCGAGAACCGCTCCGACAACTGCAACGGGAACGAGCACTAACGCGGTCCCCAGATCGGGCTGCTTCAAAATCAAAGCCATGGGAACCAACGTCAAAGCGCCGACCTTGACCAAATCTCGGAGCGTCAAGCGATCCGTGCGCACTTCTGTAAAGTAGCGCGCCAGCACAATGATTATAATCAACTTCATGATCTCTGACACTTGTAAAGTGACGCCGCCCCCGAGCGAGATCCAGCGCCTGGCGCCGAGGCGGGAGAAGCCGATCAGCAAGACCACGACGAGGCCGGCGACTCCGATCAGGTACAGCGCGGGAGCCTGGTCCATCAGCGTGTGATAATCGATGCGCGAGATTACGAACATCCCCACCAGCCCAATCGCAATCCACATCAACTGCTTCCATTGGAGCCCCGCCATGCCGCTCGCATGCGTGGAGGAATAGATTTCGAGCACTCCGATGCTGCAAATGGCGCCGACAATCGCCATCAGGGTCCAATCGAAGTCGTGAACGCGGGGGCGGTCCTTCATCGCGGCTGAGCCCCTTCCGCTGCGGCGATGGGATGGGGAGCGTTGGACGGAGCGAGGTTCTCCGCGGTCGCGGGCTGCGGCGGCATGCGGCCGTTTTTCTTGTCGTAGTAGGCCTTCACGACGTCGCGCACAACGGGTCCGGCGGTAGTGCCGCCGTGCTCGGTGGAGCCCTGGACGAGCGCCGCAACGACGATTTCCGGATTGCGCCGGGGCGCGTAACCGACAAACCATCCGTTGGTGAGTTTTCCTTCTCTTCCGCCGACACGATTCCCCGCCTCGTAGCTCATCAATTGCGCCGTGCCCGACTTGCCGGAGAACTCGATGTTCTGAAGCCTCAACGCGTATCCGGTGCCGCCCGGCTCGTTCATGACGTCGTACATACCCTGCGTCACCTGCTCGACCGTTTCTTCGGCGAGCGGGAACTGCTCCGCTTTGATATTGGGCGAGTTCTTCAAGAGGTGCGGCTCCGCGAGGGTTCCTCCGCTGGCTACGGCCCCGATCATGCGAGCGAGCTGAATCGGCGTGACGGTTACGGCTCCCTGGCCGATGGCCACAGAAATCGTTTCGCCCGCATACCACTTGTGATGGTAAACCCGCTGCACCCACTCTTCGGACGGCATGAGCCCCGGCTGTTCGCTGGGCAGATCCACGCCGGTGCGGCGACCGAGTCCCAGGCTGGAGCCATAGTAGGAGATCCGATCGATTCCCAGCCGCTGGCCGAGGGTATAGAAGAAGACGTCGCAGGAATGCACGATGCCGCTGTGGAGGTCCACCGTGCCATGACCTTTGGGCTGCCAACAATGGAAAGTGCGGCCATAGAATTCGGCGTGGCCCGGGCAGTAGGCCGTGAAGTTCGCCGGAACGGCTTTCGATTCGAGCATGGCCGTCGACATCACGATCTTGAACACGGAGCCGGGGGCAAGCTGCGCCTGAATCGCACGATTCAGCAAAGGCGTTTTGGGATCCGTGTTAAGCGACTGCCATTCGGAAGGCGGAATGCGGACGGCAAAATCGCTGGGATCAAACGTCGGGCGGCTCACCATGGCAAGGATTTCGCCGGTGCGGGGGTCCATGGCGACGACGGCACCCTGCTTGTCGGCCATATAGTTTTCAGCGACCGTCTGGAGATCGTAGTCGATGGTGAGCTGGATGGGCTTGCCGGGAACCGCCTCGACGTCGTCGAGCGTGCGCATCATCTTGCCCACGCTATTGACCACAACGCGGCGCATGCCGTCCATGCCGACGATCTGATCGTTGTATTCCTTTTCGAGGCCGGCCTTTCCGACGATGTCGCCGGGGCGATACTTGTCCGGATTCTTTTCGAGATCTTGCGGCGAGACTTCGCCCACGTAGCCAACCGTATTCGCGAGCATCTCCCCGTGGGGATAGCGGCGGCGCTGGACCATCATCAGTTCGAGGACCGGGATGTCGGCGCGATGCGAATCCACGAAGGCGATGTCCGCTTCCGTCGCAGCCGGCTTGATCACGATGGGCTGGAACTTGGGTTCGTACTTCGCATCGTCGAGCTGCTGCTGCAAATCTTCCTTGGCGATCCCGAGACCTTCCTCGATCTGCGGGAGATTCCTCTCGAGCTGCTTTGGGTCGTCGCGAAGGAGAAGGATGCTGAAGGAAGGATAGCTGTCGACGAGCACGCGCCCTTCGCGATCGAGCATGGCTCCCCGGGGAGCAATGATGGGGATGTAGCGGATGCGGTTGCGTTCGGCCAGATCGGAAAAATGGCCCGACTGGACGACTTGCAACTTCCAGAAACCGATCAGAAGAAGAACCGCGAGAGCGACGAACACGTAGGAAAACAGGGCGAGCCTTCCCTGGGGGATTTTCTGGTCGTTAACGTTCCATCCTGCCAACGAAACTCCAGCGCGGCGGGTCGTACGCGGCCCTACATGCGCCCTGCCATCCGAATCGGGTTCGGGGTGACCCTAAAAGCTATCATCGGAGGGGTGCGCCCGCAACAAAGTCATGCCTTTTGTGTCAACGAGCGGTTAATTGAATGTAAGGCGAATACGATGTCCGGGCGATTTCGACAGGCGCCCGAAGCGTTCATTTTCCGTTCACACGCCATTTACACAGACTCGTTAGCTTCTCGCCCCGACAACAAGACCCATCGGCGAGGGAAGCTGAATTCTTCCGCCGGATTCGACGAGGTGAAGAATGGCTACGGGAACATCGGTACTTGACGCGAAGCTGGGAGCAGGCGGTGCGTCGCGCGCGGGCAAGGCGGGCGTCCTGATCTTCGGGATCGCTCTCATAATTGGGTTCATCTACGCAGGCAGCCACCTGTTATCCGATCTCGCGGAAATCCACGCGACGAGCTACCTGCCGTTCGTGCTGCTGGGGATCGCGCTGCTGGTGGCGCTGGGATTCGAATTCGTGAACGGATTTCACGACACGGCGAACGCCGTGGCCACGGTGATCTACACGCACTCGCTCGAGCCGCACGTGGCGGTGGTGTGGTCGGGCTTGTGGAACTTTATCGGCGTGCTGGTGTCGAGCGGCGCGGTGGCGTTCGCGATCGTTTCGCTGCTGCCGGTGGAATTGATCCTGCAAGTGGGAAGCAAGGCGGGGTTCGCGATGGTCTTTGCGCTGCTGGTCGCGGCGATCATCTGGAACCTGGGCACGTGGTACTTCGGGCTGCCGGCTTCGAGCTCGCACACGCTGATCGGGTCGATCATCGGAGTCGGGATCGCCAACCAACTCATGTCGGTGAAGACGGGCACGAGCGGCGTCGATTGGGGGCAGGCGACGAACATCGGGAAATCGCTTCTGCTATCGCCGATCGTCGGATTCGCCGGCGCGGCGCTGCTGCTGATGCTATTCAAAGCGCTGATCCCGAACAAACAACTCTACGTTGCCCCGAAAGGCGCCGAACCTCCTCCCTTCTGGATTCGAGCGCTGCTGGTGCTGACGTGCACCGGCGTGAGCTTCGCGCACGGGTCGAACGACGGGCAAAAGGGCATGGGGCTGATCATGCTGATCCTGATCGGGACGGTGCCGACAGCTTATGCGGTGAATCACGCAGTCACAGGGCCGCAGACGCAGGACTTCGTTGCCGTTTCGACGCAGACGGCGGACGTTCTGGGGCACTACGTTTCACCCTCGGCGGTGGTCGGAGACTCGCGCGATGAAGTGACGGATTACATTCGCACGAAGAATTTCACGCCGAATACGATGCTGGCCCTGCGAGAACTCGTGAACGGAATCGGCACGGAGATGGCGCTGTACAAGGAACTAAGAGCCGTGCCGCAAGACAAGGTTCGGAACTTCCGCAACGACATGTACGTGGTGAGCGAGGCGCTGCGGCTGATGCAGAAGTCCGGCAATCCGCAGTTCTCTGCGGCGGACGCCGCGGTTATCAAAAACTATAAAAAGCATATCGACAACGCCACGAAGTTTATCCCCGGATGGGTGAAGGTTGCGGTGGCGCTGGCGCTCGGCATGGGAACGATGATCGGCTGGAAGCGGATCGTGGTCACGGTGGGCGAGAAGATCGGCAAGGAGCATTTGACGTACGGGCAGGGCGCCGCGGCGGAGATCACGGCGATGGCGACGATCGGAGCGGCTGACTGGTTCGGGTTGCCCGTCAGTACGACGCACGTGCTTTCGTCCGGCGTGGCGGGGACGATGGCGGCCAACCACTCCGGATTGCAATGGGCCACCGTGAGAAATCTGGCGATGGCGTGGATACTCACCCTGCCGGCGTCCATTTGCCTTTCGGCGCTGCTGTTCTGGGCGTTCCGCACGATTTGGAGCTAGCTTCGAGGCTGGGGCGCGGTTCGAGGGCGTCACGCGGGGCGAGGGATCGGGCCGGCGCGAGAAAAAGGAGAGCACATGCTACCTCCCAAGCTGATCGTTTCTCCGATTGATTTCAGCAGTCACTCGCAGGAAGCGCTGCAGACGGCGGCCGATCTTGCGAAGCAGTTCGGGTCCGAGCTGCTGTTGATTCATGCCGTGCCAGCGCTTCCGAAGCTGCCGTCGGCGACGTCGATTTTTCACGAGGCCCAGTACGAGCAGGAGTTGCAAAGGGATGCGGAGCGGCGCCTGCAGGACCTGGCCGAGGAGCTCGCGAAAAAAGGGCTGCGGGTGCGGACGGAAGTTGGAACGGCGAATGACGTTGGAATGGAAATCCTGCGGATCACCGAGCACAACAGCGCGGACCTGATCGTGATTGCGACGCACGGGATGACGGGCTGGCATAGGCTGGTCTTCGGATCGGTGGCCGAGAAGGTGGTGCGTCTGGCGTCGTGCCCGGTGCTGGTGTTGAGGGCGAATCCGAAGGCGGGGCAGGACGCGTCGCTGAAGAGCGCCGATGCGGCGGCGGTGTCGCGGTGAACGCGGCGGAATCCCCGCAGGCAGGCGTCCGAGAGCTACGAGACGCAAGGAAACGGGAACGACAAACGCTTCGGGGACCGGCCCCACCCTACGAAGGGCGGCGGAGACGGTCGAGCAGGGCGAAGAGGGCGACTCCGAAGGCCGCGGTAACGAGGGAATCGAGCAACAGCCGCAATGTGAAGAAGGGCGCCGAGTGATTCAGCAGGACGCGCTGCGTGACGGCGAAAATCGCCTGATGAAAATGGAAGAAGAGGAACACCAGGCCAAAGCGGCTCAACGGGTGCTCGGTATCAATCCTCCCACCGATGGATGACGCAACGTAGCCCACGAAGGTCTTCGCAATTCCATACAAGCCGATCGGATTGTCGGGGCTGAGCGCGTCCTGAAGGATGCCGATGGCCGCTCCGAGAAGCAGGCCGCTCGCGGGATTGCGCTTGCTCATGCCGAAGTAGACCGTCACCAGCAGGGGCAGATCGATGAGTTCGGACCAGCGGCCGTACTTGTGAAGGAACGCCTGAAGAACCAGCGCCAAAAAGGCGGCGGCGATTACCGTGCCGCCGTAATACTTGTGCACTTCGATATTCGAGTCGGACCGCGCTCCGGCATTCAGCATGGAGGCCATGTCATCGCTCCGGGGGCGGCGGCGAAGGCGCGGCCTGGGTCTGGGACGCAGCGGCGGCGGGCTGAGGCGCCGTGGCCGCAGGCCCGGGCGAGGCGGGCGTATCGGCGGATTCCTGGGCCGGTTTCAACGTCACATCCTGGCGCGAGAGCAGGATGAGGACGTCCTCGAGACGGTCGAGACGCACGGTGGGCCGCACACGGATCACCTGAAAATTACTCCCCGGCGCTGCGTCGGCCACAACGCCGACGGGCAAGTCCTTCGGGAAGATGCGGTCTTCGCCGGATGTGACGATGAGCTGGCCGGCGTGCACCTTTTCATCGTTCACCACGTAGTCCATAAGCGGCTCCGGATCTCCGGTGCCCTTGACGACGCCGTGGGTGCGCGTATCGGCAAAGAGCACGCCGACGCCGCTTTCCTTGTCGTTGATGAGCAGGACCTGAGCCGTGTTGTTTGAGAAAACTTCTACGATTTTTCCGACGATGCCGTCCGGGGTGATCACCGCCATATTGCGGCGGATGCGATCGCGCTCGCCGCGATTGATGAACAGGATGTGGGACGTGGGATCGGCGCTGGCCCCGATCACCTGGGCTGCGAGCATCGGCGCTTCCGGATGGGCTTCGCGGAAATCCAGCAGCACGCGCAGCCGCTGGGCTTCGCCGGCCTGGCTTTCGAGGTCGCGGGCGCGGAGACGCAACTGATCGAGTTCGCCATGCAGCCTCTCGTTTTCAGCGCGGGCGCCATGCAGCGCGATGTAACCGGTCCAGATGCCGCGGACCTTCGAAGAAGTCCAGGTTCCGGCGCGGCCCACCGGAGTCACCAGTTCGGCGGCCCAAAAGCGGATCAGCGGCACATCATGGTCCCGCTTGATCTGAAAGGCGAGCAGCAAAACCTGCGCGAGAACGACGCCGACGAGCAGCGCCAGAGGACGATGGCGAAGATTCGTGTCGAGCATTCTAGAGGCTCGATGGCCGAGGCATTCTCATCCCGGCATCACCTGACTTCTGAAAACAGGGCAAAAGCAGATCCCTCACCCACATCCGCAAAAGGCGCGGCCGGGTTCGGGATGACAGCGATCGTGTTTTTCCTCACGTACAAAGCGCTGCCGCGATCATGCGGGTTATGTCGCCGCACCGAGCGGACGACGTACGGGTTCAGTCGATCGAAACCAGGCGCAGCAGCCGGAAATCGCTGAGCATTTTTCCGGTGCCGAGCACGACCGAAGCGAGCGGATCGTCGGCGATCGAAACGGGCAAGCCGGTTTCCTCGCGGATGCGCTTGTCGAGATTCTTGATGAGCGCGCCGCCTCCGGTGAGGACGATGCCGCGGTCGCTGATGTCGGCGGAAAGCTCGGGCGGCGTGCGCTCGAGCGCCACACGGATCGCGTTCACGATGGTCGAAATGTTTTCAGAGAGCGCTTCGCGGATTTCGCTGTCGTCAATCGTGACGGTGCGCGGCACGCCCTCGATCAGGTTGCGGCCCTTTACCTCGAGAGTGAGCGGCTTTTCGAGCGGGTACGCCGAACCGATTTCGATCTTGATCTGCTCGGCGGTGCGCTCGCCGACCAACAGATTGTATTTGCGCTTGAGGTAGTGCATCACCGACTCGTCCATTTCGTTGCCGGCCACGCGCACCGAACGCGAATAGACAATGCCGCTCATGGAGATGACGGCGATGTCCGTGGTGCCGCCGCCGATGTCCACGACCATGTTTCCCGACGGTTCTTCGATCGGCAGGCCCGCGCCGATCGCGGCAGCCATGGCCTGCTCGACGAGATAGACCTCGCTCGCGCGGGCGCGATAGGCCGAGTCCTGCACGGCGCGCTTTTCGACGGGCGTGATTTCGCTCGGGACGCCGATCACGATTCGGGGGTGCACGAGGACGCGCCGGTTGTGCGCCTTCTGGATGAAATAGGTGAGCATCTTTTCGGTGACCTTGAAGTCGGCGATCACGCCGTCCTTCATGGGCTTGATGGCCACCACGTTTCCGGGAGTCCGGCCGAGCATTTCCTTGGCTTCGCGGCCGACCGCGACCACTTCGGAGTTGTTCTTGTTGATGGCGACGATCGAAGGCTCGTTGACGACGATCCCTTTGCCACGGGCAAATACCAGGGTGTTTGCGGTTCCCAAGTCGATGGCCAGGTCGGAAGAGAATAGGCTGAAGACCGACCGCATGTTGTAGCCGTTCTTTGTCAATTGCTTCTCCCTCAGATTCCGGTGCAGCGCCGCTGCGGCGGCGCAGTGCTTCGGCCGGTCTTCTCTTCTACGAGTGCCGTCCTACGGAATGACTACGTCGACGCGCTTGATGGCTGTTCCGCCGCGACGGTTCTGCCCGGTAATGACGATGGTGTGGCTGCCGCGCTCCATCGCAGGCGTGAAGTAGCGGAAGCGGCCATCCTGCTGAATATCGGCGACCGTCTCGCCATTGATGATCAGGGCCGCGCCGGGTTCGGTGCGCCCGATGACCTCGACGACGTTGCCCTGCAATTCGGTGGCGTCCACATCGAGCAGCATCTCCTGCTCCTTGCCCTGCGTCACGAGCGTGAACTTGTAGGCATCGCCCGGGTCGCTCACGTTGTTCTTTTCGTCGATCGCGCGCACTCGCCAGAAGTAGTCGCCGGGTTCGAAACCGGCAATATCGACGGCCGTCGCAGCGGTCTTTCTTTCCATGACGATGTGATTGAACATCGTGGTCGTGCTGGCCTGGAAATCATACAGCTTCGCCGTCGCCGAAGGTTTCCACGCGAAGTGAACCGGATCGCGCTTCGGATCGGCCAAAATGATCGGCTGAAGGTTGAGCGGTTCGGACAACTCCGGGGGAGCGAGGACCTGAGTCTTCGTGATGGGTCCGGCGCCGCCGGCCGCAAACGTCGCCCGCTCGTACTGGCCGATGTCAACGTGTTCGCTTCCGCGGTCCAAGACAGCGCTACCGGAATCGACCGTGACTTCCTGTTCTTTCGTAGCGGGATCGCTGCGCACAGCCGCGCGGCTATTGGCGCGAATGGATGCCACGGCGTTCTCGAATGAAACCTCCGCCTTCGATCCCGGCACTTGCCACGTTCCAGTGGACAAGTCCACCTGGCCGGTGTCGAGATGGACGCCGACCTGCGAGGCGCGATCTTGCGCGACCGTGTTTTCCTCGACGGTCACAAACGTGTCGCCCTTGACCGTGTACTGAGTTCCGTCCGCGAACGCGACGCGGGCCACGCCGTCCTGACTGGTCTGAATCTCATCGCCTTTGTCGAGGGTGAGCTGGTAATCCGCAGTCACCCATTGTAGCGAATTGACCTTCTTCACCTGCACCTTGCCATCCAGGTTGACGAACCGGGCCTGCCGCGCCATGGGGTTGGCCACGCTGCCGTCGCGCGGCGTGACCGCGTCGGAGAGCCGCTGCAACGCTTTGGATGAAACGTCCGGGAAAACGAGGTAGGCGGATAAAGCCACAATCGCCAGCAGAATGAGCGCATAAAGAATCACGGTGCGATACCGCACCGTGTGCCAATACACTTCGACCCGCGAGATTTTCGGCTTGGGTCCGGCGACGGTTTTTTCGCTAGCCAGTGTCATTTGGGGTCGTTTTGGCAATCTAGCACACGGGTATAGGCCTTTCAACACGCCGCCGAAACAGTTGCGAAACCGCTAACCCCTCCACTCGCAGTTTTCACCAAACATCGGCGCAGTTCGCGCGACTGGAGCCGCACGCGAAATCGGCGGAACCTGCCGTTCTTCCGGTCAAGAGATTCCATTTTGGAGGTTGACCGGAACGGCCCGATTTAGGGAGACTAGCAGTTGGGCTGGAGAGTGTCTCTTTCGTTCCCGATTGCCTGCCGCACGTTAGCTCCAGGCGGTCCGCGAAAGTTGGTAAAATCATAGTCCGCGAGGAACAAGCAAATGATTGATCCTGAACGAGAAACGATCGGCGAGCTTACGCCGCCGGACCGCCTGATGCTGACGCCGGGGCCGTCTTGCGTAGACCCGCGCGTGTATCGCGCGATGGCGGCGCCGATCGTGGGCCACATGGACCCATGGTTCACGAGGGTGATGGACGACGTGCAGGCGCTGCTTCGCAGAGTTTTTCGGACGCAGAACCGGATCACGTTCCCCATTTCCGCGTCCGGCTCCGGCGGCATCGAAGCAGCGGTGATGAACCCTCTCGATGCGGGCGATGAGTGCATCGTCTGCGTGAACGGAACTTTTTCGGAGCGCATGGCCATTATCGCGGAGCGAATTCCGGCGAAGGTGATCCGCGTGGAAGCGCCCTACGGCCGCACGGTCGATCCGGGTGACGTCCTGCGCGCAGGCAAAGGGAAAAAAATCAAGTTTGTCGGTTTGACCCATGGCGAGACTTCGTCCGGCGTCATTCAGCGGATCGAGGATTATCGAAAGGTTGCCGATGAGCTAGGCGCGTTGCTCGTGGTGGACGCGGTTGCAAGCCTCGCCGGCGTGCGGTTGGACGTGGACGGCCAGAGCATCGACATCTGTTTCAGCGGTTCGCAGAAGGCCATCAGCGCGCCTCCGGGCATGGCGCCGATCACAGTAAACACGCGCGTTGAAGAAGTGATGCACGCGCGGAAAGAGCCGGTGAGGAGCTGGTATTTTGATTTGACGACGGCGATGAATTATTGGGGCAAGGATCGGCTGTACCACCACACTCCGCCGATCACGCTGATTTATGCGATGCGCGAGGCGTTGCGGGCGGTGGTAGAAGAAGGGCTCGAAGCGCGCTGGGAACGTCATCTGCACAATCAGCAGGCGCTGATCGCAGGTCTCGAAGCGATGGGTCTGGAGCTATTTGTTTCGAATCCCGCAGACCGCCTGGTAACCGTCACGGCCGTGAACATTCCTGCGGGAATCGAAGACGGCAAGGTGCGAGCGCAGTTGCTCGACGAATTCAATATCGAGATCGCGGGCGGGCTCGGCCCCATCAAGGGCAAGATCTGGCGCATCGGGCTGATGGGCTATTCGTGCCAGAAGACGAATGTGCTTCTTTTCCTCGCCGCGCTGGAAAAGACCCTACTCGACCAGGGTTTTCGCCTGCCTGCGGGCGCAGGCGTGGCGGCAGCAATTCGAGCGTATCAGCATTTGCAGCAGCCCGTAGTGGCGGGAGCGAGGAAGTAGGGCTCAAGATGGCAAAAGCAGCGGCGGTCCCAACGATTCCCAATGCCGGGGCGATGAGCGAATTCATCGGCGCGTTCGACATCCCTTCGAAAGTGACGGACTACGTCTATCGGTGCCGCTTCTCGCATTGCTGGAACGGCACGGCCACACGCCATAGCGATACGATGGACTGCAAATTCTTCGTGGACGGCAAGGGCGTGGTGCTCGGCCTGGCGCATCCGGGGTTCGTCGCTTTTCGCGAGCGCGCGGGCCGGAATCTGAGCGACCGCGAGGCGAGCTACATCGCCGCCGAGTACCTCCGCGAGCGGCTCGAGCAGGAAGACGAGCACGCGCTCTACGACATTTCCGCCGGGGACATCCTTCGCATCATCGACAAACTCGGGATTCACTAGCACGACGGACCTGCGTTTGATTTCCGCCAGCCAGCGAACCAGCCGTGTTCGCGCAGACCTTCTTCGTCGATTTGCCGAGTCCAGGCTTCCATGATGCTGGAGCGATTCAGGTACCCGACCATCTCCCGCGAATTGGCGCGAGCTACGACCGGCAGGCGGCCGATGTTGTTCTGCAACATACGGTGCAGCGCATCGGCGACGAGCTCATCCGGATATGCGACGATGGGCGTGTTCGATCCCGCCTCAAGGACTGTCAGCCGCCCTTCGGGATCGTCTTCCAGTGCGCGGAGCAGGTCGCCGTGCGTAACGATTCCGGCCAGACGGCCATCCTTCGCGACGATCGGGAGTCCTTCGGCGAGATTCAACGCAGGCTCTTTGGGAGATGTGCTTTCGGCACGCCGCGCGTCGTGGCCGATACGGCCGGCTAATTCCCCGACCGTCATATCAGCGGGAATGGGCTGTATATCTTTCCTCATCACGTCGGCGACACGGACCATGTTCACAACGCTGGCCTCGTATTCGCCGGGAACATGGAGGCCACGGCGTGCGAGCTTCTCCGTCATGATGGAAGCCGGCAGATAGCGGAGCGCGATCAAGTCCGCAATCACGCAACCGAGCATCAAGGGAAGGATCGCGTTGTAGTCGCGCGTGATTTCGAACGCAAAAACGATGAAAGCAAAGGTGGCGCGCGAAGCAGCGCCGAAAACAGCCGCCATCGCCACCAGCGCATAGGCTCCCGGCGAAAGGTGCGCGGCCGGAAAAATCAGATTCACGACCATGGCGAAGACTCCGCCGAGCGCCGCGCTCGACATGAACATCGGCGCGAGCAAACCGCCCGAAGTTCCCGAGCCGAGCGAGATTACGAGCGCGAGAGCCTTGAAGACCGCGATCAGGATGAGCAGCTTGAATGCGAGATTGTTGTTGAGGATATCTGAGATCGTGTCGTACCCGACGCCCAGAACGCGCGGGATGAAGAAACCAATGATTCCGAGCCCGAGCGCACCGATGGCCGGATGCCAGAGATCGCTGATGGGCAGCCTGTCGAACTGGTCTTCCACCCAGTAGAGCAACTTCGTAAAGCCGATGGCCGCCCCGCCGCAGATCACGCCGAGCAGGACGTAGAAGGGCAGGCCGTGCAGCGGGTCGAAATTCACATTGCCCATCGTGAACATGGACTTCTGGCCAAGCAGGACGGCGCGGACGCTCGTGGCGAGCGTGCTGGCGATCACAAGAGGAATGAAGGATCGCGCGCGAAATTCGAAGAGCAAGAGTTCGATAGCGAGAATTACGCCGGCGATCGGCGTGTTGAACGTAGCCGCCATGCCCGCGCCCGCACCGCAGGCAAGCAGCACCTTGCGCTCGGCGGCAGTCGTGGACACCAATTGCCCGATGAGCGAGCCGAAGGCGCCGCCCGTCTGGATGATGGGTCCTTCGGCGCCGAACGGGCCTCCCGTTCCGATGGCGATCGCTGCGGAAAGCGGCTTGAGGATCGCGACCTTTGCTTCGATGCGACTGCGGGAAGTAAGCACCGCTTCCATCGCTTCCGGAATGCCGTGGCCCTTGATTTTGTCGGAGCCGTACTTTGCCATGAAACCGACGATGAGGCCGCCGATCACCGGAGTCACAATGATCCAGAGTCCAATCGTGGTGTGCTCGGGACTGCGGAAGTGAAACGACCACTCGTGGTAATACGCCAGATTCGTGAACAGACCGATCAGATCATATAGAACGTAGGCGATGATCCCCGCCAAGACGCCGACAAGCGCCGCCAGAAGCGAAATGTATCCGATCCGAAAGCCCGCAGAACTCGCGGGCTCGACGTTTCTTGCAGACGATGCCACGAGGAAATTCCTCCTTGCGTGTCCCAACCCAACGGGGCGGGGATTAACGGCTACCTCTGCGTCGCTGCGGCTTATTCCCGCGGCGCAGCCCGCCGAGGAACGGAGGACGCGGACTCGAAGCAACTTCACCGCGAGCGATGACTGAGCGCAGCGCTTCGATCAATCTCGGCCCCGCCATGTGCAGCTCCTTACGGTGCGAAAGCGACAGGTTTTCCAGTATCCTTTCGCCGCGGCGCGTAAGGTCGAGCAAAACCTCCCGGCGGTCCGCCGTGCTGCGGGTGCGCCGGATCCAGCCGCGGGCCTGGAGCCGTCCGGTCAGTTCGACGGCGCTGTGGTGCTTGATCTGAAGCCTCTCG
The DNA here is from genome assembly GCA_050018375.1 of Candidatus Acidiferrales bacterium. Lineage (GTDB taxonomy): Bacteria > Acidobacteriota > Terriglobia > Acidiferrales > UBA7541 > Palsa-295. The sequence goes on along the minus strand of JBEKAE010000015.1, from coordinate 29,459 downwards.
GCCAGCGCACCGATCGTTGCCTCCGATTCGGCAGGCAAGCCTCTGATCGCCAGCAGCGCCTGGTGCTGCTGCGGCTCGATACGCGCAGCGCGCGCGACGCCCTCGCTGAAATTCAGGAAGCGGCGGATTTCGTACCGGAAATCCGCGAGAGCCGCGTAGTCGATTGGCCGCGCCATAGTCCGAGACCAATTATATCGTATCACGATATATATCAAGACAGCCACGGCGCGTGCGCGGGCAGGTACGCCTGGATCACAAAGACGGAGAGGAATATTCGAGAAGAGGGAAGACGTGGCACGCAGCCGAGCGGGCTGCGTGCCGGAGAATACCCGACTACGGCAGGGCGAACACGTGCACGCTGTCGGCGGCGACGATGGCGACGTACTGCTTCCCGCTCTTGCCCTGATACGTCATTGGATTTGCGTTGGCGTTCTTCCCAAGGTCGGTGAACCAGAGTTCTTTTCCTGTCTTGGAATCGACCGCGTGGAAGCGATTGTCCGGCGTTGCGCCGACGAAGACCAGGCCGCCTGCCGTTGCGATGGGGCCGGCGCTGCCACCGCCGCCTGTATTCTGCTTGTCTGGCGGCAGTCCCGGGGTAATGCCGATCACCGACTGCCAGGCGATGTCGCCGGTGTTTGCGTTGATCGCATAGAGTTTTCCCCAAGGCGGTTTCTGGCATGGCCAGTTTCCGATCACCTTGCCGTTGGCGTCCTTCATGGGCGCGCTGAAGCTAAAATAGGGGCCCGGGCCGTCGACGCTTCCCCGGTCATATATTTGCGTCGAACCTTCGTTGCCCCGGCCGTACACCAAACCGGCCTTTTTCTTCTCGAGCCAGCCGATGAGCGACATGTCGTGCGTTTGCACGAAAATGTAGCCGGACGGGTCGGTAGCGACGCCGCCCCAATTCGTGCCGCCCGTTCCTCCGGGAAACTGGATTGTGGTTTTGGGAGGCGTGCCTTCTTCGTGATAGAGCCAACCGGTAAAGGGCCCGGCGTTGTAGAAGCTCCCGCCGTTTTTTGCGAGCAGATCCTGGCAGGCCTTGACGTGCTCCGGAGTTGTGTCGTCGGCCGTGACCATATCCTCCGGCTTGTAGCTCATGCGAGCGAGCGGAGGGGGCTTCAAGGGAAACGGTTGAGTAGGTGAATACCATTCGCCGGGCACATCGCCCTTGGGAACGGGGCGCTCTTCGACGCCAAACACGGGCTTGCCGGTTTCGCGGTTGAGGATGAACATCAGGCCGGTTTTTCCGATCGCGACCAGCGCAGGAACCTTTTTCCCGTTCTGCACGATGTCCACGAGGCCGGCTCCCGGCGGCAAGTCCTGATCCCACAGATCGTGGTGAATCGTCTGGAAATACCACTTCAGTTTTCCGGTATCGGCATCGACAGCGACGATGGAATTGCCGAACAGGTTGGCGCCCGGACGATCTCCGCCGTAGTAGTTGGGAGAAGGCCCGCCGATGGGCATGTAGAGGAGATTCCGCTTTTCATCGACGGTCATGTACCAGCCCCAGACATTCGTTCCGGACCGGCCCTTCCAGCCATCGTCCAGCCACGTTTCATGGCCGACTTCGCCTGGCTGGGGAACTGAGTGGAAAGTCCAAAGAAGCTCGCCGGTGCGTGCATCGAGTGCGCGCGTATCGCCCGGAGGCCCGACGGGCAGTTCACCGACGCTCGCTCCGAGGAAAACGAGATTCTTGTAAATCGTGGGAACGCCGTTGTAGCCGACCGTGAGTTCGACCACGCCATCCTTGCCGAAGCTGGGCACAATTTTGCCGGTCGCAGCGTCGAGAGCAATCACCTTGCGGCTGAAGGTGGTGAAGATGATGCGCGGCGGATTATCCTTGTCACCCGGCCAATAGGCGACGCCGCGAGTGGGTCCTTGAGCGACATCGTAGCGCCAAATCTCTTTTCCGGAATCGGCGTCGAGCGCGAAGATGTGTCCGGTGCCAGGTATGTACATCACGCCGTTGACGACAATCGGCGTAACCTCCAGGCCGCCGCGCTCGGACAACGTTAAGGTCCACGCCTGCGCGAGCTTCGCGACGTTGGCCGTGTTGATTTGCTTCAGCGGCGAGTAGCCCGTGCCGCCCAGATCGCGGCGATACATCGGCCAATCGGCAGCATTCTGCGCCATGCCCGCCGGGGCGAGGGGCGCAAGCAATACGATCGCAACAGCCAATTTCATTATCTTAGAACGCATGAATTGAGGTCCCCCTCCCAAGAGCCGAGCAGAATACTACCAGTAAAATCGATGGGACGCGCGGGTTTCTGCGGCGGTTACATCCACCTATCGCAGAAGCCGGGTCAAGAGTGCAGGAACGCGGCGGGCGTAGTCGTCGAACTGCGCGCGGAACGTCTCGCGCAGGAGTTTTTCTTCGGTGCGAATACGGATCGCGGTGCCCGCGAGGAACACGATAAGCCCGCCCAGGAGAGCCCGCCACCGGCTGACGGCGAGAGCCGAGGCCAGGTACATTCCGAGCATCGACAGATAGATCGGATTCCGCACGATGGCGTACGGGCCCGCCGTGATCAACTCGTGGCCTTCAATCACGCGAGCGACCAGCGCCCACTGCTTGCCGAGCGTTCGCGCAGCCGCCCAACACAGCCACACGGAAACGATCACGAGCACAACGGTCACGCCGGTGAGGACCTCTTCGGCAGCCTTTGGCATTGGCAGGAAGGGCGAGAAGTACGTCCGGAAAAAGCCAAAACAGATCGCGTAACTGGCGCCCTGCAACAGCATTCCCAAGGCGGATTTCACGTCGCGCTTTGCCGCGCCCGGCGCGGAGCCTCGCTTGCCCAGGACGAGGATGACGACGAAGCCAAGCCAGCCGGCGAGCACGACGAAATACGCGAGCTCAGCGAGCGGATCGGAGTGGAAGGCCACGTGCAAAAACAGACTCTGGTTCACCGCAACGCTTTCTTCAGGATGGCGATCTGGCCCGCGTGATAAAGGTCGTGTTGAATAATTCCGTGCAAGACCACGTAGCGCGAATATTTGGGGCCGGCGGCCCGTTGCTCGAGCTGTTCGTCCGTCAATCCTTCAGCCGCCTTGCGCAAGCGCGCGTGGCTTTCAGACAGATTCTCGAGCGCGCGTTTCCATGCCGGTTCGCTCACTTCCCAGACGGGAGGCCAATCGCGCTCCGTCGTGACTTCGACGTCTTCTCCATGCAAACGGTGCAGCACGATCGCGTTCCATGCGCCCATGTGGTGCACCAACTCCCAGATCGAATGCGCCCCGCGAACGGGGTGCTTCGATGCGTCTTCCGCCGACAAGCCGTCGAGCAGGCTCATGAGAGATGGGCCGTGCCAGGCGTCGCCGGAAAACGAGCGATCCATCTGGTCGAGGATTCTCTCGATTTCGTTCATGGATGTACCCCGTGGAAAAGCGTAAGGCAGGCGGGGCGACTTAGCAAGCTGCCTGGGAATTTAGAAGAGCTTGTCGGAGTCGAGAAGAATGGTGACGGGACCGTCGTTCGCAAGCTCGACGGACATGTGAGCCTGAAATACGCCGGTTTCGACGCGCACGTTGAGCGCCTTGAGCGCGCGCACGAATTCCTCGTAGAGCGCCTTGCCCTGGTCGGGCGGAGCGGCCTGGATGAAACTGGGGCGACGCTGGCCGCGCGCGTCACCATAAAGCGCGAACTGCGAGACGGCGAGAATCGCGCCGCCGGTATCGAGCAGCGAGCGGTTCATCTTGCCTTGATCGTCGTTGAAGATTCGCAGATGCACGATCTTTTCAGCCATCGATGCCGCGGCTTCTGTCGAGTCTTCGCGTCCCACGGCGACGAGCACGACAAGTCCCGCGCCAATTTCGCCGGTGGCGCGGCCGTCGACAACGACTCGCGCGTGGCTTACCCGTTGAATCACGGCTCGCATGTTCTGGCCGCCGATTCTACACCGCCGGATCGCGACTTGTGCCGACCGGACCCGCCGCATACGATAAGCCGTGGGGCGCCACGATCATCATGAGTGAACCTTCGCTTGCGTCTCTTTCCTCGAAACGCTGGCTGACGCGCGGCGTTCTTGGGATCGGACTCGCAAGTCTCTTCTCGGATTGGGGCCACGAAGCAGCGACAGCGATCCTGCCGGCGTTTCTGGCGAGCCTGGGGGCGCCTGCGGTGGCGCTCGGCGTGATCGAAGGCGTTTCCGACGGGCTTTCGAGCTTTGCGAAGCTCGCGGGCGGCTTCGTTGCCGACCACGCGCCATGGCGCAAGCCCACCGGCATCGTGGGCTACTGCGCGACGGCGCTTACGACGTTCGGCTATGCGTTCGCGCAGAGCTGGCCGATGGTGCTTGCACTGCGCTCGCTCGGATGGGTGGGGCGCGGCAGCCGCGGGCCCTCGCGCGACACGCTGCTCGCGGATTGCGTCGCGCCGGGCCAGGAGGGGCGCGCCTTCGGTTTCGAGCGCGCGATGGATACGCTCGGCGCGGTGCTCGGGCCGCTCTGCGCAACGGCGCTGCTCGGGGTGCTCGGCGCGCGCGGCGTCCTGAGATGGACGTTGCTTCCCGGACTAACGGCGGCCGTGTGCTTCGCGTTTCTCGCGCCGGCAGCCGAGAAGGATGGACATCCCGCAGCATATCCTTTCACGAGTTTCGCATCGCGGCTCGCGCAACTGCCCAGGCCCTACTGGCACTATCTTGGCGGAGTGCTTGCGCACGGGATGGGGGACTTTGCGCCGACGCTCCTGATCCTGCGGGCGAGCCAGATTCTCACGCCGCGTTTTGGCGTGGGCCGGGCCGCGACCGTTGCTGTCGGCCTCTACACGTTCTACAACGTGGTGAACGCGCTGGCTTCGTATCCCGCGGGCGCGCTGGCAGATCGCGTCGGGAAACGAGGGCTGCTCGCCGCCGGCTACGCCATCGGCGCGGCGACCTACATCGGATTCATTTTCGAACGGCCCACCATTGCCGTTCTCGCCATTCTTTTTGGGCTCGCGGGCGTGCACGGGGCCGTTCAACAATCGGTCGAGAAGTCGCTTGCGGCAGAGCTGCTGCCGAATGCTGTCCGCGGATCGGGCTTCGGAGTCCTCGCAACAACGAATGGAATCGGCGATCTTGTTTCGAGCATCGCGGTGGGCGCGCTCTGGTCAGGCGTGAACGTTACGGCGGGATTCCTGTATGCGGGAGTTTTCGCCGCGATCGGCGCGGGTCTCGTCTTTTCGCCCGGCAGACGCTGACGGTTACATCGGAAGCTGAAGCGGCGTGCCTTGCTCCTCATTGACGCGCACCGTCTCGGCGGAGTCGAGATCGGCCAAGGCAATCGTGCGGCGGCTCCCCTCAACGGTAATGTACACAATTTTGTCGTTCGAGCGAGTGAACGCGACCGCCTGGATTTGGGAGCCGTTCCGAAGCACAAGCGTGAATTGACCCACATCGGGCAGCGGCGCTGGGGTTTCCATTGCAGGTTCCGGTCCAGCCTGCGCCTCGGTTTGTTGGGCTGCGGGAGCCTGCTGCAAGACAATAATCTGTGGCTGCGGCGCCGGTTGTTCAGAAGCAGCAGGTTCCTCATCAGGCGCGGCGTATTCGCCCCCGCTATCAAGGATGTAGAAACCGGAGCCACCGAAGCCGAATCCGCGCGTCCCACGCAGGAACCGCCGCGCTGCGGCCAGCCGCATTTGAGTCGCGGGATCGATGAAGGCTTTTATGCCCAGGTCGCTATCCATCGCAGATAGGTACGCGTAGTCAAATCCAGGCGGAGGAACTGGATCGAGCAACTGCTGTAGTGAGAGGGACGAGCTACTCGCTGGCGCAAATCCATTTGAAGTTGCGCCGAAGCTCGCGCCGGCTAAACCACCATTTCGACGGGTTACTCGGCGCACGCTACGCACTGGGCGCGGTTGCACGGTGACCACACGCGAGGCCGAAGCCGGGGCCATTCGCTGCGCTTGCGCGGTGGACGAGCTGAGGGAAAACGAACCAAGCAGGATCGCTGCGGCTAGCCCAAACTGAAGTTTGCTTGTCATGGCTGCCTCGCTTCTATTTTATGAGACGCTCTGGCCGGGGGCGCGGTTGCATCCAGCGGGTCCCGTTCGGGCGCCAGGTTCATGGGCGACGCTTGCTTTTCCCCGTGCGCGGGATGTGCTATAAACGTCGCTCCAAAGGAGCCGGAGATGGCTTGGCCAGCGGCTACTATTCCATCGGGCAAACCCGCGGGGGAGAGTGTTGAGCCGGCCACGGCGGCGCGTGGAATCCGCGGGGAGCAGGAGTACGCTTCCCAATACTGTCCGCGCTGCTCGACGCGGCTTGGCGCACGGAGCTGCAAGCTGATCTGTCCGAATTGCGGCTATTATATGTCTTGCTCGGATTTCTACTGAGGACAGGGCACGTCCTGCCGCAGCCTGGGCGCGGCTTGTTATCCGACCAGCGCAAGAACGAATTTGAATTTTTCGAGGAGGCACGAACGTGGCACTGCGAATGACCGATCGGGATGTGAGCGGGGTGAACGTGCTGGACATTGAAGGGCGGGTCGTACTGGGCGAGGAGAGCAACGCGTTCCGCGAGAAAGTGAAGAGCTTGCTGGCGGCGGGCAAGAAGAAGATCGTTCTCAACCTCGCCAACGTCAGTTACATCGACAGCGCGGGTCTCGGCACGCTCGTCGCGACGTTCCACAGCGCGCGTTCGCAGGGCGCCACGCTGAAGCTCGCGAACCTCGGAACGAAGTTCAAGGAAGTGTTGCAGGTGACGAAGCTGATGACGGTCTTCGACACCTACGACAGCGAGGCCGCAGCGATTCAGAGCTTCGGAAAGTAGTCCGTCGGGGCGGGCCGGCTTCCCGTTTGACGGAGGGCCGGCCGGATTCTTCGGCGCGCGGAAGGGATCTACGTTCCCTCCGCGCGTTTCTGCTTTGAAGCGCTACTTCGATTCTTTTCCACTCGTCCGTCCACGCGATAGATCGTGATTCCACTCAGGAGCTTGGGATAGAAGTCCGTGGACTTTTGCGGCATGACGTCGCCGCTCAAGGCGATGTCGATGACTTGCTTCACACGCACGGGATTCAGCAGAAACGCGATCTGCCCTTCACCCCGATCGACGGCGGAGAGCGCGGCCTCCATCTCGCGTTCGTAGCGGATGTTCCGTTCCGACGCGACGTCCTCGACCGTGATTCCGAGACCCTTTTCCAGCACGAGGCGATGGAGCAGCACGACGTCGAGTTCGCGTTGCGCCGGCGAAACATTCGGCAGCAGATTATCGAGATCGATGCCACGGCGCAGGACGAAAAGATAAAAAGCCGCGCCTTCCTTCCCCGCGCCGACGTAAACACCGATCGCGCGCCAGCCGTGGTTCTGTCCTTCGAAGTCCTTGCGAAATTCAGCGTAACTCGTCTCGCGCTCCTGCGCGTCCGCGAATGGATAGGAGTACCAATCGAAATAGGACGCGACGGCCTTGCGGAAGCGGTCAAAATCGAAATTCGCGAGATGGGCGACGATCCGATGCGTGGGCAGAATCGTCAGGCCCTTGGAATGCGTGTTGACGAACGTCGCCATGGCGAATTCGTGCGCGGCGAAGGGATCGGCCGTGCCGGAACGGGCGCGGCATTCGTTGCGGTAGTTGAGCGCCGTTTCGTAGCGATGGTGGCCGTCGGCGATCACGAGCTTCTGCGGGGCCATTGCCTTCTGAATGCGCTCGATGAACGCCGGATCGTTGACGGGCCACAGGCGATGCGTCACGCCGTATTCATCGCACAGCTCGAGCGCGGATTTCGTCCGTGCGATTTGCTCGAGCCAGGCGTCGATCTGGCGCGCGGGATCGTCGTAGAGCAGAAAGAGCTGGCCGGTCTGCGCGCGCGTACGGCGGAGCAGCTCGATGCGGTCGGCCTTGGGAGCGGAGAGCGTGCGCTCGTGCCGGAAGACGACGCGCGCGTCGTAGTCTTCAACGCGGGTGAGGGCGATGAAGCCCATGCGCACGCGGCGCGTGTGGCTCCCCGGCACCTCGAATTCCTGCGCGTAGACATAGATGCTGGGAACGGCATCCTGGAGGAGAATCTTTTGCGCGATCCATTCGTCGATGGTTCGCGCGGCGCGCGTGTAAACATTGCTCTTCGGGGAATCGCCAGGCAGCACGCGACTTTTTTCGATCGCGATCAGGCTGTAAGGGCTCGCGGCGTAGTAGCGGTCCTGCATCGCGGGGGTGATCTTGTCGTACGGTTGCGTGAGGACGTCTTTCAGGGCGACGCGGTTCGTGTCGTAGCGATATGCGCGAAAGGGTTGAATTTCAGCCATGGGGCCTCAGCGTGAAATTGTGGCGTTGTGGAGACAAGGCATTGTAACAGCACGCGCGCGGAGCCCAAAAACCGACGGCGGAGAATCCACCTGAAAATGAGTGCGCCCAAGATGTTCCTTGAGGCTGGCAGAGCGGATCGCTACGACGCGCGCCAGAATTCGGGGGCGGGAGCGGTGAAGGCGACGCCAACGCGGATCTTGCTGCGGCCGCGACGGCTGGCGTGAATCACACGGCATTCCTGTTCGGCTTGATTGTGCGTGTTGGTGAGGAAGAGGCGCTGGCCGCGCGCGACGCAAGTGTCGAGCGCGAGTTGGCAGCCGTGTTCGCTGGCGTTGATGGTTTCCGCCTCTTCGTGAAAAGGCTGCTTGTCCGCGCCCGAGCCGTAGACGAGCAGCGGCGCGGCGTGCGGCTGACGCAGACTTCGGCGCCGATCGAGATCGGTGGACGCGCGCGACCGATGTCGTTGGGCCTGTTTCAACGCCTCCCAGATGCGGCTCAAAGTAATCATCCCCAAGGCTGAGGGCTGCCAGCCGGCTTGCGCCTATGCGGACACAATAGCGTTCGGGGCGAGGCATCGAGGAAAAAAGCTCGGGTGTTGTTCGTTCTGGTAACGGGGGAGCCGGCCAAGATGAACCGGCCGATTCGCGGGGCGCTACGTAGTAAGATGGAGGATTCGCGAGGGAGCGCGAGAGGGCATGGACGAGGGCAGCAACGGACAGTTTGCGGGGGTGCGAGTGGTGGTCTTCGACCTCGACGGGACGCTGATCGATTCGAAGCTAGATTTGGCGCTGTCGGTCAACGCGACGTTGCTGCACATGGGCCGCGCACCGCTCGCGGACGAAACGATTTTCGGCTACGTTGGGGATGGCGCGCCGACTTTGGTCAGGCGCGCGCTCGGCGAGGGCGCGACGGATGAAGAAGCCGAAAAAGGCCTGGCGTACTTTCTTTCCTATTACCGCGCGCACATGCTCGACAATACGGTCGCCTATCCGGGCGTGCGCGAGGCGCTCGAAGGGCTGGAAGAGCGCGGGCTGGCTGTCCTGACCAACAAGCCCGTGAAGTTCAGCAAGGCAATCCTCGAAGGGCTCGGCATCGCGCGCTATTTCCGGTACGTGTACGGCGGCAACAGCTTTGCTACAAAGAAGCCCGACCCGCTAGGCGCAAACGTTCTGCTCCGCGATTTTGCGGCGGCCCCGCGCGAGGCGATGATCGTGGGCGATTCAGAGGTCGACGTGCGGACGGCGAGGAATGCCGGAACATGGGCTTGCGGAGTCAGCTACGGTTTCGGCACGGACGGCCTGCGCGCGCATCCGCCGGACCTGATGCTCGACAACCTGGCCGAACTTCCGATACATCTCGCCGGAAAGAGGTAACCCCCGGTTCGATTTCCGCGTTTCAGGAGGGTGTGGCCGGGTGAATCGCGAGACGAACGGATTGGAATCGAGAGGTGTGGATGAAACCAGGTAGATTCGCGGGATGGTTGCTGCTGATTGTTGTGCTGGGGTGCGCCGGGCTGGTTTACGTGCGCTTCTTTCACATTCCCACGAACGTCGCCTATGTGACCGAAGAGGACGGCGGAATCAGCGTAATCGATTTGGCCAAGCTGGAAGTGGTGAAGAGAATTCATCCGCCGGATATCGCGCCGCGAGGACTCGGCCTGACTTTTGACGGGAAGTATCTGGTGACGGCAGACAAAGACACGGCGGACGCGGCCGTGTTCGATACGCGCAGGATGCGCCTCGTCCGACGGCTCCATGTAGGCGACAATCCCGAATTCGTAAAGCTCAACCCGAGCGGCACGTGGCTCTTCACCTCGTACGAGCCGGGCTCGACAGCGGGACCGCCCAAGGAGACCGCCGTAGGCGAAGAAGAGGACGAGAATGAACCGCCTTCGCAGATCGTGGCATTCAATACGCACGACTGGTCGCAGGGCCGGAGTTTTACGGCAGGCAAGGAGACGGAAGGACTCGAGTTTTCGCCCGATGGCAAACTGCTGATCGTGGCCAACGAGCGGCAGGACAATCTGGGGGTATACGAAATCGAAAGCGGAAAGCTCCTCAGCAATATCAACCTGGCGTCTTACGGCAAGCGCCCTCGAGGCGTGAAAGTGTCGCCGCAGGGGAATTCGTACGCGGTGACGATGGAAGGATCGGGCACGCTGCTCTCGCTCGACCAGAATTTCAACGTCATTCGCTCGGTGGCGACCGCGGCCAAGCCTTACGGAGTTGCGTTCGACCGAGAGGGGCGGCGTATCTTCGTTGCCGCAGCCGCGGCGCGAAAGCTCCAGGTGTTTTCATCGGACTCGCTGCAACTGCTCGGGGAAGCGCCCGTAGGCCAGCGTTGCTGGCATTTCACGTTCACGCCGGACGATTCGAGGATTCTGCTGGCTTGCGGGCGGTCGAACAACGTGTACGTGATCGACGCGAAGTCGTATCAGCCCATCAAGGTTATCGGGGGATTTCAGACTCCGTGGGGCATCGTGACGTATCCGCGAGCTTACGGAAGCCTAGGCCTGCCCTAAGGCTATCAGCGATACTGTTTTCTCGCGCTTGAGCCAATCACTCCACATTTGCATCGAGCGGAATGCTTGACAGTGCAAAGTTGCGTGTGATATTTGCGCAACACAGCGAAATTCAAAGGGGGAATGCGCATGACCGCGATTCGGCAATGCTGCGTGGCCGCGTTCGTCTTTCTTGCATGGGGATGGGCCGCGCAAGCGCAAATCCCACGCGACACCACTCCCGTCGTCGCCAAGACCTCTCCCGCTGACGTGGCCGCAGGGAAAGTGCTGTACGAAGCCACATGTTCGAACTGCCATGGACTGGACGGCGGCGGCAGCGACGGTCCGAGTCTCCAGGGAGTGGCGGAGAGGCTGGGCGACGAGGAGGTCGGCAAGATCATTCGCGGAGGGATTCCGGGCACGGGAATGAACGGGTTCGGATCGCTGAACGTCGATGAGACCGGACAGGTGGTGGGCTATCTGCGAACGCTGGGTCACACGGCGGACGCCGAGGTAGCCAAGGGCGATCCGACAAAAGGGAAGACGGTTTACGACGCGAGCGGGTGCGCCAGATGCCACATTATCAGTGGCGAGGGTGGCGGCGTCGGTCCGGAGTTGACGCGGGTCGGCGCGATGCGCGGGCCCAGCTATTTGCGCACGACGCTTTTGACTCCCGGCGCAGTTTTGCCCAAGGAGGCGGGGGCGATGGAGCGGGGACGCTTCACGCAGTTCCTGTTTGTCCACGTGGTTACTAAGGACGGCGACTCCGTGGACGGGACGCGCGTGTACGAGGATTCGTTCACGATCGAACTGAAGGACGCCGCGGGCCGGTTTCACTCGTTCCGGAAACTCGATTTGCAGAAACTGGAAAAACTGCCCGGGAGAAGCGTGATGCCGAGCTTCAAGGACACGTTGTCGGCGACCCAACTGGACGACCTGGTCGCATACCTGGCCGGCTTGAAAGGCGCCCAATGAAAGCCATCCGATACGCCCTCGTCTTGCTTGCGCTGGGAACGTCGCTTCCGGCTTTTGGGCAAGTGCCCTATCAACGTATCGTGAATTCGGATAGCGAACCCGAGAACTGGCTTACATACGGCGGCAACTACTATGACCAGCGCTTCTCGGGTCTCAAGCAACTTACTCCGCAAAACGTTGCCGGGCTGAAGCTGGCCTGGGCGTACCAGCCCAGTCGCCCCGCAGGAAACGTCGAAACGTCGCCGGTCGTTGTGGACGGCATCATGTACGTCACCGAACCGCCGAGCACGGTGACGGCGCTCGATGCTCACACCGGTGCCAAGCTTTGGACGTGGTCGCCCATTCTGAAGAATGTGGTTGCGATCGGACTCTTTCAGACGAATCGCGGCGTGGCGGTGATGGACGATCGAGTGTACGTCGCGACGATCGACGCGCACCTGGTGGCGCTCGACGCGAAAAGCGGCGCCGTGATCTGGAACACGGTCGTCGCGGACAACAAGATGGGATATGCGATCACGGGTCCGCCTCTCGCGTTCAACGGAAAGATCATGATCGGGACCGGCGGGAGCGAAGCGGCGGTTCGCGGCCTTTTGGATTGCTACGACGCGAAGACCGGCAAGAGGCTCTGGCGCATCTGGACCGTTCCCTTGCAGGGTGAACCCGGCTCGGAAACGTGGGGCGATTCTGTGCCGGCCGGCGGCACCACCTGGAATGCGGGTGCATACGATCCGAATCTGAATCTCGTCTATTGGGGCACGGGCAATCCTGCTCCGGACTGGAACGGAGACGCGCGGCCCGGAAGTAACCTCTATACGTGCGCTCTGCTCGCGATCGATCCCGATGCCGGGAAAGTCAAATGGTACTTTCAGTTCTCGCCACACGAAACGCACGATTGGGATGCGTCCGAGCCGCCGATTCTGTTTGACGGGGCCATCAATGGCAAGCCGCGAAAGCTTCTGGGTTTCGCGAATCGGAACGCTTTCTATTACGTGCTCGATCGCGAGACGGGCGAATTCCTCACCGGCGTTCCCTACGCCAAGCAGACGTGGGCGAAAGGACTCGACGCCAAGGGACAACCAATCGTGCTGCCCGACACGGGCCCCAGCCCGGAAGGAAACCTGGTGTTCCCGAGCATCACCGGCGCGATCAATTGGACGAGCAATTCCTATAGCCCGCTGACCAAGCTCTTCTACGTGGACGCGCGTGAAATGGGATCCTACTTCGTCAAGGGAACTTCCACCAAGTGGGAGATGGGAAAATTTCCCATGGGCGCGGGAGGGGAACGCGCGCTCAGCGGCGATGACGCCTACGGCGCGATCCGGGCCCTAGACGCGACAACCGGAAAAATGAAGTGGGAGTTCCGGCTGCACTCGCCATCGTGGGTGGGCACTCTGGCGACGGCGGGCGGGCTGGTGTTTTCCGGAACGGATGAAGGCAATTTCTTCGCGCTCGACGCCGAAACCGGCAAGCCGCTCTGGGATATTTATCTCGGCTCTTCGTTGCGGTCGAATCCCGTCACCTATGCGGTGGACGGGAAGCAGTACGTGTTCGTGACGGCCGGCACTACTTATTTCGCGTTCGGCTTGCCGTAATGGCGCCCTAAAGGCAATCGACCGGGGAGTAGCCGATCGAGGAACCTCTGTGTCCCAAGAGCTTCAGGCGACCCGGTTTCTTGGCGTCCAGTCGTGCGCGAAAACTTGACCGAACGTTCGAAGAGGCGGAGCAATGCGACGCGGATTCCTGCGATTTCTCTGCAAAAGCGCGATGAACGGCAAGATTCACGACGTGGTGGCGGTGATGACGGGTTTACCGTACGGAGCGACGTCCGGCTGGTCTCAGTAGGCAGGGGCGCGCCGCAATGTGATTGACATTGGATACCTCGCTGTCTATCTTGAGGACGCTTGCGCTAAAACGATTTCATGCGATCGTTCCAGTGAGATTGGGGAGAAAGCCATGAAGAGAAACACGAATTGGCTGCTGGCGGCTGTGCTTCTGATCGGCGGCCTGTGCATGGCCGGGTCGGCGGCGGCGCAGGTGACGCTGGAGGTAATGAATCCGCGCGGCGAAATTCCTCCTCCGAAGACGCTGGGCATCAGCCCGCGCGGCGGAAATCTCGACGGCAAGAAAATCGTGCTGATCGATAACGGCAAATACGGCGCGAGCAATTTCCTCGACGCGCTTGCAGATATGCTGAAGCAGAAATATCCGACGGCGACGATCGTGATGTATCCAAAACCGGCGGCGCAGACCATCACGGACCTCCCGAAGTGGTATCCCACGGTGAAGCAGCAGGGCGATCTGTTTGTCTTCGGCGTCGGTGATTGAGGGAGCTGCACGTGGTGGGGTTCCCACGACACGATCGAGATCGAAAAGACAGGAATGCCGGGAGTTTACTTCACAACAACTGAGTTTCTCGACGACGCGATGTCGGCGGCGAAAGACCGCGGCATGCCGGGAATTCGCACGCTGGCGCTTCCTGCGGACAAGTACTACGTGGCGCGCGCGAACAAGCAGGAGGTACGGCCGATTGTCGAAGCATTCTTCGACAAGATGGTGGCGGCGCTGACGCGGCCGCTGACTGCCGAGGAAGCGCATCCGGACCAAGCGCGAAAGCAGGTCGAAAGCGCGAACATCAAGGTGACCGGGAAGGACCTCCTGGACGCGTCGGAGAAGGTGAACGATCTGTTCCTCGATAATCACTGGGCCGACGGATTGCCGATCGTTCCGCCGACCCCCGAATTGGTGAAAGCGATGGAGGCTGGGACGACGCGTTCACCGAAGGAAGTCCTCGGGCAAGTGGCGCCCAAGAACGGCACGGCGACAGTGGAAAAGATAGCGATCAACTCGGTTATGGCCGGAGCCAAACCGGAGTATTTCCCGGTGATTCTGGCGGCGATGGAAGGTTTCCTCGACAAGCACTACGACCTGACGCACGTGGTGGCGTCCACAGGATCGTTCACGCCCGTCGTGATTGTGGATGGTCCCATCGCGAAGGAGCTCAACTTCAATTCCGGGATCGGCATGTTAGGCCACGGATGGCGGGCAAATAGCACCGTAGGCCGGGCGCTCCAGCTTTCGCTGCTGAATCTCGGGCAGACTTGGCCGCAGGTAAACTTCATGGGGCTCACTGGGCGGCTCGAAGCGTACACGTTCTACACGTTTGCGGAGGACACGGCCAAGAGCCCGTGGGAACCGTACAACGTGAGCCAGGGCTTTCAGGCCGGAGACAACACGGTGACGGTGTCGTCGTCGGGGAACCCGGTGATTTTCGGCGGCGGTGCGGTGGCGCCATGGACAGCGCAAGGCGTGATCGATCAGGTTGTCACGCAAATTCGGAATCGAGGGGTGGTCTGGCCTCACGCCCAGAAACATATCCTCGTGCTGCATCCTGATTGCGCGGTCGAACTCGCAAACCACGGCTACACGCGAAGAAGCCTGCAAGAATACCTCTATGAGCAGACTCGCGTGCCCTATGAGAAGTTAGCCAAAGAAGTCTCGTTCGGGCAGGGCACGGAGGAGGAGTTCATCCGCGCGTCGATAGCCGACGGGCGAATCCGGCCGGATCGCGCGCAGATTTTCCTGGACAACCTCAAGCCCGGTGGGCGGATCCCGGTCGTTCAGAGCCCCGACGATTTTCACATCGTGGTGGCCGGGGGCTCGCCCGGGTACGATCTGCTCTTTACCTATCCCGGAACGAACTGGGCGCACCAGACGAAGAAGGTCAGCGGTGCGACTTTGACGAAGGCGGGTCATTAGAACGAGGCCCGTGCGGAACGATATTGATGCGGGGGGGTCGATAGTGAAGAAGCTTGCGTTGATTGTGCTCGCCGCTTTAGCCGTGGCCTTTTGCGCCAGTGCGCAGCAGCCTCCGCCGCGAAATCCGGAGAAGGAAGCAGCGCAAGCCGCAGCTGCCGAACGCGGCGGCGCGCTGTACAAACAGAATTGCGCCATGTGCCACGGCGAGGATGCCACGGGCGGCCGCGGGCCCGATCTGATTCGCTCGAGCCTCGTCCGCCACGATAAGAACGGAGATTTGATCGGTCCCGTGGTCACGCAGGGGCGCGCCGACCGGGGGATGCCTGCGTACCCGTTCGGTCAAGACCAGATTGCCGATCTTCTCGCATTAATTCAGTCGCAACTCGCTCTGTTCGATCTCCATACGCGCGTCGGTCCCTATCCCAACGACATTCCGGCCGAGCGGCTCGCGACAGGCACGGTCGAAGCGGGCAAAGCGTTTTTCAATGGCGCGGGCGGATGCTCGAAGTGCCACTCGGTGACCGGCGACCTTGCGGGCATCGCGAAGAAATACAATCCCCCCGATCTGGAGACGCATTTCCTTTACCCGTCGGGCGTGCCGTCCACCGCAACCGTGACACTGCCCTCGGGCAAGACGTTCGAAGGAACGCTGGTGCTCAACGACGGGTTCAACGTCGCGATCCAGGGAACGGACGGCTGGTATCACTCCTGGTCGCGCAGCACGGTCAAGAAAGTCGAAGTACACGACCCGCTCAAGGCGCACGCGGAACTGCTGAACAAGTACACCGACGCGGACCTGCACAACATCTTCACCTATCTAGAGACCTTAAAGTGAGACGGCTCGCATCTCTGGTCGCACTGATCTGTGCATGCGCGGCGTGGTCGCCGGCGCAGGAACTCGATCCGGCCGCTCTGCGCAAACCCGCGACGGATATGTGGCCGACGTTCAACGGCGACTACACCGGCCGGCGCTTCAGCCCGCTAACTCAGATCAACAAAGACAACGTAGGCTCGCTCACGCTCGCCTGGGCGTTCCAGTCACACACGGCATCTCTCGAGTCCATGCCGATCGAGGTGGACGGCATCCTGTACGTCACCGCCGCGAATCAGATGTGGGCCGTCGATGCACGCACCGGGCGGCAAATTTGGCACTTTCAGCGTCCGGGCGCAGCCGGCGGCGGCAACAAGGGCGCCGCGATGTACAAAGACCGGCTGTACATGACGACGCCCGATGACGAGCTTTTGTGTTTGGATGCGCGCAACGGAAAACTGCTGTGGCAGGTTCAGATCGACGATCCGGCGCTCAAGGCTTTCGGCGCGGTGGCGCCGCTGGTTGTTCGAGATCACCTCATTGTGGGCACATCCGGCGATACCGCCGACCTTCCCGGTTTTCTCGAATCTTTCGATCCCATGACTGGCAAGATCCAGTGGCGCTGGGACACCATGCCCAAGCGCGGCGATCCGGCCTGGGATACCTGGCCGCACGATACGGACGTGATCACGCGCGGCGGCGGCATGACGTGGCTGACCGGCACCTACGATCCGGAATTGAATCTGCTCTATTGGGGAACGGGCAATCCGCACCCGGTCGAAAACGGCGACACGCGGGTTGGCGCGAATCTTTACACCTGCACGATCGTGGCGCTCAACCCCGACACTGGAAAACTGGTGTGGTACTTCCAGACGTCGCCGCACGACACGCACGATTGGGACATGGTGATGACGCCGGTGCTGTTCGAAGGCGTCTTCCAAGGCAAGCCGCGCAAGATGTTGGCGCAGGCCGGAAAGAACGGCTTGTTTTTCGTGCTCGATCGCACGAACGGCGAGGCTCTCGTATCGACGGCATTCGTTCCGGCGAACTGGCTTTCGGGTTTCGACAAGCGCGGAGTGCCGATTCCAAGGCCGGACAAGGACCCGCAGCCCGATGGCGTGCTGGTCACCGGCGGCGTGGGAACCAACTGGCAGGCGCCGAGCTTCGATCCCGAGACCGGTCTCTTCTACGTGAATTCGCGGGAGTCGATGGGCATTTTCTATTTGACCATGCCGGGAAAGACGGCAGAGGGCTGGGCGGGACGCGACTTCTTCCTCTCCTCGAAGTCCATGCTTAAGGCGATCGACTATCAGACGGGCAAGGTTCGATGGACGGCCGATACAGCGGGTCGTGGCGGACAATCCGGCATCCTCACAACTGCCGGTCACTTGCTGTTTACCGCAGATAGCTCGGCGAATCTGGTTGCACTGGATGCAGCCACCGGGAAGACTCTGTGGCACATGTATCCGGGAGGCTCGCTCGGCACCGGCCCTCTGACCTATGAACTCGATGGCCGCCAGTACGTGATTTTCGCTGTGGACGGCGTCGTCTACGGCTTTGCGTTGCCGCTACATTCTCCTAAATGAGTCAGAGTGCCGATCACTCAGATTCCCTGAAACCCATCCCTCCCCATTACGTCTACTTATGTGGGCGGCAACAAGCCTGTTCAGCTTCAAGGAGCAGCTAAAAGCTCGTAACTTGACACCTCTTGGGGCCGTGAGTAACATCCACAGGTAACTGAAAAAAAGAGGTTTGGAAGCGGTTCGATACGAGGAATTGTTCATGGCGCGAGCGGGGGGATGGAACCTTTTCTCCAGCCCAGGAATCTAACGATATGGAAGGGCATCTCGGCCTACGAGATGTAGGGAGGCCTTTATGAGCATCGGCAAATGGCTGGCGATTGCGTGCTTGGTTCTGTTCGGCGCGGCTTTTTGCGTCCCGGCGGTTTCGGCCCAGGACGATCTGGGAGAACCCGGGATGGAGGCGCCCCCGCCGCAGTTCATCGCGCCAGCCGATGTGTTGAAGATGATGCAGGACAAGGACACGACCTTCGTGCTCGTCGATACTCAGCCTGAAGAAGCCTTTGCCGATGGACACATCCCCGGCGCCATCAACTACCCCTGGGTGCCGCAGGTGAAGCCTCCGATCAGCCTTCCGCGCAACAAGATGCTCGTCCTCTACTGCCCGTGCAATCACGATGAAGACTCGATCGACATGTACAAGAAGCTGGCGGAGTTCGGCTACTTGAACACGAAGATTCTCGAGGGCGGCTGGTACAAGTGGGTCGCCTTGAAGTATCCCGTTGACGGAACCGATGCCGCCAACGCCATCAAGATGGCGGAAGCCGCTGCGGCGAACGGCAGCACCGCCGCGTCGAGCGAGGCCCCTGCGGCGGCTGCTCCGGCAGCGGCGCCTGCTGCGACGACAACGTCAGCCACCGGCGGCGCGATCGTTTCGGGCCGTCAGGTCGGCGCAGTCACGCCGTCGCTCCGGGTCATCGACGTAACCGGAAAATACAAGGGGCAAGACACGTGCTACGTGTGCGAGTACGGTGCGGCGCCGACCGTGATCGGCTTCTTTCAGAAGCCGAGCGACCAGGCGGCCGACCTCATCGTCAAGTTGAACAGCCTCGTCCAGTCGCAAAAGGATCTCAAGGGCTTCGTCGTGATGATCGAGGGGCCGGACACGAAGGCCTGGCTGGAAAAGCTGGCGCAGGAGAAGGGCATCACGATCCCTCTCGTGTACTTCCAGAAGGGGCCGCAGGATTCGGGCGTCCGGATATACAAGCTGAACCCGGAAGCGAATAATACAATTCTCGTGAACGTGAACCGGCAGGTCGTGGCGAACTTCGTGAACATGACCGGCGACAACTTCCAGCAGGTTACGGATGCGTCCACGAAAATGTTGGCGGCAGCGGCGACTGCAAAGAGCGGCGGCCAATGACATCGCGCGTTCCCGTGTATAGGCTTGCCGGTCTCGTCCTCGCGGCTCTCTGCGCGGCCGCTTTCACCGCGTCCGGCGTTCGCGCGCAATCCGCGTCCACGCCGGAGCTGAAATCCGTGGAGCCCAAGGACGTGAAGGCGCTCATTGCGGCCAACAAAGGAAAGGTCGTTTTCCTCAACTTCTTCGCCACGTATTGCGTGCCGTGTCACACGGAATTCCCGGAGATCGAGAAGCTGCAGACGAAGTACAAGGATGGCCTCCAGGTCGTTGAGGTGTCGATGAACGACGCCTCCGATGCTTCCGAGAAAGACGAGATGCTCAAGTACTTGAAGGAGCAGAAGCCTCCTTTCGCCGTGTACATTGCTTCCTCGACTGACGACGATTATTACAAAGCCATCGACCCGCGCTGGGCAGCCATGGGCGAAGGCCTGCCGATGACCACGATCTACGATCGGGACGGCAAAGAGGCGCACTTCTATCAGAAGGCGCTGTCCTTCGCCGAGATGGAGCACGACGTGACGCCATTGCTCGGGCCCTCCCATTAGCCGGCCGCGCGGTCGCATGCCAATGCGGTCAAGCTTTTCAACTAGCCAATCCGGAAGCGCAGTTCCAGCCGGGACGATCTGTCTCGCGATTCTTGCGCTTCTGTTTCTGCCCACAGCGCTTCGAGCGCAGACCGATTGGCGCTATCCCGGGAACGATCCTCAGTCGACGCGCTACTCGCCTCTCTCCCAGATCGACACGCACAATGTGACGAAGCTTCGCCGGGCGTGGACTTTTCACGTGGGTGATCCGGCAGGCAACGTCAATTCCGAGGGCGCCCCGCTCGTGATCGACGGCGTGATGTATTTCGACCCGGGAAAGAATGTATACGCGCTCGACCCCGTCACCGGCCAACAAATTTGGAAATATGAGACGAAAGGAACGCAGCGCCGCGGCGTTGCTTACTGGCCCGGCGACAAGCAGACGCCTCCGCGCATCATTCTCGGCGTTTCCGGAAACCAGATGCTCGCGCTCGACGCGAAGACGGGCAAGCCCGCCGAAGGATTCGGCAACGGCGGCTTCGTCGCGGGCGCCAGCCCTTCCTCCGCGCCCGTCATTTATCGCGATCTGATCATCACGGGGGAAAACAGAGTCCAGATGGTGCGCGCGTGGGACGCCCACACCGGCAAGCTCGTCTGGACGTTCTACACCAAGGCGCAGCCCGGCGAGCCCGGCTACGAAAGCTGGCTCGGGAAGAGCTGGGACGCGAAGAGCGGCACCGACGTCTGGAGCTTCATGACACTCGACCCCGAGCGCGGCCTCGTCTTCGTCCCGATCGCTCCCAGCGGAGGCACCGAATACTATGGCGGACTGCGCCTCGGCAACGGATTGTTCAGCGATAGCGTCGTCGCGCTCGACGCGAATACCGGCAAGCTCGTCTGGTATCAGCAGCTCGTGCACCACGATCTTTGGGATTACGACGTGTCCGGCGGGCCTACGTTGTTCGACGTCAAGCGCAACGGGAAGACGATTCCGGCCGTCGCCGAATTCGGCAAGCAGGGCTTGCTGTACATCTTTGATCGCACGAACGGCCAACCGTTGTTCGGCATGGAGGAACGGCCCGTGGCGCAGTCGGATGTCCCGGGCGAAGTCACTTCGCCCACGCAGCCCTTTCCGCTCAAGCCCGCGCCGCTCGCTCCCATGAGCCTCACCAAGGACGACATCTACGATCTCACGCCCGAGCACGCCGCCTTCTGCAAGGATCTCTGGGAAAAGAACAATTTCTACAACAACGGGCCGTTCACGCCCTACGGCGACGATCCGAACAAGATGGCGGTGATCTCTCCGGGACGCGAAGGCTCGGGCAACTGGGGCGGCGTCGCCTTTGACCCCAAGCTCGATTACATTTTCGGCACCACGGTTTTCAATACGGCGCAAGTCGGCCGGTTGGTCAAGCAAGAGAAGGACATTCCTTCAGGCGGCCCGTACGAAAAAATCTATCCCGGCGGCGGTTCCCGCTACAACGCGCGCTATTGGGACCCGAAGACAGGGTGGCCGTGCATCAAGCCGCCGTGGGCTGAAATCTTTGCCGTCAACGCGAAGACTGGCGACATTGTCTGGCGCGTTCCGTTCGGCACGGTCGACGCTCTCGCGGAAAAGGGTTTTCCGCACACCGGTGCGCCCAATACCGGCGCGATGATCGTCACGGCGGGCGGCTTGATCTTCATCGGCGCAACGAATGACGGCCGCTTCCGCGCCTTCGACGCACGCACAGGAAAAGAGCTGTGGACCGAAAAGATCGACGCGAGCGCCCATACGATTCCGGTGACCTTCAAGGGGAAGAACGGCAAGCAGTACGTTGTCGTCGAGGCTTTTGGCGGTCCCGGCATCGTCGCCGTGCAGGGCTACTTCAACGACGCCCCCGGCGACTCCGTCATCGCTTTCGCCCTCCCCTAGGATTCCGGTTCTGAGTCGTGCCTTCGTAGCGGCCGCCTTCAGGCGGGCGCCTTGTTTCCCGCGCACTGTCAGTCCTCCGTCTCTTGGCAGCCGAGGAGCGGTTCACTGGCGTGATGGATTTCCGGGGAGCAAATTAGGCCACGGTTTCACTACGACAAGTTACTGAGAGTGGTTCGTTTAGTGTTGGCGCAATCTTTCTGCACAAAGGCGCGGGGCTAGCTGTAGAATGCGCCGTTAGCCTCTTTAAGTGCCCGGACTTCAAAATGGGAAGCCTCTGGCGATTCGCGTATTCCCGATTGAAGAATCTCTATCCATTCGATCGATTGATGAAGTCTAAGGTGTTGGCCCGCTCGATCAAGATCGGCGGATTATTGGCTCTAGTTGTGATCGGCGGCGCCGCTGCGCTGGTGTCAAGCCACTGGCCGTTCACGCGGGATACCATCGTCAGGGCGCTGCAGGAAAAGTTCTCCAGCACAGTCGAATTGAAAACGTTTCACGGGACGTATTTCACGCCGGGGTGTGTTGCTGAAGGAGTGACCTTCCGCCGCAACAGTGATCCAAACGCTCCGCCGATCGCCACGATCGAAAAGCTCACCATCCAGGGCAGTTACTTGGGGCTTTTCAGCATTCCGAAGCGTGTTCGGCGCGTCAGGGTCGAAGGTTTGCACGTATTCGCGTCACCGCGCAGTGAATCCACCGGCAACGAAGCGCGGCCTGCCGCCAGCCCGGGGCCGCTCACACTTGTTATCGACGAGATCACCGCGGACGGTTCCGTGGTGGAGTTTGGTTCCGGCGAACCAGGAACAGAACCCCTTAAGTTCGAAATTCACAAATTGACGCTGAACTCTGTGGCGGACGACCGGCCAATGTCGTTCCACGCCGCGCTCCTGAATCCGGAGCCTCCTGGAGAAATTCGCACGGACGGGCAATTCGGCCCCTTGCAGCCGCAGGATGTCGGCCACACCATTCTTTCCGGCTCCTATATGTTTCAACACGCGGACCTGGGCGTATTTCCCGGCATAGCGGGAACGCTGTCCTCCACCGGCACGTTCAATGGCGTGCTCGAACGCATCGAGGTCGAAGGCAGTACCGACGCGCCCGATTTCGAAGTAAGGAGGAGCCATCACACGGTACACCTGAAAACGCAATTCCATGCGATTGTGAACGGGATGGATGGAGACGTCGCTCTACAGTCGGTGCACGCACAATTTGAGCGGACGTCAGTCGTCTCGCAAGGCGAAGTGGCAAACAAGGCGGGCTCGGAAGGTAAGACCGTTTCGCTGGGCGCGACGGAACTGGAGGGCCGGATCCAGGACTGGTTACTCCTTCTCTCCAAGGCGGATCCTCCTGCTATGACCGGAGCGATGAACTTCAGGGCACAAATCCTGGTTCCGCCTGGGAAGCGAGACTTCATTCAAAGGGTGAACCTGCAGGGAGACTTTGGAATCGACGCGGCGAGTTTCACCCGCTCGACGACGCAGGAGAACGTTAACACCCTCAGTCAGGTAGCTCAGGGCGAGAAGGAGAACAGCAATCCGGCGAGTGTCATTGAAAATCTGAAGGGACATGTCGTGCTCAAAGACGCGATCGCGACGTTCTCAGATCTTTCCTTCAGCGTTCCGGGCGCGCTTGCTCATGTGCATGGCACATACGGCCTGTTGACGGAGCAGGTGGACCTTCACGGAACCGTGCAAGTCGAGAACAAGCTTTCCAAGGGATCGAAGGGGATGAAATCATTTCTGCTTAAATTTGTGGAGCCATTCTTAAAGAAGAAGAATGCCGGAGAGATCGTGCCCATCAAGGTCGGCGGAACCCTCCACCACCCGTCTTATGGACTGGATGTGGTCCCGTAATTAACAGAGAAGAGGAGTGGCTCGCCGATTCGCTCGCTCGGAGCGAACGTCCTAGACGGATCGCGCTTTTCACATGGCGGATGGCCCGTGACTTTCAAGGGGAAGAACGGCAAGCAGTACGTCGTCGTCGAGGCCTTCGGCGGTCCCGGCATCGTCGCCGTCAGCGGCTACTTCAACGACGCCCCCGGCGACTCCGTCATCGCTTTACCCTAGGATTCCGGTTCTTAGTCGTGCCTTCGTGGCGGGTCCATATCGGGAGTTAGTTGCTCAGTCGTTGGTTTGCATCTAATCACGCAGGGAGTCTCGGAGGATCGGGCAAATACTCTGCGGAATAGGCGGCGCCCGAAGTGGAAGCGGACTACACTCCTTATCGTTGATCCTAGCATTTTGTAATTATCGCTGAGAACCGGCACAAGCGATTCGACCTTCGCCGTTCAACACCTCTCGAGGAGAAACAATGCAGAAGCGCAAACTTGGAAAAGGCAACTTGGAAGTTTCAGCTCTCGGGCTTGGCTGCATGGGAATGAGCTTTTCCTACGGCCCTCCCAAAGACAAGCAGGAAATGACCTCTCTTCTCCGGGCCGCCGTGGAACGCGGCATCACATTCTTTGATACCGCCGAAGTGTACGGCCCGTTCCTGAACGAAGAGCTTGTGGGCGACGCCCTTGCCCCGTTCCGCGGGCAAGTGGTGATCGCCACCAAATTTGGGTTCGACCTCAGTCCTAGTTTCGATCCCCGGGGAATGAAAGGAGCGCCGGGACTGAATAGCCGGCCGGAGCACATCAAGGAGGCTGTCGAAGGCTCGCTCAAGCGGCTCAAGGTCGAGACAATCGACCTCCTCTATCAGCACCGGGTCGACCCGAACGTGCCGATTGAAGACGTCGCCGGAGCGGTGAAGGACCTGATTCAGCAAGGCAAGGTCAAGCACTTCGGACTTTCCGAGGCAGGCGCAAAAACGATTCGTCGCGCACACGCAGTCCAGCCGGTCACTGCTCTCCAGAGCGAATACTCGCTGTGGACAAGAACCCCCGAGAAGGAAGTGATACCGACCCTAGAGGAACTCGGGATTGGTTTAGTGCCGTATAGCCCTCTCGGCAAGGGTTTCCTGACGGGAAAGATGAACGAGAATACGACATTCGACAGCTCCGACTTCCGCAGCACTCTCCCTCGCTTTACGCCGGAGGCTCTCAAGGCGAATCAGGCCCTTATTGAACTGCTCGGCAGCATCGCGCAGCGGAAGAAAGCGACTCCTGCTCAGATCGCACTCGCTTGGCTGCTCGCTCAAAAGCCGTGGATCGTTCCGATCCCAGGCACGACGAAGCTAAACCGCCTCGAAGAGAACATCGGAGCAGCGGCAGTCGAACTGTCGTCCGACGACCTCCGCGACATCGCTACCGCTGCCTCAAAGATCACGGTGCAAGGGGCTCGGTACCCGGAAAAGCTCGAGCGAATGACAGGTCTGTGAGCGGTCTGCATGGGAACCAGGAGTCGAAATTATGAGCAATAACATCGAAAGAAAAGTTGTCGACCCGCGTCACGCACGATGCGTGCGGCGCGGATCTGAAGCCTGCTTAGGCGGCCGGTTTCTGGCGCGCTTCTAAGCGCGATAGTGCGCGTCGATGACCGGCTGGCGATTGAGGAGAACCTTCCGGGGTCACGGCGTACTCTGAAATGATCCACTGGAAGTCCACAGACCCGCACACTTGACACGGCCCCTCCCCTCAACAAGTATGGTCGCATGGTCCAAAAGACCGCAGTCGGCGTGCAGTTTGGTGGCATCGAAGACGGGGCGACCCGAGCGCCACTGCTCCGTCCGAACCCGTTGCGACGGTGGCCCAGCGACCCAGCTCCGCCGCGATTCCGTAATTCTAATCGCGAAATTCCAGAATTACAAACCAGTCTAAGTGATTGGAAACAAACGGCGGCGACCATTTCTAATCGCAAATTTCTTGGGGGTACGGCGCAATGAACACGGTGGCGAAACTGGCCTTTACCTATCAGGCGGCGCCTTCGCGGGTTGTGTTCGGCGCCGGAAGCCTGGGTAAGGCGCCGGAGGAGATCGCGCTTCTTGGCGGAACGCGCGTATTGCTGATCGCCACTCCGGGACGGGGCGGACTTGCCCGCGAACTTGCCGCGCGGCTTGGCACAAAAGCCGCCGGCATTTTCGATCGCGCGGTGATGCACGTTCCTGTCGAAACCGCGGAAGCGGCGCGCGCGGAAGCGCAGCGCCTGGAGGCGGACTGCTACCTCGCCATCGGCGGCGGCTCCGCCACGGGTGTTGCGAAGGCGATCGCGTTTGTCACGGGCCGCCCGATTCTGTGCATCCCCACGACCTATTCCGGATCGGAGATGACGCCGACGTGGGGGCTCACCGAGAACAGCGTCAAGAAAACCAGCCGCGACCCTCGCGTGTTGCCGAGAACGGCGATCTATGATCCCGCCCTGACGATCAGCATGCCCGCCATGCTTTCCGCCACGAGCGGCATGAACGCGATGGCGCACTGCGTCGAGGCTCTTTACGCGCAGGACGGGAATCCGGTCGTGTCTTTGCTCGCCGAGGAAGGGATTCGCGCGCTGTCGAAGGGTCTCCCGGCCGTCGTGAAGGAACCTTCGAACATGGAGACTCGTTCGCTTGCGCTTTACGGGGCGTGGCTCGGAGGCACAGTACTGGGAGCCGTCGGAATGGCGCTGCACCACAAGCTGTGTCATATCCTCGGCGGCGCCTTCAACCTGCCGCACTCGGAAACTCATACGGTTCTTCTGCCGCATGTGACTGCCTACAATGCCCTGGCCGCGGCGCAGCCAATGGAGCGCGTGGCGCGCGCCGTTAGTGGAAAAGGGGGCGCGAAGTCCGCCGCGTTAGCCCTGTATGATCTCGAAGCCTCGATGGGTGCGCCGCTATCGCTGAAATCGCTCGGATTGAAGCAGGAGGGACTGGACCAAGCGGCGGATCTCGCCGTGCGGAGCGCCTCCTACAATCCGAGGCCGCTCACGAAGGAGGGAATCCAGACGCTGCTCGAGGACGCGTTCGAGGGCCGGCCTCCGCGCGTGTGGGGCGCGTGATCATTTGGAAACAGACGAAGGCTATGCGGATATTAGTGGTGGGTTCGGGCCTGTTGGGCAGCAGCCGGCGCGAGCATTGCGGGCGTAACTTGGAGTATGAGCCGTACAAAGCGGCGCTCATGCCTGACTTTGACTTCTCGCAGGACCGCACTGAGAAACGCAGCCTGCTCTTTGGTCATCTGGCCCCGCGTTTTGGGATCCATGAGCGCCATCGAGCCGAGCAGACGGAAGCCGTCGAGAAACGTGGCGATCTCGACGGCGTTCGTTGTCGAATCGCATTCGCCCTCCAGCAAGATCAAGACGATTTCGCCTGCCGGCTGGCCCACCAGCGTGAGACTTTGGATGCTGCGGGCAAGCTGCGCGAGCTGCGGAGAGCTCCGGAAATTGTCATAGACGCTCGCAGGCAAATTGTCCGTGCGAGCAATGGCGAAGATCGGCGCGGCCGCCACGCGAGTGATGCGCGCCTGCATCGCCGGATCGCGTGGGGTGGAATTCGACGCGTCGAGGAGCTGCGCGGCGTCCTTTCCGCTTGCGAGAATGATTCGAGTCGGCGAGAAGAACTCGAAAGCTACGGGCGGCATCCCCGGGACTTCGTAGACGGATTGCGTCCCTTGCATTGTGACCTTGCCCGTGCGCAGGGCGTACGCCTTGATTTTCTGCTCGTCGAAGCGCCCGTCGGCAATCGCCACAATCCGATTCGCGTCGGCTTCGCGGGACGGCGCCAGATAGCTCGCGGGCCAGAACGCGATTGCCACCTTGTCGAGGTCGCGCGTGTAGTCGAAACCGGTATTGCGAACGAAGTCGTCGTACTCGCGATCTCCCGCAGGGCCGGTGCTCGCGAGGCCCAAAACGGCCGCCAAAGGCGAACCCTGCAACCTGCGAAGCGCCGCGACATCTATATAAGCAATGCCGGGAGCATCCGCAGGAAGTTGGCTCAGAATGTCCGGGGCTATTCCCACGCTCGATACCGGCACCGGGCGGTGCAGGCGGTGAACGTAAATGCCGGCACCAGCGCCGGCGAGACAGCCGAGCACGACGATGGCGATCAGCGCGCGTTTTGTGGCGGACCTGAGCATGGCAAGACAGCGATACGAAAACTAGTGTAATGTCTTGGCGGGCGATTGCGAATGGAAAAGGAAGCGGGACGTTTGAACCGGTTGCTCTTTGTCATCTCGCTCGGTTTGGCGCTGAGCCTCTGCGCGCGGGCGCAAACCTCCGCACCAACCGCCCCGAGGCCCTTGGTCGCGGCGACGACGCCGACGGCTGACCAGATTCTCGATCGCTACATTCAAGCCACCGGCGGGCGCGCCGCGTGGCAGAAGGTGCTGTCGCGGGTGTCCAAAGGGACGATCGAGGTGCCGTCGATGAATTTGTCGGGCACGATCGAGATTTATGAAAAGGCGCCGGACCGATTTCTTTCGATCATCAGGGTGGCGGGAGCGTCTTTTCGCCACGGTTTTGATGGGACGACCGGCTGGACCGACGATCCGCAGAACGGAGCTCGGGAGCAGACCGGCGTGGAGCTCGATGAGATGCGGCGGGAGGCGGATTTCTACTATCCGCTCGAGTTGAAAAAGCTCTATACAAAGTTGACTGTTGCCGGCACCGAAAAAATCGGCGATCGAACCGCGTACGTGTTGGAGGCAGAGGTGCCGGAAGGCGATCCGGACAAGTTGTATTTCGATGCCATGACGGGCTTGCCGCTCCGAACGGTCAGCCACCGCCACAGCCCCGACGGCGTCACGGATCTCCGCGAAGATTTCGAAGATTTCCGCGACGTCGACGGAATTAAGATGGCTTTCGTGATTCACGAAGTCGCGGGAGAATCCGTGATCACAGTCAAGCTCGACGAGATGCATCACAACGTTTCGCTGGACGACGAGCAGTTTGCAAAGCCTGCTGCCCAATAGGACATTCCAGGAACTGGCAGGTAAGAATAACTCGAATGGTGGCAAGCCTTTTGCTAGGGCCAAGCAAGGCCCCTTGCAATTTGATTGCCTCTGTGATAATTTTACTTGGTTTGCGCAGGGCTGGCGTAGCTCAGTTGGTAGAGCATCTGATTTGTAATCAGAGGGTCGGGGGTTCAAATCCCTCCGCCAGCTGAGTTTGAGGGAACCGGGATTTTTCGGCTGGGGAGACAGACGGATTCCTCGCAAGAAAAACGAACAGGGCTGGTGTCTTTGGACACGGGCCCCTTTCTGCGTTGCAGAGTACCCCGTACAGCAGTCCGGTTCAGTTCTGGCCAGGTTCATGGGACACGATTCTTGTGTCCCGAGTGTTTTTGCCGGACGCGGTGTTCGCGTCCCGGATGCGTTCGCGGGACGGGTGGGTGAGTGGCTAAAACCAGCAGACTGTAAATCTGCCGCTCCTTGCGGGCTACGGAGGTTCGAATCCTCCCCCGTCCACCAGCGTCTCGCGCAATCGGCAGTTGTTAGGCAGCGCTGAAAGATTTCGGAAGCGAGGGAGACCGGTTCGGGCCTGGGTAGCTCAGTTGGTAGAGCGCGTCCTTGGTAAGGACGAGGTCACCGGTTCAATCCCGGTCCCAGGCTCCAGATGCAGCGGTCGGGTCAAGTGCGTTTTGGAACGAGCGGGGGTAACTCAGGGGTAGAGTCTCTGCCTTCCAAGCAGATGGTCGCGGGTTCGAATCCCGTCCCCCGCTCCATCGTACGATACCGGCGGAATTCGAGCGAATTGAACGAGCAGGACGCGGCAGGGGCCGCGAAGTTCCTGATGCGAGGGTGACGCGAGATGGCGAAGGAGAAATTCGAACGAAGTAAGCCGCACGTAAACGTGGGGACGATCGGGCACATCGACCACGGGAAGACGACCTTGACGGCGGCGATCACGAAGGTGCTCAGCAAGAACAACCCGAAGGTGGCGTTTCGGGCGTTCGA
>JBEKAE010000014.1:0-86169 GCA_050018375.1 Candidatus Acidiferrales bacterium | reverse complement strand
GATCGCGCGGCGTGCGTTTCCGTCGAGACTCGAGTTGAAGAGACGGGCCGGATCCTTCAGAGACGCGCCCTTGGCGAAGGTAAGCTTCACGACATTCTTGTAGGATTCGCCAGTGCAGACGATGCCGTCGTGCGACCAAACCGGAGTGCCCATCCACTTCCACTCCTCGACGACGTCCGGGTCTGCTTCCTTGATGAGCTTGCGCATTCTGCCGAGGGTTTCCCCGCGCCAGTCCCCGAGTTCGGCGATTCTTTTCGAGATGAGCTCCGATGCCGACTGGCCTTGGCTCGCGCCCGACTGTTTCATGTTCTCATCCTAGAGTTCCAGATATATTTCATTTGCGAGACAGTGGAGGATAGTCATGTAAGTTAGATGGCTTGCGCTCCGCAAAATTCGGTGGAGCCGCAGGATTGCACCTGCGCGTTCAGATCATCAGCGGCGGCCGACGTGGTCAAGCTTGTATTCGCCCACTTTGCGGCTGAGCGTGTTGCGGTGGATTCCGAGGACCTTTGCGGCGCGAGACTGGTTGCCGTGAGCATGCTCGAGCACGCGCTTGATGAACTTCTTTTCGAACTCCGTTACGGCCTCTTCAAGCAGAATTCCGCGATCGACCATCATTCCGACCAGCGATTCCAGTTGCTCTTTCACGTATGCATGCTCCGCTGCTAAGGGAGAAGCCTCCCCTTGCGCTCAGTCGAGTGCGTGGCCGGTTATGCGTTGATACGCTTCCCTGTACTTCTCCCGCGTGGCAGCGACTACGTCCGGCGGGAGCGCCGGCGCCGGAGGTTGCTTGTTCCAGCCGATTCGCTCGAGATAGTCGCGCACGTACTGCTTGTCAAAAGAGGGCTGCGGCTTGCCCGGCGAATACTGAGCCGCCGGCCAGAAGCGCGAGGAGTCGGGTGTTAGCGCTTCATCGATCCAGATGAGTTCCTGTCCCAGGAGGCCGAACTCGAATTTCGTGTCGGCGATGACGATGCCGTGCGCGGAGGCGTGTTCGGCGGCGCGACGATAGAGCGCCAGACTTACGTCGCGCAGACGTTCCGCCAGCGGGCGGCCGATTCGAGAAATCGTCTCCTCAAATGAGATGTTTTCGTCGTGACCGGAGGTGGCTTTCGTCGAGGGCGTGAAGATCGGTTCGGGCAAGCGGTCCGATTCACGCAGGCCCGCCGGGAGCGGGATTCCACAAATGCCGCCTGTCTTCTGATAATCCTTCCAGCCGGATCCCGAAATGTATCCGCGCACGACGCATTCGATGGGCACCGGATCGGTGCGGCGCACGAGCATCGCGCGGCCGTCGAGTTCGCCAGCGTAGGGCGCCAGTTCCCCCGAAAAATCCTTTGCGCTGAGGACGTGGTGCGGAATGACATCGGCCAGTTTCTCGAACCAGAACAGGGAAAGCTGCGTTAGGACGCGTCCCTTATCGGGAATGGGTGTCGGAAGGACGACGTCGAAGGCCGATAGGCGGTCCGTCGCGACGATCAGCAGGCGATCGCCCAGATCGTAGATATCGCGAACCTTGCCGCGGCCTTGAAGTTTCAGGCCGGAGAAATTCGTTTGTGAAACAACCGCTGTCATATACGGAGATGCCACGGGATATGCGCCCTCGGTTTTGGGAGGGCGGTATTCTAGCGCAGGGCGAAGCGTTGTCAACGTCTAAGAAAAACAATCCGGCGGATAGAAATATTTCATGAACGAAGGCAACAAGAGTGTTGAGCCGCACACCACGCGACGCGAGAGGCAGGGGAAGGGAAAAGGGAAAGCAGATCCCTCACCGCCATCCGCGAAAAACGCGGCTGGGTTCGGGATGACAGGCGGTTGGTGGGCGGCGCGGAGGGGAAACGGCTGCCTGATACGAGAGAGGCCGACGTCAGGCGGCGTTGCTGGCGGCGCTCGCGGCCGTCGGAGCGGATGCCGCGGTGTTGTCTTCCCATTTGACGGAGACGAGTTTCGAAACGCCGGGCTCTTGCATCGTAACGCCGTACAGCACCGATCCCATTTCCATCGTCTTGCGATTGTGCGTGACGACGATGAACTGCGTCTGCTCGCACATCTCCGCCAGCAGTTTGTTGAAGCGCCCGACGTTCGCTTCATCGAGCGGCGCGTCCACTTCGTCGAGGATGCAGAACGGGCTCGGCTGGTAGCGGAAGACGGCGATGAGCAGCGCGAGCGCCGTCAGCGCCTTTTCTCCACCCGATAGCAGCAGAATATTTTGCAGGCGCTTGCCCGGCGGCTGAGCCACGATGTCGATCCCGGCTTCGCCGGAGCTGTCGGGTTCGCCCAGGCGCATCTCGCCGTGCCCGCCGCCGAACAAGGATTGGAACGCAACAGCGAAGCTCGCGTTGACGAAGCGGAAAGCCTCTTCGAATTTCTGCTGCGAAACCTGATCGAGTTCGGTGATCGTAAGTTGCGTGTTCTCGATCGACTGCACGAGATCGTCCCGCTCCCGCCGGAGGAAGCCTTCGCGCTGCTCGCACTCCTGGAACTCCTCGAGCGCCATCATGTTCACGGGACCCATCGCTTCGACACGCGCCTTCATCTCGTTGTAGGTCGTTTCGGCGGCGATCAGGTCTTCGCCGACCATCAGTTGGGGTTCCTGCGCCATCAATTCTTCGGGCTGCGCGTTAAGCTCCGAAACGCAGGTCTGGCGCAGATAGTCGCGATCGGCGTCGTTGCGCGCCTTCTCGATCTGGCGCTGGCTGCGTTCGGCTCGGAGTTCGTCGAGCGACTGCCGGCGGCCGCGCAGCGTCTCGTCGATCTGGCCGGCGCGCGAACGCGCTCCCTCCCATTCGTTTTCAAGCGCGGCTTTCTGCTCTTCGAGGCGAACCTTGTCTGTGCGCAGTGCTTCAGCCTGCTGCGCGAGCTGCTCGCAGGAACTCTTGAGCGCCGTTTGTTCCTCAAGCAGGGCCGCATGTTGTTGGCGCAGCGAATTCATGCGCTCGTTCGACTGAGCGATTTCACCGGCCAGCCGCTGTTCGATCGCTTCGGCGCTCGCGAGCCGCTCGGCGATGGCTGCCAATTCTTCGCGGCGGGCCACTACGCTTTCTTGAAGGGTGTGGAAATTGCGGCGCAGGTTCGCAAGGGCCTCGGACGCTGCGGCGCCTTCAGCCTCGGCGGCGGCGCGGGAACGAAGCGCTTCGGCGTGTTCGCGTCGCGCCTGTTCCGCTCGCTCGCGGGCAGCCTCGGCTTCGCCGCGCAGCCGCGCGATTTCTTCACGCTCGGAGGTGAGCTGCTGCCCGGCGCGAAGGAACTCGCTGCGCGCCTGGTCGCGCTGGTGGGTAGTGGCGACGAGAGCCTTCTCCGCTTCCATGTGCTGCGCGGTCGCCGTTGCGACGTGCGTTTCGGCCGCTGCAATCTCTTCTTCGAGGCGCGTGAGCTCCGCCTGCTGTTCGCGGGCGAGCCGTTCGAGGCGCGCGGCTTCGGCCTCGTGCTGGCGGAGTTCGCGCTTCAGCGCGAGCGGTCCCGCTTCGCCCTTTCGCCCGCCCGAAACCATGGGGCCGTGGTAGCAGGTGCCGTCCGGCGTCAAAAAGTAGTTGTGCGGATGCTCGCGGGCCATGCGCTCGGCCGCGGTCGACGTTTCGACGAGGTATGCTGCTCGAAGCTTTTTCAAGAAGTACTTCGTCGCCGCGCCCAGGGGTTCGCGAAACTCGACGAGCCGGTCGAGCCGAGCGATGAAATCCCCCGGCATTGAAGAGTCGCCATCGGCCTCGGATTTGTCGATGTCCAGGCTGCGAATCGAATCGACGAAGAATGTTGCGCGGCCGCCCATCTCGTCCCGCAACAGCGCCACTCCGGCGCGTGCGTGATCGAACGATTCGACGACAACGTACTCGAGCTCCTCGCGCAGGAACTGTTCGATCGCGCCTTCGTACTCTTCCTGGACTTCCGCGTAATCGGCAAGCAGACCGACGGCGCGGAAGCCGCCCTTGGAAGAATCGGACTCGGCTGCGCCGCTGGCGTTGAAGAGTTTCTGCACCGCGTCGGCCGTATAGGCTCGCTCGCGCAGGATCTGCTCGATCGACGCATGCCGGGCGCGCTCGGCAGAAAAATCCTGGCGAACCCGTTCGAGCTGCTGGCTCGTTTCCTGCTGTCTCTGCCGCAGGCTTCCCAGGTGCGTTTGAGCTTCGCGGACCGCGGCGCCGATTTGCTGTGCCTGCTGCGAAGCCAGTCCGAAGGCGCTCTCGGCCGCCTCGACGCGGGACTCAAGGGCCGAACACTCCTGTTCCATGGCATGCAGGGCCGCGGCGCGAACCTCTTCGGCAGCCGTATGTCGCTGGGCGGTTTCCTCCGCCTGCAATGATTCGGCCTGGCCGCGCGCGGATTCTTCGACGAGGCGGCTCGCCAGTTGGCGAAGCTCTTCCATACGGGCTTCCAGCCGCCCCTGCTCGGCGACGCTCGCGGAAACCTCTTCGGTCGAACGCCGCAAATCCTTCTCCAACGCAACTGCCTGCTCGCGGAGCCCGGCGACGGATTGCCGCTGGCCTTCGATGTTTGCAGCGAGGTCGGATGCCTGGCGCGACACCTGCTCGATTTCGATCGTCAGCTGGCCGGCGCGCGACTCGAGCTGCGCCACCTGCTCGCGGTTGAACGTGATGCGGTTTTCGGCGCGATCCAGATCGAGCGCCGTCTGCCCGAGCAGGTTGTGCGTTTGGCGCAGCTCGGCGTCGAGCTCGTACGTGCGCCCGCTCAGGCGCTCCTGCTCCGCTTCGAGATCGTGCACGGAGCGGGATTCGCGCTCTTCGGCTGCATCCATGTCGCGCAGCAGTTTTTCGAGGCGCGCGGCTTCGATATCGAGGTGCTGCGCCTTGCTGGCAAGCACGACGCGAAGCAGGCTCCGCATCTGTTCCCGCAGCTCGGCGTAGCGGCGCGCCTTCGACGCCTGGCGCTTGAGCGACGCGAGCTGTTTCTCCACTTCGACGAGAATGTCGTTCACGCGAGAGAGGTTGATCTTCGAGGCCTCGAGCTTCGCTTCTGCGAGCCGGCGCTTCGTTTTATACATCGTGATTCCGGCGGCCTCTTCGATGATCGCGCGCCGGTCCATCGGCTTCGAATTCAGGATCTGGCCAATGCGGCCCTGCTCGATGATGGCGTAGCTGTCCGGGCCGAGACCCATGCCCATGAAGATTTCCTGGACGTCGCGCAGGCGGGCGACGCGGCCATTAATCAAGTATTCGCTCTGGCCTGAACGATACAGCCTCCGCCCAACGACGATTTCGCCCGGCCGCAGCGCGATCGCCGGCTTTTCCGCAGCGCGCTTCTTCCGAGCCGTGCGGTTGCCGTCGCCTTCCCCTGCAGCGGCTTCTTCAACCGCAGCGTCCATCGGGTCGTCGGCGCTTGGCGCGCCCAGGTCTTCGACGGGCGCGGCCCCCTCCGAGGACGCATCGTCCTGGCCATCGACCACCTTGGCGACGGCCTCGGAGAGTTCTGGGTCGGTAAGTGTAAGAGTCACTTCGGCAAGGCCCATCGGTGGGCGCTTGGCGGTGCCGTTGAAGATGCAATCGGACATCCGCTCGGCGCGGAGCATTTTATGGCTCTGCTCGCCGAGTACCCAGGAGATCGCGTCCACCACGTTCGATTTGCCGCAGCCGTTTGGCCCGACGATGCAGGTGATTCCGCTCCCGCTGAACGTGATCGGCGTCTTCTCGAAGAACGATTTGAAGCCCAATAGCTCGACTTTACGGAGTTTTAGCACCCGGCCCTCGCACGGTTGGCTGCTTGCGCCTCAGCGGCGGAAGAAGCGTCAGTCTGATTTTTAACAGGAGGTCTTTCGAGACAGAAACGTTCGGAGGGTCGAATGATCGATGCCCTGCCGCCTGGCGCTATCGGATCGGCGGTTACGGGAATACAAACTAGCATGCCGCGCGAGGCGTGTAAAGCGCGGTTTGCGACATGTGTGCAACATCTTGCGCTTCGTCAGGCCTTGATATACCAGGGAACGTTGATGAGCACAATTCGTTTGCTCACATGCAGCAGGATAAGCGCCTTCAAAAGCTCCGCGCGCTGATTGTGCAGCGGGTAGTGAAACCAGTGCCGCTCGACGAGCTCGGGCACGATGATAGCGATCTGGCGGTCCGGATATTGTTGTTCAGCTTGCAGAACGTAATCCAAAATCGGCCGGAGAATGAGGCGGTACGGCGATGGAAGCACCACGAGCTGCGGCGGCGTGCGCCCAGCTTGTTTCATCGGTTCATCGACGACTCTGCCCCACTGCTCGCGGAGCGCATTCGTGTCTTCCTCCGTCGCCACGTGAACGGCGCGGATATCGGGTGAAAGCGTCAGCGCAAATTGCAGCGCTCTCTGCGCGATCTTGCTCCAGGACTCGATCGGGACGATCACGATCGGCGGTTGCGTCGCAGTGACTTCCAACGGAGACGAGCTAAACACTTCCTCGGCGACAGCACCGTAATGTCTCCGCACCCACATCATCATGGCGACGAGCCCCGCGATCAGCAGAGCGCTCACCCAGGCTCCGGCAGTGAACTTCGCGACGAGCACGACGACCAACGTGATTCCCGTCGCCACTGCACCTAGACCGTTGACGAGCATGCTCCGCGTCGCGCCGCGGCCTCCCACGCGTCTCCAATGGCCCACCATTCCCGCCTGAGACAGCGTAAACGCAAGGAATGCGCCGATGGCAAAGAGCGGGATGAGACGGTCCGTCACGCCGCCGAACACCGTGATCAGTACCGCCGCGAGCACGGCGAGAACAACAATCCCCTGCGAGTAAACGAGGCGCCGGCCCCGCAATCCGAGCGAGTGCGGCAGAAAATTATTCTGAGCGACGGCCCTGCACAGCCGCGGGAAATCCGCGAACGCCGTGTTTGCCGAAAGAGAAAGAATGAGCAGCACTGCGCCGATGGTCACGTCGTAAAACAACCCTCGTCCCATGACCGCTGAAACCAGCATCGAGAGAACGCTTTGGTATCCCGGCAGCCCCGGATCGGTCGCTGCGATGCCGTACGCCCGGACTAGATACGCGATTCCGGCGAGCAGCACGATCAGCAGACCGATGATCACGGTGAGCGTGCGCTGCGCATTGCGCACGGTAGGCTCCCGGAAGGCGCGCACGCCGTTGCTCACGGCTTCGACGCCCGTCATCGCCGTGCATCCGTTGGAGAACGCTTGCAGCAGCAGCCACGCGCTCGCGGCGGCCATGACGGCGCTTCCGGGCACCGGCGGCGCCACGATCGGCACGGAATGTCCGGCGGCGAGGACCGTCTTGATCGTGCCCGCCAAGATCACCCACAGCAGGGTGCCAAGAAACAGATACGTGGGCAGCATGAAGAAAACTCCCGCTTCGCGCACGCCTCGCAGATTCACGATCGTGATGATCACGAGAATCGCAAGGCATATCAAAAGCGTGTGCGGCTGGAGGCTCGGAACCGCCGATACCAACGCACCCACACCCGCCGAGATCCCAACAGCCACCACGAGGATGTAATCAATCATCAGCGCCGCGGCCGCCAGCAGGCCCGGGAATATCCCCAGGTTCTCTGTGGCGACTGTGTAAGATCCGCCCCCGCCCGGATAGGCCGCAATTGTCTGGCGGTACGAAAAGTAGACAATCGTCAGAAGCACGATGATGCTGGCGCTTACCGGCACGATGTATGTAACCCCTGCGGCTCCCAGTGGTATGAGAAGTGTGAGCGCCGCTTCCGGCCCGTACGCCGCCGAACTGAGCGCATCCAAGCCAAAGATGGGAATCCCAGCGGACACTCCGATTTGCTCGGCGCGCTCATCCGATGTGGCGAGTGGTTTCCCGAGCAGGATATCTAGAAAGGACATGTGCCCTCCCGGCTACGATAAGGACGCAAGGGTAATAGGGACGCCAGACAATTCAAAACGCTAAAACGCGTAACGCAGTCGCGACATGAAATTTTCATCTTCCAGTGATGTTTGCTTCTCCTTGCACTGATCCTACGGCCAGCGCCGAGCTGAACTTCTGGCCGATTGACTTGAGCGACTGCCCAGCCTAGGATGGCCCGCACGGGAGGCACCGTTTGGAATCACCCAGCCGGCCGGGACTGCGCCGAATTCTGCCGTCCGTGATGCTCCTGGCTGCAATTTTTGCCCTCTCGCTCGCGGGTTTGCGGCCGCCCGCGCCAAAGCCCGCAACAGCTCCGCCCGCCCAATTTTCCGCAGTCCGTGCGCTCGATACACTCCACCGAATCCTTGGCAACGACGCGCCGCATCCGGTGGGGAGTCCTGCAAACGACGCGGTGCGGGACCGCATTGTCGCCGAGTTCACCAACCTCGGCTATCAAACGCAGGTGCAGAACGCCTTCGCTTGTGACGAATATGGAACCTGCGCGACAGTGAACAACGTGCTTGCACGGCTCGACGGCACCGAAGGGGATGCCGGGTCAGGCGATGCCGTCCTTCTCGCCGCGCACTACGACTCCGTTCCCGCAGGCCCGGGGGACTCCGACGACGGCACGGGCGCCGCGACGGTGCTGGAAAGCGCGCGCGCGCTAAGATCGCTGCCGGCGCCGCGCCACTCGATCATCCTCTTGATCGACGATGGCGAAGAAGCCGGCTTGCTCGGCGCGCGAGCCTTCGTTGATTTGCATCCTTGGGCGAAGCAGGTTCGCGCGGCGGTGAACGTAGACGCGCGCGGCACTTCCGGCCCGAGCCTGATGTTCGAGACGGGCAGCGCGAATGATTGGGCCGTCGGAATCTACGCGCGACACGCGGTTCGCCCGGCGACCAGCTCGATCTTCTATACTGCTTACAAGCGTCTCCCCAACGACACGGATTTCACTGTCTTCAAGGCGGCTGGCTATCAGGGTCTGAATTTCGCTTTCATTGGCGATGAAGTGCACTACCACACGCCTCTCGACAATTCCGCGAATGTGACGCTTGCCAGCTTGCAGCACCAGGGGGAAAACGCGCTGCCCGCGGTCCTTGCGTTCGCCAATTCCGATCTTTCAGCCCTGCCGCAGCAGGAAGCGGTTTTCTTCGACCTTTTCGGGCGAGTGACGATTCACTGGCGGGCCCGGCGGACGCCCGCGTTCGCCGGCCTCGCGGCGCTTCTGCTGCTCCTGCAAACCGGATGGATGATCCGCGGCAAGCGCCTCACGCTCCGGGAATTCCTCTGGGGATTTTTCGGCTGGCTCGTCACCATTGCCATCGCCGGCGCTCTGGCGCTGATTCTGCGATGGCTGATTCGCTTTGTCGGTGCGGCGCCCGTCAACTGGATCGCGCATCCGCTCCCGATTGAGATTGCTTTCTGGTCGCTCGCAGTTGCGGTCGTGATGGTCAGTGCAGTTTCCTTTGCCAGACGCGCGCGCTTCTGGGGACTATGGACCGGAGTATGGATCTGGTGGGCGCTGCTCGCCGCGGTGCTCTCCTGGCAGGTGCCTGGGCTCAGTTATGTCGTCCTTGTTCCCGTCGCCGTTGCCGCGCTCGCCGGCTTGCCGGCGACGATTCCGCGCGACGAAAGCACCGTGCTGGCCGGCCTCGCAGCCGTATTGCCGCTGGCTGCGTCTGGAATCGTCGGGTTTGCGGCTGCGATCTTGCTCTACGAGGGTCTCGGCAACCGTGGACTGCTCCTTGTCGCGCTGCTTGTCGCACTGCTGTTGACGCCCCTCGCTCCCGTTTGCTCCGATTTGCGCTCGGTAGAGGGTTTGCGGGGCGTGGCATTTGTCTGGATTCCAATCGTGGCCACCGTGCTGGCCGCCTTTGCGGCCGTTGTAATGCCGGCTTATTCTGCCAAGGCACCTGAGCGTGTAAATATCGAATACTGGCAGGATGCAGACTCGGGTCAGGCGCGATGGATCGTCCAGTCCGATTCCAATCGTCTTCCGGAGCCCATTCGCCTCGCCACTTCCTTTCGACGGGCCGACGGAGGAGCCTTTCCGTGGAGCAGAGGCCCCGCATTTCTCGCTGGCGCCCCCGGTCTTGCCCTTGCCGCTCCGACTTTCACGATCCTTGAATCTTCGGAAGCCAACGGGAGGAGGATGTACCGGACGCTCTTGCGTTCCGAGCGAGGCGCTCCCTTCGCCGCGATCCTGTTTCCACCGGAGGCCGGCGTCGAAGACGTTCGCATCGAGGGACATCTGCTCCCACCGGAAACTTCCACTGTCCGGCGATACTTCAACGGATGGATCTTCTACGCCTGCGCCTCGATGCCTGCGAACGGAGTCGAAATCAGCTTTTCGCTTCCGGTGGGAAAACCTGTCGATGTCGCCGCAGCAGATCGGACGTATGCACTGCCGTCCGAAGGAGCCTTTCTGCTGAAGGCGCGCCCGCTCACCGCAGCGGCCTCACAGGATGGTGACGTAACAATCGTCACCCGCCGCGTCGAGCTGATCCCCTAGCTTCTTAAGGCCGCCCGAGCCGCGGCCGTCGTGGCGCGGTTTTCATCTGAGATCGCCGGACGAACGCCGTCCGCCGCAAACCGCGCGGCTTTGACATTATTTTTCTTCTGGTATAACGTCCCGAATAATCGTACAGGCACAAAACAGTGCTCGCGTTACACACTACGACAAGCTCTCGGCGCATGGTGCGGTCCGCCACCGCGCTTCGTATCCTGATAGCGGACGATCATGGCATAGTGCGGAAAGGCTTGCGGACTCTCCTGGAACGTTCGAGAGGTTGCGAGGTCTGTGCGGAAGTAAGTAACGGCCGCGAAGCAGTGGAGAAAGCGCGGCTCCTCCGGCCGGACATCGCGATTCTGGACATTACCATGCCCGTACTGAACGGTGTGGAAGCCACCCGTCAGATCCGGAAGGTTTCTCCGCACACGGAAGTGTTGATCCTCAGCATGCATGAATCCGATCTGCTGCTGAAAGAGGGACTGGAAGCCGGGGCCAAGGGTTATTTGCTGAAGGAGGATGCCGATCGCTACCTCCTGGCGGCCGTGAACGCACTGCGCCGCCACGCCCGCTACTTCTCGCCAAAGATCTCGGAAGCGCTGGCAGCCGAACCGTACCACGCAGACAAACGCAACTCCAAGACTAAGATTCGTGCCAGCCGTTTGACGCCGCGCGAGCGGGAGGTTGTCCAGCTGTTGGCCGAAGGACGAAGCAACAAAGAAGTGGCAACTCTTCTCGATATCAGCGCCAAGACCGTCGAAACCCACCGAGCGAACATCATGGTCAAGCTCAACCTCCATTCCATCACCGAGCTGGTGCGCTACGCGATTCGGAACAACCTGACCCAAAGTTAGGTGCGTGGCGGGATACAGGATTTCCCCTAGGTAACCCACAGGATACCTTCCGCCTTTCGGCTTCCTATAGTCTGCCGTTGATGCTGGCGACGGAACGAGCGCCAAACCCGCGGACGGCGAATGGGAAAATGCCCATTCGGGTTTTGGTGGCGGCTGAATCTCCTATCGCCCTCGGGGGAATTTGCCTGGCGCTGGGAGCGCAGACGAATATCACGATTGTTGGAACCGCAAGCAACGGGGTTGAGTTGTTGGAAAGGGCGGAGGCGCTCCGACCCGATTTTGTCGTAAGCGAGGTCACCATCCCGCGCATCAACGGGCTCAAGTGCGCTTTGCGGCTTCGCCGTGCAATGCCGGTCGTGCAGATCATCCTCGTGGACTCCGACGGCTTGGTGACTCTGGATGCATGCCTGGAAGCCGGCGCAAGCTCCTGTATCCGAAAAAATCAACTCCCTGAAGGACTTGTTTCGGAAGTCCGTAGTCTTGTCCTTGCCAGGTGACGCACCGGGGCTCTGGGGCAAAGCCAATTCCGGAGACATGACATCTCGTGGTGATCGGCAAGCATCTGCGCGACCTGAGAGCGGCAAAGGGGCTGACCCAGCGCCATGTGGAGGATCGCACCGGGATCCTGTGTTGTTACCTGTCGCGCATCGAGAACGGTCGCACGGTTCCCTCCGTTGACACTTTGGAAAAACTAGCCGCCGCCTACGAAATTCCGCTTTGGAAAATGTTCCGTGACAGTAGAGATCGAACAAAACCGCTTCGACTGGGCAGTGATCGGAAAGAGGAATCGCCGAAAGACGCGCAGTTTCTCTCGAAGCTGGCGGAGCGAGTTCCCCATATGCGCCAGCGTGACCTGCGCCTCCTGCTCAACATGGCTCAGAGGATGGCGCTTAAGGAAAAGAGAATCGGAAACCGGAAGCCCCGGGAGTCAGCGGGCCGGAGACTGGTCGCGCCCAACGCCCGCAACTTGTCCTGAGATGGGTCCCCTCGCCTAACCTCTCCTCACTGCCGGAACGCTCGGCCGATCCCTCCCTCTATCTCAAGGCTCATCTCGTGCCCTAAGAACCGCATATCGAGCGAGAGGTTTGCTGCAAGGCAAGGCGTCAGATAGAATAGCCCTTTTGCGCACGCCCCCAAAATGACAGAGATACGCCTCCACAACACGCTGACCAACCGTCTCGAGCCACTCAGTCCTATCCATCCCGGCGAAGTCCGGATCTATACGTGCGGCCCGACGGTCTACGCCTTCGCCCACATCGGGAATTTTCGTACATTCATGTTTCAGGACATTCTTCGGCGATTCCTGCGCTTCCGGGGTTACCGGGTGCTGCAAGTGATGAACGTAACCGATGTGGACGACCGCATCATTCAGGCCTCGGCAGCTGCGGGGATCGGCATTCGCGAATACACGGAGAAATACATCCAGGCGTTCCTCGAGGATATCGACGCCCTTCACATTGAAATGCCCGAGGAGCTTGTTCGCGCGACGGACCACATCGACGACATGGTCGCGCTGATCGAAAGACTCCAGCAGAAGGGCCTCACGTACACCAGCGACGGCTCGATCTATTTCCGCATCGCGAAGTTCCCTTCGTACGGCAAGCTCTCGAAAATCGACGCGGCCGGCATCCAGGCTGGCGCTCGCGTGGACGTCGACCAGTACGAAAAAGAGAACGCGCGCGATTTCGCTTTGTGGAAGGCGCCGAAGCCGGGCGAGCATTTCTGGGAGACGCGCATCGGCCCCGGCCGCCCCGGCTGGCACATCGAGTGTTCCGCGATGGCCATGAAATACCTGGGTGACACGCTCGATATCCACACCGGCGGCGTGGACCTCGCGTTCCCGCACCACGAAAACGAAATCGCGCAGAGCGAGGCGGCGACCGGCAAGCCGTTCGTGCGCTTCTGGCTTCACGCCGAGCACCTGATCATCGAGGGCCAGAAGATGTCGAAATCGCTCGGCAACTTCTACACGCTGCGCGACCTCTTCGCCAAAGGCCACAAGCCTTCGACCATCCGTTTCCTGCTGCTCTCCGTGCCGTATCGCCGCCAGCTCAATTTCACCGAAGATGGCCTCACGCAGGCCCGGAACTCCGTTGAGCGGTTGCGCAATTTTGTGGCGCGCCTGAAGAACGAGCAGTTTCCCGCAGGGTCGAATCCCGAAATCGTGAAACGCATCGAAAAGGCCGAGAGCGACTTCGAAGCAGGTCTCGCGGACGACATCAACACTGCGGTCGCGCTCGCGGCGATTTTCGATCTCGTGCGCGACATCAACACCGCCATCGATCGAAGCGCATTCCTGCAACAGGACGCGATGCGCGCCCTGGCCTCCATGGAGACTTTCGACGGCGTCCTGGCCTTGCTTGCGGACGATGACGACGACAAGCTCGCGAAACTCGGCTTCACTCCACAGAAGCCGCGAATGAGCGCCGAGCAGGTCGATGCTCTGGTCGAAGAGCGCAACGCGGCCAAGCGGCGCCGCGACTTCCAGCGCGCCGATGCGATTCGCCAGCAGCTCCTGGATTCTGGTATTATTCTTGAAGACGCGAAGGACGGCACGGTCCGTTGGAAATACAAATGAGCTTTTCCACCCAACACGCGCATCCGCTCCATAGCCAGCCTTCTCTCGAGCGCCCGAATCTTTTCGGCGTCGACTAAGCTTCTTTTCTCCGATCGATGTGTCTGGCACGCAGCAGTCTGCGCGCCGCAGAAATCTAGTTCGGGGAGGAAGACATGCTAACTGCCGAGATGAAACTCCCGCAGCTCATCACGGAGCTGCCCGGCCCGAAGGCAAAGGAGATTGTGGCGCGGGACAACAAGGTTGTCTCGCCCTCCTACACCCGCGACTACCCGCTGGTCGCGAAGACGGGCCGTGGCGCCATGATTGAAGATGTGGACGGCAACACCTTCCTCGATTTCGCGGCGGGTATCGCTGTCGTTGCCACGGGCCATTGCCACCCGCAAGTGGTCGCCGCGATCCAGAAGCAGGCAGCCGACCTCATCCATATGTCCTGCACGGATTTCTATTACCAGGGTATGGTCGAACTGGCCGAAAAGCTCGCTTCCATCGCGCCGGGGAAGGACCCGAAGCGCGTCTATTTCGGGAATTCAGGCACCGAAGCCATCGAGGCGGCGATGAAGCTCGCGAGGTATCACACGAAGCGCGACAAATTCATCGCCTTTCATGGCTGCTTCCACGGCCGCACGATGGGCTCGCTTTCGCTTACGGCGAGCAAGGCCGTCCAGCGCAAGGGTTTTGGTTCGCTGCTCGGCGGTGTTTTCCACGCACCCTATCCGAACACCTATCGCGGGGCCTACGGTGTCCGCCCGGAAAACGCCTCTGCCGATGCGCTTGCCTATATCGAGGGTGAGCTTTTCAATCGCCTCGTCGATCCCCAAGATGTCGCTGCCGTTTTCGTCGAGCCCATTCAAGGCGAAGGCGGCTACCTCCCGGCGCCGGAGGCATTCCTGCAAGGCCTCGAGCGCCTGTGCCGCAAGCACGGCATCCTGCTGGTGTGCGACGAAGTGCAGTCGGGCATGGGCCGTACGGGAAAATGGTGGGCGGCGGATTACGCCC
Source organism: Candidatus Acidiferrales bacterium (assembly GCA_050018375.1). GTDB lineage: Bacteria > Acidobacteriota > Terriglobia > Acidiferrales > UBA7541 > Palsa-295. The sequence goes on along the minus strand of JBEKAE010000014.1, from coordinate 71,428 downwards.
GCATCGAGCCGGACATGATCTGCGTGGCGAAAGGCATTGCGTCCGGACTGCCGCTCAGCGCCGTCATCGCGAAGGCGCACCTGATGGACTGGAAACCCGGCGCGCACGCTTCGACTTTCGGCGGGAACCCCGTTTCGGTCGCTGCCGCGCTGACCACGATCGATCTGCTCGATCGCGGCCTGATCACCAACGCAGGAAGCATGGGGGCCTTTATCCTGCGCCACACGGCGGACTGGACCAAGAAACACAAGATCGTCGGCGACGTTCGCGGGAAGGGTTTGATGATCGGGATCGAATTGGTGCGCGATCGAGAGACAAAGGAAAAGGCGCCCGAGCTTCGCAACCTTATCCTCGGTTTGGCGTTTCAGAAAGGACTGCTTCTTCTCGGTGCGGGAGAGAATTCGCTGAGGCTCGCTCCGCCTCTCATGATCGACAATGAGCAGGCCGAGTTCGCCGTGCGCACGCTCGAATCCTGTATCACAGAGGTGGAGCAAGCGCTCTAACGGGGGAAGGATGTTTGCGCGCCTGATGTTCGCGATCGTGGACCGCGCGGCCCGCAAGGGGCTCGCGGAACCCGCCGCCGAAGATTCATCGGAAGCTTCCTTGCGGCGGCGGGCGCGCCGTACCGGCGTTCGTGGCGAGACATACGCCTACTGGTATCTCCGTCGCCACGGCTATGTGGTCGTCGCGCGAAACTTCACGCGTCCGGACGTCAAGGGCGAAATTGACATAGTCGGCTACGACGGGCCGGTGCTTGCGTTCGTCGAGGTAAAGACCCGCGCGGCGACGGAGCCGGGTCAGCCGAAGCCCGAAGAAGCCGTGGACGAGGACAAGCGTCGTTACCTGGTGCGCATGGCACGGCAGTTCCTTCGCGCGCGCCGCGTGGACTCCCCTTCCTGCCGTTTCGATGTGCTCGCCATTGAGACTCGCGCCGGTGCGCGCCCCGAGGTTCGGTTGCACAAGGGAGCATTCACTCCCGATTCGAATTAGAGGACTCGAATGAGAGGCGTATGGTGTATCGGAAGACGAATCTGCTCCGAATGCAGCAGGTTTCGCTCCTTGCAGTCAATATAGAATAGTGGAAGCGGAAATGTACGGGTGCCCGGACTGGCACTTCCGGGCTGGGGGAGGAAGAGTTGCCGGAACTTCGCAGGGACCCTATTGAGGGTCGCTGGGTAATTATCTCCACGGACCGGGGAAAGCGCCCGTCGGACTTCGTTCGGGAGAGCGTTCAGATCAAGGGAATCGGGATGTGTCCCTTCTGTCCCGGCAACGAAGGGAAGACTCCGCCCGAAGTCCTCGCGTACGGACGCAACGGCAGCGGCAAGAACACGCCGGGTTGGTCGCTCCGCGTCGTACCCAATAAATTCCCCGCGCTCGGAATTGAAGGCGGCCTCGACCGCGAGGGCGAAGGCCTGTTCGACCGCATGAATGGAATCGGCGCGCATGAAGTCATCATCGAGACGCCGGAGCATCGCAATACCCTGGCTTCCATGCCGCAAAAGGCCGTCGAGGAAATCCTATGGGCCTATCGCGACCGCATGCTCGACCTCAAGAATGACCGTCGTTTTCGCTACATCCTGCTCTTCAAGAACCACGGCGAGCCCGCCGGTGCGTCACTCGAGCACACACACTCGCAGCTGATCGCGCTGCCCATCGTGCCCAAGCGCGTGCGTGAGGAAGTCGATAATTCCAAGCACTATTACGACGAAAAGGAGCGCTGCATCTTCTGCGACATGGTTCGCCAGGAGATTGAAACCGAGACGCGCGTCATCCTGAACAACGATCATTTCATCGCCCTGGCCCCCTACGCGCCCCGTTTTCCGTTTGAGACGTGGATTCTGCCCCGCCAGCACAGCTCCGCCTTCGAGAACATGCCGACGCCCTACTACGGCCACCTCGCCAACGTTTTGCGCGATTTTCTCGGACGCCTGGATGCGGCACTGGCGTTTCCCTCGTACAACTACGTGGTGCACACGTCGCCCATCGGCGAGGAAATCAACGATCACTACCACTGGCACATCGAGATAATGCCGAAGCTCACGAAAGTGGCGGGATTCGAGTGGGGCACCGGCTTCTACATCAATCCCACGCCGCCCGAAGAGGCCGCGCGGTTTCTACGAGAGGCAAAGTGACCCATCCGGTGAGGATGGGTCATCCCGAGTCCGCCGCAGCGGACGAGGGATCTCTCTTGCAGTTTCTCCTTACGATTGCTTCAGCTTTTTCCGTGCGGAAACAAACAGCGTAATCGCAAGCACTACAAAAAGGAAGACACCCAGCCCGGCATTCTGGCTGAGGTGCGGCAAGAATTTCTCGCCGAACGCGAACATCCTCGCCGGCCATGGCACGTGCAGCGCAACCGCGAGCCAATGCGGCACATGCTGGCTTAGCTCGGGGTCTTGCAGCAGGTTGATAACGATCGCGAGCAGCCCGAACACGCCGCCCGCGGCGATCAAACCGCTCGCGTAGAGCGAGCCCGGACTCACTTCGCTTCCGGCATCGCTTTTCTTCTCCATGCCTCGCTCGGCGAGCCACCGCACCATGCCCCCAGCAAACATCGCCATCGTCGTGCCGATCGAGATGTAAGAGCCCACAGCGAAAGGAAGCGAGCGAATTCCAAGCAGCTCGACCGCAATCACCAGAAACACTCCGAGAAACACGAGCCGCCAAGGGAGCCGCCGGTTCAGAATCCCGCTGATCACCGTCGCCATGAGCCGGGCCTGTGGCGCCGCTGCCTTTGCGCTCCCGATCCCCTGCTCCCACTGGATTTCAATCTGGCGCGTCGTGGGATCGTAGAGATATTTGCCATCCGGAATCACGCTCGAACCGATGGCGTTAACCAGCGCGTACGTCCTGCCTTCATGCGCATAGTTGTCTGCCTGGAGCTCGACTCCCGTCGGCAGGTGGTTGATATCGAGCGGAATCTGGATCGGCTTGTACTGCGCGAGGCCATAGTTCATCAGGATCAGCGTGCCGCCGATAGCGAACGAGGAAACCAATACGCCGATCACAAGGCTGATTTGCTGCCACCTCGGCGTCGCGCCCACAAGATACCCGGTCTTCAAGTCTTGCGAAGTAGCGCCCGCGATGGCCGAAGCGATGCAAACGAGGCCGCCAATCGTAAGCGCGAGAACGGCGTAGGAGTTCGCCGTCCAATGGACCACCAGAAACACGGCGCACGTGGCCATCAGCGTGGCGATCGTCATTCCGCTAATCGGGTTCGAGGAATTCCCAATCAAGCCGCTGATTCGCGATGCGACCGTCACAAATAGAAATCCGAACACCACGACAAAAAGCGCCGCGATCACGTTGGCAAAAACGCCCGTCTGCGCACCCGGGATCGGCTTGAACGTCAGAAGCGCCCAGATCATCACCAGGATCAGGACCGAGCCGACTACGACGACGCGCATCGAAAGGTCGCGCTCCGTCCGGCTCGCCGCCGGCATCGCGGCCTGTTTGGCGCGCACATCCCTCAATCCCGCGCCGAGAGCCGCGGCTATCGTTGGCATCGTCTTGATGAGCGTGATCAGGCCTGACGCGGCCACCGCGCCCGCGCCCATAGGGCGAATGTAGGTTCCCCAGAGTTGGTCGGGAGTCATCTGCGGAATGGGGATCGTGCTGGGGTAGAGTGCCGCGTTGGGAGCGAGCGAGCCGAAAAACCGTATCGCCGGCATCATCACCAGCCACGAAATCACGCCGCCTGCGAAAAGCGTTCCTGCCACGCGCGGCCCGATGATGTAGCCGACGCCGAGATACTCGGACGTGATTGTGCAGCGCATCGAAGCACCCGGCAGCCACTTCGGCTGGTAATCCGGCTGGCTCGGCCACAGCCCAAGCGTGTTCATACAAAACGTGTAGACGCCGCCGAGACCCAGTCCCCAGAAAACACGCCCCGCAAACGAGCCGCCGCGCTCTCCGGCCACGAGCACATCGGCGCAGGCCGTCCCTTCAGGAAAAGTGAGGTTGCCGTGCTCTTTGACGATGAGCTGCCGCCGCAGCGGGATCATGAACAGCACGCCCAGCGTTCCGCCGAGCAGCGCGAGAAAAAAGATGCGCCAGTATTCCGTGTTCAACGAGAAACCCAGAAAAATCAAGGCCGGCATCGTGAAGATCACGCCAGCAGCAGCGGATTCGCCGGCCGAGCCGGTCGTCTGCACGATGTTGTTTTCGAGAATTGTCGCCCGGCCAAACGCGCGCAAGATGCTGATCGAGAGGACGGCGATCGGGATCGACGCTGAAACGGTCAGACCCGCGCGCAGGCCAACGTACACGGAGACGGCGCCGAAAAGGACCCCGAACAGCGCGCCGAGGACTACTGCGCGGAAGGTGAATTCGCGGAGATTCTCTCCGGATTCTGCGTACGGGCGGAATTCATCTGGCGGTGCAGTTGAGCTCCACGGCTTCGTCGCCACGCCCAGCCTCCTTCCGCGGTCCTGCTTTACACGCGGCCCCGCTCAAACGAGCCGCTTGCAAACCCGGCACGGTAGCATCAGTACCTGGAAGTGACAATAGTCTCACGGGAGCCGGGCTAGTAGTCTCAGAACGGCCTCGCCCGTTCCTCGCACGATTCAGCCGCACAATCATTGACAGCGCACGGAATTTCAGGATATTTTGCAAGGCAATTCACTGCTTGGGAACTGAAGGGGTCTTTCGGCGCGCGGCTTCGTGATCGCGCGTAGTCCAATTGCTGAAAGGAAGTGATTGAAGCGGAAACGCCTCGCTTCAGGGTTTTCCGCTGAGCCTGTCGCGGACGCGATCGCTCAAGACTTTGCCGTCGATGGCCTTTCCCTCCAGGCGGGCCCGCGCAGCTTTGATGATGGCGCCCATCTGCTTGAGCGAGTCGGCTCCGGCTTCGTTGATGGCGGCTTCGATGGCGTGGTGGACTTCCTCGTCGCTCGGGGCGGGAGGCAGATACTCCTCGATGATGGTGATTTCCTTGGCTTCCTTTTCGGCGAGATCCTTCCGGCCGCCCTGCGTGAATTGATGGACGGAATCGCGGCGCTGCTTCACGAGCGTCTGGAGCACTTGCAGCGATTCCATGTCGTCGAGCGGGTGCATTTTTTCGATTTCCTTGTTCTTGAGCGCGCTTTTCATCATGCGCAGCACGCTCAGCCGCAGTTCGTCCTTTTCCTTCATCGCGGCGGTCAAGTCGCTCTGGATGCGTTCGATATATCCCATGGTTCTCTTTTGATCCCCTCTCCCGAGTGAAAAAAGAATAACACACGTTCGCGCCCGCACGCGCAATTGACACAGACCTGCGCGACCGATACCCTTGTGTGCCGTGAAGATTATCATTGCAGACAAGATCAGCGAGCGCGGCGTTGCTTTGCTGCGTGAAGGGGGATGGGAGGTAGTCATCCCGTCCGCAGCGGCTCTCCCGAGCGAGCTAGCGGACGCGGACGCGCTTGTGGTCCGCAGCGCGACGAAGGTGACGGCGGCGCTTCTTGAAAAAGCCGCGCGGCTCCGGGTGATCGGCCGGGCCGGCGTCGGCGTGGACAATGTGGACGTCGAGGCGGCGACACACCGCGGCATCCTGGTGATGAACACGCCGGGCGGAAACGCCGTGAGCGTGGCCGAACACACGCTCGCCCTGATGCTCGGGCTTGCGCGCGCGGTGCCACAGGCGAACGCGTCGATCCAGGCCGGGCGGTGGGAGAAGTCGTCGTTCTCGGGAACGGAGTTGCGCGGGAAGACAATCGGGCTCGTGGGTCTTGGCCGCGTGGGCACCGAGGTTGCCCGGCGCGCCCGCGCGCTCGAAATGCAAGTGCTCGCCTACGATCCCTACGTGACGCCGGCGGCCGCGCGCGAGGTGGAGGTCGAGCTGGTCTCGCTCGACGAATTGCTGGCGCAGTCGGATGTGATCTCGCTGCACACCTCGCTGAGCGCGTTGACCGAAAAGATGATCGATGCACCGGCGATTGCGAAGATGAAGCGCGGAGCACGGCTGATCAATTGCGCCCGCGGCGAGTTGATCGACGAAGCCGCGCTGGCTGAAGCGCTGCGGTCGGGAAAACTCGCCGGAGCCGCCGTCGACACCTTCGCCGAGGAGCCGCCGAAGAGTTCTCCGCTGATCGGTCTGCCGAATCTGATCGCCACGCCGCACATCGCCGGGTCGACCGCCGAGGCGCAGGAAGAGGTTGGGACGGCGATCGCACAGCAGGTGCGGGATTATCTTGCGGACGGCCTGATCCGCAACGCTGTCAACATGCCCGCGCTCTCTCCGGATCAATATCGCCGGCTGCGGCCGTACCTGGAATTGGGCGAGCGGCTGGGATCGTTCGTCGCGCAGGCGGCGCCCTCGCGAAGTTTTCACCGCGTGCGAATCCAGTATGCCGGCGAGCCGGCGGAGCTTGGTTCCCACGTGATCCGCAGCGCGGTGCTGGCCGGCGCGCTGAATTCGGTGCTGGACGAAAAGGTGAACCTCGTGAACGCGGCGGAGGAAGCCGCGGCGCGCGGCATCGTGGTCGAAGAAACCACGCGACGGCGAGAGCGCGGCTATCCCAACACGATCGAGGTCACGATCGCCGACGGAGGCCGCGAGTTCGCTCTCGAAGGCACGGTCGCGCAGGATGGGTCGCCGCGCATTCTTGCGCTCGATGGGATTGCCCTCGAGGCGCCGCTCGAAGGCACGCTGCTGCTCACGCGCAATATCGACGTGCCCGGCGTGATCGGCCGGATCGGCACGGCGCTCGGGAGCCTCGGCATCAACATTGCGACGTTTGCCCTGGGCCGGCGCGCGCCCGCCGGGGGCGCCGAAGCGCTGGCGCTCGTCGGGCTCGACGGCAACGTGAGCGCGTCGGTCGTGACGGAGATTCTCGGCTTGCCGTCCGTCACCGAGGCGCGGCTCATCCGTCTGCCGGCCGCTTTCCAAGCCTCCGCCGCCCCCCGATAGTGTAGCGATTAGGATCGGTCGTCGCCTTTTGTTTTGAATGAAATACAGTGGTTTCTACTCGACAGTGTAGCGATTAGGATTCGCATCGAAGGCACCCTTAGCAGCCTCGTATTCAGTGTTGCGGCAGATTCCACACCGGCACCCGCGATACGAGATGCTTCCATCTCCAGCTTGCCGGACCGCCAAAGTCTTTTTTGTCCATTTTTCTTGCTCCTTTTCTTGCTGCTTCGCTCGACGCTAGCACGGCTGGGGAGTCTTACAAGTTGTCCCGAAGGACAAACGAAGGACAGGGTGTACTAGAACTGGCCGCGGGCGGCTGAGGATCAGAAATTGAGAGAGCTTCCAGCTGAAACATCTCACAAAGGAGACTGTTTTGCGGTAACGGGCGCGAGCGGCTACAATGCGAAGTCGAGCATCTAACGATATAAGTAGGAATGCCCGGCGGCGAAGAGCAGATTCCTCGCTCCGCTCGGAATGACAACTAGCGGCAAAAAAGAAAAGAGCACATGGACGTTGAAAGGGTCATAGACAGCGTAGTCGCGCGATTTATCGGGACGAAGCACGAGCGCGACGTCAAACGAATCCAGCCGTTCGTGGAAGCGGTGAACGAGCTGGAGCCCGAGATGAGGAAGCTCTCGGACGAGCAGCTCGGCGCGCGCACGCCTGCGCTCCGGAGCGAGGTGCAGGAGCGGCTCGAGGGCGTCGAACGGGACGATCCGGACTACAAGCAGAAGCTTCAGGATGCGCTCGAGCCGGCCGCGGCACCGGCTTTTGCCGTAGCCCGCGAGGCGGGACGCCGGACGCTCGGCATGCGGCACTTCGACGTGCAGCTGATCGGCGGAATCGTCCTGCACCAGGGAAAAATCGCCGAGATGAAGACGGGCGAAGGGAAAACGCTCGTCGCCACACTGCCCGCGTATCTGAACTCGCTGACCGGCAAGGGGGTGCACATCGTCACGGTGAACGACTACCTGGCGCGGCGCGACGCCGAGTGGATGGGCCCGATCTACAAGATGCTGGGGCTGACGGTGGGCGTGATCGTCCACGACCTCGACGACGTGCAGCGCCGCGCCGCTTACGCCGCGGACATCACCTACGGCACGAACAACGAGTTCGGCTTCGACTATCTGCGCGACAACATGAAGTACGACCTGAAGGATTGCGTTCAGCGCGGACACCACTTTGCAATCGTTGATGAAGTGGACTCGATCCTGATCGACGAGGCGCGCACGCCGCTGATTATTTCGGGTCCGGCCGAGGAATCCACCGACAAGTACTATCGCATCGATAAGATCATCCCGAAGCTGATCCGCGACATCGATTACACACTCGATGAGAAGCTGCGCACGGCGACGCTGACCGAAGAAGGCGTTTCGAAATGCGAGAGGCTGCTGAATCTCGGGAACCTTTTCGATCCAGCGAACATGGAGATCATCCACCACGTCTATCAAGGGTTGCGCGCGCACACGCTGTTCGAAAAGGACGTCGACTACGTGGTGAAAGACGGCGAGGTGGTAATCGTCGACGAATTCACCGGACGGCAGATGCCGGGGCGGCGATGGTCGGACGGACTGCACCAGGCCGTCGAGGCGAAAGAAGGCGTGAAGATCGAGCGCGAGAATCAGACTCTCGCCACGATCACGTTCCAGAACTATTTCCGCATGTACAAGAAACTTTCGGGCATGACCGGCACGGCTGAAACCGAAGCGCCCGAGTTTCACAAGATCTACAAGCTCGAGGTGGTCGCGATCCCCACGAACAAGCCGTTGATCCGCATTGAGTCTCCGGACGTGGTCTACCGCACGGAAGCGGAGAAGTTCGAGGCGGCGGTGAACGGCATCATCCAGGAGGACGGCTCGCGGGCGTCGGGGATTCGCCAGTATTACGAGAGCGGACAGCCGGTGCTCGTCGGCAGCATCTCGATCGAGAAATCGGAAAAAATCGCCGAGCATTTGAAGAAGGCGGGCATCCCTCATCAAGTGCTGAACGCGAAGCAGCACGAGCGCGAGGCGAAAGTGATCGCGCAGGCGGGGCGCAAAGGCGCCGTCACCGTTTCGACGAACATGGCCGGCCGCGGAACCGACATTTTGCTCGGCGGCAACCCCGAAGCCATGACGCGCGAATACTGCCTGAAGAACAGGATCGCGATGCCGTATGCGCCGGCAGGTTCGGTGATCGGGGCGCAGGCCGGAACGGAAACACCCGCGCAGGCGGATGCCGCGGCGCCGGATGGCAACGCAGCTGGGACCAACGGCGGAAGCAGCCCGGCGATGGTGCTCTTCCAGCAGGAAGGCAAGATCTTTCAGGTGCCGCTCGAGCAATGGAAGCCGGCTTACGATCAGTTCGCAGAGCAGTGCCGCGCGGAACACGACGAAGTGGTCGCCATGGGTGGATTGCACATCCTCGGCACCGAACGGCACGAGGCGCGCCGCATCGACAACCAGCTGCGAGGCCGCGCCGGGCGCCAGGGCGATCCGGGCTCGTCGCGATTCTTTCTTTCGCTCGAAGACGATCTGCTGCGGATCTTCGGTGGCGAGCGCGTGCAGTCGATCATGTATGCCCTGGGAATGAAAGAGGGTATTCCGATCGAGTCCAAGATGATCAGCAAACGGATCGAGAACGCGCAAAAGGCCGTCGAGGCGCAGAACTTCGAGGCCCGCAAGCACCTGCTGGAATACGACGACGTGATGAACAAGCAGCGCGAGACGATCTATTCGCTGCGGAGGTCGTTTCTGGAAGGGCGCGACCAGAAAGAGTTCGTGCTCGAACGCGCGGATGCGATCGCCGAGTCGCTCGTGCAGACGTACTGCCCGCGCGAGCAGCACCCCGATCAATGGAACGTCACCCAACTCGGGAACGAGATGCTCAATCAGTTCGGCATGGACCTGAAAACGGCGGGAATCGATGCGGCGAGCCTCAATCACGATCAGCTCGCCGACACGCTGATCGAGAAGGTCCACGAGCGCTATGAGGAAAAGGAAAAGCTCTTCGGCGCGCAGACGTTGCGTTGGCTGGAACGCCACATCCTGCTCGACATTGTCGATGGCCAGTGGAAGGACCACCTCCTGACACTCGACCACCTGAAGGAAGGCATCGGGCTGCGCGGTTACGGGCAAAAGGACCCCCTCGTCGAATTCAAGAGGGAGGCGTTCACTCTCTTCGAGGACATGATGGACCGGATCGATACCGAGGCGGTGCGGTTCCTGTTCCTGGTGCGCCCGGCCGAGCCGCAGCAGGCAGGACCGGCGGTAGCTCCGGCGCAGAGGCGTCCTGTCCCCGGCGCACCCGAATCCGAAGCGACGCCGGGCTCCTCAATCGCGCGGCAGATCGAGCAGCGCCAGCGCCGCCACCAGCAGAACCTGCAATTCCAGGCCGGCCCGGCCCAGGCCGAAGCCCCAAAGCCCGTCCGGGCGGGCGCCAAAGTCGGGCGTAACGACCCCTGCCCCTGCGGCTCGGGCAAGAAGTACAAGAAGTGCCACGGCGCGGCAGCCTGACCTCGCCGAGTCTCCGAGTCCTTCCGACAGAATCACTGGAGCGTGCGAACCTTGGCGCGGCCGCCGCGGGGCCAAGGCTTATCGTTTGTCCTTTTGAATCAGTAACTTACGAGGACCGTAGGCGTTATTATACCTTTAGCACACCGTTCAGACAACCAAGTTGCCCGCCCAAGAACCTAAGTGCTAGGGTTGTTGTGGGGCTTCCCAGGGAAGCCATGGTGGGTTAGACGTTAAGTCAGATCGACCTCTCGCCCAGCGCGCGAGGCTAAATACCAAAAACAGAGGAGCATTCAATGAAAAGGTGGGCATTGTTGTGTGGGGTCATGTTGTTGTCGGCGGTTGCTGCATCCGCGCAGGACAACCCAAAGGTTGAAGCTTTCGGGGGGTATTCGTACTTGCATGTGAGCGACCAAGGCGCGAGCGCGAACTTTAACGGCGGCAGCGGTTCCGTGTCATACAACCCGAATAACTGGCTGGGACTCGTCGCGGACTTCGGCGGCTATCACTGGAGCGGCTCTGGGGCAGACGCCAACGTTATCACCTACATGTTCGGGCCGAAGATTGCCTTCCGAAGCGGCAAGGTTACGCCCTTTGTGCAAACGCTGTTCGGCGGAGGGCACATCTCCGGTAGCGCGTTCGGAGGATCTGGTTCTGAGAATGCGTTTGCCATGGCTCTCGGTGGCGGCGTGGATTGGAATGCCACACCGCATATCGGAGTTCGCGTGATTCAGGCCGAATATCTGTTGACGAAGTTCAACGACGGCCTCAATAACCGGCAGAACAACGCCCGCATTTCCGCAGGCGTCGTTTTCCGCTTCTAGTTTGTTTTTCCCCGCTTTATCGGGGCCGGCGGTTTTTCCGCCGGCCCTTTTCTTTTGTGGCGGCTGCGCTGTTTCCGGCAAACTTGGCCGGGTTGCACCGCCGGGACCTTCCTCCCCAAACCCGCCACGCCTGAAGGGCGCCTAGTTCCCACAGCGCGAACCCCGCGTCTCGCGCCGTGTGTAGGCACTGCCCATACCGTCCCTGCCGGGCCATACGCACGTTCTGTATATGTATCGGTTAAGTCACATAGTGAGATACAGGTACTATTGCCGGGAGTAGGCTAGGGTACTTAAGATGGTACGGTGACGGACTGATTATCAGAATGGGGCTGGTACCGGCTGCCTCGGGTCCAGGGCGGAGAGTTCCCATGAAAAGGCGAATACTACTTTGCGGCCTGATGCTGCTGCCCATGGTGGCGTCGGCTCAAGAAGGTCCCAAGGCAGAGATCTTCGGCGGCTATTCGTACGTTCACATGAGCGATAGCGGCTCGGCCAACCTGAACGGTGGCAGCGCCTCGGCGTCGTTCAACCCGAACAGTTGGCTCGGAATCGTGGGCGACTTTGGCGGCTATCAAGGGACCAAGAGCGGCCTGGATGGCAGTGTCCTGACGTACCTTTTCGGTCCGAAGATCGCCTTCCGCAAGGGGCGGGTCACGCCATTCGTTCAGGCGCTGTTTGGAGGCGCGCACACGTCCGCCGACCCCCCGCCGCAGTCGGGAGCACTGGTACGGCCGCGACGGGAGAGCGCAGTCGCGGGGGGCGGCCAGTTCGCTTCATCGAATACGTTCGCGATGGCCGTGGGCGGCGGTCTCGACGTGAATGCGACAGACCACATCGGCGTCCGTCTGATCCAAGCAGAATACCTTCTGACAAAGTTCAAAGATGGAATCCGCGACCGGCAAGATAGCGTCCGTCTCTCCGCAGGCATCGTGTTTCGATTCTAGCTTGTCGACCTCGGTCTTGCTCCAGGGCCGGCGGAAACAGCCGGCTCTCACCTGCTTGGCCTCCCTGCCAATGCAGGCGACGAACTTCCCCCGTTTGGCGCACCTCTGCCCCTCTGCGCTTGCGGGATGAAGAAACTATGGTAGGCTCTCCTGCACGTGCCTTGGAATTTACCTCGAGGTTGTGGGGTGATGCCATGACCGCCGTCCCCCGGAGTTGTCAAAGGACAGCGTGCGCAAACCCGATCCCCGCGGCTCTGGCGAGCGAGCAGCTCTGTCTCAACCATTTTCTCGACGAAGCGTTTCTGCGCACCGACCGCGCGCTCAGCCGGTGTCGCGAGGGGCGTCCGATGGAGCGTGCGGACGTTGAATGGCTGCTGGCGGATGCGCTTGCGATCGTCAAGAACCTGGAGGCTGGAGCAAGCGAACCAAATCCCGAGCAGCGGGACCGAATGCTGGAGCTGCTGTTGATCCTCGCAAATCTTCACGAGTACGTCGCGCAGCATTCGATCCATCTGAACCGGCCTGCCTGATTCCGGCTGGATTTCTCGAACCGGGACGGGCCCACCCCACACGCGAAAGCGTCAACACCCCGGCCGCGCCGCATCTTGCATTTCCACGACAGGCAATTCAATCTGAAGACGAGACTCGGCCCGACTGAGCATGCCGGACGAAAAGAAATTCGACCCTTTTAAGCCTGTCCAACCGGCCATCCCCGGTGTGTCGTCAGCCGGTGAGACCAAGGAAACGCCAGCGCGGCCGATGCAACAGCATTTGGGCGCGCCTCAGGCGCTGGCCGGGCAGTTGCCTCTCACAAGGATCGCTGTGGCGATCGTGGGTTTCGTGATCGTTTTCGGCGGGCTCTTCTATTGGAGTCGAAGCTATTCTCGAAAGTCAAAGCCCTCTGCCCCCGATGCAGTCGTGTCTGCTTCGCCCGCGGTTGCTGAGGAGCCCAAGCCCGCGGAAAAGTTTGCGGTTGGGCCGGGACCGATCGGGACGACTGACGAACTGGCGAAAGCATGGTCCTCCAAACGTTTCCTGTTTCGCGATCCTTTGGCAGCCAAACCTGTGCCGGCAATGGTCGTGCGCTTGCCGGGCGGACAGTACTGGGGATTTTCGTTGCGGGAACCGTTTGGCGAGTGCGAACTTGAATATGTGACCGACCTGAAGAGAATCGCGAGCGACTACCACTTCCAGGCCGACCATCCGATGGTAGTGAACCCGTGCAGCCGCGCGGTCTACGACCTAATGCGTTACAGTGGCGGCGCTCTCAACGGCGGGATCGTGCGCGGCGACATCGTTCACGGAATCGGGGTTCGGCCGCCGATGGCCATCGAAATCCGCACCGACGGCAAGGACGTTGTCGCGGTGAGGACAGAATAACCGTTCCAGGGGCTGCACAAAAAACGCCACTGCCTCGCTCCCAGCGAAGCGAGACAGTGGCGCAGATGCGACAACCACTCTTCTGTTTTAATCGGTCAACTGCTCGACTGTACGAGCCACCATGACGGGCTGGTTGGTCGATGGGTCGATCAGGATAAACCCAACCACGCCAACCGGGATCGACTGCGATCCGCTCAAGCCGGACAATCCGCTCAGGTTGACGAAGGCAGTGCTGTTCGTCGTGAGCACGGTGAGGGGACTCGGCAGCAGCACGCCGGCCGTCCAGTTGTCGTTCAACTGGAAGCTTCCGGCGTTGCCGGACTGCACGACCGTGCTGCCGGGAACCCACGTGCCTTCCTGGCCTTGGCGCCGCAGGACGACGCGATGAACGGTCATGGTCGGGACACCGTTTGTCGTGGTGAGCGAACCTCCAACGTCCACCACCTGTCCGGCAGCCAGCGCGGAGTTATTGAACAGCAGCGTCGTGATTGGATTGTTGATGTTCGCAATTTTGTAGCGCTCCGTGCCGTTCAGTGAGAGCGTTTCGATCTGGCCGTCCTGAATCCCCGTGATATCGGGCAGTTCATAGCGAACGTAGAGATCGGCCTGCGTCGCCGCTCCTGATGGCGGCCGGATGCTGGTGAATAATCCACCGAGGACGAACTTGTCGTCGGAGACCACCTCGATTTCCGAGGCATCGATGTCGTGGGACACGGGATCGAGCTGGCCCGAGATTTCGACGATCGTGTTTGTCGTGAACGAACTGACCGGTTCACTCGGATCGTCGAGGACCGTATTGGAATTGGTGTCGACGGTCCATTGCCGTCCCTTCGGTCCTTGCACCGTGAAGGAGTTGTCGCCAGTCACGCCGACGACGCCGGCATGGAAATCGTCGATCGAGACATTGGAATCAGTTGCGTCGAGCAACTGCATGTGGAACACCGGGTTTACTGTGCCTGTGACCTGGCCGTTCTGGTCGGTCTGGAGGGATTGGCGCAAGTCAAACTCCATGCGAAGGCCCACGAGGTCGGCGTTGTTCAGAACGAATGGATTCGCAAAGTTCACAGTCACACTCGACTGAGTGAGTGTGCCATTGATCGTGTTGATGGCCGGCGGGCTCTGAGTGGTGTCGATAAATCCGATCACCGGGTTGGCAATCGTAACGGTGGCCGACGAATAGGTTCCCGTCGGCACGGCGTTGAGATCGAGAAGCTGGTGGAGGCCACTCAGTTGGGCGAAATCCACGACCTGCGCTGTGGTGAGCACAGGGACATTGGTCGTGCCGTTGTTCAACGTCACGCCCGTGACCATGATCTGGCACGACACGACGCTCGGCAGCGGCGCGTCGGTGCCAACAGTGAAGACGGAAGCCTGCTGGTCGGAAGATCCCGGATTGGTCGCCGAAGACGATCCGCCGCAACTCGACAGACCGAACACGGCCAAAAGCGCAAGGAGCACACCCATAGCTTTCAGATTCGACATGCTGGTTCTCCTTCACCCCTATGAACTATGACTGCTGGAGCCGAAACACTCCTTTCGGCTACTGGGTGTAGGAACACAGAGTCGCGAGAAAAGTTGCGCGATGTTCGACGTTATCGAGGCCCTCTAGCCGCAGAAAGACTTGACTGAGACGCTTTGCCGATTGCGCGCAGACTGCCAGCGGGAATGGACAGCATTTATCCGTCGCAGAGCATCGTAGTAGACTGAAACGCGCGTCCCGTTTCGAGTAGGGCCAAGCGGCGTTGGGTACCGCGGGAATCAAAGGAGAGAGCTGATGCGCCAGAGATCGATGCTTTCGATCGCACTGCTTGTCATTGCGCTCGCGACAGGCTGTGCCAAGAAATCGGACGACGCGGCGCTCGTCACCAGTATCCAGTCGCAGATGTTCGCCGACCCGTCGCTGAAGAACACGAATCTTCAGGTGACGTCGAACAATGGCGAAGTCACACTGAGCGGCACGGTGCCAAGCGCCTCGGCGCACCTCGACGCATATAAGATCGCGTCACAGACGCCGGGCGTGACGAAAGTCAACGATCAGATCGCCGTGCAGGAAGCTCAGGCCGCCCCTCCGCCCGAGCCGGCACCGACGGAAAGGCCATCGCACTCGCGCAAGGCACACGTCAAGAAGCACGCGCCCCCGCAGGAAGACGCGCAATTTGCAAACAACGCTGCGCCTCCTACGGTGGACGCGACACCTGCCGAGCCACCACCGCCACCGCCCCAGCCGACTCCGGCACCCGCCCCTCAACCGCCGCCTCCACCACCTCCTCAACCGAAGCAGGTGCAGATTCCGGCGAGCACGACGCTGACGATCCGCATGATCGACGGCGTGGATTCATCCGTGAACCGTGCGGGTGAAATCTTCCACGCTTCACTTGAAAACCCCATCGTGGTCGATAATCAAGTGATTGTTTCCAAGGGTGCGGACGTCTATGTACGCTTGGTCGACGCGAACTCAGCCGGAAAATTCTCCGGCAAGAGCGATCTGCATCTCGAACTGGTCAAGCTGGAGTTTCAAGGACAATCGTATCCGCTGGTGAGCAGCACGTATTCGCTCGCAGGCAACTCGCGCGGCAAAGACACGGCCACGAAGGTCGGCGGCGGCGCCGTAATCGGAGCGATCATCGGCGCGCTCGCCGGTGGAGGCAAAGGCGCGGCCATCGGCGCAGGAGTGGGCGGCGCGGGCGGCGGCGTGTACCAGGGAATGACGCACGGCAAGCAGGTGAAGATTCCTTCGGAAACCAAGCTGGATTTCCAACTCGATCAGCCCGTGACGGTTACGGTGCTGCCGCGTTCCACCGCGGGAGCAGAGTAGAAGCGCGCAAAGGAAACAAGAAGACGTCTCGGGCGGGGAGCGGAGAAGTCCGTTTCCCGCCCTTTTCCTTGTCCTCCGGCGGCCTTCGTGTGATCCACAACATAAGAAAATCGACTGGATGGCTCTCCTCGCGAGTGTTACGCTAACGCCGCGCGGGGCTTTCGTACACGGACTTTCGGCGCTTTCCGGGATGAAACTTCTAGGGTTTCTAATTTTGCCGGCGGGTTGGGGGATCGTTGTAACTGCCGTTGCGCTACTGACGGGGGCGCCGCAAATCGCCTTCGTGCTGGCCGGCCTCGGCGTCGAAGCTCTGGGGTTGGCGCTGGTCATCCGCGCGCATCCCGTTCAGCGAGGTGATCAAAATTGATCGTGGCGCTTGCCCCCGTCCTTCCAGACACCACGACAGTGCTCTGCATATTCTTCATTTTTCTGGTTCCGTTCGCGGGCGCCGGCCTGACGCTCATCAATGCGGGACTGGGCCGTTCGCGCAGCGCGGCGCACTTGATGATGTCATCCTTGTGCGTTGTGTCGATTGCGGCTCTTGCGTACTTCATCTGCGGCTTCGCGTGGCAGGGATTCATTGGGATGCCCGCGCATGTTCTGACCGTGGGCGGCAAGGGTTGGAACTGGATCGCTGCCGGGCCGTTCTTCCTGCGCCACCTGCCCCTCGACGGCTCGCCGGCATCGCTTGCGGCGTTGCTCGGCATGCTCAGCGCTGCACTGGCGTCGCTGATACCGCTTGGCAGCGGAGCCGACCGCTGGCGACTGAGCGCGACCTGCGCGTCAACGGCGCTGCTGGCCGGATGGACCTATCCGCTGTTTGCGCACTGGGTGTGGGGCGGCGGGTGGCTCGCTCAGCTCGGACAGAATTACGGGCTCGGAAGAGGCTTTCTCGACGCAGGGGGCGCCAGCACGATTCAAGTGGTGGGCGGCCTGACCGCGCTGTCCATCGCGTGGATTCTGGGCCCGCGGCGCGGCAAGTACACACTCGAGGGGATGCCGAGCGCAATCCCCGGGCACAACTCTGTTTTCGTGCTGTTTGGTTGCATCCTGGCGCTGGTGGGCTGGTGGGGCCTGAACTCCGCCGGCGCCGTGCTTTGGAACGGCGTGTGGCCGGGAAAAACGGTGCTCGTGGCGATTAACACGACTCTTTCCGCCGCAGCCGCCGCGCTGACTGCCGCAATGATCACGCGCACGCGCTTCGGCAAGCCGGACGCGTCCCTCACGGCGAACGGTTGGATCGGAGGGCTCGTGGCCAGCAGCGCGGCCTGCGCTTTCGTGAGGCCGGCGGCAGCGGCCGCGATCGGCATCGTTGCGGGAATCCTCGTGACATTTTCGGTCGAGTGGTTCGAATTGCGGATGTCGGTAGACGATCCCGGCGGCGCAATTTCGGCGCACGCCGTGGGCGGGATATGGGGCGTCCTCTCGGTGGGCTTGTTCGCCCACATTGCGGCGCCCGAGTTGAATTCGGCAGGCCAACCGATGAATGGAGGCGGCCAGTGGCTGGCGCAGCTCGTGGGAATTGCAACGCTGATTGGATTTGTGCTGCCGCTAACCTACGGTCTGAACTGGCTTCTGAACCGAGTTCACCCGCAACGTGTGGCTGCGGAGGGTGAGCGGCAAGGCATGGACCTCTACGAACTAGGCGCAGGAGCTTATCCGGAATCTGTCACGCACAGCGAAGAATTCACGCAGCGCTGAGCATAACTGTTGTGTTCCTTCCAGATTTGTCCGCGAGCAAACCTATGGCAGGCGCTATCGCTTGGGAAATTGGAACCGAACACCAAAGCGAGCCGCGATCGGCAAGCCGAGTTCCGGTCCGCCGTTTAGGGCGAACAGATAGCCTCTATCCAGGAGATTCTCCGCAGCGGCGAAGACTTCGACGCCACCGCCGATCGAGCGCGATGCCATGGCGTCCAGGACGAAAAATCCGCCCATGAGGAACTGGTTGCCGGTGGAGTCGTACTGCTTGCCGACCATTCGACCGTCCACGGGAACCATGATGCGCTTGGGGTTCGCGTAACGAGCCTGGACCGTGAGGACGTGACGCGTGCAGAAACACGTGGCAGAGCACGTTGGGCCGGTTTCATCGGGAGGCATTATAGCGCGAGGTCTTGCCAACTATGGAAGGACAGATTCTCCCTCAGGACGAAAGCGGGAGAGGGATATGCTATCTTGGCGACAGGCGAAGGCACCTTTCTCGCAGGGAGGGCACAATGGCATTGCCGTACCCGCCGCGGCGCCGTAGCGATCGTGTCTCGCTGACCTTGTTGCTCGAAGCGTCCGGTGCGGACAGCCAGGGCCAGGAATTCAAACAGCCGGCGCGGACCTTGCTGATCAATCGGGGCGGCGCGGTGGTTATCTTGGACCGGGAACTCGCACCCGAACAGCAGATCCATATCCGCCGGCAGGCGCCGAGCGAGTCTCATCGCCAGAGCCCCGTACGCGTGGTCAACCAATTCGGCCGGCAGAGAGACGGGTACCTCTATGGGGTTGAGATACTTGACTCGAACATGGATCTCTGGGGAGTGGAATTTCCGCCGATAGCGGAGTCCACTGAGGCCGTGGCGCGGATGCTGCTCGAATGCAACTACTGCCATAGCCGCGAGGTCGTGCACTTGAACGAACTCGAGCTCCGCGGGTTTGAAACGAACCGGGGAATCGCGCGACATTGCAAGACCTGCCTCGTGCCCAGCATCTGGACACAGGCGTCACACGAAGACGAAAAGAAAATTATGGCTCGCGCGGCCCGCAGCCGACGCGCCGGCGAAGCCGCGGATGCGATCCCACCCGAGGGTGACCAAAGGGAGCGCCAGCGGATACGGTTGAAGACGCGGCTCACGGCCTGCATTCGGCAGTCCGGCACGGACGATGAGCTAGCCGTATGCGAGGACATTTCTCCCATCGGCATGTGCTTTCGCAGCAAGCGTCGCTACGATGCCGATGCGCCGATCGACGTGGCGGTCCCCTACTCGCCGGACGCGGCGAATATTTTCCTGCCGGCACGTATCGTCTATTCGGAGGAGATGCCGAAGGCAGGCCTGTTCCGGCACGGCACGGAATACCGCCGAGTGGGTCCCCGAGCTCGCTGATTTCTATCCGACGGAAATAGGGGCGTGCTCGCGGGCGCGCCGGGCGTGGTACCGCATTGAAATGTTGAGGTGCACGTTCCCGGCTGGAGTCTCAAAGCAGAGAATTGTTGCTTCCGAGTCCTGTCCGGCTTTCGCGCACTGCTCTTCCGTGAGCACGGAAGGCGGATAGACCTTGAACTGAAACCCGCGATCGTTGAGCTGTGTGACTGCGTTGCCGATCACCATGTTCGCGAGTTCGCACACGGTTTCCGGCACGATAGGCTCGGCCGGGTCCACCTCGCCGCCGCTGAGGTAGCCGGCAACCTGGGCGGCAGCTCGCGGCTCCATGTCGAGAACGATGCGCCCCTCGATCTGGCCTTTGAAGGTCACAACCGCCGCGAGACCCTTTCGCCGGTAGCCTTCCTCTTCCATGGTGAGGTCTGCGATTTTCGCCGGAGCCTTCATCATCTCCGCGAGAACAGCGTCGAGCGAGCCGATGAACGGCTGGATCAAGTCCATTCTCATCGGGATTTTTCTCCTGCACCGACGGGCGCCGTCACGCCGTCGTCGTTGAGCACGTAGCGGATGATCTCGTAAAGAGCGTCGGGCTTCACCGGCTTCTGCACGAAGTGGCGCGCGCCCTTCTGAAGCGCGGCCAGAATGTTGTCCTGGTAGCCGACGGACGAAACCATGACGACGCGCGCTTCGGGATGCTCCTGGACAATGCGCTCGACCGCTTCGATCCCCTCCATCTGCGGCATGGTGATGTCCATCAGGACGATGTCCGGCTTCGTGCGGGCGTACTCCGTGATGGCCGTGCAGCCATCGCCCGCCTCGCCCGCCAACTGGCCCCCAAACGACTCCACCATCTTCGCGAGGCTCTTGCGAGCAAAGACCGAGTCGTCCACGATCAAGTAGCGGACGGGCTGGTTATCTTTCTTGCGCGTCAACGGTTCGAACTGTTTCATGACGATCTCCTTCGCGAAGGTCCTGCCTCAGCAGACTCGTTTACTGTGGAGGCCGCAGTGACAGGCTCTTCCGGCGGCCGTTCGGTCATGCACTTGGATTGCAAAACGCTTGCAAGGCTGGGAAGCGAAACAATTCGCGCGGCAAAGCCGCGCTGGATCGCCGAGCGGGGCATGCTGTCCACCACGCACGTGTCCGGGCTCTGCGCGATCGTGAAACCGCCGGCGGCCTGGATGGCGCCGAGACCGGCGGCACCGTCTTCGCCCATGCCGGTCATCAAAACGGCGACAGCTTTGCTGCCGAATTCCTGCGCGACCGAATGGAACAGCACGTCCACCGACGGCCGGTGGCCGTTGACGCGCGGCTGGTCCACGAGAATCGCGATATCGCCATGCTCCATGCGGCGGACCTTGATGTGACGGTTGCCGGGGCAGATGAGCGCACGCCCGGCCAGCAGCAAGTCGCCGGATTGCGCCTCCTTCACTTCGATGGCGGAAGATTCATCCAGCCGGCGCGCGAACATATCCGTGAATCCCTCGGGCATGTGCTGCACGACCACGAGGCACCCGGGAAAATCCTCCGGAAGCTGGGAAAAGAGATATTGCAGCGCGTTGGGCCCGCCCGTGGAAATTCCGACGGCGATAATGCGCGACGGCCAACGCGGCTTCGTCGAGAGGCTGCGCCGCCCTTTGTGCTTCGGCGTCGGCACCGTAATGATCATTTTCGGCGCGCCCGAAGCGGCGGCGACTTTGATCTTGAGCGCGAGTTCGGACGCGATCTGCTGGAGGCGGCCCAGCGCGGCGTCCTGCGGTTTCGTGACGAAATCGAACGCGCCGAGCGACAGCGCTTTTAGCGTGAGAGACGCGCCTTCCTCGGTGTGAGCGCTGACGACAATTACCGGCACGCGAAGCTTGCCCGTGATCTGGCGCAGCATCTCGATGCCGTCCATGCGCGGCATTTCAAGATCGAGCGTCACCACATGAGGACGCAACTCTTCGATCTTGCGCAGTCCGATCAGGCCGTCCATCGCCGTGCCCACCACTTCGATCGAAGGGTCGTTCAGCAGCGTTTGCGGAATGAGCTTCCGCATCAGCGCGGAGTCGTCGACAACGAGCACGCGAATTTTCTGGCTCATGCCGTGGCCCCCAGCGCCGGGATTCTCGAAAGATGTGAAATCACGGCCGGAATATTCAGGATCAGCACGACGGTTCCGTCGCCGAGGATGGAAGCGCCGCTGACGAGCGGAGAAGTGACGAGTTGGTCTTCGAGGGCTTTGATCACCAGTTCTTCTTCGCCCATCAAACTGTCCACCGCAAGGCCGAACCGCCGGCCTCCCGTGCCGATCACGATCACGAAGACGCGCTTGGCTCGATCGCTCACGGCTTTTGGCCCGAGACGATCAAGCCGGACCAGCGTCATCACCTGTTCGCGCAGTTGAAAGACCTCATGGTCATCCACACGATGAATGTCTTCATCGGTGATGCGGGTGATCTCCGCAACGGAAGCCAATGGCACTGCATAGAGCCGTCCGTGGACGCGAAACAGGAGCGCCTGAATGCTGGCGAGCGTGAGCGGCACGAGGAGCCGGAACGTGGTGCCCTTGCCAGGCTCGCTTTTGAGTTCGACCGATCCCTTCAGGTTCTCAAGCGCTGACTTCACGACGTCGAGTCCCACACCCCGTCCAGAGATTTCGGTCACTTCGTCCGCCGTGCTTAAGCCCGGGGCAAAAATCAATTCCAGCGCTTCGGTGTCGTTCAGGCGCAGCGTGTCTTCCGCCGAGATGATCCCGTTTTCGACGGCGCGGCGAATGATCTTTTCGCGGTTGAGTCCACGGCCGTCGTCCGAAACCTCGATTACGACCTGGTCGCCGTCGTGATAGGCATTCAGCCGGACCGTGCCACGGACGGTTTTTCCGGCCTTCTGCCGTTCCACGGAGGTCTCTATGCCATGGTCGGCGGCGTTGCGCACGACGTGGGCTAGCGGGTCGGCCAGGGCGTCCAGAATGCTCTTGTCGAGGTCCGTGTTCTGTCCCGCGATTTCAAGGCCGATGTCCTTATTGCGCAGCTTGGCTACATCGCGGACGATCCGGGGGAAGCGCCGGAAGAGCTGCTCGACAGGCACCATCCGGATTTTCATTACGGACTTCTGAAGCTCTCCAAGCACGCGCGATTGGAACGCGAGCGCGTCGGAGAATTTCCCATGCAATGGATCTTTTGTGTGCCGCCGCTCAAACTCCGCGATCGCGCGTTGCAGCATGGACTTGCCGATAATCATCTCGCCGACCAGATTCATGACGGCGTCGATTCGGTTGGCATCGACGCGCAGCGAGTTTTCCGTCGCGTGAGCGAGACTGCCGGGAGCGCTCGATTCGTGCGTCTCATCCTCTGCGGTCGAGGCCGAGTCCGCCGCTCCTGACTTGACGCCAGCGGAAACCGCGGCCGCTTCCGACTCGAGCAGAATGTCCAGCAAATCGCGCGTGACGGGTTGGGGAACCGGAATGTTTGCTACGGAGATCTTCTGCACGACCGAAGGTACGCGGCAGTGCTTCCGGATCCAGTCCGCGGACTGCGCGCTCGACAACGCAACCTCCATCAACCGCACGGGCTCTGCGGGCGCGCTGCCCTCCGGATGGAGGGCCAGGATCTTGCCCGCGCTCTGAAGGGCCTTCCGGGCCAGCTCGAAAGCCGCAGCCGGCAACGGTGTTTCGGGATCGAGGTACAGCGCGACGTTATAAATCGTTTCGCGGCGCTGAAACGCCTCTGCGATCATGAGCCGCTCGTATTCGTTCCAGTCGAACCTGGCTTCGGAAGTCGTGTCTTGCGTTGGCGCGGCCGGCTTTTCCAGTAGGCGCCGGATGTGTTCGCGCAAGGCGTCGCCGGCGGGCGGTTGCAGATTGTTCCGGTAAGCCGCCAGCATTTCGTGGAAGGTGTCGGCGGCGGTGAGAACAACCTCCGCGATTGGTCCCGCGTTCTGCTCGGCCAGTTCCGGCGTCAGCACGTCTTCCAATTCATGCGCCAGTTCGCTGAGCTGGCGGAAGCCGCAGGCGGCGGAATCGCCCTTCAGCGTGTGCACGGCCCGACGCACATGACGCAGCTGTTCCTTATCCCTGGGACGCTCTTCGAGCGCGAGGCCGGCCTCGTTCATGTTCTGGAGGATCTCCTCGGCGCTCTCGAAGAAGAGCTCGCGCAGCTCGGCGGCGTGTTCGTCGGAAGGAAAAGTCACTGCGCCACCTCGACCCGCTGGTACACCGTCGCGTTGTTCTGATGAATCATGTGAAACTTGCTGGTCAGCCCGAAGAGGCTCTCGGCGTGGCCGACGAAGAGATAGCCTTCGGGGTTGAGGCAGTGGTGAAACTTGTCGATCAGCCGCTTCTGCTCGGCTTCGTCGAAATAAATCATCACGTTGCGGCAGAAAATGATGTCGTTGCGCTGCGGCAGGTATTCGGTTTTCAGGTTGTGAAAGTCGAACTGCACGAGGCTCTTCAGCGCCGACTTGACGGCGTACTTGTCGCCGACTTTCTCGAAGTACCGCAGGCGCGTCGTATAGTCCACTGGTTCCATTTGAGCTTCGTTGTAGACTCCCTGCTGAGCCGTGAGCAGCGCGGAATAATTGATGTCCGATGCGAGAATCTCCACCTTCCAGGGCGGCGGGATCAACGGCTTGGGCGTCGGCATGTCAAACGGCAACGGGTTGCGCAGGTAGTAGTAAGCGAGGGCATCGCAGACAAGAATCGCCAGCGTGTAGGGTTCCTGGCCCGTCGAGCATCCGGCGCTCCAGATGCGCAGCGACCAATCGCGCCGTTCTTGTTTCCGCTTCAGGAGATCTTCCAAAGTGACCTTCTGAAACAGCTCAAGCTGCGGGCGAATGCGGAAGAAGCTGGTCTCGTTGACGGTAAGGTTTTCCAGCAGCGCCACGAGCTCCTGTTTGCCTTCCCGGCTGGTCAGGAGGCGGTAGTAGCTGTAAAACGAGTCCATCTGGCACGCCTTTAGCCGGCGTTGCAGGCGATCGCGCAGGAAATGGGTGCGGCGTTCGTCGAAATACATGCCGCATTCCTGGTAGACCAGGGTCTGCAAGAGCTTCAATTCCGCATCGGTGAGCGGCACCTGTGTCGTGAGTGTGGTGGACATTCGTTCCTCGCTGATGCTCTTGGCCCGGCCTAGGAACCGCGCACCATGCCGCCCACTGCAACCTCGGCGGAATCGGCGACTTCGTCGAGACGGCGCAGCTCTCCCCGTTGCAGGATCCGGCTCAGATCCAGCAGGATGACGAGCCGCCCCTTCAGCTTTCCCACGCCCGTGATGTAGCTGAGTTCGCCTTCCTGGAAGACGTTGTTGGGCTCTTCGATTTCCGAAGGAGGAATCCGCAGCACTTCCGATGCGGAATTTACGATCAGGCCGATGGCCCGCGTCTCCATCTCAACCACGACAATCCGATTTTTCTTGTTCGGCTCGAACGATTTCTCGCCAAATCGTTTCCGCAAATCCACGACCGGGATGATCCGCCCACGGAGATTGATGACACCCTCGATGTAATCGGGCGCGTTTGGCACCGACGTAATTTCCGGGACGCGAACGATTTCCCGGACCATCGAAATGGGTAGTCCGAACGTCTCCCGCCCGATCCGAAAGCCGACGACCTGAAGTTCCTTGTCCATGGTTGGTGTGTGTGTTGTTCTCAGGACCGGACCAGTTCGGCGTAGTCTGCCGGGGCGTGTCGCTCCGCCGCAGTCGCCGGCCGCCGAGTTGCAGAGCGGCGGTTATCCCCGTGGGCTTCGTCGAGCGAGAAGCGATCCATGGAGTCCAGCAAGGCCCGGGAAAGCTTCGACATCTGCTCCGCAGTAGCGGCCAACTCGGTTGAGCTCGACGTGGATTGCTGCACGAGTTCGCGCATCCGTTCCATCGCGCGCACGACCGCTTGCGCCCCCGAGGCTTGCTCTTCGACGGAGGAATTGATTTCCTGAGTGATTTCGGTAAGGCGGCTCGTGGCTTTGGCGATCTGGGAGGAGCCGTTCGATTGCTCCATGGTGGCCGCACCGATTTCCTGGGAGAACTTGTAGACCTCGGCGACGACGTCCGCGATCTTGTCGAGCGCAAGACTGAGGTCCTTATTCAGCAGCAAGCCTTCCTGGACCATGGTCGTGCTCTTCTCCATGTTCTCGACTGCCTCGCGTGCTTCCTTTTGAATGCCCTGAATCAGTTCGGAGATTTCCTTGGTTGACTGCGTGGATTTTTCCGCGAGCTTCCGTACTTCCTCAGCAACGACGGCGAAGCCGAGGCCATGCTCGCCGGCGCGCGCGGCTTCAATCGCGGCGTTAAGCGCCAGCAGGTTGGTCTGCTCGGCCAGGTCGTCGATCACCTCGATGATCTTGCCGATATCGTCGGCGCGGCGTCCGAGGGCGTCGATGATCTCGGCCGAAGATTGAATTGCCTGGCTGGTGCGATTGAGTCCCACGGTGGCCTTGTCCATCGTCGCCATTCCGGTCTGCGCTTCCTCGCGGGAACGGTGCGAGATGTCCACCAGGAGCTTGGCGGTGTCCGCGACGCGCTGGATGGATGTCACCATCTGATCGATCGACGCGGAGGTCTCGGAGACGCTCGAAGCCTGAACCTGAGTGTTCTTGACGACGTTCTGCACGTTGATGCTCATTTCGTGCATCGTGCTGGTCACTTCGTCGATGGCCGAGGCGGCTTGCACGCTGACTTTCGCCGACTCATCCGATGCGGCGGCCATCTGGCTCGCGCCGCTGGCAACCTGAGAGGCGCTGTCGCGGCCCTGGCGGACCAGATCACGAAGTCCATGCGTCATCCGCGCGAATGCCTTTGCCATCGTGTCCTGTTGCGACCGCGGCTGGACGGAGACGGACAACTCGCCTTCGGCAATCGCGGCCGAAACGAAAGCCATCTCTTTCAGGTGTACGATCATTTTGTTGAAATTCTCGGCGAGGACGCCCACTTCGTCGTTGCGATGAATATCGATCGACTGGTCAAGGTCGCCCGAATCTCCGATTCGACGCGCAACCTCGATCAGGTGATTCAGCGGCTCCTTGATCGATTTCGCCGTGTAGAAGGCAATAAGCCCTCCCAACACGACTGCAATCAGAGTGCCCACCGTGGTCAGGATGGTGCTCACCAGTGTTGCGGAGGCTGCAGATGCATTGGATTCGTCCTGCGCCTTGCGCACGGAGCGGCTTGCTTCATCAAGGATGGCCGTAGACTTGTTAATCCACGAAGCGGGATCGAGTTGCAGGTAGACGATCTGCAAGTCGGCGACGGTGGCGTCGCCCGCGTCCACTTGATGCCTTTTGGCGATCAACGCCTTCGCAAAATTGTCCGCCCATTGGTGTTCGTTATCTTCGACCTGCGCTAGCGCTGAACGAAGCCCCGGGTCGTTGGCCTTAACCTCGCTTTGCTTCAACAGATCTTGGAGTTCGCTGATCCCCTTGTTCGTCCTGTCTTGATCGCGCAGGTCGCCGCTCAGGAGGTAGTTCCCAAGGGAAAGGCGGTTTTCGACCACCTTGAAGCGAACGTTTTCGATCGCCTGCACATCGGCCAATGTGGCGCTGACCGCTTCGCGTGCGCTGTATTGGCGCACCACGGCGAAAATGTTGATGACGAACAGAAACAGGATGATCGCCAGGATGGCGCCGAACCCCAAGTAGAGTTTCTTGCCGATCGTCATTTTGAAAAGCCTCCACTCCCCAACCCGTCAAAAGCCCCAGTCATGCGTTGAGGCTGTTACTCTCCCCCGAATTCGAACTCGATGGTTTCCGTCGTGTCTTTGGCAGCCGGCTCGAAGCGCCACTTCTTCAGGGCGTCGAGCGCCGCATTGACCAGCAGCGGACTGCCCCCGATCACTTTTGTGTTCAACACATGCCCGTCGGCTGCGATGGTTGTCTCGATCTTGACCTTCCCCGTGACGTTCATCTGCTTCGCAAGCGGCGGGTAGTCGGGGACAACCTTGCTCCGGACCTTGCGCCTATTTGCCTCAGTCGAAGATTCCTGTGCGGATGCCTTTGGCATCAAGACCGCCGCCGATCCCCCCAAAAGTAGGGCCACTCCCATAGCGGCAAGCCAAACCCTTAGTCTCATGGACTCTTCTCCTCCCCAGGGAAAACTCCAGCGTCAGAAAATGCACGGGCGATGCCACGGAGAAGAGGTTGTTGTCCTAAGACGGCAACTTGGCAACGTTTCTCGTAATCGACTGAGACAATGGCAGTTGGCGAACCGAAAAGCTCCTCTCTAACGTACGGTCGTTGGCCTGACCGTCTCATCGCACACGCCCCGCTCGTTTTGGGGTCTCAGGTTGCGACAGGATCGGATTACCGCTTACAACAACCGGGGGAGGCGCATTTCTTGACTCAAAATGAGATGAGGCCGTAACGTCTCATTGTATAGGCGTATAGGCGGAGCGCGCGCAACCCCTGATCCTCCATGCGTGCACTAAAACGTATCCGGGAAGTCCCTGCGGGTGTCGATGGCTCTCTCGAGAGCCTGTTGGCCCAGTTCTCCACCACTACACTCGAGCTGAACCCATCTCTTGGCGCGGCCGAATTTGCGCGACGGCTGACCGCCCGCGCTGCGGAAATGCTCGGGGCGCGCGCCGCAGCTCTGAGCCTCAGACATCTGGGCCACGGCCCGGGCTGGGAAATTGCCGCCCTGAGTGGACCCGCGAACCGCTGGGAGCGGCCCATCCAGCAACGTCTGGCGGCTGTTTTGGCCGAGCAAGGTGGTGTTTCATCTGCTCCCTTGCGTTCGGGAGACGCTTCGAGGCTCCTCGGGCGCGAGCTTGCGGAAGCACTGGCGTGGTGCTCCGTGATGCTGGTGCGGCTGATTGGGAGCGACGGCGTGCTGCTGGGCGTGCTGTGCCTTGCCGATCTGGGGCGCGAGCTTTCGGCCACGGAACACCGCCTCTTGGAGGCTCTGGCAGGTCATGCTTCGGTGGCGCTGGAAAACGTGCGCCTGTTTTCGCGCATTGAGCGATCGCGGAAACAGTGGGTCGAGGATTTCGACGCCATTTCCGATTTCATCGTTGTGCACGACAAAGCCGGCCGGGTCCTGCGTCTGAATCGGGCTCTCGCTGAGGTTTTGGGCGCACGCCCCTCGGAGGCGGTTGGCAAGGACATCGGCAGTCTGGAACTGCTCGGCTCACCGGCACAACCCGAGCGATGTCCGTTCTGCCGGAACTTGCAGGTGGCGCAAGAGGAGCTCGTGCATCCTGCGGGCGAACGGACATATCTCGTTTCCACTTCACGAATTCACGGCGGCGAAGAGGAGGAAGAGCGCACGGTCCATGTCCTCAAAGACATCACCGACCGCCGCGAGGCCGAGCGCCGCTATCGCCGCGAGCGCGATTTCAATCGGAACATCCTGAACAACACACAGAGCATGATTCTCGTGCTTGACACAGCGGGGCTCGTCAGCTACGCCAATCGCCGCTGCTTCGAAGCGGGATATCGCGAAGAGGATCTCTTGGGTCGTCCGCTCGTGGAGATGGTCGCGCTGTCGCGCCGCCCGATTCTTGCCGAAGCGCTTGAGCGAACTCTCGACGGCGCCGCGATCGACAATCTGGAGATCCCTGTCCTCCGCGGCAACGGCGCTCCCGGACGGTTCTCGATCAGCTTGAGTCCCATGCGCGACGAACACGGCGAAATCAACAGCGTCGTTGTGGTGATGGCGGATATCACCGACGCTGCTGACTTGCAGGCCAAACTGATGCACACGGAAAAGATGGCGGCGCTCGGCCAGCTCGTCTCCGGCGTGGCGCACGAAGTGAACAACCCGCTGGCTGCGATCGTGGGCTTCACCGATCTCCTGCTCGAGAATGCGGCGGTCCCGGAAGAAGCGAAACAGGAACTTCGCGTGATCCTTCAGGAAGCGCAGCGAACGCGCGTGATCGTTCAAAATCTGCTCAGTTTCGCGCGCCAGATGCCCGCACAGCGCGAGCCCGTGCAGGTGAATTCGGTTCTCCGGCAAACGCTCAAGCTCCGAGCCTACGATTTCTCGAACCACGGTGTCGAGCTGGCCGAGCGCTACGAGGAAGAACTTCCGCTCATGGTGGGGGATCCGCACCAGCTCCAGCAGGTGTTCCTGAATATTCTGAACAACGCCTACGACGCCGTCCGGGAGGTTCGCCGCCCGGGAAAGATCGAAGTCGCGACGTCGCACGGGGACGGCCAGATCGAGATCGCCTTTCACGACAACGGCCCCGGCATTTCGCATCCCGAGCGCATCTTCGATCCATTCTTCACTACGAAAGAAGTCGGCAAAGGCACGGGTCTCGGGCTGAGCATCTGTTACGGCATCGTTCGCGCGCATCACGGCGAGATCATCGCTCGGAACAATCCGAACGGCGAGGGCGCCACATTCGTCGTGCGCTTGCCTGTGGCCGCCCACGTAGTCGAATTGCTGGCTGCGGCGGAGGCCGCGCCATGATAGGGAAACCATGAAAGATGAGTCGCACCTTCGCTTCTTGATTGTCGATGATGAGCAGAGCATCCGCCGTCTCTGCATGACCGTCGGCCAGGGCATGAACTTTTTGTGTGCTGAAGCCGAAACGGCCGAGGCGGCGCTCGAATCGCTCGAAACGGCTCCGCCCGATATCGTTGTCGCCGATCTGAAGCTACCGAATCTTTCTGGCGCGGACTTGCTGCGCAAGATCAAGGAACTCCTGCCGCGAACCGAGGTCGCCATCATGACCGGGCACGGGTCGATTGAGTCGGCCGTGGACGCTATGCGGCAAGGCGCCTACGACTACATCGAAAAGCCCTTCCGCGTCGAGAGACTGCGCCAACTCCTCCAGCGCATGGCCGAGAAGGTGCGCCTCGTCGCCGAAAATCAGTTTCTGCGCGAGCGCGTGAACACGGAAACGCAGCTCGAAGGGATTGTCGGGACATCGGCGAAGATTCAGGACGTCATGCGGATGGTCTCGCGGCTCAAGGACACTCGCACGCCCGTGCTGATTACGGGCGAGAGCGGTACAGGCAAAGAGCTCGTTGCGCGCGCCATCCACTTTCGCGGCCCGCTGGCGAAGATGCCGTTTATCGCCGTCGATTGCGGCACCTTGGTCCCGACGCTCATGGAGAGCGAGCTTTTCGGGCATGAGAAGGGCGCGTTTACAGGTGCGGTGAAGTCCAAACCGGGGCTCTTTCAAGCGGCGAACGGCGGCTCGATCTTCCTCGACGAAATCGGCGAGTTGCCTCTTGAAATGCAGGCGAAGCTGCTGCGCGTCTTGCAGGAGAAGGAGATTCGGCCGGTGGGGAGCAATGAAAAGATCCCCGTGGATGTGCGCGTGATTGCGGCCACGAATCGCGATCTCGAAGCGGCCTATCGTGCCGGAACTTTTCGCAAGGACCTCTATTTCCGGCTGAACGTCGTCACGGTCCACCTGCCGGCGTTGCGCGAGCGCCGCTCTGACATTCCGCAGCTCGTGCACTGTTTCCTTGATCGCTATGCGCCCGGCGAAGGCATTCAAATCGAACCGTCCGCGATGAAGAGTTTTCTCCAATACGATTGGCCAGGGAACGTGCGTGAACTCGAGAACTGCATCGCGCGGGCGGTCGCGCTGGGAGCTCATCGCATGATCGATGCCGCCGATCTTCCGCCCGCGATTGCCGCCGCGAGCGATTCGGCGCTCACGCGAGAGGACGCCGCCCAGCTTTCCACGACGGCGCTGGCCGATCTCGAACGCATCACCATCCTGCGCGTGTTCGAGCAGGCGGGAGGCGACAAAGTCCTCGCAGGAAAGATGCTGGGCATCAGCCGAGCAACCCTCTATCGGAAGCTCAAGCGCTACAACATCCCCTTGCGCCACTCGCAAAAAGAGCTCGTCGAGACCGTGTCCTAAGCCCTTTTGAGACGTCACACAAAGTCCCGCGACGTTGCTTTAATGAGCCTCTCTTCAGTTCGGGCGTGAGACGCATCTGTGTCAGGCTGAGACGCCGGAAGGCGCATGTACCCAGGTGCCAGGCAGCAACCCTAGGCGTCCTAATCACTTAGGATTTCCCGCGCTGAAAAACCTTTGGCTGCCCTCGTGCAATCCTCTCCGCGGAACAATCTTCGTGTCCGTCCGCGTCCATGGGCTCCCCCTCGCCAGTGCTCGTCGAGGGGAGGGCCGAATGGGGCGAAAACGGCGAAAGGAATGGGGGGCCTGTGTCGCGCGAAGCCATGGTTACCTCGGTACTAACAGATCAAACGTGCGTTGAGAAACTGGCTCAACTTTTTCCCAGCGCCTCGCCAGTTCGAATTCCTGTGCGCGTGACGACGGCAAGCACCGGACGCCGCCGGTTGCAGGAGCAGACCGTGATCGAATTCGGCACGGCGCAGGAGGTCCTATTCTCCTCGACACTGCCGCTCGAATTCGAGGATCGCGTGCGCCTGGTCAACTCCGATGGCTCGCTCGATACCCGCGCTACCGTGGTCGCCGTGCGATATCACGGCGGCGGGAAAGCCGTTGCGGCGCGCTTCGTTGGAGACGTTGCAAACTGGATCATCAAGCCATGACATCGAAAACATCCGGCACGACGATCAACCCCCCGACGCGCGCGGACAATCTCACCGCTGGGCCGGGCCCTGCCGACCTTGCCGCGCAGTGGGCGGAGGCGCGTCTCGTCTATCCGTTCTACGCCGCGCTCGCAACGCAATTCAATCTCGCGCCATCGCCTTATCCACCAGGCGAATTTCCGCCGGCCCGGCCCACGAGAAGCGTCTTCGATCGCCATCTCCAGTGGCTCGCCGCGATCGACGAAAACCTGCTGGCCTACCAGATCCGCCAGCTCCCATCCGAAATTTTGAACGCGAGCGAAGAAAGCCTCCGCGCCGTGATCCATCGCCAGTTGAGAAAGCCGGACAAGACCGAAGCAGATCGCGACAAGATCGACTTGTTGCTCGTGCAGTACTTTGCCATGTGCGCGCCCGAGCATCTCTATAGCAAGGCGATCACGCTCGACGACGTTGCGCGCGTTCTGCGGCCCGTCCTGGCTGAAGCGGATGCCACTCCGCTTGAATGGTGCGAGCCCCTCGAGCAGATTCTCGCCAAGACCGAGGACTGCCGCAGTTTGCGCGACCTGCTGGAGGGGGGCGTCGTCGAGCAAGGACGCCTCCTGAAGGATTCCGCCGGCTGCATGTTTTACGATCCGGCGGCGCTTGTGGCCTTCTGCCGTTTCAGTTTCCTCGTGCGCCGGGCTTTCATTCGGATGCTGCATGCGGATCTGAAAGCCGTGCGAGAGACCATCAACTCTCTCGAGGCGCACGGCATCAAGACGGTCGATTGCCGCCGCGCCGGCTTCTCCGCAGCGGAAACAACGAAGCAGCTTCGATTCTTCTGCGAAAACTGGCGGCAGCCGTTCCAGAAGGACTACACGAAAAGCTCGGTCAATCACGCGCTCGAGCAACTTCTCGCTCTCCGCGCCGATCTCGAAGACGCACTCGAACGCGCGCAACCCGGCACGCAATCACCTCCATTCGTCACTCCGGAGAGCGAAGCCCATGCGCCTTCGGCCGAATCGACGGCCGCGCCAGCGATTCCCGAGCCTGCCGCTCCGGCGCCGGAGCAACCGCGCGCCGTCGAACCGCCGGCATCCGGTGCACCTGCCGCGCCCCCGAAGGCCGCAAATCTTTCCAGGGATGCCGCTGCGGCGGCAGCGGGCGATATGGACGCGGACAAATGTCTCGAGGCAATCTGGGAACAGTTGATTGCCGCACCGCCATCGCGTGGCCGCTCGATGTCCACCGTGGTCTTGCAGGACACAAAGGTTCTGCTTTCGTCCTGGGAGGTTGCGGCATTCGTGAGTGAAGGCAGCCAGGAGTCGGAGGACTTGCGGCGCGCCGTAGTAGCGAGGGCGCTGCTGGCGGTCGCCACCGATCGCCGGAAGCGGTCGGGAGACGAGAGCGCGCTGACCGCTGCTCTCGCGCTCGCGCGCAACGAGGTCTCATACTTTCACGGGCGCGTCGAACAGGCCAAGCGCGCGAAAAACACCGAAGCCGCTGTAAATCTCGGAATCAGCACGAAACGATTGCTCTCCTTCATGGAAGAAGCGGAAAAACTCCAGTCCTGAGCCCAAGAGAGGAGCAGCGCGACCCTTGAACGATGCGAGTGTCCTAATCGTCTCCGACGACACGGAATTCGCGCGGGCGATTGCGGCGCGCTGGCAGACGGAGCGGCACGTTCCGGGAATCACGCTCGTCACGGGCGACGTCTGGCAGCCCGCGACCGGGGCCGGATATGACCTCGTCATCGTTGGCCCTGTTCGCAACAGGAAGCTGCCCTTGATCCTGGCCGCCGTCAACGCTTCACCGGGCACCGCGGCCGTCTACGTCGCCGAGGAAGAAGAAGACATGTCCTCTTTGCGCGCTGCGCATCCGCAATTGCTGATCGTTCCCCGGCATGACAACTGGGTCAGGACGCTCATCCTGATTTCAATCGAAGCGCTGCGGCGCGTCGAAGCGGTTGGCCGCGCTCAGCGCGCCGAACGCCTGGCCCTTGCGTGTCAGCGTCACGCGACTCTCGGGCACTACATGTTGGAGATGCGTCCGAGCGTCAACAACGCGCTGACGTCCGTTCTCGGTAACGCCGACCTTCTGCTGCTCGAGCCGGGACGCGCTTCGGGCGGCGAGAGTCGCGAGCAGATTCAGGCGATCCACACAATGGCCCTGCGACTCAACGAGATCATGCAACGATTCTCATCCCTGGCGAGCGAGATGCAGGCCGGTGAGAAAGAATCTCAAGCTGAGACGGAGAGCGTCTCGAGTCGCTTCGCCGGCAATCTGTGAGCGGCGGCGTGCGCCCGTAAATGGCGCAAAAGAGGCAGGTTGCGAACAGGTCGCAGGCCTTGAAAACGTTGGAAGGCTGGCTGCGGAGTTGCATTTCTTTCTTGGGGGATTTGAGTGTGGAGGTGCGTCAGTGGTGAAGAAGGTTCTGGTGGTTGATGATTCGCAGGCGGAGATCCGTTTGCTGCAATCGGTGCTTCAGCAGGGCGGCTTTCATTCGGTTGCCATTTCCGACCCAACGAAGATCGAGGAAGCGATCGAGGAAGAGCGGCCCAATGTGATCCTGCTCGACGTCGTGATGCCGCAGCGCAACGGCTTTCAGGCTTGCCGCGAACTGAAGAGCCAGGAGCACTACTCGAAGATTCCGGTGATTCTCGTGACATCCAAGACGGCGCCCAGCGATCGCTACTGGGGCGAGCAGCAGGGCGCAAACGGGTACGTCGCGAAACCGTTCACTCCGGAAGAACTGCTCAGCGCCGTGAGGAGATTTGCCTGATGCCGGGCGAGCCCGAAAACGCGGGGCTGGCCGCCGGACTTGAAGTCGGCGAATTCGTCGAGGGTGAAGTTTCTGCGGAGGAGCGGCGCCCCGAGCGGCAATACTGCGTCTTCCGCGCCGGCCGCGAACGGTTCTGTCTCTCGGTGCTCGAGGTCGAGGAGGTTGTGGACTGGCCGATTGTGACGCGGATTCCGCTGGCGCCTTCGTTTCTGATGGGCGTCTTCAATCTGCGCGGGACGATCGTGCCGCTGATGGATATCGCGTTCACGGAAGGCCGCCGGCCGGGCTTGTTGCCGAAGCATGTGGTTGTGGCGGCGATCGAAGGCGACGCCCATCGCGAGGATCTGCGGCTCGGCATCGCCGCCGACGAGGTGATCGGGACGTATTCGGCGACCGAAGACGCGCTGCTTGACCAGGCGCCCGCCGAGGTGCCGCACTGCCGCGGGATGTTGCGTCACGACGACCGCCTGGCGCTGGTCATCGACCTGCGCCGTCTGACGGATGTTTTCCCCGTGCCGGTGATTTGAAGCCGGCGCGATTGCAGCTCTTTTGAATGCGCAAGTTCTGGGGAGGAAGTCATGAAAGCTCGTTTGAGCACGACAATCTGGTTGCTGGTCTTCTGGGCGGCCCTGGCGCTGTTTGGCGTCCTCGGGCTGGCCTATCACGCCGGCAGGGAATCGGGAGGCCTGTCCGTCTTCGACGCGCCTTCTCTGCCGGGCGGTGCCAGCGGAGCTCTGCTCGGCGCGGTTGTGCTGGCGCTGGCTGCCGCGCTCTCGCTCGTGTTCGTGCTGAGCAAGCGCGTGCTCAAGCCACTGGGTAACATCGCGAAGTTTTCCGAGCGCCTGGCGGCCGGCGACTCGCGCGCCCGCGCGGACATCGGTACCGACGACGAGTTCGCGCTCATCGCCGAGAACCTCAACCGCAGCGCCGCGAAGGTTGCGCAGGCCGTAACCGCCCAGCAGGCGCAGGAGTCGCTCCAGCGCAGCATCACTGAGCTGCTCAATACGATCAACCAAGTGGCTCGCGGCGACCTGACCATTCGCGGCAAGGTAACGAACGACGCCCTGGGCAACGTCGTCGATTCCGTCAACTTCATGCTCGACAACTTCTCGAAAGTTCTCGAGCGCGTCCGCAAAGCCGCCATCGACGTCAGCACGAGCGCCACGCAGATTCTCGGCGCGGCCGACGACATGACCGCTGGCGCCACGCAACAGGACCAGGAAATCACGAATACGTCGTCCGCCGTCGAAGAGCTGACGGTGTCGATGAAGCAGGTGTCCAACAACGCCGAAGCCAGCGCCGAAGCGGCTCGCCGCGCGCTCGACGCCGCCGAGCAGGGCAACCGCGCCGTGAGCGATACGCTCGAAGGCATGCAGCGCATCCGCTCTTCCGTACAAGCCACGGCGAAGAAGATCAAGTCGCTCGGCGACCGCTCGCTGGAAATTTCGGAAATCATCAACGTGATCAACGACATCACCGAGCAGACCAACCTCCTCGCGCTCAACGCCGCCATCGAAGCGGCTCGCGCGGGCGACGCCGGCCGCGGTTTTGCGGTCGTCGCCGACGAAGTCCGCAAGCTCGCCGAGCACTCCCGCAGCGCGACCAAAGACATCGCCGCGCTCATCAAGGCGATTCAGGCCGAAACGAACGAAGCCGTCGTCGTCATGGAAGAGGGCACGCGCGAAGTGGAGGTCGGTGCGGGCCTCGCCGATCAGGCCGGCAAGGCGCTGGAAGCGATCTCGAGCGTCGTGCGGCAGTCGGCGGAGCTTGTCCAGGAAATCTCGCTCGCCTCGAAGCAGCAGGTGCGCGGCACGGAAGGCGTCGCCAACGCCATGCAGATCATCTCCGGCATCACGCGCCAGACCACGCAGGGAGCGCGGCAGACGGTTTCGACCGTCGGAACCATGGTCCGGCTTTCCGAACAGCTCAACGAAGCGCTCGCGCAGTTCCGTTCGCAATCGGCGCGGTCCGCGGAACCGGCGCCCGCGGCGTCCGCAGCGTCCGCAGCGGAAGACGCCCGGCCCGTCGCGCCGGTGGGAGCGCTCCGCTAACGGCAAACTCCGCATTTCGGCACGAATTCGCCGGGGGCTGAACGCCGACCATGAAACCGCACCCAGTCTCGACCGCACGCATCGCCGAATCCGAACTCGCCGAGATTCGCACGCTGATCGAGCACCGATCCGCGATCCTGTTCGATTCCTCGCGCGAGCGATTCTTCTCCACCCGCATCCGCGAATACGTCGATGAGAAGGGTCTGGCAAACGGGACGGACTTGCTGCAGCTCGTGCGCGGCTCGAGCATCGAGTACGAAGCCCTGCTCGAGCGGCTGCTCACGCAGGAGACCTCGTTCTTTCGCTACCCGGCGGTCTTCGAAGCGCTCGAAAAAACGATCCTGCCCGAATTGCAGGAGCGCAAATTCTGGGAAAATCCGCGGACGCTGCGTATCTGGAGCGCGGGCTGTTCCACCGGCGAAGAACCCTATTCGATCGCGATCACCCTTTGCGAAGCGCTGAAGTTCGC
Source organism: Candidatus Acidiferrales bacterium (assembly GCA_050018375.1). Taxonomy (GTDB): domain Bacteria; phylum Acidobacteriota; class Terriglobia; order Acidiferrales; family UBA7541; genus Palsa-295. Next base: position 34,266 of record JBEKAE010000014.1, on the reverse strand, counting down.
GGAGGCGTGGGAAACCGAAATCCTCGCCACGGACATCAGCCGTCGCGCGCTGCGCCACGCCGAACGCGGCGTCTATTCCAAGCGCAGCTTGCAGGACGTGCGGCCCGCGCAGGTGGAGGCGTATTTCACGGCGACGAAGCATGGATTCCAGGTCCGGCCGCGCATCCGGCGGATGATTTCCTTCGCGCAGATGAACCTCGTCGAATCCGTCTACGTCGGCAAGCTCGACTGCATTTTCTGCATGAACGTCCTCATGTATTTCTCCGACGGGCGCCGCCTCGCGATCCTGCGCCGCTTCTACGACGCGCTCGAGCCCGGCGGCTACTTCCTGCTCGGCCACGCGGAAACGCTTTCGAACTCTCCAATGAAACTCGAGCCGGTGGTCCTCGGCGATTGCCGCGTCTATCGCAAGCCCGTTGCGGCCGAAGCGCGGCGCGAGACAGCCGCCGTGGAGGGAGCCCTGTGAGCGGCCCGAATCAAGAATCGATCGAGCTGTTCCTCCAGGAGGCTTCCGAAAACCTCCAGTATCTGCGGGAATACTCCGGCCTCTTGCAGGAGCCGCAAACGAAGCCCGAAGACCTCGAAAAACTCTACATCGCCTCGCACACGCTCGCCGGAACGTCGGCCAGTTACGGCTTCCCGCAGTTTTCCGAAGTCGCGGCGAAGATGGCGCACATCTTCCACTATGCGATGAACGCGGTCCTGACGCCCGACATGCATGGCCCGCTCACGGAATTCATCTCCGACGCAATCTCCGTGCTCGAGTTCGACCTCCTGCAAATCAGCTCGAGCGGCACAGAGACCTCGGACGATATCGCCACCTTCAAGCAGCGCTATGCCTTCGCTTTCCCCGCCGCGCCCGCCGAGTCGGCGACGGAACCAGCGGCGGAGTCCGTCGGCGCGGGCGAACCCATTCCAGGAGTTTTTTCCGCCGGTTCATTTGCCGACCGGTTGCCTCAGGATGGCGAGGTTCCGGATGAAGTCCTCGAGTTCTTCGTTCCCGAGGCCGAAGAGCATTTACAGGCGGTCACAGAATGCCTGCTCGCGCTCGAGGGGAATCCCAACGCCGACGACATTAATCGCCTGTTCCGCTCGATACACACTGTGAAGGGTTCGGCGGCGCAAGTGGGCCTGCACAGGCTCTCTGCCGTCGCGCATCGCGTGGAGGATTTAATCGGGCAGCTCCGCGACGGCGCATTGCAGCCCAGCGCCGAAATCGTGGACCTGTGCCTCCAGTCCGTGGACGTCCTGCGAAAGTTCCTCACTCGCCAGTGGTCGAGCGACGCCGAGATGATCGCCGCCGTTGATCCCTTGCTCGCGCGCATCACCGAACTCGCGCCCGAAGAGCCCGCCGCCGACGCGCACGAGGGAGGGGCCGCGGCCGGAGCGGAAGCGCCGCCGGCAGAAGCCGTTCTTCCCGCCGCTTCACGTCCCGCGGCAGCGCAGCCTTTGCCGCAGGCGAAATCCGTGCGCATTTCGCTCGAGCGGCTCGACCGCATGATGAACGCGGTCGGCGAGTTGGTCATCAACCGGACCCGGATGCTCGGCCGTCTCGCCGAGCTGGGCAAGCTCGTGGAAGTGTTGAATTTCTCGAAGAGTCGGCTCTCCGGCAAAGTTTCCGAGTTCCAGGAAAAGCACGAATTCAACCGCATTCGCACGTCGCTTGTGCCCGGCAGCCAGCCGCCGCAGATGGACACGTTCCGCCGGCCCTCCGTGGCGCTGCCTTCGGCCACGTCGAACGATCTCTTCGAATTCAGCGAACTTGAGATGGATCGCTACGACGATTTCAACATTCTGTCGCGTTCGCTCACGGAAATCTCCGCGGACGTTTCCGAGGTTCTCGCCCAGCTCGAAGGTTTTATGGGCCGCGTCGATGTGGATATCGATGAGTTCACGAAGCTGGCGCATCACCTTCAGGACGAAATCACCGCCGCGCGCATGGTGCCGATCGGCAATCTCTACACGCGCCTCTCGCGCACTGTTCGCGATGCCGCGCAGGCCACCGGGAAGCCCGTCGACCTTTCGCTCGAAGGCGCTGAAACCGAGCTCGACAACAACATCATCCAGCACATCTCCGATCCCCTGATTCACCTGGTTCGCAATGCCGTGGCGCACGGAATCGAGGACGCCGGGACCCGCGGCGCCGGCAAGCCCGAGAAGGGCCGCATTTCCGTGCGCGCCTATCACCGCGGCAACCACATCTTCATCGAAGTGGAAGACGACGGCCGCGGAATCGATTACGAACGAGTTCGCCAGGGCGTTATCGACTCCGGTGCGGTATCGCCGGTCGCCGCCGCCGAATTGACGGAGCGCGAGCTTCGCGAAATCCTCTTCCGCCCCGGGTTTTCGACCGCCGCCTCCACTTCGGAACTTGCCGGCAGGGGCGTCGGCCTCGACGTCGTGCGCGCCAACGTGCATGCGCTGAACGGTGAAATCGAAGTCCGCTCCGAAAAAGGCCGCGGCGCCTGCTTCACGGTGAAGGTGCCGCTGACGCTCATCATTTCGCAGGCCCTGTTCGTTCGCTGCGGCGCGTCCGTGTTTGCGCTGCCGCTTGCCGTCGTGGAGGAGATCCGGCGGCTTCGCCCGTCCGAGATCGAGGATGTCGGCGGCAAACTCCTTACGCGCGTGCGCGACGTCGTCACCGAAGTTGTTCGCCTCGATCTGCAACTCGCGTTGGCGCCGCTCGAGCCGCTGAACGGCTACTTCCACATGGTCATCGTGAAGGTGGCGGGAAAGCACGTGGGCGTCGTCGTCGACGAAGTTCTCGGCAAGGACGAGATCGTCATCAAGAACCTCGGCGATTACCTCCGGCGCGTGAAGCTGTTTCCCGGGACGACGATCGCTTCCGACGGCAGCCTGATCCTGCTGATCGACTTGAACCGCCTCGTTTCCGCGGACACCGCCGAACGCCACGCCCTGCCCGCATCGTCTCCTGCGGCGCGCGTCTTTGCGCCGGGCGCGGAAGCCGTCGCCGCCGGCAGTATTCCGGCCGAAGCCGTGGACGCGATCGAGAACGATCGCGTGGTGGTCGTCGCGGACGATTCGATCAGCGTGCGGAAATTTGTCGGCCGCATGCTCGAAAAGGCCGGTTATCGAGTGAAGCTCGCTGCGGACGGCTTCGAGGCATCCGAGATTGTCGCGCAGGTCGGCTGCCACCTGCTCATCACCGACCTCGAGATGCCGCGGATGAACGGTTACGAGCTGATGGCCCACCTGCGCCAGGATCCGATCACTCGTCGAATCCCGGTGCTCGTGGTCACTTCCCGCGCCGGCGCGAAGCATCGGGACCGCGCCATGAAAGAGGGCGCGTCCGGCTTCCTGACGAAGCCCGTGCAGGAAGATCAATTGATTGCGACGGTCGAGAGCCTGATCGGCTCGGATACGCCGCAGGGACGGCCTGCCGCTGGTATGCCGCTGAGGCAGGGTTGAGATCGCGATGACGAACGCACCCGAAAAGAAGATACGCGTGCTCGTGGTGGATGACTCCGCCTTCATGTGCAAGGTGTTGCAGGAGATCATCAACTCCGATCCGCAGCTCGAAGTGGTCGGGCAAGGGCGCGATGGCCGCGATGGCGTGGCTCTCGCGGAATCGCTGCGCCCCGACGTCATCACCATGGACATCAACATGCCGCATATCGACGGCCTTCAGGCCACCGAGCTGATCATGTCGCAGCACCCGCGCCCCATCGTCATCGTGAGTTCAGAATCGCGCGAGGGCGCCGCAAGCACTTTGAAAGCGCTCGAGCTCGGCGCGATCGACTTCGTTCCCAAACCTTCGAGCGGGATCGATCTGGACATGAAAACTGTGCGCGAGGAGCTCACGCGCAAGCTCAAGCTGGCCGCAAAGGTTCGTGTCGTTCGCACCGCGACGCGTTCGAAAGTTCCGATGCCCCATGCGCCGATGTCCCCGGCCGCGAGTCTCGCGAACAGCGCCGCGCTCGCCCAGAGCGGCGGAAAATTTCCTCTGGTCGCGATTGCTGCCTCGACGGGCGGCCCGGCCGCGGTGATGCGCGTGGTGGCCGCTCTGCCGAAGGAATTCCCCGCGGCCGTGTTCCTCGTCCTGCACATGCCCGCGGCATTCACAAAGCAATTCACGTTGCAGCTCGCGGAGATCGCTTCCATGCCGGTGAAAGAGGCGGAGGCGAACGAGACGGCCCAGCCCGGAATGATCTATCTCTGCCCGGGCTCTCATCACTTGCAGCTTTCGGCCGGCGGGAAAATCCTTCTCGATCCCGGCCCGCGCATCGAAGGCTATCGCCCCTCTGCGGACATGGCGTTTGAGAGCATCGCGGCCTATGCCCGCGCGCTGACCGTTGGCGTTGTCTTGACGGGCATGGGGAACGATGCGGCGAAAGGCGTGCGCGCCATGAAGGCCGCCGGGGGCTGTGTCTTCGCCCAGGATGAAGCGACGTCCATGATTTTCGGCATGCCGGCCGAAGCCATCAAGACCGGCGCCGTCGACGAAGTCCTCCCGCTCGACGAAATCGGCCCGGCGATTGAAAAGCGAGTCACGAAATTGAGCCGTCTCGTCCCGGTGGCGGCCCGATGAGCCTCTCGACGACTCCAGACCGCGAGCACGACGGGAAATCGCGCCGCTCGAGCCGGCCCGAGGCGGTCGTCCTGTTCTGGGTCGCGAATCAGATGTTCGCCATCGCCGCGGGTGCCGTCCAGGAGATTCGCAGCACGGACAGCCTGGCGGGCGCCGCCAACGAGATCGAGCACTCGGAATTGCCCAAAGTGAGGCACACCCTTGAGTGGGGACGCCGCACCTGCTACGTCGTGAACGCCGGAATGCATTTTGGGTTGCCAATCACGCGACCGTCGCTGGTCCTGATCCTGCGGCAAATGCGCGCGGCCGTGCTCGTCGACCGGATCGACCGTATGACGGAGATCGCAGCCGTCTATCCGCTCCCCCACGCGTTCACTGGCGAGGAGCGCCGCTGGTATCGCGGTCTTGCATACGTGGACGACTCGGTGATTCCGGTCGTTCAGCCGGCTGGATTCCTGACCGCCGAAGAGTTTGCGCAGCTCGATCGCACCGCCGGAGGCGGCGGATCGCAACGCGAAATGGAAGGGGCGGTCCAGGCATGATTGCCGCAGAAACTGCGAGCCAGAGTTCGTTCGTGCTGCTCCAGATTGGCGCACGCCGGTTCGCGCTGCCTGCGGGAATGGTCGCGGAACTCGCGCCACCTGTGAGGCTGCACACGTTTCCGCACACTTCGCCCTCCATTGCGGGAGTGATCGTCCGCCGTCGGCGCATCGTGCCTGTCTATGACGCAGGGCCGCTGCTCGTCGGCAAAAGTTCATCCGGGCAACAGTTTTACCTCATCGCGCGGCGCGATTTTGGTGGCGCCGGTGAACTGGGCGCGATTCTCGTGAGCGGTGAATGCGAGATGGCCACGGGTGAGATGCGGCCGGAGTCGGATCGTCCTGCGTACGTCGCTGGAACACTCACCGTCGGCGAGGAGTCGCTTGACGTGCTGGACCTCGAAGCGCTGTTGGCGTCGGCGGCGCGAGCCACTGAGCCGGCAAGCGCGGAGGCGCAATCATGAACGCGCCGGCAAATCTCCCGCGGGTCCTGCTGATCGACAGCAACGTCTATTTTGCGAAACGGTTGGGTGACGCGCTGAAGCAGCAGGGATTCGACGTGATTCCGAGCACGCAGGCCTCGTACGCGCTCACGATGATCGAGTGGAACGCTCCGGCGGCGATTCTCTGCGCCACGAACCTTCGCGAGATGGGTGCGCTCGAAATGGCGCCGCTTCTCCGTGCCGATCCGAAAACCGCCACGATCCCTCTGATCGCCATCGGAGGGGGCGGAGATCAGGCGCAGCTCGAAGCGTATCGCGCCGGCTGCGACGACTACGTGGATCGCCGCCACTCCCCTTCGGACATCGCCGCGCACGTGCGAAGTCTTCTCGTCAGCCGTCAGGACGGCTTCCAGCCGACGCAGATGCTCTCCACCGCGGACACGGCCCTGAGCGGCAGTCTTTCGCATCTCGATCTCCCGGGGGTGATTCAGATGCTGGGACAGGCTCATCAGAGCGGAGCGCTGCACATCAACGGCGCCGACACCGACGGAATCATCTTTTTTGAGGGCGGCGAACTCGTTCACGCCGAGTCCGGCGTGCTTTTCGGGGATGAAGCCGTCACGCAAATTGTGAAGACGTGTCAGGGCGCCGCGAAGGGCGTATACAAATTCGTATACGGCGCCACCGCCGTGCAGCGGACCGTGCTGCGCTCGGCAACCGATCTGCTCCTCGACGCGATGTGGGAATTCGACGAAGGCGAGCGCGATACCGCGGAAGAAAACGTGGAGAAGGAGTCGTCATGAGCGAAACCCAAACCCTCACGGCCGCCCGCACTCCGACCGTCTACTTCATCGACGACAGCGCGACGATGCGCGAAGTGATCAAGATTGCCTTTCGCAAAGAGAACATGCACGTCATCACGTGCCCGGACGCAGCCTCGGCGCTCGCGCAGTTCGGTGAAGCCATGCCGGATGCTGTCATCACCGACGTCATCATGCCGGACAAAGATGGCTACGAAGTGTGCCAGTTGATCAAGCAAAACGAGCAGCTTGCCCGGATTCCCGTGATCTTGATGTCTGGCGTCGTGAACCGCACCGTGGCCGAAAAGGCGACCGCGGTCAAAGCCGATGAGCTGATTCGCAAGCCGTTCCAGCCGCGAGACCTGATCGCCCGCGTGAAAAGTCTTCTGCATCCGAAGTTCCCTGGTCTTTCGGCGGAGGGAAGCTCTACAGACGAGGCTGCGCGCAGGCCTTCGCAGGTGTTGAGCGGCCTGTTTTCCGCAGGCCCGGCGCCCGCCGTGCCCGCAAGTGTCCCGGCTCCTCGAGCGAACCCAGCGCCGGTCGCAGCGACCATCGCCCGCTCGGCGGCGCCGGCTCCCGCCGCGCCCCCGCCGCGCCCTGCCGCGCCCGCCACGGGCGCTGCCGGTCCCACTGCCGCAGAGGTCCAGAAGTTGAGGAACGAGATCGTCCGTCTGGAGCTTCTCGTGAAGAAACTCCAAGCCGCGCTCGAGGCTGAACGCGAGTATTGCGCCGCCCTCGAAACTCATTTGAAGAACCCGCCGGGCTCCGAATAGCCCAACACACGTTTCTGCGACCTCGCGGCGCTCCCACGAATCTCTTCGTTACTCCTGAGAATAGGCCGCTTGCCGGTTGCTTGACCGGTGCTACAGCGCGTATTAACTTGGAATTACCTCTCTCGAGGGCAGGCGGTTCGCGTTGGCTAGGCGCGCTTTACCGGAGATTCCGTGGGGCGCCGGGGCGAACAGCGTATCGCTATTTCTTTTGCGGTCATCGTTCGGGGGGCTGACCCCCGCGGGTATCCGTTCGCCGTGCCGACGGAAACTCGGGACATCAGTTGGTCGGGCGCTTGCCTGAATGGCCTGACCCACATCGTCGAGTCTGGCTGGAGGGTCGAACTCGAATGCCAGAACCAGAAAGCCTGGTATCGGGTCCAGTGGGTCGGTCAGGATGGCAGCCCCTGGGCCGGACAGGTGGGAGTCCGCTGCCTGGAACCGGGCAAGTACATCTGGGGCCTGCCCCCGAAAGAATGGGAGCCTGATACGTACGATCCATCGAAGCCGGACGCTTTTGCCGTCCAGCCGCGGACGGTCGCCGCAACAAATGCCACGGCCTCTCCGCCGGAACGCCGCCAGTTCGCTCGTCATACCTGCCGGATCGGAGTTCAGGTTGCCTTCCCGGGAGATGGGCTTCGGATGTCTGGAACGATCACGGACATTTCCCTCGGCGGCTGCTACGTCGAAATGCTTTCGCCCCTGCCCGTCGATACGGCGGTCGAACTGTCTTTCAATATGGACGGCAGCCTCGTGCATTTCTCGGCCAAGGTTCGCTCCTCGCACACGGGATTTGGCATGGGGCTGGCGTTCACGAGTATGGGCCCCGAAAATCTCGAGAGGTTGCGGCGGTTCACTGGCTCGCCGGGCGCCGCTCCGGAACCCGCGAAGGCGCCGGCCGTCTCGCAGCCGAAGCCGGCTCCTCCCAAGGCAACTGCCGGCGCGCGCCCGTACACCGCGCCGGAATTCGATCCCGTCGATATCCCGGCGACCCGGGAAGCATTCGCCGCCGTCTTGCGGATCCTGCTTCGCAGGGGACTCGTCACGCGCGCTGAATTGCTCGAAGAGCTGGAAAAGCTGAAAACTCCCCAAAAGTGATTTTCTGAGGCCGCGCATCAGTCGAGTCCCTTCGAGCGCAGGAATTCGCGCGCGACGTCGCTGACGTCCCGGCCTTCCCCCGCCACCGCGTAGTTCATTTTCTGCATTTCCGCGTCGGAGATTTTTCCAGCCAGTCCGGCGATGGCCGCCCGCGCCTCCGGATGGAGCGCGAGTGTGTCTTCGCGAACGACGGGCACGGCTTCATAGGGCGGAAAGTAGTGCTTGTCGTCTTCGAGGATGACCATGTCCCTCGCCGCGAGCAGGCCGTCCGTCGAGTTCCCGGCGACCAGATCGATTTGCCTGTCGAGCAGAGCGCGATAGAGCAGGCCGAGGTCGAGAATTCGCGGCGGGGCGGCGAATTGCAGCCCGTAGACGCGCGCGAGGCCGAGGTAACCGTCGGGCCGCTCCATGAACTCGTAGCCGAAACCGGCGCGCCACTGCGGCGTGTAACGCGCGGCATCCGAGATCGTTTTCAAATTCAGACGCCGCGCATCCTCGCCGCGAATCACAATCGCAAACGTGTTGTTGAATCCGAGAGAGCGCATGACTTCCAGGCCGAATCGCCGTTTGTACTCCCGCTGCACGCGCCCGAAAACGGCGGAAGGATCGCTTTCGATGGGATCGTGCAGGATCGCGGTGAGCGCCGTGCCGGTGTATTCGACGTACGTGTCGATACGCCCGGCGAGAAGCGCCTGCTGGCAGATGTAGCTGCCCGCGAGATAGAAGCGGCGCTCGACGCGCAGGCGCGTTTTGGCTTCGAGGCGCTGCGCGAGGATTTCACCGAGCAGGGCCTGCTCGGGAAAGTTCTTCGAGCCGACGACGATCGTGTCGCGCCCGCGAGCGCCGCAACCGCACAAGACGCCTACGATCCCGAAGGCAAGCCAGGCGCGGATCGTTTTCATCTGCGGATCACCGCGCGGGACGCAGGCGCCGTTCGAGAATGCTCAGCAGGAAATCCGCGCCCAGCGCGAGAAGGGCCGCAGGTATGGCCCCCGCGAGAATCAAGGAATCGTTCACCATCGCCAGGCCGCGGAAGATGAACTCGCCCAGACCGCCCGCGCCCACGGCGGCGGCGATCGTCGCGATGCCGATCGTGAGAACGGTAGCGACCCGGACGCCCGCGAGAACGGTTGAAAGCGAGAGCGGAAGCTCGACTTTCCAGAGAATCTGGCGCTGGGTCATCCCCATACCGCGCGCGGCCTCGCGGACGGCGGGGTCCACGCCGGCGATTCCCGCGGCGGTATTGCGGATGATGGGAAGCAAGGCATAGAGCGTGAGGGCGGCGATTGCCAGGCGGGCAGCGCGTTCGCCGAGCCAGGGAACGGGGAGCAGGAATCCGAAGAGCGCGAGGCTCGGAATCGTTTCGGCGACATTGGCAGTGCCGAGGATGGGCTTGGAAAGCCACGGGCGGCGCGCAACGAGAATCCCGAGCGGTACGCCGACAGCCACGGCGATCAGCATCGCGGCGGCCACGAGCGAGATATGCTCGACGGTCGCCTGGAGAATTTCGTTCGGGTGTTTCAGGAAAAACTGAATCACGTTCATTTGTCCCTCTCGAATGCTTCCAAGCGGCGCAGTTGCTCGGCGTAGGCCGCGGCAACAGGCTCGTTCGAAGACAGGAATTCTCCCGGCGAATAGATGCCCCGTAGCTCTCCGGCTTCGAGCAGCGCGATTCGGGTGCCGAGCAGGAGGGCTTCGCTCGTGTCGTGCGTCACGATGACGATGGTTTTTCCGAGGCGCTGTTGCAGCGCCTGAAATTCGTTCCGGACTTCCGCGCGCGTTAGCGGGTCGAGCGCGCCGAACGGCTCGTCCATCAAGAGTATGGGCGGGTCGGCGGCAAGCGCGCGGGCCACACCGACTCGCTGGCGCTGACCGCCGGAGAGTTCGTGCGGATAGCGCTGCAAGAATTGCCCGGGATCGAGGCCGACGAGCGCGAGCAGTTCCTCGACGCGCGAGCGGATGAGCGCGGCAGGGCGTCCCTCGAGGCGCGGAACGAGCGAGACGTTCTGCTCGACGGTGTAATGCGGGAAGAGGCCGGCTTCCTGGATGACGTAGCCGATATGGCGGCGCAGCGCAATGGGGTCCCAGGCGACGGTCGCGCGGCCTTCCACTTGCACTTCGCCGCCGCTCGGTTCGAGCAGACGGTTGATGAGCTTCAGAGCGGTCGTCTTTCCCGCGCCGCTGCGGCCAAGAAGGATCAGAGTCTCGCCGCGCTTGATCGCGAAGCTGACGCCGTTGAGCAACGTTTGGCCGTTCGGCAACTTGTAATGCACGCTGCGAAATTCGATGACGGCCTCGCCGCTGGTTTGGCCATTCGTAGCGGCGCTCATCGGGGAAAATCGCTCTCGAGGAATCGGCCGATTTCGCGAAGGACGCGCGCCATCATCGCTTCGGTGAGTTTGCCGGTAAAGGTGTTTTGCTGGCTCGGATGATAGGCAACGAACAGGCGTGGCAGATCGTCACCGAGTTTATAGCTCGCGCCGTGCCGGAAAGGAAATGCGGCCGTGCTCGCAATTTTGCCCTGCTCTTTCAGCAAGCCGAGATAGACGCGCATGGCGATTCCGCCGAGAGTGAGAATCGCGCGCGGCTGGAGAATCTCGAGTTCTTTTTCGAAGTATGGACGGCAGTTGGCCGTCTCGGAAGGCAGCGGCTTGTTGGCAGGTGGGGCGCAGCGAAGCGCGGCGGCGACGTAGGCATTCCTGAGGACGAGGCCGTCGTCGCGGCGCGTTGAAGTGGGCTGGTTCGCGAATCCGGCGTCGTAAAGCGCCTTGTAGAGAAAATCTCCCGAGCGGTCGCCGGTAAAGACGCGGCCGGTGCGATTGCCGCCGTGCGCCGCGGGCGCCAAGCCGAGGACCAACAGCTTCGCGTGCGGATCGCCAAACCCGGGAACCGGCTTTCCCCAGTAGTCCCAATCGCGATAGGCGAGGCGCTTTTCGCGCGCGACCTTCTCGCGGTAAGCGACGAGGCGCGGGCACCGGCGGCACCGGACGATTCGCTGATTCAGTTGTTCGAGCGCTAGCAAGGGTGCCTCTCAGCTGCCGCAATATGTGTTGCGAAGACCCCCGGTTTCAGTGACGGGTAGCAGTCACCCTCGATGAGTGTTGTCAGTAAGTTACAGCCAATTCTACTCGACAGCAGTGTCGAGTAGCTGGCGCGCAAAATGGTGCGCGGCCGCCGACCGCGCGAGGACGGAAGGCTGGCTGCCGATGCCGCGGCGCCGCTTATTCTTCTTACCGCTCTTTCGCCCTCTTTCATTTGCTCTGCCTCTGATCCTTAATTGCACGGTCAGGGTAGCACTCGGGGGGTGAGTTGCAAGGATGAGGTTATGTGGACTCTTGGTTGAGCGGCCGGTCTCATGTCGCGGCTGAATCCTCTCGCGAACTAAAATCGTCATAATAGTGTGAAGGTCTGAGTCAGGCCGGTTGCCCGCAGGCCGCGCGCTTGCACGTAGTTGCGAATGCACTAAGATGGGCTTGAGGGGCAGAGAGTCATGGATAACACGAGCGAGAAAATCGTCATTGTTGAGGCGGACGCGGCGAGCCGCGAGGCTCTGCTGGCGTTGGTGCAAAGCGGAGGATACGACGCCTCGTCCTTTGCGACGGCCGGCGAAGGGCTGGATGCTGTCCGGCGGCTCGGGGCCGATCTGCTTCTGCTGGACACGGCTCCCAACATTTCCGCTGGAGACGGCACGACAACGGGCTTGCCGCGATCGAGCGTCCTGCACGCGCACGAAACAATCGCCATGCTTCGCGGCGCCCTCGCCACGGAGGGAGTTCGTATCATTTTGTTGGTCGGCCTCGGCGCGGAAGAGCGAGCCGCGGCTCTCGACCTTGGCGCCGACGATGCGATCTCGCAGCCTTTCGACGCAGCGGAGCTGCTGGCGCGCGTGCGCGCGCTATTGCGGGTGCGGCGGGCGGACACGCAGCTCCTCGAAAGAACGCGGCTCGCGGAGGAAGGTCAGCAGATTGCGCAAACGGCATTCGAGGCGCTTGCCGTTACGGAAAAGATGGCGAGCGACGCCTCGTCGCTGAATCGCCGCCTGAAAATCGGCCTGGGCGCGGTCTTTGCCGTCGCGGTCGTCATGGCGGCGATCTATTTTCTTTTGGCGCGCAGTTCGCAGAAGGATATGCAGCGCACGACGGCTACGATCATGCGCCTGGAACGCGGACTGATGCACCAGCAGGACGTGATTGCCGAGGTGCGCAGGCTGCGTGGGCAAGGAACAGTCGATGGAGCGCTTGCTGGAAAAGATGAGTTGCAAAAGCAGGCGGCGGGCCTTCAGGCTCAGATGGCGAATGCGGGCTCCGGCCAGGGAGCAGACCTGCAACGGGAATTGGACGAGACGAACGCGCGCCTGAAGCGAATCGAGCGGGAAGGCGATTCCGCCGGGAGCTTCATCGGTGCGGACGTGCAGAGCGTTTGCTTACTGCATATTTCGGTGGCGTTTCGGGAGCAACAGAGCGGCCAGATGCTGCGCTACGCCGGTCTGAACCAGCAGGGCGAACCGCTGCAAGGCAGCGATGGGAATCCGCTCCTGACGATTGATGGGCGCGGGCCGGAAGTAAGGCTGGACGTGTTCGGCACTGGATTCCCGGCAGGTGCCGACGGGCGGATCATCACCAATCGGCACGTTGCCGAGCCGTGGTGGAACAACGACGACGTCAGTGAGCTCACGAACCAGGGTTTTCAGCCGGTGATCTCGTCGATTCATGCATATTTTCCGGGAGACCCGCGCGCGTACAGCGCCGAAATCGAGCAGATTTCAAAAGACGCAGACCTGGCAACGATGCGAATCACCACGCAGGGCCTGGCGCGCCCGGCCCTTTCGATCGATTCGACAAAGGAAGCGGCGGTGACCGGCCAGCCGATCGTCTTGATGGGCTACGCCACGGGGCTAGCGGCGATTCTCGCGCGCACCGACGAGAACACGGCGCAAAATATCTTGACCCAGAGCGGCGGCGACGTCTCGCAAGTGCTCGACGAACTGGCTCGCCGCAACCTGATCCGGCCCCTCATCACGCAGGGGCATATCGGAGACGTCCTGCCGGATAAGATCGTGTTCGACGCGCAGACCACGTCCGGCGGATCGGGCGGACCTCTTTTCAATCAGCAGGGAAAGGTGATCGGCGTTACGTATGCCGTGTTGAAGGGCTTCGGAGGCTCGAATTTCGGCATTCCGATCCGGTTTTCGGAAGCGCTGCTCGCTCCTGGATCCGCACACCCTGCAAACTGACGCCCTAGGGCCCGCGCGGCCGACGAGGCGAGAGCCGGGCGTCCATCGAGCGCAAAACCGGATACGCACCTTTGGCGCGCGTGACTTCCATCAGGTAAACTGAAGAAACGCCTGCCGGTAGCGGGACGAAACCGGGACGGCCGGCGCCTCCTTTTATGGTAACCAGGTCACGCGAAGGGACGATTCTCGACCGGATTGTCGAGGCGCGGCGTGAATCGATCGCGCACCGGAAACGCGTGTTGCCGGACGTGGCGCTGAAGCTCGCCGCGGGCAAGGCCGAAGCGCCGCGGGATTTTGCGGGCGCGCTTACACGAGCGGGCTACAACGTGATCGCGGAGTTGAAGAAGGCGTCACCTTCGCGCGGCGTGATGCGAGAAGACTACGCTCCCGCAGCGCTGGCAGCGAGTCTCGAGAGCGCGGGGGCGGCGGCGCTATCGGTCCTGACGGAAGAGGAGTTTTTTCTCGGCTCGCTGGCGGACTTGAAGGCCGCGAAGAAGGCGACGCAGATTCCAATCTTGCGCAAGGATTTCATTGTCGATCCGTGGCAGGTGTGGGAATCGCGCGCCGCGGGCGCAGATGCGTTTCTGCTGATCGCGGCAATTCTGAGCGGTCCGGCGCTCGGCGAACTGCTCGAACTCGGCCGGTCGCTGAAGATGGAGCCGCTGGTCGAGGTGCATACGCGCGAGGAACTCGAGCATGTGATTGTGGCCGGAGCGCGGATCATCGGCGTCAATAACCGCGACCTGCGGGATTTCAAGGTGCGCGTCGAGACGTCGCTCGAACTGATCGAGGCGATTCCCGAGGAGTGCATCGCCGTGAGCGAGTCCGGATTGCGCACGCACGACGATCTGGCCCGGCTGCGGCGCGCGGGATTCGACGCGTTTCTGATCGGCGAGCATTTGATGACGCACGCCGATCCGGCGGCGCCGTTGCGTGAGCTGATCGGCGCTGCCCGAGCGTGATCGCGATGGCCAGGGTGAAAGTGAAAATCTGCGGGATCACGAATTGGACGGACGCGCGGCAGGCCGTCGCCGATGGGGCGGATATTCTGGGCTTCAACTTTTATGCGGGCAGCCCGCGTTACATCCGGCCCGCGAAGGCCAAGGCGATCGTCCGGCGATTGCCGAAGAGAATTTCGGTGGTCGGAGTGTTCGTGAACGAGAGCGAGCAGAAGATGCTCGAAATCGCGCGCGCGGTGGGGCTGGACGCGATACAACTGCACGGGGACGAGCTGCCGGCGGCGGTCAGGCGACTGAGGCGCTCCCGGCCTGCGATCAATGTGATCAAGGCGATTCGCGTGAGAAAATCATCCGCGGCGAGAGAACTGAGGCGATTCGACGGCGCGAGCGCCCTCTTGCTCGATGGGTTCGACCGGCGAGCGCGCGGGGGAACGGGCAAGACGTTCGATTGGGACATCGCGCGGCGAGCCAAGCGGTATGGGCGGATTTTTCTGGCGGGCGGATTGACGCCGAGAAACGTCGGCGAAGCGATTCGCGCGGCGCAGCCGTATGCGGTGGACGTATGCAGCGGTGTGGAAGCGAAACCCGGGAAAAAAGACGCGGCGCGGATGAAAGATTTGATGCGTGCGGTAAAGAGCGCGCAGAGAAGGAAACGATGAGTTCGATCGCATCGGTGGTGCCGGACACGCGGGGGCGGTACGGCCCGTACGGCGGGCGGTATGTTCCGGAGACGCTGATGGCGCCGCTCGAAGAACTCGAGCGGGCATACGCCGAAGCGCAGGCCGATCCGAGCTTCCACGCGCAGCTCGATGACCTGCTGAAGAATTTCGCGGGGCGGCCGACGCCGCTGCAATTCGCTTCGCGGCTGACGGAGCATCTCGGCGGCGCGCGAATCTACCTGAAGCGCGAAGATCTGCTTCACACCGGCGCGCACAAGATCAACAACTGTCTGGGTCAGGGCCTGCTGGCCGTGCGGATGGGCAAGAAGCGCGTGATTGCGGAAACGGGCGCGGGGCAGCACGGCGTGGCGACGGCGACGGTGGCGGCGCGGCTCGGGCTTTCGTGCACCGTGTACATGGGCACGGAGGACATGGAGCGGCAGCGGCTGAACGTGTTTCGCATGCGGCTGCTCGGCGCGGAGGTGATCGGCGTCGAGGCAGGCAGCCGCACGCTGAAGGATGCGATCAACGAAGCGATGCGCGACTGGGTGACGAACGTGCGGACGTCGCACTATCTGCTGGGGTCAGTGCTAGGCGCGCATCCGTATCCGCAGATCGTGCGCGATTTTCAGAAAATTATCGGCGAGGAGGCTCGCGAACAGATCCTGCGCGCGGAAAAGCGCCTGCCGGATCATCTGTTCGCATGCGTCGGCGGCGGATCGAATGCGATCGGGCTTTTCCATGCGTTCCTCGACGATGAGCGGGTGAAGATGGTAGGCGTGGAGGCGGGCGGGCGCGGGAAAACGCTCGGCGAGCACGCCGCGAGGCTGGCCGCGCCGCGAGGCTTCACGGGCGCGCGGCCTGGAGTCCTGCAGGGCACGTACACGTACGTGCTGCAAACCGCCGATGGCCAGATCGCAACGACGCATTCGATTTCGGCGGGGCTCGATTACCCGGCGGTCGGTCCGGAACACGCGTGGCTCGCCGAGCTAGGCCGCGCGGAATACACGGCCGTCAGCGATGAAGCGGCAATCGAAGCGGCGCGAACGCTCGCGCACCTCGAAGGAATCATCCCCGCTCTCGAATCGGCACATGCCGTCGCCGAGCTAATCATCCGCGCGCCGAAAATGAAGAAGGACGAAATCGTGATCCTCAATGTTTCGGGCCGCGGCGACAAGGACATGGAAACACTGTCGCGTTATGTGTGAGACGCGCCATGTCTGAAGCGGCCATCCCGAAGTCATCCGCCACAAAGCAGGCGCCTGCAGAAGCCGCGAGCCGGCCCGCGGGTCGAATCGCGCAGCGCTTTGACGCGCTCGCCGAAAAGGGCGAGATGGGGCTGGTGGCGTATATCACCGCGGGCGATCCGTCGCTCGACGCGACGGAGAAGATCGTCCTGGCGGCCGCGGAAGCGGGCGCGGACGTGATCGAACTCGGCGTGCCTTTCAGCGATCCCGTAGCCGACGGTCCGACGATTCAGCGCGCGAGCGAACGGGCGCTGCGCAGCGGAACCACGCTGGCCGGCGTGATCGAGCTGGTGAAGCGAATCCGGGCGCGCAGCGACGTGCCCCTCGTGCTTTTCAGCTATTTCAATCCGATCTTGCAGATGGGACTCGAGAAGTTCGCCGGCGCGGCTGCCGCGGCGGGCGCCGACGGCGTGCTGGCGACCGATCTGACGCCGGAAGAAGCGGGCGAATACCGCGCGGCGATGCGGGCGCGCGGACTGGACACGATTTTTCTTGCTGCGCCGACATCGACCGACGCGCGGCTCGCGCAGATTGCCGCGTGTTCGACCGGCTTCCTGTATCTGATTTCGCGGATGGGAGTGACGGGCGAACGCAACGCCCTGTCCGACGAGCTGCCGGAGCTGGCGCGGCGGGTGCGGCGGTTCACGAAGCTGCCGCTCGCCGTCGGCTTCGGGATTTCGCAACCGGCGCACGTATCGGTGCTGGGCGGAATCGCGGACGCGGCCGTGGTGGGGTCGGCGCTCGTCGCGGAAATCGAGAAGGCCGCGAACGCCGATGATGCCGCCGCGGCTGTGGCGAACAAAATCCGCGTCCTGAAAGAGGCCGCGCGCGCGGGAATCAGCCGGCGAAGCGAAGCGCAGAAATAGGCGCGGCGGGCGGCAAACATGCAGGATACAGAGTTGTAGTAAACTGATTCCCCTTCCGCTGCAATCGTGATTTGAGGAGACATGGATGGACAAGCGCGTCGCGAACGCTGAGGCAGTGATCGGCCGCGTCAAGGATGGCGCGACGATCCTGATGGGCGCATTCGGCACCTGCGGGGTTCCGGAGAATCTGATCAATGCTCTGCTCCGCCAGGGCACGAAGAACCTTACCGTCGCTTCGAACAATCCGGGGACGGATGGCTACGGCATCGGCGTGCTCATCGAGAACCGGCAGGTGAAGAAGCTGATCGCGAGCTACGTGGGAAGCAACAGGTTCTTCGAGAAACTGGCGCTGAACAACGAAATCGAGATGGAATTGAATCCGCAGGGCACACTCGCCGAGCGGATGCGGGCCGCCGGGGCGGGAATTCCGGCGTTCTTCACGCCCACGGGTTACGGCACGATGGTGGCCGAGGGCAAGGAGGTGCGCGAATTCAACGGTAGGCCGCACGTTCTGGTGCCGGCGCTGCGGGGCGATTTTGCGTTCGTCAAGGCGTGGAAGGGCGACCGCTGGGGCAATCTTGTGTACCGCAAGACGGCGCGCAATTTCAATCCTGTGGTGGCCACGGCCGCGGACTATGTGATCGCCGAAGTCGAGCAGATGGTCGAACTGGGCGAATTGGATCCGGACGGCATTCACACGCCCGGAGTCTTCGTCGACGCAATCTTCCAGGGCACGAACTACCTGAAACCGATGGAGCCAGGGCCGAAGAGGAAGCGGGGAGCATAAATGGACAAGCGGGAGTTTATCGCGCGGCGCGTGGCGCAAGAGTTGCGCGACGGCTTCTACGTCAACCTGGGCGTCGGAATCCCCACGCTGATCCCGACTTACCTCCCGCCGGGGATCGAGGTCATTTTGCACTCGGAGAACGGCATGCTCGGCGTGGGGCCATATCCCTACGAAGGTGAAGAGGACCCCGATTTGATCAACGCGGGCAAGGAGCCGGTGACGGAAATTCCCGGCTGCTCGTATTTTTCGAGCGCGGATTCGTTTGCGATGATCCGCGGAGGGCACATCGACGTGAGCGTGCTCGGCGCCCTGCAAGTGGACGAGAAAGGAACGCTGGCGAATTGGGCCGTGCCGGGGAAGATGCTGAAGGGCATGGGCGGCGCGATGGACCTGGTGGCGGGCACGAAGCGCGTGATCATTGCAATGGAGCACGCGACCAGGGACGGCGGGCCGAAGATCATGAAGAAGTGCACGCTGCCGCTGACGGGTGTCGAGGTTGTGGACCTGATCGTGACCGACATGGCGGTGATCGAAGTGACGCCGAAAGGGCTCGTGCTGCGCGAGGTCGCGCCCGGCGTGACGCCGGAAGACATCCAGAAGGTGACGGAGCCGGCGCTCCAGCGCGCGCCCGGTCTGAAAACGATTTCGGTCTGATACGCGAGCGGGCGGGATAGCCCTTGCGCGCCGCCGGAGTGGCAGCGGCGGAACTGCGATACCATTGCGATGGGGTCTTCAAGGAGAGGCGATGGAGCCGCACTCAATTGTCGTGGTGAGCCTGCACAGTCCCAAGGAAAGACTCTGGGGCGAATTGATCGACATTTCGAACGCCGGAGTCACGCTGCGGGGGATCGACCTCGGCTCGTTCGATGATTTCGTCAGCCAGGTGCTGCATCCGGAAGGCGACCGCATCGGCTTGCCGACGCTGTTTTTCCCGATGGTGCGGATCGAGCGAATCGCGCTCGACGAAGCTCGCGGCTCGATTCCTTCGCTTGCGGAGATGTTCGAGAAAAAAGTGGGCCGCTCGCTGGTGGATTACCTCGCGCAGTTTGCCTGACCGGGCGCCGATTCATTCGCCGGACAGAGCGCGGACAAAGCTCGGATCACATCCATGCGCAGCCGAATCCTGACCGTTCCCAATCAGCTCACGTTCCTGCGCCTCGCCTTTCTGCCCTTCTTCATTATTGCCATCAAGTACGACCACTACGGGATAGCTCTTGGGATTCTGGTTGCAGGGGGAGTGAGCGACGGGCTCGACGGGCTGCTCGCGCGCAGCTTGAATCAGAGGACGGCGCTCGGCGCCTACCTCGATCCCATCGCGGACAAGCTGCTGCTTTCGTCGTCCTATTTCGTGCTGGCGCTCAAGGGAAAGATCGGGTGGTGGCTGGCGATCTTGGTTCTCGGCCGCGACGTCCTGATTCTGGTCGCCTGCGCCGTGATTCTGCTGACGGTAGGCTACCGGCCGTTTCCGCCGAGCATTTGGGGAAAGGCGACAACCTTCTTCGAGATCTCCCTGGTCACGCTGGTGCTTCTGCTGGCGGTTTGGGAGAACCCGGCGCTCTGGATTCTGAGGGAAGTGTGCGCCTACTGTGTTGCTGTATTTGTGATGATTTCCGGGATTCACTACAGCATCGTAGTGTCGCGGCAGTTGCACGCAGAAGGCCCTCCGCCCGCCCCTCCGGCAAAATAGAGCGCCACCGATATCATCCGTGCAAAGCCGTGAACGCCGCCATCCCGAAGCTCGCAAAGACGGCGAGCGCCGCGGCCCAGCCCATTGCGTAGGCTCGCTTGCGCTCCTCCGGCGAGGCCGGCGGGCGGTCCGCCATCAGCTTACCGAGACCGAATCCGCTTACGAATCCGCCGATGTGGGCTAGGTTGTCCGTCCGCGAAAAGATGAATCCCATGAACGCAATGTAGACCAGCCAAATGATAAGCTGACTGCGCAACATCTGCATCGATGCAGATCGCCGGCCCATCGTCATAGCGAACAGCACACCGATCAGACCGAGAATCGCTCCGGAGCCGCCGACGCTGAGATGTCCGAAGAAGCTGCTCAGCACGTAGCCGCCGATGCCCGTCACCACGTAGATGAAAAGATATCGGGCCGAGCCGTACAATTCCTCGATTTGCGGGCCGACGTACATCAACATCCACATGTTGAAGACGATGTGCAGGATGCTGGCGTGAAGGAATACGGCTGTAACGAAGCGCCAGGGCTCCGCAATATCCACGGGCAGCGGAAGCGAGGCGCCCATGCGCACCAGCACATTGATGTCGATCGCCCCGAAATTGAAGATGCCGGATAACCCTCCGCTCGGAGCCGCAAAGCCGCTGATGCGCACTGTCCACAGCAGGCTCGCGAAGTACAGGGCACAGCTCAGGGTCAGGATCGCGTACGTGGCGGGCGACGTCATCGGCATCAGGCGGCCGAGCGAGCGGCTGGCTGCGGCGAGCGAGAAGTTCACGTTTGCCCCGCACTGATAGCAGCGCGAGGCGGTTGCGCCCACAAGCGTGCCGCACGATGGACACAGCTTGGGGCGCGGCTCGCCGCGGCCGAAAAATCCGCTCATCTTTTCACTGAATGTCATCGATTCGACAGAGCCAATTGGGTTCCTTGCGGGAACGCGAGTGCATTTCTATAATACCGGACTTGAGTCCAAACAAGTGAATCGGGAAACTCGGTTGCCGTGGCGGCTGACGGTCCTGTTGGCGATTTCGCTGGTGGCCGTGGCGGGTTGCCGCCATCGAACGTACACGACGCAGCCTCCGGCGCCGGCTCCCGTGCCGCAGCCCTCCGCTCCTTCGGCCCCGCCTCCTCCCATCGAGAGACAGCCCGCCGTGCCGGGCGAGTACGTCGAAGAAGGCGTGGCGTCGTGGTACGGGATTCCGTTCGACGGCCACCGCACGTCGAACGGCGAGACCTACGACATGCACGCGTTCACGGCGGCGCACCGGACGCTGCCCTTCGGCGCGGTCGTGCGCGTGACAAACCTCCGCAACGGGCAGCAAACGGAAGTCCGCATCAACGATCGCGGCCCTTTTGTTGCGAACCGGGTCATCGATCTTTCGCTCTCGGCCGCGCAGGCGATCGGCATGATCGGCACGGGCACGGCGCTGGTGCGGCTCGAAGTGCTCTCCGGGCCGAATCCCCGGGTGGGCTTCTTCGGCGTGCAGGTGGGCGCGTTTGCAAACCAGGATAATGCCGCGAGACTGCGCGCGCAGCTCGCGACGCGCTACTCGCCGGTCAGCATCGCGCTGTACGACTCGCCGAACGGCATCTTCTATCGTGTGCGCGTGGGCCGGCTGCCCACGGAAGACGCCGCGCGCCAGCTCGCCGGGCAGTTGCGCTCGGACGAGCAGCTCGATACCTTCGTCGTCCGCCTCGACGACTGATACTGATCTCGCGTCGAGTATCCTTTACAATGTCGTGCCGGGCGCAACTCGCGCCGGCTAGAACTCATGGCGGCTCATCTGGCACGCTCCTTCGCACAAGGCTTCCGCACTTGCCTGCTGGCAGGCGTTTTCTCGGTGGGACTGCTCGGCAGCGCCGAACTCGCGCTGCCATCGACGGTTCGCGGGCAGGCGCCGTCCACGCCTCTCACAACATGGGCCGTGACGATTGTGCTTCCTCCGAAAGTTGTCGCGGGCCAGCCGGCAACGTTCGCCGCGCTCGGCGTGGACGGCCGGCTCGCTTCCGACGTGATCGTCGAAGTGGGAGGTCAGAAAGTGACCACGGACCGCACCGGGCGCGGGCATTTCACAGCTCCGGCGTCGGGCAGCTACTTGCTTGCGAAAACGCCCGGCGGTTCGTCCGCCGCGCTGGTGGATTCCGCGCCGCCCGCCAGCGGCTCTCAGGCGATCGCGGTCGCGCCCGTTATTTCGCTGCACGACCGGTTTTCGATTTGTGGAGCCGGGCTGAGCGGTGATGCCGATGAAAACCGCGTGAAGATTAACAACCAGCCCGCGCTGGTGCTCGCGGCATCGCCGGAATGCATCGTCGTTTTGCCGGGACCGAAAGCGACGCCCGGTGCCGCGACCATTTCGGTCGTGGCTCCGGGTCTGCAAGCGAGCGCGACGGCAGCAATCGTGTCGCTCGAATTCGAAGCGCCAAATCCCGCGTTGCTCCCGGGCAAGCAGGGCAACCTCGCGGTTCGCGTGCAGGGGTCGGGGGAGCCGCTCCATCTCATCGTCGAAAACGAAACCCCCGGCGTGCTGCGATTTCTGAAGGGAGACGCGCAGGAAGTCGTCACTGGCGGTGGCTCGCAGAATCTCGCCGGAATCAAGGTACAGGCGATTACTTCCGGGGATTTCTCATTTCACGCGCGGCTGGTCTCCGCGCCGGACGTCGAATCGGCGCGGCGATACCTGGAGGCCGCCGCGGGCCTCGCGCCGGAAGACTTGCGGGACGAGATCAAAGCATTCGCGCGGCGGCTGGCGCATCACCCTCGCGATTTCGAAAAAGTCGCGCGCGCGCTGGACGGAATCCGTTCCACAACAATGGCCGGAGATTTTCGCACGCTCCTCGACGCCGCGAGCGACGCCTTGTAAGGACTATTCGTCCGTTGGGGGCAAGAGGACCGCTTGGGGTGCGTCGGGAAGCGCGCCCTGCGACATCTGCTCGAGGGAATTCCGGGCGCGACTGAGACGGCTATCCGCATCTTCGTAGCTCTGCTGCGCGTGGCGCAGATGGTTGCCGAGCCTTTCGTACACATCCGCGAAGGTGTCCATCTGTTTCCTGAGTCCTGCGAGAGCGGCGAGAAGGTGCCGCGCATTCTCCTCGATTTTCTGGCCCTGCAAACTGACCGCGACGGCGCTGAGGCACGCGTAAAACGTGTTGGGCGAGACGGGAAAGACGCGCTTTTCCCGGCAGTACTCGTCGAGCTTCCCGTATTTCGAGTCCTCGGTCATCAGCAGTTCGTAGTAGACGCCTTCCGAGGGGACGAACATCAACGCGTAGTCGAACGTATGCTCGTGCGGAAGGATGTACTTTTCGGCGATCGAGTCGGCGTGTTTGCGCACGGCGACGGAAAATTCGCGGCGCGCGTCTTCGCCGAGGTCGGCGAGCCTGCGATAGGCGTCGAGCGGGAACTTTGAGTCGATCGGGAGAAGCCGCTCGCCGCTGCGCACGACCGCATCGACAATCGCGCCGGTGGAAGCGAAGTGATACTGCGTCGAGTAGGCGCTCTGCGGCAGCGCGTCGGCGAGGAGACGGTCGAGCATGGCCTCGCCGAGCGCCCCGCGCGTCTTGGCTCCGCTCAAAACCGACTGGAGCGTTTGCGCGGCCTTCGACAGGTCCTGGCTCGTCTGCTGCACCTCGCCGATCTGCTGGCTCATCTGGAGCAGCATGTCGGTGGACGACTGCAAGCGCCGGGAGACTTCGCGCTGGGCGTCGGCGGCGAGCTGACCCGTGGAAGCCACTCCGGTCTGTAGCTCCTGGCGAACCTGGCCGAGCTGCTGCGTGACGGATTGCATGAGGTGGTTGATCTGATTGTTAATTTGGGCCGTGACCGACTGGCCCTGCGCCACAAGCGAATTCTGCATTTCCTGGCGAGCCGCGGACAACTGCGCCTCGGAGCGGCGGCCAGCCGACCACACGATAATCGCCACCGCCGCGATTGCCAGAATGCTCGCTGCGACCCAGATGAGGAGGATCATCGCTATTCACTTTAGCGCGAAGCGCGCCTGTAGAGAAGCCGTTCGACTTTCGGCTAAGCCAGCTTCTCCAGTGCTATTCAGTTTTCAAAGAGCAGGGCGAGCTTTCTTCAAGAAGGCCGAGGCCTCAAAAATTTGCGATTAGAAACGGTCGCGATCGTTTGTTTCGAGCAACTTAGGCGGGATTCTAATAATGGAATTTTGCGATTAGAAAACTGGAGATCGACGGCGGGCAAAAGGCAGCGGCCAGCGAGGCGGCGATGGACGGACACCCGGTCTGAGGCCATCTGTTTCTTCGCTCGCTCCTTTCTTCTCTTTCTTTTCCGTCCGCCCATCCGAAACGCGGTACGAGCCTAGCATGCCGCGAGGCGTTTGGGTCCTGTACGAGGGTACAGATGTGGTGCAGGCGCGAAGGACGGTTTTCGCTCCTTGGAAGCGAACTGCGCCCGCCTTCCCGATACAGTTCATTGGGGGGCAAACAGGCAAACTGACCCGCCGCCCGCCGCCGCGTGCTGAAACGAGGCCGCGGTTTCGCTATACTGTGCTTCCCCGGGGCGCGGTACCCAAGTGGGAAGGGAGAGGTCTGCAAAACCTTCATTCGTGGGTTCGATTCCCACCCGCGCCTCCATTACTTTCACCAATGTTTTTGCGGTCAGCAGCGTATGCCATGCTGTCTTGTGCAGTAAATTGTACGGCGCTTAAAGTAGAAATGTTGTTGCTGCAGACCTTGGCGGCAGCACCGGGTAAGGGGGGGACTTGTCCAGTAATCCGACCAACATGCTGATCTACCGGTATGAAGAGCATTCGATCACAAACGAAACGATCGTATTGATTTTTAGGAGCCTTCTCGGATTGTGCTATCCTCCCCAAGCGTTGCGAGGCTGAACTGGAGACTCTCGAGGACCTGCCGGCCTCGCGCCAACCAACTCACCCAAAGACAAGAGGAGATGCTTATGAAATCGGTGACTGCCAAGCTTGCGGCCGCTCTCGCGACTTTGTTGCTCGCGATTCCCGCCATCGCTCAGATCTACCGTTACTACAGCCCGGGCACGATCTGGACGGTGACGACCATCCGAATCCAGGCAGGTATGGATCCGGCTTACCTTCAGTACCTCGATGGCCAGTTCAAGAAAGAATCGGACGCGGAGGTCAACGCCGGGTACATGAAGTCTTACAAGATCCTGCGGACTCTGGACGATGATGCGTCGACCTGGAACATGCTGATTCTTCGGGAGTACAAGAGCCTCGCCGAGATGGAAGCGGACGAGGAAAAATCCGACAAGTTGAGCCGCGATGTCCTGCACGAGGACGATCAAAAGGAGATGCAGGGCTACGAAGACCGGTCGAAAGTACGCGAGGTTCTTGCCACCCGGACCGCGCGGGAGTTGATCTTAAAGTAAGGGCCTGCCAGCCGCTTCCAAACGGGGGCTTCTGGGTCGGATTGGCAGGGCGGCCGGGATGTCTAACGGGGCGTTCTTTCTTGCTAAGAGAGCGCGATCATCACGTGCGGCGGCAGCCCGGCCGCCAGTGCTTCTCCGAGTCAGCCGTCGGCATGCGGGATACCTCACTTCAAAGGCACAGTTCATCCCATAGCATGGACGGTCTGGGGTTCGATCTTATAGATCACACGCACCTCACCTGACCCGCGGTAGGGATAGTGATCTTGGCCGATGTATTTTTGGGTCAGTTTATCAATATGCTCGTCAGCGCCGTCTTCGGTGATATCCGTTACGCGCCCACGAATTGAAAGGTGACGGTAGGGGTTGTCCGGATCGAGCAAGTCCAGTCCCACCCTCGGATCGCGCCGCATGTTGCGGTCCTTTATTCTTCCCTTTGCAGTGTTGATCACGATGTGCCGACCATCGTATTCAACCCATACGGGTGCCACGTGCGGACTTCCATCTGGCATCAGTGTAGCCAGCTGTGCGAAGGACTTTTTACGGAATAGGTCGAGATATTTTTCGGGGATCGCAGTCATGATGGTCCTCGCGAATTCGATTAAAGTGTACAGGCCTGAGGCGACACTCGCAGGTTATCACGGAGTCAGCGTGGAGAAAACGATTGCAGTGATCGGTGGTACCGGGCGGAAGGCGCCGGTGTCCCTCGTCGTAATCTCATCCGCGCCCAAAAACAGAGCATTCCCGGCCGCAAATCGTTGAATGCGAAACGTAGAATCGACTGCGGAGGAGGCGAACCAGTGCTCCGATCCAGAGGACAAGCAGGCTGAACATGACACGGAGTTATACCAAATCAGGGGCGAGGATGTTGTTGTGAGCTATTGATTCTGCGGGCGGACGGAATTTTGGCGAGGGACAGGTCCTGCCCTCCTAACAGTTGTACCGGAAACATCCCGCGAACACCGTTACACAAATATATGGCATCTGCACAAGCGAGATCGTCGAGCGTCAACACGTCCTCCCGCGCATTGCGACGGTTCTTTAGTATGGAAGCGCGGTAGGTGCCGGGCAAAACTCCACACGTGATTGGGGGAGTACGCCACAGAGTGCCATTAACGACGAAAACATTGTGAATCGTTCCTTCAGTCAACTCGCCTCGCTCGTTGAAGAAAAGTGCGTCATCACACTCCGCAGCTCTCGCGGCAGCCAGTTCTTCGTTGTACATCTTGCGGCGTGTTGTCTTGTGGTAGAGAAATCGATCCGAGCTGAGGACTGTTCGCGCGGATAGTCGAACCCGGCCAAAAGGAGCGACGTCTGTTATCTCGCTGGATTCAAGCTCGAGTGAGCCGTTTTGAGCGAGCAAAAGCCGGACTCTTTGAGGACGGTTCCCGAACCCCAGCGCGATTCCCTCGAGCGTTGCGCGAGCCATCCTCTCTTCGAATTGAAACCCGAAGTACTCAGCAGAGGCGCGCATACGCTCCAGATGCTCTTCAAGGAGCCGGTATTCCCCCTCCCAACGCATCGTTTCGATAATTTTGAAGTCGGGTGCATCTTGGGTCAGAAAAGCTGCCTTGGATTGAGATTCCTTCCATTCTTCGAAACTGGACGAATCGTAAGTGATCCCGCCACCCACACCCAGGATTCCTTCGTTGCCCCGCAAAACGGCCGTGCGGATTGCCACATTGAATTGAGCCTGGGTTGGAGCGAAATAACCGATTGAGCCCGTATAGACCCCGCGTTGCGTGGTCTCCAATTCTGAAATCAGTTCCATGGCGCGGATCTTGGGGGCGCCGGTGACCGACCCGGACGGAAACAGGGCCCTGATGACGGAATCAGGTGTGCATTCTTCGCGCAAATGACCCTCAACCGTGGACGTCATCTGCCAGACTGAAGGGAAGCGTTCGACTTCGAACAAACGAGGGGTCTTGACGGAGCCCGTCCGACAGATACGGCCCAGGTCACTGCGCATCAAATCCACAATCATCACGTTCTCCGCGCGGTTCTTCTCGCTTACGCGGAGGGCCTCGGCGCAGCGCACATCATCCTCAAGCGTCAGGCCGCGATCCGCCGTTCCCTTCATCGGCTTCACTACAATGCGCCTCCCTCGAATGTTGAAAAACAGTTCCGGCGAGAGCGAAACGATCTGTTCGAGCCCGGTATTCACAAACGCGGCGTAAGGAACGGGGTGCCGATGACAAAGTGAATTGAACAGGCACCAGGGGCAGCACATCGATTCGAAAGCGACTCGATAGGTGAAGTTGATCTGGTAGACGTCGCCTGCCGAGATCCAATCGTGGATTGCGCCGAGGGCCTCGTCATATTGGCCGCGAGTGATGCTCGGCGCGCTGTTCTGAACGATTTCCTGTGAGTCGCCGGGAGGGAACGAGAGCTTATCCACCGCGAAGGCCGTGTCGTACAGACCGAACCAACACAGCGGATCGCTCTGGTCTCCAAGGAGAGGGCGTAGCTTTGGCTCAAGTGCGTAGCCGGCTTCGTAAGACAGAAAGCCGGCAGCCTCTCCGCCTGACTTTACGTGCCGATCGATCTCCGCGAGCGCATGAGCGAGCGTTTCGGGATTGCTGGCCGACAGAATTCGAACGGGACGACGATACATGCGCCAACCGGACTCCTCGCGCAAGAGGACAAAGCCCGGTTCGTTGGCGAATTTCGCCAAAGCCCCGAT
Organism: Candidatus Acidiferrales bacterium; assembly: GCA_050018375.1. Classification (GTDB taxonomy): domain Bacteria; phylum Acidobacteriota; class Terriglobia; order Acidiferrales; family UBA7541; genus Palsa-295. Next base: position 6,587 of record JBEKAE010000014.1, on the reverse strand, counting down.
GTCGATCTCTACGGGTTTAATTTTGCGCGACTCTTCTCTGCGGAAACGACGTTTTCCAAGTAACTGTGAAATTGGCCAGCCGGGACACGGGCGCTCGACACTTGCCGCGAGCCCGTGTTCCCAGTCAGCCTTGATTATGCCACGGTGAGCTACGCATGCCCACGTTGCCGCTAGATTACCGGATCATGGCCCCCGTACTTCGGGGGCGATTCTTCCGCTCTTTTATTTGCGGCCCGCGACCTCGGCTCCGCCGACCTTCTGATGCGTCCGCCAACCGTCAGCATAAGCAGTCCGCGCCACTTCGGAGTAAGGCACGGGGCTGACAATTGCCCGTATCTGGGTTTGCACGTGGCGCTCGACCGTCGGCTTCGACGATCCGCCGCCCTCTTCGCCCCACACGAAAGTTACATCCGTGCCGGGTTCGCTGTACTCCTGGTCGAGAATCGCCAGAGTCAGCATCTTCCCTTCGTTCGAGCTGTAGCCGCACCAAGTCGAGATGCCGATCGTCTTGCCGTTGCTCAACACCTTGTCGTACGGCAGAGTCGAGTAAACAGCCGAGGGAAAATCGAAGTACTTGGCTCGATTCGCCTTCTGGAACATGGTGCCGAGGGCACGGGTCACATCCTCGTCATTCAACGCGAGCGTCACCTTTTTCCGGTGCGGTTTGGCCGCCAACTTCTCAAGCGCCTCGCGTCCAATGAAATCGTGGTCCAACTTCACGATGGGTCCGTAGCCAAGATCCCAAGGCGTGAGGTAGTAGTCCGAGATGTTATCGGAATAGAAGCTGCCACCGAGGGAAGCGATCGCTTCGTAGCAGTTCGCGGGAAGCCATTGCCGGTATGCCTTCATCTTTTCGCCGCTGTAAATCGCAGGCATCGGGGAAGGAATCCAGCCGGATTCCAGCGTGTTGGACGAATACGCGCGTGCGCCCACGAGCCGAAGACCGAATTCTTTGCCGGCATCGACGATCGCCGCTTTCACCGCTTCGCCTTGGTCCCAAGGGCCAAAAAGCTCCAGGCCGGGCTGGCCGGCCATACCGTGGCGCAGCGCGCGCACGTCGTGGCCCGCGATTGAGATCGAAGTCATGTTGAAGAACTTAAGTTCCGGGGCGGGTTTGCCAGTGACCTTCTCGATCACCTTCATCGCATTTGGGCCCTGCACCTGATATCGGTAAACTTTCCGAACGATCGGGCCTTGTCTGGCAGCCGCTCTTTCGTCCCTCTCCACCTTCGCGTTGTAGCCGCCCGTTTCACAGTGGTATTGCACCCAGTTGTGCACGGAAGGACGGCCGACCAGATTGAAGAGGTTCTTGTCGAGATAGAACAGAACCACGTCGCCGATCACGTGGCCATCATAGTTGCATGGAACAAACTGCTTGGCCTTGTTGGGTTCGAACCCCTTGAAGCTGTTTACGCCAAGATCGGAAAGCAACTTCAGCGCATCGGGACCCTCAACATACATATCCGTCATGTGATAAGACTGGTTGAAGAGAACGCAGGTCTGCTGCCAGGCGCGCTGCTCATCCCTCCAGTTCGAGAACTCGCTGGGGACCACCGGATAGACATATGGCCCAGTTTGCGAGTTGCGCAGCAGTTTCACCGGATTCCCGGTGGCTTGTAGCACGTCCTCTAAGCTCTTGTAGCCCACTGTTTCTTCTCCTTTTGATGGCAGAGTGTCTGGTCATTCCCAACCCATTACAGTCTAGAACTCCAATTCAGTAAAATTGTCCTCCCCGTTCAACTGTGGCAGGGTAGGTCTTCCCTCGCAGTTCGGACGGCTCATACCAGCGGCAACGCCTTTGTGCTGGGAGCCCTTCGATGAATATCGCAGTTGACGGCGTCGCCGCTCGACACACTCGTCTTTCCTCCGGGACAGAGAGTATACGCGTCTAACTGGAATGTGTACAAGCGTATACATGAGCTTTCCTTTGGACCGCACGAAATCTCCATCGAGCGAGGAGAAGCTCTGGTGAAGCCAAAGGAAATAGCAACATGGGAAGCCGCTCGCGCGCGGCAGACGTGTATCCCTTCGACCTGTCTGAATAGTCGACAACAGAAAACTTGTATACACTAGTCGATAGTCACACGGTTTCACCTAAGGCGACGTGGATGCATTATAATCCCCTGCGCTGCGGAGTGTGAATCGCGCATGCTCGGGGACCTCGCTGTGGGCCATAGACAGAGAGCCCGATTTTGAAAGGCGCAAGGCTTCAATGAAAGGGCTGGCAAGTACATCTCAAGTGATTACCGCCCTCGAACGCGGGATCGAAGGAGGTGGCATATCCCGCGGACAAGCGCTCTTGTTAATCGAGGATGCCGAACTAAGTTCCTTGCTCCGGGCCGCCGCAGCCGTTCGGGACCGATCAAAAGGCCGTACGGTTAGTTACTCGAAGAAAGTTTTTATCCCGCTGACGCATCTGTGTCGCGATTATTGCGGCTATTGCACGTTCCGAGCGGACCCTGCGGCCGATGGCCAACCATTTATGACATCGCAAGAAGTTCTCGCGGTGGCCGAAGCCGGACGTCGTGCGGGATGCAAAGAGGCCCTGTTCAGCCTGGGTGATCAGCCGGAGACGATATTCCCAGAGGCCAGAGCGTTCCTGCGAAAACAGGGTTTCGAGCGCACGCTCGAATACCTGACGGCAATGGGGCAGCTCGTTCTCGACCAAACTGGCCTGCTTCCCCATTCCAATCCCGGTCTCATGCCTGCTGTCGATCTGCGCCGCCTGAAGGAATCGAATGTCAGTCTTGGGCTGATGCTTGAAAGTGCCAGTCCCCGCCTGTGGCGCTCAGGCGGCCCGCATTGGAAAGCCCCGGACAAAGTGCCATCGCTTCGATTGCAAACGATCGAGGATGCGGGGCGGTTGTCGATCGCCTTTACGACGGGCATCCTCATTGGCATCGGCGAAACCGCCGAAGAGCGTGTCGATTCACTGCTCGCCATTCGCGATCTCCACGAGAAGTATGGCCACATCCAGGAAGTGATCGTTCAGCCGTTCCGAGCCAAGCCCGGGACGCGAATGGCGCTGGCGCCCGAGCCTTCGACCGAGGACTTGCAACGGACCCTGGCCGTCGCCAGGCTGATTTTCGGCCACGAGATGAATATTCAATCTCCGCCCAACCTGCTCTCGGACGACTATCCTCTGCTCTTAGAAGCCGGGATCAACGACTGGGGTGGAATTTCTCCTGTTACGAAAGATTTTATTAATCCAGAGGCAGCCTGGCCACAGATCTCTCTACTAGCCGAAAAGACAGCCGCCGCCGGGTTCGTCTTGCAGGAGCGGCTGGCGATTTATCCCGAATTCTCGTCGCGGCCAGGATTCGTGGATGCACGCGTCCAATCTTGTTTGCAGAAACTCCAAGGAGAAGACGGTTATGCCCGAAACTGAGAGTGGCAAATGCTGAACGTGATGGATCCTCGGTGGCGAGAGATCTCCTGGGAGCAGGCTTTCAAAGCTGCGAGTCCGACTGTTGCCGATGTCCTCGAGAAGGCTCTCGCTGGAAGAGATCTCGATTTTGACGACGGGCTCGTCCTGTGTGGCGCGACAGACGACGACCTTCTCGCGGTGGTAAAGATTGCGAATGAGCTTCGCAGGCGCGCCGTCGGCGATCGCGTCACGTATGTCGTGAATCGGAACCTGAATTTCACCAATGTGTGCATCGTGGGCTGCGCATTTTGCGGATTCAGCCGAGGCCCGAATTCACCGGATGCTTATTTCCATTCGACGGAGTCGCTCCTCGCAAAATGTGTCGAAGCGGTCGAGCGCGGTGCGACCGAGGTGTGCATCCAGGGTGGGTTGCCCCGCGACTTGGAGGGCACGTATTACGCTGATCTTCTGCGCACCATCAAATCGCATCTACCGAATCTGCATCTGCACGCGTATTCGCCCATGGAAATCGTGTACGGCGTCGAAAAGACCGGCATGAATCTGTCTGAGTACCTGCGAACACTGAAAGAGGCAGGGCTAGGCAGCATCCCGGGAACGGCAGCGGAAATCCTGGATGACAAGGTGCGCCAGCTCTTGAGCCCGAACAAGCTCAAGGTCCGCCAGTGGATTGACGTGATTCGAACGGCGCACGAGCTCGGCATTCCGTCCACTAGCACCATGATGTACGGTCACGCAGAACTGCCCGAGCACTGGGTGCGGCATGTGCTCTTGCTCCGCGAGATTCAGATGGACACGGGCGGGTTCACCGAGTTTGTTCCCTTGGGCTTCATCCACTCACAGACCAGACTGTTCCGCGCGGGCCGCGCGCGTGCAGGGAGTTCGCTCGAGGAACACTTGCTGGTGCATGCGCTCGCCCGGCTGCTCCTGAACGGACACATTGAGAATGTCCAGGTGTCATGGGTGAAACTTGGCTTCGAAGGAGCATTGGCCTGCCTCGAAGCGGGCGCCAATGATTTCGGCGGCACGTTGATGGAAGAGAGCATCTCAAAATCCGCAGGAGCTAACTTTGGAGAATCTGTCTCGCCGGGTGAGCTTCGAGCGCTGGTTCGGACGATTGGTCGTACGCCTGCCGAGCGCACTACAACCTACAAAATGCGGCGCGTGTTCGAACACGCAGATACAGACGAACTCCTGCCGATAGAACGCCTGGCCGCGCACCGAGAGAATCTCATACTGCTCGACCAGGCGAGACACTGATGGACATCGTGGCATTAGCAGGCGGGATTGGCGCCTCAAAGCTCTTACTGGGACTCAATCGCGTCATGGATCCACGCGAGCTGACGGTCGTCGTGAATACGGGCGACGATATTGTCATGCACGGCCTCTCGATATCGCCCGACCTGGATATCGTCACGTACACGTTGGCAGGCCTGGTGAATCCCGACACAGGATGGGGGTTCCGCGACGAAACGTTTCGCGCGCTCGAGCAGCTCGCCGTTTACGGCCGCCCCCAGTGGTTCCATCTTGGAGATCGCGATCTGGCGACGCACATCCACCGCACGGCCATGCTCCGCGCCGGGGCGCGCCTCTCGGAGGTGGCGAATTCCATCCGGGAAGCGTTGGGCGTCCGGGCCAGAATTCTCCCAATGAGCGACCAGCCTGTGCCGACCATGATTGAAACCGGCGAGGGGCGCCTTCACTTTCAAGAATACCTGGTTCAGCGACGCGCGGAGCCGACAGTTCGGGCAATCTCGTTCGATGGAATCGAACTAGCGCACCCGGCCCCAGGCGTCCTCGAAGGGCTCGAGCGCGCCTCTAGCATCGTCATCTGCCCGAGCAATCCGCTGATCAGTATTGGGCCCATTCTCGCGGTTCCGGGCGTGCGGGAAGCTTTGCGCACGCGCCGGACTCACGTTGTCGCAGTCTGCCCGATCGTGGGAGGCAAATCCTTGAAGGGGCCGTCCGACCAGATGCTCGAGCAACTGGGACACGACGTGTCGGCACTCGGAGTGGCACGGATGTATCAGGACATCTGCGGAACGTTTGTGATCGATCCCGTCGACAGCGCCCAGAGTTCGGAAATCGAATCGCTCGGCATGGAGGTCGTGATCCACCCGACGGTCATGCGCAACGTTGAAGACAAGGACCTACTGGCGCGGAGAGTTGTGCAATTCGCCGAGAAGCAGAAAGCAGGAGCCGCTGCATGAAGGCGATCCTGATTCCGGTGAAAGAATTTTGCGAGGCCAAGAAGCGCCTGGCTCCGCACTTTCCTCCTGTTGACCGCGCGGCGCTGGCGGAGGCGATGTGCGAGGATTTTTTCAGTGTTGTGGCTGCGACCCGCTGTGCAGACCGCGTGTTTGTAATTAGCAAAGAACCCGGGGCTCTCTCGCGTGCGCGAAAACTTGGCTGGGAAACAATTGTCGAATCTTACCAGACCTCGGAAAGCGACTCCGTAGACGCTGGATCACGCTACTGCGCCGAACAGGGCGTACACGCTTTGCTTCGGCTGCCCATTGATCTGCCGCTGGTCGAACCGTGCGATATCGAGGCGGTCTTCGAACAATTGGAGGTTGCGCCGTCCGTAGTCATGGTTCCCTCGAGTGATGGCACGGGCACCAACGCGCTCCTGCGTTCACCCGCCGTTCTCTTTCCCTCGCACTTTGGCCCCAATAGTTTCCCCCGTCACCTGGCTGAGGCGAAGGGATGCGGCGCACGTACTCGAGTCTTTCGAAACCCTCGTCTGGAACTCGATATTGATGAGCTGGAAGATCTGCGGAGGCTTTCGAATCGACTGCGGCCCGGCTCCGCCACAGCGCGATGGCTTACCGAGCGTGACATCGGTCTCGGTGCCGCGCGGGCTGACGGAATCAGTGGCGATGCGACACGTTTCGGTGTGTAGGATCGTCCTGTGGAATCGGGTCTCGTTCCGCTTCGTCTCCGCGAGAAGCTCTTGCCACTGTTACCTAACGGGACCGTCAATCAGATGACTTGATCGCGCCGGAAAGTTTCGATTTCAGCGGCGGTGTAGCCAAGTTCTCGAAGAATCGGTTCGGTATCTTGTCCCAGCGCCGGAATCGGATCGAAGCGAGCAGGACTGTCAGACAGCCGTAGAGGACTTCCGATGACGGGCACGGCCCCTACGGGCGATTCCATCTCTCGGATCATCTTCCGAGCAATGACTTGAGGATGGGCCAACACC
>JBEKAE010000013.1:0-88731 GCA_050018375.1 Candidatus Acidiferrales bacterium | reverse complement strand
AAAATCCACTCCGACATACACTGCCATATGCGCCTCCTGCCTGCCCGTTCCGGACTACCTGGGCTGGAGCTAGCGTACTGCGCTCGCCCCGGGAGGCGCATACCTCATGACATCATTTGTGAGCGCCCGGCCGAGGGGGCCGACGACTCGTTGCCCGGTACGGAAGGTTCGCGTCGCTGGGGCTGGAAAACGGGTCCGCCGAGTAGCACAATATGCCTATGCATCGCGAAAGCGGGAAGCTCTACCAGGACCCCCTCTATGGCGCGAAGGTCCTCACGCCGCTGGCGGTGGCGATTGCCGACACGCCCGAATTCCAGAGGCTCGCTGGGCTTCGGCAACTCGGGTTTTCCGACATCGTTTATCGGGGCGCGGTGCACACCAGGCTCCAACACTCGGTCGGCACGTATTTTGTGTGTCGAACGATTCTGCGGCGGATAGTCCAGAACCACGAGCGGCTTGGTTTGGAGCATCCAGGCAGCCATTTGTCGCCCCAATTCCGCCAAGTCCCAGCGAACTCCGATTTGCCGGACAACGTGACTACGAATCAGGCGAAGTGGCGTGGTCTAACGGAGGTCGTCAGCGCGGCAGCGCTACTCCACGACCTCGGCCACGTGCCGTTTGGTCATACGCTCGAGGACGAGTTCGCGGGAATCTATCCGAGGCACGACAGCCTTGCGGGCTCACGGCTTTATGAAATGCTGTTCAACGAATCAAGCGACCTCGCAAGGGTCTTTTCCGATGACCGATCGCCTTGGTTGCAAAAGCTCTCCAACGCCGAGCTCCGCCAGTTGATTTATCTTTTGCTCAACTGGAAAGATGACATCGACACGCCGTGCGGGTTCGAAGGGGTACTCGACAGGCAGATCGCCAAAGGTGCCGCCGGACCCGTGGCTCGACGCCTCCAAGATTTGGGCGCTTGGCACAAGCAGTTCGCTGAGGCAGGACTCTTTCACCCTTTCATGAGCGACGTCGTTGGAAATACTATTTGCGCGGACCTTCTCGACTACCTTCCGCGAGACCGCCAGCACCTCGGGATGGAGCCCCGGCTCCACACGAGACTGCAACGATATCTTACGGTCCGTCCCGGTACGCTGTACGAGAATGAAGGACTACGGGTCTCTATCATGGTCACGCGCAAGGGGCATGGTGGTCAAAGGCGGGACGTGGCGACCGCGGTGCTAGACATCATGCGTGAGCGGTACGAAATGGCTGAACGTGTCTATTATCACCACAAGAAGGCAGCGGCGAGTGCAATGTTGGCCAAGCTTGTCGACATCACAGGGCCCGAGCGTAAGCCGCGCGATGATGAAAACATTTATCCCGCTCCATGGACGGAGGACGGGCACTACCCCGTCCCTCACATGGTCCATCTTTCGGACCAGGAGCTCCTCGACTACCTCGGAACGATTTCCTCTGATCGCTCCGAGGTGCAGAGCCTACGCCGCCAACTTCACGTAGGCCTTCGCTATCGAAGAGGCGCCATTTATCGCACTCTTCTTGTTGTAGACGGCTCCCTGGCCGATGCGAGCAGCCACTCATCCAGCTTCATTGCGAAGGAATTGAGGGGCGACAAGGATCATCCCACCAGCGTCGGGCGGATGAACCTCGAGGCCAAACTGGAGAAAGCGGCAGGGGCGAGGCCAGGCGAGATTCTCATTTACTGCCCGTCGCTGAGCATGCAGTCTAAAGTCGTTGATGCTCGCCTCGAAATCCGCGAAGGGCGAGTGCTGCCGTTGCGGGTTCAGACTGAGTTGTTTGCCTATCATGCCGATATCGAGGTACTCGAGCAGCATTACAGCGAGCTCTGGAGGTCATATGTTTTCGTAGCGCCCCATTTGTTTAGGGATGCTTCGAAATGCAAGGCTGTCGTCGACGCGTTCTGTCAGCACTTTGGAATCCCCGCCGATGTCGCGTATCGGAAAGTGAGAATGCACGATTTTGCAGGATCCGAGGCTCCGGTTTTGCGACGGGCCTTTGACGTCGTGCAGCAATTTCTGCGTGATCTCCCCATGGGAGGCGTTCCCGGGACGGCGGTGACTGAGCTACTTCATCAAGCCGCCCAAGACCAGCTCGTTTCCGACCTACTAGCCAGCGGCGAAGATGCCTCTGAGCGATTGTCAGCGCTGTTTCAGATCGGTGCCCTCAGGGCCGCAGTTGCGAATTCAGAGCGAGGCAAGAAGCTAAAGAAGGCAGAGGTCGCGCGCATTGACCGCTAGTGTGACTCGCTCGTCTCTGGGGAAAAGCCCTACCTAATAGCTGCTCGCGAAGCGCAGTTGGCGTACGATGTGTTTGTCGAACGGCTGATCCTGGCGGTTCTTTCTAGCGACACAAGTTCTGGTCGACTGCCAATGTCATGAGTGGCCTCACTAGATCAGAGCAGTACTTCCTCGATTTGTTCGGGGCGGCTTCCCTCCAAAGTGCGGTCGAGAGAGCGGCGGAAACCACGCGCGGACGGCTCCGAGGCAGCCTGAACAGCGCCCCCACAGATGTCTTCCGCATCGCGATGGACAATAAGGTGCGTGTGATCAACGACCTCGTTGGGAGTTCATGTGAGGAAGGATTGCTGATTCCCCGAAAGGGAAGCTATTTAGTCCGACTGAAGAAGAACTCCACGGAATCTCGACGACGATTTTCGCTTGCCCACGAGCTCGGACACACATTTTTCTATAAAGACAGCGGGAATGGCCCGCGGCATCAAATTGGCTTGCTGAGCGCACGCGAGAGAACGGCAGAGGAACGCATCTGCAACCTATTCGCCAGCGCGCTCCTGATGCCCTCCCAGCGGTTGAGGGAGCATCTGGGCAACTTGCCGACTAATCGGCCGTCAGAGCTCTTGGATCGGCTTGAGGGGGCCGCCAGGGCCTTTGCCGTTAGTCTACCCGCCTTGTTCCAAAGACTTCGTTCGATGGAGATTGACGCCCCTGCCTACTTACTTGTGTCTCTGACTGGCAGACCCAATCCAGCGACGCGTACAGAAACGACTCTCCGAGTCGATGCATGCGTCGGCATGGGTGCCGGAGCCAATTTGTGCATTTGGCGGAACAGATCGGCAGGCCGAATCGGGTTGAACGGCCACTATCCCTGTATCAAAAGTGGGAGGAAGGCAGCCGGAGCGCCAAGGTAAAGGGCTCCTTCATCCTCGACCCGGCACTCGGCCTGCTCCCCGCACGAAACAATCGTTGCGACAGCGAGGAAACGATTCTCCTGTCGCGTGCTGTTTGTGGGAAGTGGGCGACCGAAACTTCCCGCGTGATTTCTGCGTCTCGGCTGTATGCCTGGACCGTCGGCGAAAAGCAGGCGTCTTACGTCGTATCTGCCCTTTCAGTCTGCCCCCGTGCCTATCAGGCCTTTGCGGCGTCCGTTTGAGTGTGATTCTCTGATTTGCGCCATTGCGATGTTTCCAATTGTTTAGCGCACCCGCAATACTTACGACGGATTCGGGCGCAGCCCATAGTTCGGGAGGCGCTGGGTGCCATGCTGGCGGTCGGACACGCGGTGAAGCGGGCTGCGCCGGCTGGGGCGCGGCGGGCGGGACGGGTCCGCAGAACCGTCCGGACCACAAACGGCAGTGGAGGAAGTATGGCGCAGAGCAAGAGTGCGGTGCTGTCGAGGTTGAGCTGGCGGGGGCTGGAGAATCCGGTACGGACGACGGTGGCGGCGGTGGCGTCGTTGCTGGTGGCGCGCATGTTCAAATTGCCGGAGGCCTATTGGGCGCCGGTCACGACGCTGGTTGTGACGCAGTCGTCCATCGGGGAAGCAATGACAAACGGGTGGCAGCGATTCGTCGGAACGGCGCTGGGCGCCGCAGCGGGCGCGTTGCTCGCGACGTACTTCGGGCCGAGCGCGATCGTTTTCGGTGCAGGCGTGCTTGCCCTTGGCCTGATCTGCGCGATCCTGCATCTCGACAGGCCCGCGTACCGGTTCGCGGGAATCACATTGGCGATCATCCTGTTGATCGCGCGCGCGAGGCCTCCGTGGGTGATTGCGGCGCATCGGTTCTTCGAGGTGTCGGTCGGAATTGCGGTGGGGCTGGCCGTCACTGCGGTGTGGCCTGAGCCCAAATCAGCGCGAGCGCTTCGGCGGACGAGCTAAGACACACAGCGTGAGTACGCGCCGCGGCGGGTGCGGGAGTACGTGCTGCGAGAGAAGCAGCGCACAGGAACGCGCTCCGCGCGGTCTTCCATGTCGCGGCTGAAGCCGTGCCCTACAAAACTGGTTTCGGCCCGCGCAAGCGGCGGGCGATGGAAGGGCAGCGCCCCTAAAAAGGCAACAGCAGATCCCTTCCCGCGATATCCGGGACGCAGACACCGCGCACCCACCTGCGGACGACGCGGCTGGGTTCGGGATGACAATGAAAAAGCGCAACGGCGCCCACTTGGAGGTGGCCCTTCGGCGACGGCGGGACAAGCCATCCGGCGATTAGGGATTCGGCCGGGGTTGCGGCGGTGGTGGTAGCGGGTCGGCCGGCCGAATGCGGATGGACGATCGAAACCGCTTATATTCGGAATAGCGAACCGTCATGCGGATGTGGACACCGCCCGACTGGAAGTGCAGGACGTCGTCGGAGTGCGTGAAGGTTGGGAACCAGTAGTGGCCCTCGATATTTTCGCGGTAGGTCTCAAACCTGGGAAATACGTTTTCGCTGCCGCCCTTCCGGATGTCCGGCACGGCCTTCCCGTAGGTCTTGACGATTTCCATGTCCTTGTCATCGACCCAGATGCGTCCCTGAAAGTAGCGTTGATTCTTCTCAATCTTCTTGGGAGCCACGTCGAACACATAAGCGCCTATTTCGTCCACCTGTTCTCGACCGACGTAGTTGACGTCGTACTTGGGTAACTCTTCGGTGGTGAGCACGAAGGGCTGAATGTTCCTGAGATCGTCCAGATCCTGCTCGGAGAGCGATATGCGATTGAGCGTCGGAGCAGGGGCGTAGGTGACTACCTCGTAGCGCTTGCCTGAGGGCGTGAAGGTGACGTCGCTCGTCATGCGATATTCGCCGTCCGGCTCTCCGGCGTCGTCGATTGTCTGCACGACGAAGGTTTGGACGTAGGTGAAATTTTCGCGTTCGGCTCTGAACTCAGCTTCGCTTTGTGCGAATCGCTGAATGATCTGGTCCGCCGGGATCGACGGCGGTTCTTTTGAGATGCCGGAGGAGTGGTGCTCGACTTCCGGAGCCTTCCGCGGGGGCGCTGCTTCCGGTGGCCTTACTTGCGGCTGCGGGGCCGGCTCATATTGCGGAGGCGCACCTGGCAACGGCCCTTCTTCTTCCTGTGCAGCGAGCGGGAGAGAAAAGAATGCGCCCGCGAAAAGGACACAAGCTAACGGCAGGACTCGCGCTTTGCGTTTCGCTAGACGTTGGGAGATGTCGTGCCGCATTCTTGTAGGCCTCATCCCGTCATTTGGCACCGTCGATAATTATAGGAGCGTTCCGTTGGAGCAGGGGTTGCTTTTCCACCGTGGAATTTGAAAGGGCCGGTTGATTGACATAGGAGGGACGGGACGCGCAGGCGTGATCGGCACCAAAATGTCATTTGCAGAGACAGTTTTCTCGAATATTGTGGCTGCGCTTGGGGGCGGGCGAAGGCGATGCCGCGCTGAAGGCCCGTCTTCCTCCGTCAGGGTAAAGCGGCGCGACGAGAGATACGGAAAAAGCAGATCCCTCACCCCCATCCGCAGACGACGCGGCTGGGTTCGGGATGACAACGAAGAGAGCCAGCGTGCCGGAAATCACGATCAACGGGTACGTGACGTACTACGAGGACGATGACTTCACCGCTCCGTGGAAGCCGCGGCAGACGATCGTGATCCAGCACGGGTTCGGGCGCAACTCGCAGTTCTGGCGGCACTGGGTGCCGATGCTGGCGGGCGACTATCGCGTGATCCGGCGCGATCTGCGCGGCCACGGCGGCTCGGGCGATCCGGGGCCGAGCTACCCGTGGTCGTTTGACGGACTCGTGCGCGACCTCAGCGCGTTCTGCGATGCGCTTGGGCTCGAGAACGTCCACCTACTCGGCGAATCGACGGGCGGGATGCTGGCCGTCGGATTCGCGGCGACGCGGCCTGAGACAACTGGGGCGCGGCTGCGCTCGCTGACGCTATGCGCCACGCCGAAGACGATTGGTCCCGCGGCGCAAAAGCTTTTCGCTTTCGGCCGCGCGTCGTGGCAGAGCGCGCTCGAGGAAATGGGCTCGGAGGGCTGGGCGCGGGAGCTGCTGTCGCGGCCCGGAACGTTCCCGAGTACCGATCCCGCGCAGACCGAGTGGGCGATCCGGCAATTCGGCAGAGCAGCCACGCGTTCGCTCGTCGGCTACAGCACCGTGATTTCGACGACAAACATCATGCCGCTGCTGCCTGAGGTGAAAGTGCCGGTCCTGATTCTAGCGCCGACGCGAAGTGCCGCGACCTCGATCGAGGAGCAGGAGAGCATTGCCGCAGCCCTGCTGCAATCCGAAATCGTGCAAATCGATGGCGCGGGGCACGAGATCTATATCGACCGGGCGGAGGAGTGCGTCGCGGCGCTGCGAGGGTTCCTGGCGGGATTTCAGTAGCGCCGGACGCGGCCAGTCTCGTTAGAGAAGGCACACCACGGCCGCGCGAGGCGGCCAGCGCGGGCGGCAAATCTACGCTACAATTGAGGGTTCGTGCTCTCCATTAACAACATCACGATGCGCTTCGGCGCCAGAATACTGTTCGAGGACGTCACCTGCACGTTCCTTGCAGGGCGGCGCTACGCCATCACGGGGCCGAATGGCGCGGGCAAGTCGACACTCATGAAGATTCTGACCGGCGAGATCGAGCCCACGAAAGGCTCGGTGACGCGGCCGAAGAAGCTCGGCGTTCTGCGCCAGGACCAGTTTGCGTTCGACGAGTATCGCGTGATCGATACTGTCATCATGGGCAATGCGCCGCTGTGGAAGGCGCTCGTCGAGCGCGACGCGCTTTACGCGAAGCCGCACGAGTCGCTGACCGACGCGGACGGCATGCGCCTCGGCGAACTCGAAGGGATCGTCGGCGAGGAGGGCGGCTACACGGCGGAAGCCGACGCGGCCAGACTGCTCGACGGGTTGGACGTGGCGGAACCGCTGCACGAGCGCAAGATGGGAGAGTTGCAAGGCGGGCAGAAGGTGCGCGTGCTGCTGGCGCAGGCGCTCTTCGGCAGCCCGCCAGCGCTGCTGCTCGACGAGCCGACGAACTACCTGGACCTCGATTCGGTCCACTGGCTTCAGGATTATCTGTGCGAATACGAAGGCGTCCTGATCGTGATTTCGCACGACCGCCACTTCCTGAACAGCGTCTGCACGCACACCGCGGACATCGACTACGAAACGGTGATCATGTACAACGGCGGATACGACGACATGGTGCTCGCCAAGACGGCGATCCGCTCGCGCATCGAATCGGAAAACGCGCAGCGCGAAAAGAAGATCGCGCAACTGAACGAATTCATCGCGCGGTTTTCGGCCGGCACGCGTTCGGCGCAGGCGACCTCGCGCAAGAAGGAAGTCGAGCGGCTACAGACCGCCGAGCTGGCGAGGTCCAACATCGCGCGGCCGTACATCCGTTTTCAGATGGACCAGCACTCGGGGCGGCATCCCATCGAGATCAAGAGCGTGGTGAAGGCGTACGACGGAGTGAAGGTGTTTCAGCCGTTCTCGGCGAGTGTGACGCGCGGCGAAAAGATCGCGCTGATGGGGCGCAACGGTACGGGCAAAACCACGCTGCTGAAGTCGCTGATCCGCAACGCCATGGGCTACATCGAAGACACGGACAAGCAGTTCGCGATCGACGGCGGCACGGTGGTGTGGGGCCACAACGCGCTGGTGGGCTACTTCGCGCAGGACCATTCCGAATCGATCGTCAAGGGCACGACGGCCATCGAGTGGCTGCACCAGTTCAAGCTGCAGGCGACGCAGGAGGAGCTGCGCGGGCTGCTCGGGCAGATGCTCTTCAGCGGCGAAGACGCGCTGAAGCAGACGCACACGCTTTCGGGCGGCGAGTCCGCGCGGTTGATCTTCTGCCGGCTGATGCTGCAAAAGCCGAACGTGCTTGTGCTCGACGAGCCGACCAACCATCTGGACCTTGAATCCATCAACGCGCTGAACATCGCGCTACAGAAATACGACGGCACGGTGCTGCTCGTCACGCACGACCACGACGTGATCGACGAAGTCGCCACGCGCATCTGGCATTTCCAGGGCGGACGCGTCGAGGACTTCAAGGGTCCTTACGAGGAATACGTGGCGTACGCGCAAGAAAAGGCGTCGTAGTAGCCGCGCCGCACCCGCATCGAGAAAGACTCCCACCGCAACTTCCCCAAAACTCTGCGTGCACGACTGGCGACATTTGTGGACGTGCAAGGGCGACTTGACGGACATCCGGCGAACGTGAAATTATGCGCGAATTACCCACAGGAGCGCGCAAATGGCGACACAACTGGCATCCACATACGCGGACTTGAGCCTTTTTATCGGCGGCGAGTGGCTATCGGCCGCGGGGCGGAAGAGTTCGCCGGTGATCAATCCGGCGACGGAAGAAACGATCGGGCAGGTGCCGCATGCGTCGAAGGCGGACCTCGACCGGGCGCTCGCGGCGGCGCAGGAAGGTTTCAAGGCGTGGCGCGCGATCTTTCCGGACGAGCGCGGGCGAATCCTGAAGCGCGCGGCGGACCTACTGCGCTCGCGCAAAGAGGAAATCGCGCGCATCGCCACGACCGAGTCCGGCAAAGTAATCCACGAGACGCGGGTCGAGGTGATGATGTCGGCGAATATTTTCGAGTGGTACGCCGAGGAGGGGCGCCGCGCTTACGGACGCGTCCTGCCGCAGCGCACGCCGGGAACGCGGCTCGCGGTGGTGAAAGAGCCGGTGGGACCCGTGGCGGCGTTTGCGCCGTGGAATTTTCCGCTCGGCAATCCGGCGCGCAAGATCGGCGCAGCGCTTGGCGCGGGCTGCTCGGTGATCCTGAAGCCGGCGGAAGAGACGCCCGCGTCGGGGCTGGCGGTGGCGCGATGCCTGGTCGATGCGGGGCTGCCGCCGAACGTGCTGGCGATCGTGTATGGCGTGCCGTCGGACGTGTCGGCGCACCTGCTCGCGTCGCCGATCATCCGTGCGATTTCGTTCACGGGCTCGATTCCGGTGGGCAAGCATTTGATGAAGCTCGCCGCCGAGGGCATGAAGCGCACGACGATGGAGCTGGGCGGCCACGCGCCGGTGATCGTCTTCGACGACGTGGACGTGGAGAAAGTGCTCGACGCGTCGGTGGTGGCGAAGTACCGAAATGCGGGGCAGGTGTGCGTTTCGCCGACGCGGTACTACGTGCACGACAAGATCTACAACAAGTTCGTCGAAGGCTTTGCGGAGCGCGCGAAGTCGGTGCCAGTCGGCGACGGGCTCGACGAGAAGAACAAGATGGGGCCGCTCGTGCACGCGCGGCGGCTGGCGGCGATCGAGGCGTTCATTCAAGATGCGCGGGAGAGCGGCGCGAACGTGCGCGCGGGCGGTGCGCGGCTGCGCAGCCCGGGATATTTCTACGCGCCGACGGTGCTTTCCGACGTGCCGAACACGGCGCGGATCATGAACGAGGAGCCATTCGGACCGGTCGCGGTGATCAACCGGTTTGCGGATTTCGACGCCGTGATGGAGCAGGCGAACCGGCTGCCGTACGGGCTCGCGGCGTTTGGATTCACGAATTCGGCGCACACGGCGAAGCTGCTGGGCGAGCGGCTCGAAGCAGGAATGGTGGGAGTGAACACGTACGCGATTTCCGTGCCGGAGTCGCCGTTCGGCGGCGTGAAGGAAAGCGGCCACGGCTCGGAAGAAGGAATCGAAGGACTCGACGCCTGCCTGGTCACGAAGTTCATCAGCGAAGCGTAGAACAGAGCGAAGACAGATTCTTGGTCCGCCGCCGAAGCGATGGCGCGGCGCACTGAGAACGACGGTGCAGGATTGTCCGCAGCAACCGAGAGGAATCGGATGGCGGGTCAGTTGGCGGGCGAGACGGCAATCGTTACGGGCGGAGGGCGCGGGTTCGGCAAGGCCATCGCGCTGGGGCTCGCTGCGGCGGGAGCGGCCGTGACCGTGACCGCGCGGTCGAAGGATCAGCTCGACGCGACCGTGAAGGAGATCGAAGCCGCGGGCGGGCGCGCGCTTGCGGTGGCCGGCGACGTCACGAACCGCAAGGATGTGGCGCGCGTCGTCGAAACCGCGGAGAAGAAGTTTGGCCCGACAACGGTTCTCGTGAACAACGCGGGAGTGACGGGGCCTTTTGGGCCTGTCTGGGTCACGGATCCGGATGATTGGTGGGACGCGCAGAAGGTAATCGTCCGCGGCACTCTTCTATTCATGCACGCGATGATGCCGGGAATGGTAGCGCGGCGCAAAGGGTGCGTGATCAACGTCTCCGCCCTCGGCGGGCAATGGTTTGCGCCGAGGCTGACGGCGTACGCCGTGGCGAAGGGCAGCCAGATACGCTTGTCGGAGCATGCGGCGGCCGAGGCCAAAGAGCACGGCGTCAGCGTTTTTTCGATCGAACCGGGCACAGTCTACACGGACATGACCGAGAGTACGATCACTTCGCCCGAGGCCCAGCGCTGGGTTCCGCAGATGGTCGAGTACCTGAAGGATCTCAAGAAGATGGGCGATCCGGCGCCGGGTCTCGCGAGATGCGCAGAGATGTGCGTGCAACTGGCGTCGGGGCGCTACGCCGCTCTTTCGGGACGCTTTCTGATCCCGCAGGACGATTTCGAAAAGTTGCTGTTGGAGCCCGCGCCGCCTCCCGGCTCGGCGACGATCCCGCGGCAGCCGCCGAGGACACGTTGACAGCTTCGACGTGGGAGTGATAGGACTGCCGTACTGCGGGCAGCGCAAACTTCAAATTTGGACCCCACAGTGAGAACGGCCCAGGGCCAGGACAAGGAGCGAGGCTGCGATGACGACCCATTTCCCAAAGAGTTTTGACTTCTGCGGATTCAACGCGCCCATGCGCACGGAATGCGACATTTACGATCTGATCGTCGAGGGAAATCTGCCGAAAGAGATCAACGGCACGTGGTATCGCACGATTCCCGATCCGCAGTATCCGCCGATGCTCGGCCACGACACATACCTGAGCGGCGATGGAATGATCAGCGCGTTCAAGTTCGAGAACGGACACGTGGATTTCAAGATGAAGTACATCATGACCGACCGGCTGAAAGCCGACCGGAAGGCGCGGCGCGGACTCTTCGGCCTCTACCGGAATCCCTACACGGACGACCCGAGCGTGCGCGGCATCAACCGCTGCGTGAACAACACGACGCCGATCTTCCACGCCGGCAAGCTGCTCGCGCTGAAAGAAGACGGCCTCGCCATGGAAGTTCATCCGGAGACGCTTGAAACCATCGGAGTCTGGAACTACAGAGGGAAACTCAAGAGCCAGACCATGACGGCGCACACGCGGCTCGATCCGGATACGGGCGAGCTCTGTTTCTTCGGCTACGAAGCGAGCGGGCTGGCGACTCGCGACGTTTCCTACTGCGTGGCGGACAAGGAAGGCCAGCTCGTCAGCGAGGAGTGGTTTCAGGTGCCCTACGTTTCACTGATGCACGACTTCGCGGTGACGAAGGAGCACGTGATTTTCCCGGTTTTCCCGACGACGGCCGATCTCGATCGTATCAAGGCGGGCGGCGTTCACTGGGTTTGCGAGCCGAACAAGGATACGTTCGTCGGAATCATGCCGCGCGACGGGCACGTGGGCCAGATGCACTGGTTCCGCAGGCCTGCGTGCTCCGCGTTTCACTTCATGAACGCGTACACGGAGGGGAAGTTCGTGCACCTGGATTTCGGCATCGGCAAGTATGCGCCGTTTCCGTTCATCCAAGAAGCGTCGCACATCCATCCGACACCCGAGGACATGGCTTTCGGCCGTGTCGTGCGCTGGACGTTCGACATGTCAAAGCCGGGAGAAAAGTTCGAGGAGTACAATCTCGCGCCCTCGGGCGATTTTCCCCGCATCGCCAACAAGGATCACATGCGGGACTATTCTATCGGCTACTACGAGCGTTTCGATCCCGAGGCGGGCGCGCCGCTGATCGCGGGACCCGTGGGCGCCGGCTTCAACACGCTGAGCCGCCTGGAGGTCAAGAGCGGCAAGCTCAAGTCGTGGCATTCGAACAAGCCCGTGACGATTCAGGAAGAGGTCCACATTCCTTCGAAGACGCCGGGCCACGAGGGTTACCTTGCGCTGGTGGCCGATCTGCACGAGACGCAGCTTTCGGACATGCTGGTTTTCGAAGCGGAGCACATCGACAAGGGGCCCATCGCCACGATCAAGCTCCCGCTGCGCCTGCGCAACCAGGTGCACGGCAACTGGGTGACGGCGGAGGAGCTGCAGTAGCAGTTCGAACGCGGCCGGCGATTCGACCACACGATCTCGACTATAGAACAAGGAGCCAAATGGCGCGCCAGACGGAATTCTACGGCTGGAAACTGCTTGCGGTCTTTTGGCTCATCCTCTTCACCAACTTCGCGTTTCCGCTCTACGGCGCGAGCGTCATCAACGCGTACATGGCCGCCGATCTGCACATGGATCGCGCGGCGCTGGGCCTCTCGTACGGATTGTTTCAATGGATGGTGGGGCTGCCCGCGCCTCTCGCGGCGATTTGCATCAACAAGAAGGGCGTGCGCTTCACGATGCTGGCCGGATGCGCCACGGTGCTCGCGGGGGCGCTGCTGATGGCTTTTGCCGTTCGCACCGTCTCACAGGTGTATTTCGTTTTCGGAGGCAT
Organism: Candidatus Acidiferrales bacterium; assembly: GCA_050018375.1. Lineage (GTDB taxonomy): Bacteria > Acidobacteriota > Terriglobia > Acidiferrales > UBA7541 > Palsa-295. The sequence continues at coordinate 75,970 of JBEKAE010000013.1, read as the reverse complement.
CGTTGGTCTTGGCACGCTCGCGGGAGGAATACTCGGCGCGCAGGCGGGCATCGGTCGATGGTTTGTGAAGGGAAAGGCGCGCGCAATCACTCTGGTTCACACGGGCGGCACGTTCGGAGGCTTCGTCGCCGCGCCGGTGCTAAATCGCGTGATCGCGGCGTTTGGCGGAAACTGGCGAGCCGGATGGCTGCTGATCGCCGGGCTGAGTCTTCTCGCGTCGCTGCTGGCCTTCCTTTTCATCAAGGAAAGCCCCGCTGACCTCGGCCAGCGGCCGGACGGAGCATCGAGCGCCGACGAGATGGTTTCATCCGCCCGCGGCGGCAGCGCGGGGCGCGAGGTCTACAAGACCACGGACGATTGGACGTTCGGTGAGGTTTTTCGCACGCCGGCCATCTGGCTGTTCCTGATCGCGATTCTTGGATTCAGCGCAGGGTATCCGCTTTTCCTTGCGCACGGAGTGGTGCATTTGCGCGATCTGGGTTACACGCCGGCCGCGGCGGCGTTTTCAGTTTCGGTGATGCTGCTATCGAGCCTGGGCGGGACTTTGTTTTTCGCGGCGGTGGCGGATCGCATCGAGCCGCGGTTCGTGTGGGCGGCGGCTTCGGTGGTTTTTGGCGTCGGAATGATTCTGGCGCTGCATGCGAGCGGCGCGGCCGGACTTTATCTCTACGCGATTTGCTTGGGCGCGGGATTTGGAACGTCGTTTTCGGCGATGATGGCCCTGCCGGCGAATTACTACGGTGCGCGAGCGTACGCGCCGGTTGTGGCAGTCGTGATCGCGGTGGGGACAACGGCCGGCGCCGCCGGGCCATTTCTCGCGGGCTACGTTTTTGACCGCTACAACAGCTACACTCCGGCGTTTTACTTTGTCTCGGGATTGAGCTTCGTCGCCGCGCTGCTTCTGCTTTTCGCCGCGCCGCCGTTGCGAAAAACTGCGCAATCTTTTGTGCCCGCCGTGCAGTGAGGGAACCGTTTTTTTCGCGCGGCGGCGAAGCCTCCCGCGTAGCATCAATACCAACGGGAGATCCGAATGGCAGGAGCGCTCGAAGGGCAAGTTGCGATTGTGACTGGCGGAGGCGGGGGATTCGGCCGCGCGATCGCAGTGCGTTTTGCCGCTGAGGGAGCGGCGGTGACGGTTACGTCGCGCACGAAGGCAGCGCTCGACGAGACGGTGGCGCAAATTCAGTCGGCGGGCGGCCGCGCGCTGGCGGTCGCCGGCGATGTGACGAGCCGCGCGGACGTGGCGCGCGTGGTGCAGGAGACCGAGCGGCAATTCGGTCCGGTCACGATCATGGTGAACAATGCCGGCGTACCCGGCCCCTTTGGCCCCATCGGCGTCATGGACCCGGACGAATGGTGGGCGGCACAGGCCGTGCACATTCGTGCGCCATTTCTGTTCATGAGCGCTGTGCTGCCGGGAATGAAGGAGCGGCGCCGCGGCTGCATCATCACGATCGCGTCGCCGCGCGCGAAGATGACGTCGCCCAATCTTTCCGCCTACTGCATGGGCAAGACCGCGCAGGCGAGGCTGACGCAACTCGTCGCCGCCGAAGTGAAGGACTACGGGATTACGGCGTTCGCGGTCGACCCGGGCACCACGCCGACGCAACTGGCGGATAAAACCATCGATTCGCCGGATGCGCAGCGCTGGATTCCGGATATGGTGGAGAAGTTGCGCTCGATGCGCGGCCAGCCCGGTGGGGAGTTGATTCTGGCGCGGTGCGCGCAGCGATGCGTCGAGCTGGCCGCCGGGAAACACGACGAATTAAGCGGCGCCTACATCGGCAGGAACGATGTTGCAGACCCTTGGCAATAGCCCGAGGCCACGGCGTAGCGGCATTTCAGTCAGGCCGCGACGCACACCCCAACCTTGCTAGTCCGACAAGCACCACATTTCGCTACGTTAGCCTAGATGCGAGCGGGTTTCTTGCGCACTACGAAAAACAGGCCCAGCAGACCAACAGCGAGAAGCCCGAGAGTGCCGGGCTCCGGCGTGATTGCGATGATGTCATACACCGTGTCTCCTGGCGGCCTCACGTCCCAGGTGAACCCATACTGCCCATTCTTGGAAGGTGCGGCTGCGCCGTCGGGCTGGAGAACGTAAGTGTAGGTGCCCGAGGGACCGGCTGCCTTCATGCAGGCTGCGGAAGTTGCCTGGCAGGCAAACTTGAAATAGGTACCACCGCCCGCAGTGTTCCAGCGGGCTTCCGACACCGTCGCCGACCAGTCTGGGTTGTCGAATTGAACGCGAACATCTCCGGGCGTGACGGACAGAGAGCGCGGAACCACGGCGTTGGATGAGAATGTCAGAGTTGTTGTCGGATACGAAAGAACCTTGGGGATTGTGACGCTGTAATTAGCCTGGCGAGCATTCGAAACAGCGGGCATCAAAAGGGCCGCCAGGGCGACGAGGCTGATCGCGATTGTCCGCGTTTTCATTAGGCTTCTCCTTGCTGGCGTTCCATCCGCGGGGAGGCGGGACTATACACCCGGTCGCACGCAATATTCAATGCGTTTCGCCAATCGATCTGCGCGACAGATTCGTCTTTTTATCGTTCGCCCGTGCGGATATATTGGCACCCGCACTTTTGAGTTGAGAGGCGAGGGACTGCCAACATGAGAAAACTCGATATCTTCACCCACATTTGGCCGAAAGGGTTTCACGAAGTGCTCCTGAAGCAAACGGGGCAGATGAAGGACATGCATCGCCGCAGCGAAGCCGTCCCCATGATGACGAACCTCGACAGGCGCTTCGCCGTAATGGACATGTTCGACGAATATCAGCAGATCCTTTCGCTCGCATCTCCGCCGCCGGACGCGGTCGGGACGCGCGAAGCATGGCGCGAACTATCGCGCATCGGCAGCGACGGCATGGCCGAGCTCTGCCAAAGATATCCCGCCCGCTTTCCGAGCTTCATCGCTTCGGTCGCGATGCGCGATCCGGAAGGCGCCGTCGAAGAAGCGCGGCGCGCCGTCAAGGAATTGGGCGCGTGCGGCATCCAGATTTATACGAATGTGAACGGCAAGCCGCTCGATGCCCCCGAATTCCGCCCGGTGTTCAAAGCGATGGAAAGCCTGGGGAAACCGATCTGGATTCACCCGGCGCGCACGGCGGCTTTTCCCGACTACCAGACGGAGGATAAGTCGCTCTACGAAATCTGGTGGACGTTCGGATGGCCCTACGAATCGAGTGCGGCGCAGGCACGGATCGTCTTCTCAAAGATGCTGGATGAGATGCCGAACCTGAAGATCATCATCCACCATGCGGGCGGGATGATCCCGTTTTTCGAGGGGCGCGTCGGTGCCGGCTGGGATCAGCTCGGGGCGCGCACTTCGGACACGGACTACCGGCCGCTGCTCAAGGAGCTCAAGAAGCGGCCGCTCGACTATTTCAAGATGTTCTACGCCGATACGGCGACGTTCGGGTCGAAGGCCGCGCTCGAATGCGCGCTGAACTTCTACGGTGTCGAACACGTGCTCTTTGCTTCGGATGCGCCGTTCGATCCCGAAGGCGGGCCGATGTACATCCGCGAAACGCTCCGCGTGATCGACGCGCTCGATATCTCGAAAGAAGACCGCGAGAAGATCTACTACAAGAACGCGTGCCGGCTGCTCGGCATTCAGTAAGTTCTTGCCAAGCGATTGCGGCCTGTGCATCAATATACGCCCTAATGTCACCGTCCCGTCACAATTGGCGTTCCGGGTCCGGCTTCACTTGAACTTCCTTCCGCTAAAACGACCGTCGGCCGTTTCCTGATTTCTCTCAATTGATTTCAACCTGATTCGCCGTCGGGGCATCCGACAGCGGAAACACTTGGGCGTTGCAACCGGTCCGTCCGAATCGCCCAGCGTATGGGGAATGTCTTTTCATTCCTGGAGGCACAAAACTCTTTTAGGAGATACAAGATGAGAGTCCTGACAACATGTCTGGTGGTCTTCGCCCTCCTCGCGGGAACTGCAGCGATGGCGGCAGGCAACGATAAAGATGCAGCAGCGGGCACAGCAGCACCAGCGGCCGCGAATGCTGCGCCGAACCCTGCGGCGCCGGAGAGTCCGGCCGAAGCGCGCATGGAAGACGAGCTGCAACAGCTTCGGGACCTTCTCGCAGCGCAGGGGAAGCAGTTCCAGGAGCAAAACGAACAACTGAAGAATCAGCTCAAAGAACAGCAGCAGAAGGTGCAGTCGCTCGAAGAGCAGCTCAGTGCATCGAGCGGAGCGGGCAGTAATCCGGTCGCGGCCCCAACGGCAGCGGTTGCCATCGGCCCCGCGACAGGAGTTGCAGTAGCGTCTGGTGCGGGAGACGCAGACGCCGCTCAGGATGGGAACGAACCGCCGGTAGCGATCCACATCAAAGGAATCACGCTGACGCCGATGGGTTTCATGGAAGGCGCAACCGTATGGCGTCAGAAGGCGCTCAGCGCGGATGTCACCACGCCCTTCAACTCGATTCCCTTTCCGGGCAGCTCGCAGAACCAGATGTCGGAGTTCAATGCCAGCGGACGCCAGTCTCGCATCGCCATGCTCATCGAGGGCAAGCTGAGCAACGTGAAGATCGGCGGCTACTACGAGACCGATTTCCTCGGCACCGGTATCACGTCAAACTACACCGAAAGCAATAGCTACGTTCTCCGCCAGCGCCAGTTCTGGGGTCAGGCTGCTTTCGACAGTGGCTGGACGATCACCGGTGGCCAGATGTGGACTCTCATTACCGAGACCAAACACGGGCTCGATAACCGCACCGAGGCTCTGCCGATGGTCATCGACGGCAGCTACCACGTCGGCTTCAGTTGGGCCCGGCAGCCCGGTTTCCGTATCACCAGGGATTTCGGGAACAAGATTTGGCTGGGCTTCTCGATCGAAAACGCCGAGACCACTCTGACCGCTCACGGTGAGAACAACAATTTTCTCATCGGTACGTTCGGCGCGAGCGCGGGCAGTCTGAATCCCGTCGCCAACTATGCCTTCACGACAGCGCCGGATTTCATCTTCAAAGCGGCTTTCGAGCCGGGCTGGGGACATTATGAAATCTTTGGCCTGGTCAGTACGTTTCGGGACCGCGTCTTCCCCAACGAGACGGCGTCCACTCCTTCCGCTGTCGGCGCTTACAACGATCGCAGGCCAGGCGGAGGTGCCGGGGCCAACGCTCGCGTGCCGCTGTTCAACAAGAAGCTGGACGCGGGTCTGCACTTCTTTGGCGGTGACGGTATCGGACGCTACGGTGCATCCACGCTCGCGGATGTCACGGTGCGCCCAAATGGCACGCTCGCTCCCATACGCAGCTTTCGATCACTCGGCACCCTCGAGTGGCACACGACGCCCCAGCTCGATGTTTATGCCTACGTCGGCGGCGAATATGACGCTCGAACGTCCTATACCAAGTCGGGAACGACGCCGAACGAAGGATACGGAGCCATCGGGCTCCCCAATTACGGCTGCTTTACCGAGCCCGTTCCGGGAACCGACACTTCCACACCCAACAGTGTCGGGGGGTCTACTGGATTCGTTCCCGGCACGCTCGCGAATTGCACTGGCGACACGCGGAACATCATCGAGGGTACTCTCGGCTTCTGGTATCGCTTTTACAAAGGGCCAAGGGGTACGGTTCAGTGGGGACCGCAATACTCGTACATGGTCCGCAACACTTGGTCGGGCGCGGGTGCCACGGCCGGCACGAGTGCTGCTCCTCACGGAATCGACAATATGGTGATGACGTCGTTCCGCTACTATCTGCCGTAGCAACACCAAACGAAGAGCGGGGAGACGGCTCAAACCGTTTCCCCGTTTTTCACTCGCCGCGCAATTTCCGGGCCGCCGCGGCTAGGGCGCTGAGCTTGCCGAAGGCTGTCCGAGCGTCGGCAACCGGCCTTTCCGCAAACGTTCCGAAGCCGCAGTCCGGATTCAGAAAAACGCGTTCCGGCGATATGAACTCAGTGAGTTCTCGAACGCGGCTCACGATCTCATTTGGATCTTCCAATTCCGAAGTGCGCGGATTCACGACTCCGTAGCCGATTTGTGCGTTGGGACGCAAGGCAGCGAGCGCTTTCGGCGTGCCCGCGCGCGACGTGGCGTACTCCAGCACGAACTGGTCGAGCTTCATGCGGTTCAGGTACGGGATCAGGCCGTCGTAAGGACCGGACAGCAGGACATCCTCGTTGCGGCTCCAGTTGCCGCGGCAAACATGAACGCACAAAATGGGGCCGCGGATGCCTTCGACCACGCGGTTCATCAAACTGACTGCGCGTTCGAGTTCGCCCTCCGGGCTTGAGCTTGCAGCGAGGGCGGCGCACATGAAGGTTCGTGTGGCGGACCGGCCGGCCAGCAGAAGTTCGCTCAACACAGGTTCGTCAAACTGCACCATATCCGCTCCTGCGCTCGCCAATTCCTGTAGTTCTTCACGCAGCACGGCGACGATGTCATTCCCCAAGCTGTCGCCATCCGGATAGGTGGAATCGGAAAGCCCTTTGACCCAGGTGGATCGGCTCAATAGGTACGGACCGGGCAGAGTGACCTTTATTTCCTTTTGCGTGTGTTCGCGCAAGAAGCGGTAGTCGTCCAAGACCAGCGGCTTACGCCGCCGAACTTTTCCGATGACGACCGGGTTCTTGATGGCAAACGCCGGAACATCGAGCGCGGTGAGAAGATTTTCAAACGCGGCCTTGTCCTCGACGTAGTCGAGAAGCTCGGCGAGCGTCATCAAGCGGATGCCTTCCAGGCTGTCGGCGATGAAAGAGTAGAAGTTATCGCGGCGCTGTTCGCCGTCGGAGATGACGTCGACCCCTGCATCCTCCTGGTACTTGATGGCAAGCAGCGTGGCCTGATCTTGCAGATCCGCGAGCGAAGGCGAACGCCGCTTCATCGCTTCTAGCAGCCAAGCAGGCCGCGGCCAACTGCCCACCACCGTGACGGGATACAGCATGCCTGGTTTCATCGTTACGCCTTCCGAATCTCGGCATGGAAAGACACGGCATTCAGAAATGTTTGCGTCACGGGAGAGCGACGGACCGTTTCCGCCAACAATTCCTCGAGCGCCTCCGCATCGGCGTCCGCGTCAATGTAGACGACCGCCCGGACGTCGGTCAGCCCCGGATTGCCCGTGCCCTGCAAACCCAGGTAAACCAGAATGTCCTGCGCGCGAGCCTGTAGAGCCACTTCGAGGTTGTGCACCGTGATTCCTCGCTGTGATGCGCGCCACTGCAACCCCACGGCGAGGCACGCGCCCAGCGAGCCGAGCAGGTATTCGACGGCGCTGATGGCCTGATCGGCCGTATCGAAACTGGCGGGCTGTCCCGCGACGAAGGAGTGATTGCGGACGAAGACTTCCGCTCCCATTCCGCCGCGCCCTCGGACGCGCGCCCGCCAGACGTAGTTCCTGGCCTGCTCGAGGTCCTGCTTCAGCACGGTGTCCGCGGTTTTCTTGCGGATGAAATAACTGGTCGAGCCCGATTCGCCCGGCCGGCTCGCGAGCATGTCGTGCCCCACCAGGCGGCACCACGCGGGCAGGTCTTCCTTCACGCTGATTTCGCGGCTGCGCACTTCGAGGACGCCGCCCGACGGCAGCGGGTCCATCGCATTCCGAATAATCAGCAAGAGCCCGCTGCCGCAATCGAGATCGCCGCCGTCGCAGGTCGCGTCCGGCGTCGGATCGTGCTCGACCGTCATCGCGACTCCCACAGACCTCAATAGCTGACCGAAGGAGCGCCGTTGCTCAAGAACTCGACGAGCTTGGCGCCGCCGACGATCGTGGCCCCGGCGACAAGCTTGTCCTCGGCCAGACCGCGCTTCTTGAAACACGGCGAGCAGACGTAAATCTTGCCGCCGGCCTTAGCGAAGTTGTCCATGAGCTCCTTGAGCGGCGCGAAGCCCTGTTCGTGAATGTCGTCCGCATAGTTTTTTTGGGAAAGGCGGACGCCTTCGATGCTGAGAAACACCATGGTGTCCTTGTCCGAAGCAACCGCGGCGTTCGCAACCACGAAACCGACGGTGGCCTTGTCCGTATTGTCCTTCGAGTGCGTGATGCTGACGCAAAAACTTCCTGGCATAGCTCCTCCTTAAGGTCGTGCAAGAATCAGTTTTCTCTCCGGCGAATCCGGTAGACGGGATGCTGCGCGGAAACCAGGGAATGCCCGGTGAGCCCGCACCAGGCCGGAATGTCTTCCACCGCGCCGGGATCGAGAGCCGTCAATTCGAAAATCTGTCCCGGCGCGAGCGCTTTCATTCGGGGGGCAAGCTCCATCAACAGCTCCCCGCATCCCATTTCTCCGGCGTCCCATTTGTCGGCAATCATCCGCAACCAAACTCAATCCGAGCGGTCGCCGCTGCTCGCCAAGAGCTCCTTGTACGTGAACTGGCGCGTAAAATCGGTCGATTGTTTGCCGTCCACCTCGACGTACGCCTTCGGCAGCGAATTCACCGGACCGTCGTCCTGCGCCGGCTGCATCATTAGATCGCGGCCCATCGACCAGACCACGCGGCGATCGTCGATGTTGCCGAAGTAGTAGTCGATCTTGCTTTTGTCGAGTCCGTGATAGCCGGTCGCCGTGGTGAGTTCCACGAGGTTCTTGTTCTTGTCCGTGAGTTCGAATTCCTTGCCGTAGATATTGGCGAGCGAGGCGTCGAGAGGAATCCATCCCACCTGCGGCGCGTAGAATTCGATCCAGCAATGGTAACTCCCGTCGATGGCCATCCCGTTGAGCGTCGGCTTCAGCAGCGAGCCGTAGATCATGCGCGCGGGAATGCCGGACGCGATCGAAAGCGAAGCGAACAGCGAGTGGAAATCCGTGCAATTGCCCGTTTTCTTGCCGAGGCAGTATTCGGTGCTCCCGACCGGCGAAGCCTTCAGGTGGTCGGGGTCCTTGACCCAGTAGTCGATATTTTGCAGCGTCCAGTCGTATAGTTTTCGCGCCGCCAGGATCGGATTTGTCTCGCCGCCGACGATCTGCGCCGAGAGCGCCTTGATCTGGTCGTTCACGATCACATACTTGGTTGGCTCTAGGTATCGCGATAGCGCTTCGCGCTCCGCGTCGGTCAGCGGACGCGTCGCTTTCGGATCGATGCTGTTGCGCATCTCGGTGCGCTTGAGATCGAATTCCTCCGTGATGGTGATCTCCGGGCGCGCCGCGTCGCGAACTTCGAGATAACCCACCTTATTGCCCCAGGAATCCCAGTCGTAGTGCACGGGATAGTCGCTCGCGACATTGAAGTTGGTGATGACCGAGTACGCGTCTTCCTGCGGAACCGCAAACCAGACGCGCACGTTGTGCGCCCCCTGGGGAACCTTTACGGTAAACGCATTCTTCACGTGAAACGACGCCTGCCCTGGCTGGGCGCTTTTCTGCGCCTGGGCCCCGGCGGTCAAGCAGCAGAGCATCGCCAGAGAAAGCACGGCTCCGCACGAAACGGTTCTTCGCAACATTTGGATAACCCTCCCTTGAATTCTTCGCTGGAAGTTCTAGATGGAATCAGGAAACGGCCGCCGGCTCGCTTATTGGGAGGAAGTTCAAGTGAAGCCGGAGGAAGAGCGCCGTTCGTGGCCGGACACGCGCATAAGCGCCTATATTGATGCACAATCTCGAAACCGTCCGCAAGCCGTTTCTCGGCGACGCGGTTTCCTCGGCAATTTTCAATCGCCGCTTCATGGGACCCTTCGCCATCGCGAGATTTCACTGGGCAACCTGAAACGTGGTGTGGGAATCTTCTATAGCTGACAATCCGACAGTCCATGCCAAATCAAAACAGCTCGTTTCGGCGAAGACCGCGACACGGTCACCTGCTCGCGGCCGTCCTGATGGGCCCTCTCCTGCTTTCAGGCGGAGTCCTGCTGGCTCAGCAGCAACAGCCGCAGCCACCGCCACCGCCGCCACGACAACAGCAGCCACAGCCGGAGGCGAAAATATCCTCTGAAGTGAAGCTCGTGACCGTTTACGCCACCGTGCGCGACAAGAAAGGGAAAATCATCCCGACGCTGAACAAGGAAGATTTCGTCATTGACGAAGACGGCCGCCCGCAAACCATCAGCAACTTCGTCCGCGACACCGATCTTCCATTGACGCTCGGGCTGCTTGTGGATACGAGCCTGAGCCAGCGGCACGTTCTCGACCAAGAGCGCGACGCGAGCTACACGTTTCTCGATCACATGTTGCGCGACAAGGACACGGCGTTCGTGATTCACTTCGACCGGGAGGTCGAGCTCCTGCAAGATCTGACATCTTCTCGTCCCAAGCTCCAAGCCGCGCTTAAATTGCTTCAAACTCCCGAGTTCGATCAAGACAGCGAAGGCGGCCAGAGCCAAGGGCGTCGCGGAGCAGGGACGCTGCTCTATGACGCCGTCTACCTTGCCTCGGATGAGCTGATGAAGAAGCAGCAGGGCCGCAAAGCGCTCTTCGTTTTGTCAGATGGCGTGGATCACGGCAGCAAGAAGACACTCGAGGATGCCGTTGAGTCGGCGCAGCGCGCCGATACCTCTGTCTACTCCATTCTGTTTGCCGATGAGGAATCGCACGATCGTGGCGGCGGTTACGGCCGCCACGGAGGAATGGGCGGTCCCGGCGGCTGGCCCGGCGGCGGCTGGCCGGGTGGTGGCGGCGGAGGTGGCTGGCCCGGCGGAGGTGGAGGCGGCGGAGGCGGAGGGCGTCGCCCTTCGCAGGAACAGCACGCCGACGGCAAGAAAGTACTCGAGCGAATCTCGACCGAGACCGGCGGCCGGTTGTTTCAGGTTTCAAAAAAGCTGTCGATCGACCAGATCTACGCTCAGGTCGAGGAAGAGCTGAGGAACCAATACAGCCTGGGCTACGCACCGAACCCGGCCAATCCCGGCGCGGGCTACCACAAAATCCATCTCACGACGAACCAGAAGGATCTAACCGTGCAGGCTCGGGACGGCTATTATTCCGATCGGTAGAGCGCTTTGCCCATCCCGCCGCCCGCGCAAGGATTCGTTGGACGATTCGCCGTTGAATGGGCGATGATTTCCCGATGTCCGTGCACGCGCAAAGGCGTTGGGCGCTTCGTTGCGTCCCGACTCTCTTGGTTCTCCTGCTGCTGGCAGTTTCGCCGCACGCGGCAACCCCGCCGGCGTCGCAAGACTCGCTGCATCCGACCTTTGCCCGCGATATCGCTCCAATCGTGTACCAGAATTGTGCCGCCTGCCACCATTCGAGCGAACCCGGCGCGCTCTGCGGAACCAACGCGTTTCCGCTTCTCAGCTACGAAGATGTGAAGCAGCACGCCTCCGCGATTGTTGCGGTGACTCGAAGTCGCATCATGCCACCCTGGCTTCCCGAGCCGGGCTACGGCGATTTTGCGGACGATCATCGCCTCAGCGACGCGCAGATCCGGCTCATTTCGGAGTGGGTCCGCGAAGGCGCTCCGGCTGGGACGGATGCCGGAACCGCGCCTGCGCCGCACTACTCTGAAGGGTGGCAACTAGGCCAGCCGGACATGATCCTGGAATCGTCGCGCCCGCTCTCGATTCCAGCTTCCGGCCCTGACGTGTTTTGGAACTTCGTCTTCTCGCCCGGCATCAAGACCACCCGCTACGTTCGCGCCATCGAAATCCGTCCCGGGAGCGACCTGAGTCTGGTCCACCACGCGAACGTGGTCCTTGATCCGGCGCGTTCCGCTCGCCGCCTGGAGTCGGCGCCCGGCGTGGGCTTTCCGGGTATGGACCTGACGCTCGAAAGCAGCCCGTTCTACATCCCAAGTCACTTCCTTTTCTGGAAGCCGGGCGGCACGCCGTGGGTCGAACCCGACGGCTTGGCGTGGAGACTCGACCCGGGCACCGACCTCGTACTCAACGCCCACTTCATGCCCATCGGCACGCCGCAACAGGCAAAGCCTTCCATCGGCTTTACTTCACCGATCGGCCGCCGGATCGCTTCCCGATGCTGATCGAACTGCAGAATGACGAGGCTCTCGACATTCCTGCGGGCGCTCGCGACTTCGTGGTGAGCGACAGCTTCCGCCTGCCGGTCGACGCCGACGCGCTCGCCGTCTACCCGCACGCCCACTATCTCGGGCGCCTCCTGGAGGGCTACGCAACGCTTCCGGACGGCCGGCGGGAGTGGCTGATCCGCATCCCGGACTGGGACCCGAAGTGGCAAGCCGTGTACCACTACCGCAAGCCCGTGTTCCTGCCCAAGGGCACGATCATTTCCATGCGGTATCACTACGACAATTCTTCCGCGAACCCGCGCAATCCCAATTCTCCTCCGCGGCGCGTCGAGGGCGGCAACCAGTCGACGGACGAAATGGCTCACTTGTGGCTGCAGTTGCTGCCGCGCGGGACTCCCGACGAACGCATCGAGATTCAATCCGCCCTGCTCCAGCATCGCGTGGAAAAGTACAGCAATGACTTTCCGTCGCGCCTCGCCCTCGGCACATTGATGCTCGGGAAATTCAATCCGGCCGGTGCCGTGACGCCGCTGAAACAGGCGGTGCGCATTGAGCCGAAGCAGGAGGAGGCGCGCCGTTACCTGGGTATGGCGCTGGACTCCATCGGCCGCTCGCGCGAAGCGATCGAGCAGTTCCGGATTGCGGTCGCGCTCAAGCCCGACGATACGCAAGCCCGCTATGGCTTCGCGCGCGCTCTGGTCAAAACCGGGAAACTCGACGAAGCTCTCGAACAGTTCAACGCCGTCCTGGCCCTCAATCCATCCCTGAAAGCGGCTGCGCGAGACCGCGATCTTGTGCTCCAGCAGTTGCAGGAGCGTGGAGCTCGCTAGGCGTGACCGGTGCGAAGGCGCGAGGGCTGCTCGTCGTGTACCAGTGGCAGATCAGAAGAAACAATGCCGCTGCGAGATAGCTCAGCGCAAATCCCGGGGCGGCCCACAAACCAAACTTATTTTCGATGCCCTGTGCGGTGAGCCGGTACGCGTGGATCAAGCCGAAGAATGAGAAGACGGCGGCCGCCAGCATCCACATCGCCGCTCGCAGGAACCGGCGTTCGATCATCCAGACGAGCGCCGCCGCCCATATCATCGATACAAGCAGCGCGCCCTGGCCCAGCGCAATCAAGCCGTAAATCGCCAGCTCGCCGCCAAAGCGCGGAGCGACCGTCATCAGATCTCCGCCCGATTTGCGGATCGCCAAATCGATAGTTTGCGTCACCCACTGCGCCAGCATCGGCACGAGTCCCAGGGCCACTGCGACGCAATGCGAAGCCGGAACCTCCGCAAACGCCTGCCCCACCATTGCCAATCCAAACCAGACCACGGCGAACGCAACGACTTCGAGCGGAACGACGTGCAACACGGCGGGCACGAGTCCGCTGAGGCAGAGCGCGGCGCTCGCGATTCCGCCGAGGATGGAATAGCCGATGCGCGCGCCATTGGCTTTGTGCGCGTTATGGCCGATATAGAGGCTCGTGGGAAAGGCGCTGCCCAGCGCCGTCCCGGCGAGCGTGGCCAGGCCGTTCACCAGCAGCGACGGCGTCGTGGCGTAGTCGTCGCCATCCAGCTTCACGCTTTCGAGAATCTGGAGCGAAACGATTGTGTCCAGCAAGCTCAGCGGCACGAAAATCGACGCGTATCGCCCTTCGCCATAGGCAAGAACGTGGAATAGATTCACCGGCTTCGGCAAGTAGAGTCCCAGAGGCAGCAGCGGTTGTTGCGCCGGCAGATGATATACATGGAATGCCTTCAGCACCACCACGGTTAGCGCGCCGACAGCCATGGCCACGAATCCCGACGGGATGCGCAGCGGCAGGCGCATGCGCGATGCGTACGTCGCCAGAATGATCACTGCCGGCAATAACGCCACCGCCGGGTTTTCGAAGATGCCGAAAACGAAGCCGAGGCACAGAAAAGCCATGGCGAGGCCGGCCAGCGGAGACAGCAGGGCCGCCAGTGGCGTGGTGCGGCGCAGCCAGTCGATGCAAAAGGCGCTCACGGTCTGCACCACGCCGCTCAGCAGGCTTGCAAAAATGCCCATGTGCCAGGCCAGCGTTGCATCGTGCGTGCGCAGGTAGACCGGAACCATGATTAGGGAGATATAGGCAAAGATGGTCGGCGTGTTGATGCCGAAAGGGATCGCTGTCACGTCGCTGCGCCCGGTGCGCCGCGCCAGCCGGTGCGCCTGCCAGGCGTAAAACAGATTGCCGAATAATATGGAGAACGCCACCGCGGGCAGAATGCGTCCCGCTACCATTTCCGGAGGCAGGCCGCACAAGGGCGTCAGGCTTGCGATCAAGAGCAGATCGGGAAAGCCGCTGAAGAAAAGGCCGAAGAAACCGTCGAGATCGCCCGCAACAAACCAGCGCGGTCCGGCGTCCCCGAAAGATTGAGCCGTGCTAGCGATGAATGCGCCCTCGCCTCATGAGGTGCCGTAACGCAGGCCCAGGTCGTTCAGCCAGCGCCGGTAAGCAATCGCGAGCTGGTCGGAGCGCAAGTGAAGTTCCGTCTGTAGATCGAGGGGCAACAATTCGGGACGCTGCGAATCGACGATGCGGATATCCTGCGCGGTCACGACGTCCTGAAAGCGGCGCAGCTCCTCTTCCGGAACGTCGTGGGCATAGTTCATCGCCAGCACGATCCACGCAAGGCTTGTTTCCAGGTCCACGGGCGTGACCGTGCCGAGAATGGCGAACCGCTGGTCGCCGTGCAGCTTGGTCAATCGCGCCGTCAACGGGCGTTCGACCCAGAAAGTGTAATAAACCTCCGCCGCGCGCCCGGTGCCATCGGGGTCGGGCTGCCAGATCGGAATGTCGTGAGCGACGATTCCTTGTGCTGTGGTTTTGATCGAATATTCGCCGATCTCGGCATGTGCCGCATCGCCCAGCAAACCTGCGTGGGCGCATGGCAAGTGAGCCACATCGAGAAAATTTTCAATGATGCGCGGCCCCTGCGCGTGGAACGAATAGGGCCCCGTTGGCACGAGCCGAAAACCCGCCGTTTCTCCTTCGGGGAACAAAGGAACGTCGCCATGCGCCGTGCCGAGGCAGACCCACACCAGACCGTACTTCTCTCGCGCGGCAAAAGTCTCCACGCGCGCGCGCAATGGCGGAGGCTGATCCGGGTGCGCTGGAATGCGCACGCACTCGCCGGTGGCGCCATACTCCCACCCGTGGTATGGGCACGCGACGCAGTCGGCATTCTCTTTGCGGGAAATCCTGCCGAGCGAGAGCTTCGCTCCGCGGTGAATGCACAGGTCCCGCCACGCATGCAAGCCGCCGTCGCCTCGCCACAGGACCAGGTCGTTGCCCAGCACGCGCGCCGGCACCAATTTGCCCGGCTGCACGGACGAAGACCAGGCCACCGCAAGCCAGTCGTTCAGCAATAGAGGATCGCTCAGTGCGAGGTCGCGTGACATTTGGACGGCGCGCCCGTCCAGGCGCGGACATATCGTACCGTACTTACCGGAAACTGACACACGTTCAACTCCGATTCCAGCGAGGCGCGCGGCGATGCGATAGAATGACAGCAGGATGGAAGAGAGATTCTATCGCGCGACGATGAGGATCGGCGGCAACACGCTGCTCGGCCGCCTCGCCCTGGCGTTTCTCGTCCTGTGCGCAATCGTGATCGGCGCGGCGGTGGGGTTGCTGTTCGTTTACTCGAGCGACCTACCTGAAATTCACGCGCTCGAGGATTACCGCCCGATGACCGAGACGCAGCTCTACGCGGACGACGGCCAGTCGGTCGGCACCTTCGCGCTCGAGCGGCGGATTCTGCTCACGTACAACCAGATTCCCAAAGTTCTGAAAGCCGCGGTCCTCACCACCGAGGACCAGCACTTCGAAGAGCACTGGGGAGTTGATTTCCCGCGCGTGCTCCAGGCCGCCTGGCACGACGTGATGCACCACCGCATCGCGGAGGGCGCCAGCACGCTCACCATGCAGCTGGCCGGCGGTCTTTTCCTGAATCGCTCCGATCGCAGCTTCCACCGCAAGATTCAAGAGACGATCCTCGCTTTGCAGATCGAGCGCCACTACACGAAAGAACAGATCTTCACGATGTACTGCAACCAGATCTATCTCGGGTCGGGCAACTACGGATTCGAGGCGGCTTCCGAATACTATTTCAGCAAGCCAGTGGGCCAGTTGACGCTTGCCGAGGCGGCCACGCTCGCCGCCATCATCCGCGGCCCCATCTATTCGCCGATCACGCACCCGGAGCGCGCGCTGGCGCGGCGAAACTTGGTGTTGTCGCTCATGGGGCATGACCGCAAGGTCACCCAGGCGGAGGAAGAAGCCGCGGCTCGGGAGCCGCTCGGCCTGCACATCCAACCGCTGCGCAACGATCTCGCGCCGTATTTCGTCGAGGAGATCCGCCAGTATCTCGAACACACCTACGGCACCGCGGCGGTGCACCAGCAGGGGTTGCGCGTCTATACGACTCTGAACGTAGCCATGCAGAAGGCGGCGGACCAGGCCGTGCGCGATGGCCTCCACGCCTACGACCGGCGTCATGGCTGGCGCGGCGCCCTTCCGAATGTCCTCCGCGACAATCTCGGAACGCTCGAGAAATATCAGAGCGACGACTGGCGCGGCACGATTGTGAAGGGCGACTACGTCACCGGCCTCGTCACGTCCGCGCAGCCGACGTTCGCCTGGATCAAGATCGGGGCGTACCACGCGATGCTCACGCCGGCCGACTTCTCCTGGACCGGGCAAAAGTCGGTTACGGCGCTGGTGAAGCCGGGCGATCTCGTCGTCGTCCGGATCAAGGAGATCAGCGGCACGGCAGCCGAGGTCGATCTCGAGCAGAAGCCCGTGGCGCAGGCGGCTCTGCTCGCCATCGACAACGCGACCGGCGAGATCAAGGCCATGGTCGGCGGCTACGATTTCGAGGAATCGAAATTCGACCGCGCCACGCAGGCGATGCGACAGACCGGCAGTTCGTTCAAGGTGTACGTGTATGCGGAGGCGATGGTGCAGGGGGCTTCGCCGTTTGATACGGTGGTGGACGAGCCGGTAACGTTTCGCAGCGGCGGCCTGGAATATTCGCCGCACAACTACGACGAGAAGTTCGAGGGACGCATCACGCTTCGCCGCGCGCTCGCCGATTCGCGGAACATTCCGGCCGTGCGCCTCCTCGATCACGTCGGAATCGAAAACACGGTGGACCTGGCGAGGAAGTTCGGCATCACGAGCCCGCTGCCGCCGTATCTGCCCCTGGCGCTCGGCGCCGCCGATCTGACGCTGATGGAGCACACGTCGGCCTTCACCGTCTTCCCGGACGACGGCATCCATATCGAGCCGTACTACATCCGGCGCGTCACGACGTACGACGGCGCTTTGCTCGAGGAGCAGCGCCCGAAAGTGACCGACGTGATTCCGCCGGAAGTCGCGCGGACGATGACGGCGATGCTTGAAGAGGTGGTGCAATTCGGCACCGGCGTTCGCGCGAAAGAACTCGGCCGGCCCTCGGCCGGGAAGACCGGGACGACCAACGATTTCACCGATGCTTGGTATATCGGCTTCACGCCGCAACTCACCGCGGGCGTCTGGGTGGGAAACGACGACAAGCGCGTCTCGCTCGGCAAGAAGGAAACGGGCGCGCGCGCCGCGCTTCCCATCTGGCTCGAGTTCATGCAGCAGGCTATGCAAGGAATGCCCGTCGAGGACTTCCCGAACGTCGTGCCGCTCGAGAAGCAAGTGGGCGCGCACGCGGTTCAGGTGGACACTCCGGACACGGCTCCTCCCGCTGACGCCGCTGAACAGGGCTTGACCGAGAACAAGGCGCCGGAGCCCCCGCCATCAAAGGCTTCGTCTGCAAAACCGCCAGCCCCAACAAATGCGAACGCCACGCCCGCCGGAGCGCATTAACCGGCGTTGCGCGATGATTTCTCTCGGAAGGAATCCCAGCCGCCCGGCTTGAGAGGCTTCTGGCGTCCATCGGCGCCGACGAGCAGGATTCGCGTGCCGCGTTCGATCTCGCCGATTGCTGTGATGTCTGAAAACTGAGGAGCTTTTCGCAGGAGCTTCGCGCGCCCGCGCGGGACGGTGAAGAGGAGTTCGTAATCGTCGCCGCCGTCGAGCGCCATTTGCAACGAATCCAATCGCAGCTTCCTGAACTGGGCCGGGATTTCAATCCGAGGAATCCGCTCGGCCCACAGGCGAGCCCCCACTCCGCTCGCGACGCACAGACGAGATAGGTCGGTCGAAAGCCCATCGGAGATATCCATCATCGCTGAGGCGATGCGATGTTGCGCGAGCCACGCCCCGAGTTGTACGCGGATCTGCGGGTAGAGGTGCTGTCTAAAAAGCCAATTTTGGCGCGTTAACCGCCCCTTAAGCTCGCTAAACGACCAATTTTTGACGAGCTCCAGACCCAGTTGCGCCTGCCCCAGCCTTCCGGTGACATACAAGATGTCGCCCGGCCGGGCTCCCGCGCGCGTCACAGCGCGACCCGAAGTGATCTCCCCCAGCACGGTGATGCTGATGGAAACAAAGGGAAACCGGCTCGTGTCCCCGCCGATCAGCCGCATTTTGAGCTGGCGGGCCGCCCGGCCCATCCCGCGCAGGAACGCGTCGAGCCAGGCTCCGGTCCGGTCGGCGGGCAGAGCGAGCGTGAGCATGAAAAACCGAGGAGTGGCGCCCATCGCGGCGAGGTCGCTCACGGCCCGGACGAGGGATTTGAAGCCGACGGAATCCGGCGGGTCGGCTTTCGCGGGGAAGTGAACTCCCTCGAGGAAAGCGTCGCAACTCAGGACCCAGTCCGACCCCGGAGCCGGGGCAAGGACCGCTGCATCATCGCCGATTCCCAGGCGGACGCCACCGTGGCGGGCGACGATCCTCCGCCGGCCAATTTCGGAGGGGATCGCGCGCGCTATCCTCTTGATGAGCTGGTCTTCACCGATCATCCCTGTCCCTCGGTACAGTTGTCGCGCGTGCCCTTTTAGCGTACAGTTCTGGAGCAGGCCGCTTCCGGATTATAGGTTGTATCGGGATACGGAATCGAGCTTTGGCCCTATGCGAAACGAAAGATTAGGGTTGACGCTGCGGGGTGCGCTCATTACAATTTGCTGCGTTTCGAACCGGGGCTCTCGGTTCAAACTCTTGGCTGAGGTCATTCGCAGGGAATCTGCGAACCGCGATATGGGGCTCGCGGTTGCAAGCCAGCCGCCGCAATACGCATTCGGAAGAAGGTAAGACAGACGATGAGGAGTAAGTCTTACACCTTTTTTATTGCCTCAACCGCCTCCGGCGGCATGCGACGGGTGTCTGTACCCTTCTACGCCGTGCCCCTGCTGACGATTCTTGCGGTTGTGGGCAGCATTACGGTTGCTGCGGCAGTGGGTTCTTATTCGCGGATGCTCTGGAAAGCGACGAACTACAACTCGCTCCGCCGGGAGCAGGATAGCCTCAAACAGCAGTACGTCCAACTCCAGACCCAGGTAAAGGACACGAACCAGCGCCTGACTTCCCTGCAATCTCTGGCCGGCGAAGTGGCGATGGCCTACGGCATCACGCGCTTCCGCCAGACTCCTTTCGGCTTGACCGATTCGACCAGCGAAGCGGACCCGGCAGCGTTTCAACGGTCCGTGGATGAATTCAGCTACCTCGAAAAGAACGCCGGGGTAGTCGCGATGTCGAGCGGCGGGATGCGGCTCCTGCCCGCCTCCCAACTCAGCAGTTTGGGGATCGTACCGTCGCTCTGGCCTGTGGTCGGACAGATTACGGGGCATTTCGGTGAGCGGCTCGATCCGTTCAGCGGTGAGGGCGCGTTCCACGCCGGGCTGGACATCGCTTCGCATTACGGCGATGAAGTCCGCGCCACGGCCGATGGCGACGTGACGGACGTGGAGCAGCGCGCAGGCTACGGCCGGCTGATCATCCTGGACCACGGCTTTGGACTTACGACCTGGTACGGCCACCTTTCGGGCTTCAACGTCCAGGCGGGTACCCACGTAAAACGAGGGGACGTGATCGGCTACGAAGGCGATAGCGGCCGCTCCACCGGCCCGCACCTGCACTATGAAGTCCGCATCAACAACACGCCTGTGAATCCCTGGCGCTACCTTCGCAACATAACCCCCACAGCAACGTCCACAGGCGATTGATCCAACGGACGATTCTGAAGGCTTCCTGAAGAAAACCTAGCGCGCCGCTTCGCCGGTGGGAGTTTCCGAGGCCGATGCCGCACGTTTGCGATGAATCAGGAAGGCGCCGATGGTGACGGCGAGCGCAAGGGGAAGCAAAATGAGGCCCTCTTCGATCAGCCTCTTTGGCCCGATCTGCTCGCCCGGACCGAAACATCCGCAACTGATCGTCAGGCCGCGTTCATATGCCGAGGCCATCGCCGTGAAGAACACCGAGACTGCAAGCGTCGCGACGAGCGAAGAAACCCGCAGAGCAACTCCCGTGAGCAGCCACAGCCCCAGCACCAACTCAAACGGAGGTAAGCAATGCGCAAACGGGCTCACCGCCCACTGCGGGAGCATCTGGTAGGAGTCGACGCCCATCGCGAACATCGAGAGAGAGGTTCTGACGGAGGCCAGCGACCAGGGCAGTCCGCCCTGAGGTTTCATCTTCGCATACGCGGCGTAGATGAAAATGGCCGCAAGCGCCAGGCGGCACACGATCAAAAGAATGCGTCCCCAACCGCTGCGGGAGTTGCTCGTCATGTGGGTTGGCTCATCGGCATCGCGCTTCCGGAGCTGATTTACGCTACTGCGCCAGGAGCGAGTCGAAGAACTGCTTCAGGATCGGCCAGGAAACGATGCCCGATCCCGCCGGCAGGTGCTGGCCCTTGTAGGTGAAGACGTAGGTCGGTGTGGCCTGCACGGGAA
Source organism: Candidatus Acidiferrales bacterium (assembly GCA_050018375.1). GTDB lineage: Bacteria > Acidobacteriota > Terriglobia > Acidiferrales > UBA7541 > Palsa-295. The sequence goes on along the minus strand of JBEKAE010000013.1, from coordinate 55,243 downwards.
TCCGATTGCCGATGGCCCGGTCGGCTTCGATGAAGGTGTCGAAGGCGCAGCTTTGGCTTGCCTGCGCCACGCGGATGATTTGCGGTGAAGGGATGGACGCAGACGCCGTTGCCGCACAGCCCGCCATTAGTTTCTGGACGCGCTGGAATTCGGCGGCGGACATGGCTCCCGAAACGTATTTCGCGATATCGCCGTTTGCCGCCCACGCGTCTTGGTTGTCGTAGAGAGCTGCTTCGACGCTTTGGAATTCTCCGACCCGCGCCGCTGCATTCGCCCAGCGCGCTGCTTCGTAGCCGTACTTGTGCATCGGAAGCGGGAAATCGCGATGAATCAGATAGACCTTCCCCGACGCGACGTAGTCGTTGATCATCGGCCGCAACGTGTTTTCGAACAAGTTCCGGCAGGAAGGGCATTCATAATCGGAAAAGACTTCCATTGTGATGGGCGCGCCCTTGGAGCCGTACGCCTTCACGGGCGCGCCGAGGGGCTGTCCGGGCTTCGCGGTTGTAGTGGCCGGTTTCGTTGTCTTGGCGGGCGATTGTGTCGTCTGCGCAACCGCGCCCGACGCAACTCCGAGCCCAAGTACAAACAGCCCGATGATGGTGCAGGCCGCGCTCGACCACCGGGCACATCGCTCCCGCAAGTTATGCACGTGCGAAAACTCCAAGAGGTGATTCAACTCTTCCTCCCCCAATCGGATCAGAACGAATGGCGCCTATTGTAGCCCGAATCGCGCTCCATTCAGCCGCGTGTTGCCCGCTTATTCGAATCCTGCAACAGTCCCTTTGAATCCCTACAGGTGTGATGCCGGCGTCCGATACAGGGTTTGCGGCCTTGACCTGAGGCGAGTCAACTCATTGGCGACCTAGAATCGCGGGGGCAAGACGTTCTGGCTCGAACTGTCGGTGTATAAGTCTAATATAGACAACATATTATAGACGCACACAGATAACTTGACAATGACACACTCAATCTGTAGTATAACCGTTGTGGGCGAGAGAGTTAAGCAGTTCTGACCTGACAGGAGCAGATTTCCATGAGCAAGATTATCGGCATTGACCTGGGCACGACCAACTCCGTCGTAGCCGTGATGCAGGGCGGCGAACCTGTCGTCATTCCCAACCAGGAAGGCGCGCGGACGACTCCTTCGGTGGTGGGCATCACCAAAACCGGGGAGCGGCTCGTAGGCCAGGTGGCAAAGCGCCAAGCCATCACAAACCCCGAAAACACGGTGTATTCGATCAAGCGGTTTATGGGCCGCCGCTATGATGAAGTGGGCGAAGAAGCGAAGCGCGTGCCGTACAAGGTGACGAAGGGCCCGCACGACGACGCTCGCGTCGAGATCTCCGGCAAGACGTACAGTCCTCCGGAAGTTTCCGCAATGATTTTGCAAAAGCTGAAGGCAGCCGCCGAAGATTTTCTCGGCGAAAAGGTCACGAAAGCTGTGATCACCGTCCCCGCTTATTTCAACGACAGCCAGCGCCAGGCGACCAAGCAGGCCGGCGAGATCGCGGGTCTCGAAGTGCAGCGCATCATCAACGAGCCGACCGCGGCGGCGCTCGCGTACGGTCTCGACAAGAAGAAGGACGAAACGATCGCCGTGTACGACCTGGGCGGCGGCACGTTCGACATTTCGATCCTCGAAGTGGGCGAAGGCGTTGTCGAGGTGAAGTCCACCAACGGCGATACGCACCTCGGCGGCGACGACATCGACCAGCGCGTCGTGGAGTGGATGGTCGCCGAATTCAAGCGCGATCAGGGCATCGACATCAGCAAAGACCGCATGGCGATTCAGCGGCTGAAAGAAGCGGCGGAAAAGGCAAAGATCGAGCTTTCGCAGTTGCAAGAAACCGAAATCAACCTGCCATTCGTGACGGCCGACGCTTCCGGTCCGAAGCACATGCAGTTAAAGCTGACGCGCGCGAAGCTCGAGCAGTTGATGGAGGACCTGCTGCAACGGACCGTGGGTCCGGTGAAGCAGGCAATGAGCGACGCCGGAATAGGTCCCGACAAAATCGACGAAGTGGTTCTCGTCGGCGGCTCGACGCGTATTCCGCGCGTGGTCGACATCGTGAAGAACCTCTTCAACGGGAAGGAGCCTCACAAGGGCGTCAATCCGGATGAGGTGGTCGCGGTCGGCGCGGCGATCCAGGGAGGCGTGCTCGGGGGCGAAGTGAAGGACATCCTGCTGCTCGACGTGACGCCGCTTTCGCTGGGCGTCGAGACGCTCGGCGGCGTGATGACCGTGCTGATCCCGCGCAACACCACAATCCCGACGCGCAAGTCCGAAACCTTCTCGACGGCGGCGGACAACCAGACGTCGGTCGAAATCCACGTGCTGCAAGGGGAGCGGCCGGTTGCCAGCGGCAACCGCTCGCTCGGGAAATTCCACCTGATCGGAATTCCCCCGGCCCCGCGCGGCTTGCCGCAAATCGAGGTGACGTTCGATATCGACGCGAACGGCATCCTCAACGTCTCGGCGAAGGACACCGCGACGAACAAGGAGCAGAAGATCACGATCACCGCTTCGAGCGGCCTCAGCAAGGACGAGGCCGAGCGAATGAAGAAGGAAGCGGATTCGCACGCGTCCGAAGACAAAGAGCGGCTCGCGGAAGTCGAAGCCCGGAACCGGCTGGACAGCCTTGTTTACCAGACGGAGAAGCTGATCAAGGAAAACCGCGAGAAGCTCGCCGAGGCGGACGCCAAGGCGGCTGAGGAGGCCGTCGAAGAGGCGAAGCGCGCCTTGACCGAAGGCGGCCTCGAGAAGTTGAACGCGGCGACGGAAAACCTGACGAAGGCGTCGCACCGCATCGCCGAGTCGCTCTATAAGGCGCAAAGCGCAGCCAGTGCGGCCGGGGCAGGATCGCCGGGCGGTGCGGGTGCTCCTCCAGCCGGTGACGGAAGCAAGGCCGGACAAGGCGACGTGGTGGACGCCGAGTTCGTGGACGTGGACGAGTCGAAGAAGCCGAACTAACGCAGCGTGTTCATGAACGATGTCCGGGCCGCTCCTCGAGGAGTCGTCCGCCACATAGGCTTGCGAGGTGATGTGCCATGGAAACGCAACTAGAGAATCAAATACTTGAATTTACGTTGTTGAGTCGGGAAACAGCGGTCGCTGAGTGTGTCCAGGATCTTGGTTGTAGCGTATATGCAGGCGGAGAAGAACTTCCTGCATGGGCCAGCCATCAGGTAGGGGAACTTCTTAACATCAGACTACGTGACGGCGCTCCGATGACAACTGGGCACAGCACCAAGTACTTCATTCTGCGCGCGGATGCGACGGACCATTTCGAGCTGCTCCATGGACCGATGACGGCGCTTGAATTGGTTCGACACGTAACAAAGGCAACAGCCGCGAGCAGGTGAAGATTCTTTGTCCAGTAGAAGGCCTAACTGGAGAACATGGCCACGACAACCAAACAGGACTATTACGAGCTCTTGGGAGTTCCGCGCAAGGCGCCGGTGAAGGAGATTCGCGCCGCGTACCGCAAGCTGGCCCGCAAATACCATCCCGACCTGAATCCGGGCGACAAGTCCTCCGAGGAAAAGTTCAAGCAGATTCAGGAAGCCTACGAAGTCCTCTCGGACACGAAGAAGCGGCAGATGTACGACCAGTTCGGCTTCAACACGCCGGGCCCGGGCGGCATGCCTCCCCCGGGAGCGGGCTATGGCGGTGTTTCTCCCGAGGACGTTCATTTCGATTTCGGCGGGTTCGATTTCGGCGGAGGCCCTGGCGCAGGTGGCGGCACGAGCTTCCGCGACGTCTTCAGCCAGTTTTTCCGCGGGGCCACCGCGGCGCAGGCGGGGCAGGAGCGCGAACCGGGCACCGACCTCGAATACCAGATCGACATCACGTTCGCCGAAGCGATGCGCGGCACGGTGAAGAAGCTGAGCTTCACGCGGCTTGACGTCTGCAACGTCTGCCACGGCGCGGGCTTCGCGCCGGGCGACGAAAAGGTCTGCCCGACGTGCAACGGTTCGGGCCAGGTGACGCAGGTGAGCGGCAAGATGCGCTTTCAGATCACGTGCTCGCGCTGCGGCGGACGCGGGAAACTCCGCACGATCTGCCGCAACTGCGGCGGCGAAGGCCGCGTGCATCGCATGGACACGCTTGAGGTGCGCATCCCGCCGGGCGCGCAGACCGGATCGCGCGTGCGCGTTGCAGGCCGCGGAAACGCGGGAATGCACGGAGCGCCTCCGGGCGATCTTTACATCATCACGAATGTCCAGCCGCATCCGTTTTTCGAGCGCCGCGGCGACGATCTCTACACCGTCGTTCCGATCACGGTGAGCGAGGCTTCGCTCGGCGCGAAAGTGGAAGTGCCGACGATCGACGGCCGCGCGCAGGTGCGCATTCCGCCGGGGACGAACAGCGGGAAGAAGCTGCGGCTGCGCGAGAAGGGCGCGCCTTCGGCGCGTCACCACGGCAAGCGCGGCGACCAGATCGTGGAGGTCCAGGTCGTCGTGCCGAAGCCCGAGGACGAGCGCGTGCGCAACCTGCTGCGCGAACTCAGCAAAATCGACCATGAAGACCCGCGGCGGGAGATATTTTCCCACGCGGCGGTTTGAGGATGAAATAGAGAGACGGCTATGACTTTGCGTCCCAGAAAACGAGCGAAAGCCGGCTACATGATCAGCGCCGTGGCCGAGCTTTACAAGCTGCATCCGCAGACGCTGCGGCTCTACGAACGCGTGGGGCTGCTGAAGCCTTCGCGCTCGCAGGGCAATACGCGGCTCTATACGGACCAGGACCTCGAGCGGCTGGAAATCATCCTCAATCTGACGCGCGAGCTGGGCGTCAATCTGGCTGGAATCGAAATCATCCTCAACATGCGCGACAGAATGGCGGAGATGCAAACGCAGATGGAAGCATTCATTAAGTTCGTCCGCACTGAAGTGGCGCGCAATATCGCCACCGCGCCCGAGCGCCCGGCTCGCAATGCCATCGTCCGCGCCAGTCCCCGCCACGCGGTTCGCGTGGAGAAGTGACAATCCGATAAGGATTGTCATCCCGAGGCGGACGAATTAGGCCCGCCGAGGGATCTCTCTTCTGGTCGGATCGCCGAATTCCACAAGTCATCGCGGTTTGCACAGCGTGTGTGTGCTTGCGCGCGGCGCGCGCGGCGCTTATTCTTCCTGCATGGCGCGAGCGGATTGTCCCATCTGCCAAGGCAGCGGCTGGAAGGTCGTCGAACGGACCACGGAAGGCGCGCAGGCGCTTGCCGTCGACAAGCCTGGTCCGTCGATTGGCGAGCCGAAAATGGTTTGGGCCGTGCCGTGCGACTGCACGGCGGGCGATCGCACCGATCGTGTGCTTACGAAGGCGCGCGTGCCCGAGCGCTATCGTCACTGCGACTTCGAGAACTTCGAGACGGACAACGATATTGAGAACGCTACGCGCGAACAGCTTGCTGCTTGGAACCGCAGCCTCGCGCAGGCGAAGCTCGTCGTCCAGCGCTTTGCCGATGAGTTTCCCGTCGGCTCCGAGCATGGCCTGCTGCTGATGGGCCCTTGCGGCGCGGGGAAGACGCATCTCGCCGTCGCGGCGCTCAAGGAGATCATCCTGCGCGGGCACAGCGGGCTTTTCTACGACTACCGCGAGCTGCTCAAGCAAATCCAGGACAGCTACAACGCCGAAAGCCAGTCGACGGAGATGAGCGTGCTCGAGCCGGTGCTCAAGGCGGAGATCCTGGTGCTCGATGACGTCGGTTCGAGCAAGCCGTCGCTCTGGGCGCTCGAGACGGTGGGGCACATCCTGAACGCGCGCTACAATGAGAAACGCGTCACGCTGCTTACCACGAATTTTCTGGATTCGGACGCGGCGGCCAATCCCGCGCCGGCTCCGCGCGTCGCGGGAATGCGCGCGCCGACGATCGAAGACTCGCTGACCGATCGCGTCGGCAAGCGCATCCGGTCGCGGCTGTACGAAATGTGCCGCACGATTGAAATTTCCGCCCCCGATTACCGCAAGGAAATCCGCAATATCAGCCGTTTCCGCGCGTAGGTTTGCCGAGGCCATACTAAATCACCTATCTATTGCGTTCTTAAGCGCTTGTAAACGCCTACGGCTAGGCGATTTGCTTCCCTGCGGCGTGCCAGAGTAGAATCTGCATCGAGTTCTCCGACCTCCGCGGCCTGAAGGAGAGAAATCCCATGGCCCGGAGGCGATGTCCGAGCCAGTTTAGCTGGCATACGGACTGAGGGTTCGGGCGGAAACGCCCGGGCCTCCCGTGTTTGGAAAGGGGAATGCCTGGCACGAAAGCATTGCCGGGCGCTACGCCCAAGTCCAAACACGGATTTGGGCTTTTTTATTTGACGACCCGACCAGGGTCGTCATCCTGAAGCCGGCGGTTTTGGTTTGGGCCGGCTGAAGGATCTCTCTTAGGGAAGCGGTCGCGGGTAACAGAAATCAATGGCACTGACTGACAAATTCGGCCGGCCGATCACCGACCTGCGGGTTTCGGTTACGGACCGCTGCAACTTCCGGTGCGTCTATTGCCGGTCGGCGAATCCCGAAAACCACATGCCGTCCGCCGACCTGCTCTCATGGGACGAATACGAGCGTTTAGTGCGCATCCTCGTACCGATGGGAATTCGCAAGGTGCGCGTCACGGGAGGCGAACCGTTGGTTCGTCCCGGCGTCGAGGATTTCATCGCGCGGCTGAAGGCGGTCGGCGTGCTGGACGTGTCGATGACGACAAACGGTTACATGCTGGCCGAGCGCTGCGACCGGCTGGTCGCTGCGGGCATGGACCGCATCAACATCAGCCTCGATTCGCTCAACCGGGAAAAATTCGAGCGCATCACGCGGACGAAGACGTTCGACGAAGTCATCGCGGGAATCGACGCGGCGCAGGCGTCGCGGCTGCGCCCGGTGAAGGTGAACGCGGTGCTGGTCCGCGGAATCAACGACGACGAAGTCGAGGCCTTCGCGGCGTTCGCGCGCGAGCGCGATCTGATCGTGCGCTTCATCGAATTCATGCCGCTCGACGCCGACCGCGCGTGGACGCGCGACATCGTCGTCACCGGGGCGGAGGTGCACAGCCGCATCTCGGCGCTCTGGCCGCTCGTGCCCGTGGCCCACGAGCGCAGCGAAACGGCGCGCAAGTATCGCTTCGCCGGCGGCCGCGGCGAAATCGGCCTGATCTCTCCCGTTTCGCAGCCGTTTTGCGGGGCCTGCTCGCGCATCCGGCTGACGGCCGACGGAAAACTTCGCACGTGCCTCTTCAGCAAGGAAGATCACGATCTGAAGTTTCTCCTGCGAGGCGGCGCGACCGACCGGGAAATCGGCGACGAAATCGTTGCGATCGTGGCGGAGAAGGAGAAAGGGCACCGCATCAACGAGCCGGGTTTTGTGCCGCCTTCGCGCACGATGGTTTCCATCGGCGGTTGACGCGCTACAGCCACTGCCACATTTCCCGTTCCGGGGCTTGGGAGCAAAAACGTGGGAGAAGAAGAGTTCAAATTATTTTCGCTGCCGGAGGCGGAGCGCCTGCGCGCGCAAATCGAGCCGATTCTGATCGAGGCGATCGAGGCGCGGCGAAAATTCGGCGAGCTGGACGAACAGCTCACCGCGGTTGCCGAGCGCATTCAGCGTTCGGGTGGCCTGCTCGTTCCGTTTGAGAAGGTGGGCAGGCTGCGTCTGGAGCGCAATCGCCTCGAGGAGTCCATCCGCGAGGCGCTCGAACGGATTCATTCGACCGGTTGCATCGTCAAGGACCTCGAAGTCGGGCTGCTCGATTTCCCGGCGCGCATGAACGGCGAGGAAGTCTATCTCTGCTGGCGGCTCGGCGAGGACCGCATCCGCTTCTACCACCGGCAGGACGAAGGCTTCGCCGGGCGCAAGCCGATCGATCCCCGCGACGCCGATTACCGCAATCCGATCCAGTAAGGCCCATTATTCCATTCGACTGTCACCGGAAAGCTGCTTGACACGAAACGACGGCGGCTGCGAGAGTAGCGGGGTCAAATTTCAGAAAGGACACACAGGGAATTATGGCCACAGAAACCGCTGTCGCCCCGATCCGAGTGACGGACGCGGCATGGGAAGCGATCGAAGGCGGCTACGATCTGCAAGTGCACGTCGCGCCGGACGTGATTGCGCGGCGCATCGACGACCTGGATCTCGCCAAGGAATTCCGCGCGCGGAAACTCAAAGGGTTCGTGCTGAAGTCGCACTACGTGCCGACTTACGAGCGCGCCAAGGTGGTGACGAAAGCCAGCCCGGGCATCACCGCGTTCGGCGCGATCACGCTGAACCACAGCGTCGGCGGACTGAATCCCGTGGCGCTCGAGATCGCCGGCCGTTCCGGCAACAAGATCGTGTGGATGCCTACGGTGGACGCCGCGAACGAAACCGCGGGCCGCACGGACGGCCCCACGGACAAGCTGCCCTTCTGGGCCAAGATTCAGCGCGAACTTTCGGCCACGGGCATCTCGCCTCCGCCGCTCACCGTGATCGACGGAAGCGGCAAAGTGACCGAGCCGGCGCGCCGCTGCCTGGAACTGATCGGCAAGCACGACATGATCCTAGCCACCGGCCACCTGGGGAAAAAGGAAATCCACGCGCTCGTGAAGACAGCGAAGGAAATGGGTTTGAAGCGGGTAGTCGTCACCCACGCGGAGTTTCCGTCGCAGAACATGACTGCTGCCGAGCAGGTCGAAGTCGCGGATCTAGGCGCGATGATCGAGCACTGCTTCACCACCATGTACACGAACAAAGCGCCCTGGGACGCCTACTTCGATAGCGTTCGCAAGGTGGGCCCGGAGCGCGTCGTGCTTTCTACCGACTTGGGGCAGACGATCAATCCTCCGGTCGCGGAAGGCTTCGCGATGTTCGCGCAGAAGATGCTCGACGCGGGCTTCCGCGCGGCCGAAGTCCGCCGAATGGCCGTGACCAACCCCACAGCCCTCATCTCATGAGTTGATAGACTGTACTCAGCGCTGTCATCCCGAACGGCCGCCTTTTGGCCGGCGAGGGATCTGCTCTGTCTTACTTACTCCGTTCGCTTTGCGTGCTGATCGAGGCCGCCCTGGTGCAAGACTAGTTCCGTCGCTCGGCCGGTACTGTCGGTGACGAACGTGATCTGTGCGTCGACGACTTTGTAGAAGTAGTCGTGGTCGCTTTCGGGGAACACCTCGAACTTCTGCTGCCCGGTCAGCTGCGCGAACAGGTGATCGCCCTCGCGCGTGACCGTGAGAATGAGGTTCGGAGCGAATTGGTAGCTTCCCACGTAGCCGTCGAACAGCTTCGGATCGACGGCCACTTCCCTGTGTTCCTTCGGCGGCGGAACCTCGCCTTCCATCCGCCTGGCATGTTGATCGAGACCGCCCTGGTGCAGGATCAATTCCGTCGCTCGGCCCTGCGTGTCGGTGACGAACGTGATCTGCGCATCAACGACCTTGAGAAAGTAATCGCGGTCGCCCTCGGGGAATATCTCGAGCTTCGGTTGTCCCGTCGCCTGCACGAACAAGTGATCGCCGTCCCGTGTGATGGTCATAATGAAGCTCGGGGCAAGCTGGTAGCGGCCGACGTAGCCGTCGAACAGTTTCGGATCGGCCGCGACCTGCTTGTGCTCCTTTGGCGGTTTCGTTAGGGGAACACTCGGGTCGAGCAAGTGTCTCCCGATATCATCCACGCCCGCGATTGTTGACGCGTTGGACAACGCGACCACGCCGATCCGAGCCTTTGGATCGAAGCCCATAAAGGAACGATAACCACCTGTACCACCGTTGTGCCAAACGATCTCTTTGCCATTGGTTGTGTAGATGTGCCAACCGAGAGCGATCTCGAGTCCGGGCTGGCCGGTTGGCCGGCGTACTTTCAGCATTGCAGCCATCGCCGGGGCGAGCGCCGACGTTGTGTAGCCGAGATTCGCGGCCAGGAAAGTCAGCAGGTCGTTCGCGGTGGATCGCAGGGCGCCGGCCCCGGCGAGCGTCGGCAGGTCCCAATTAGCGACCGTATCCATAGCCTGGTTGTGCCCCACCGCGAGCCGCTCCTTCATCTCGGGCGTGAGCGTGATTCGCGTGTTGTTCATGCCCAGCGGGCCGCAAATCCTGGAGCGCACCAGCGCTTCGAAATCCATGCCAGCCCGCCGCGCCAGCAAGTGTCCGAGCAGCCCGCCTCCGAGGTTCGAGTACTCGTATTGCGAGCCGATGTCGCGCGTCAACTGGTAACTCGAAAGGAACTGGTAGAGCTGCTCGACTGAATAGTCCGCATAGGGATTGGTCACGTCCTTCGGAGTCATATTCGTGGGTAGGCGCGGCAGGCCCGAAGTGTGCGTCGCCAGATCAACGAGCGTGATCGAACGCCCGTTCCGCTCCGGCATTTTCACACTCGGCGGCAAGTACTTGGCCACCGGATCGTCCAGTGCGACTTCGCCGCGTTGCACCATGTCGGCCAGCAGCAGCGACGTGAACACTTTCGTCGTGGAGCCGATTTCGAAGATCGTGTCGCCGTTGAGCGGACGCGGATCGCCCTTCTCTAGGTGCCCATACGCGATGATCCGGCGCCCCTCCGGCCCGATCACGCCCACCATGATGCCGATACTCTGATGTTGTACGTCGATCCGATCGGCGAGGATTTGCCGAATCTCGGAATCCGATGGCACAGCAGATTGTGGAACCGATTGGGCCGCGGCGCAAGCAGCCAAACTAACGGCCGCAAATACAGCCAATAAAATCGTCCGTATCATGATGTACCCCATCAACTCTGTTCCGTGTCAGACCAGGGGATCGCGCCCTATCGCAGTCCGGCTTGCGCGAGCATTTGCAGAAACTGCTGCTGTGTCCGCATGTCGATGGATTCGGCGGCTAGCTTGCCACTGCGGTCGTAAATGAACGTCTTCGGGATTCCCACGACCTGGAATAGTTCGTTCACTTTGCGTCCCGGATCGAGCAGGACCGGATAGGTGACATTCCGCTCGGCGATGAACGGTTTCACTTTGTCGAAATCCTCGTCCGAGATGGCGAGGATCACCAAGCCGTGGCCTTTGAATCGGTTGTAGAGCGTTTCGAGGTCGGGGATTTCCTTGCGGCAGGGTGGGCACCACGTGGCCCAGAAGTTCACCAGCACCACTTTGCCGCGCAGGTCCTTCAAGCTCCACGCTTTCCCCTGCAAATCCGTCAGCGTGAAATCGGCGTGCTGGCGGCTCGCGTCGTCCGCTTTGAGTTTGGCCGTGGCGGTCGCGAATTGTGGGTCTTCCGAAGACGCCTGCACGTGCTCGTAGCGCACAAGCTCCGCGAGTTCGACGTAGGGCGCGGCAGACTGGCCGTTGTCTTGTGGGACAGGCCGCTCTCGCAGTGCGCCGGCCAGAGTCGTCGCTACCTCCTGCAAAGTATCGTGGCCGAAGTCTCCCTCGGTCGAAAGATTCGCAAGATCGTTGGCAAGAATCAGCTTCGTGGGCGTCACGGGCAACTGCCGGATTTGAATCGCAAGCTGCTTCGTCGTCCGCGCCCGCACGTCATCCGGCAAATCTCGCAAGTGACGGATCTGCTCGTAAATCGGCTGTTCCTCGCTCGTCCATGCGGGTTGCTCTGTCTGCGCGCGTAGCTCGTGGGAACAACCGAGAAACAGCGTCGCCGAGAGAAGAAAGAAAGCAGGGTTGCGGCGCCGAAAAAGCCGAATCATGCTCATTAACTTATCACACCCACACCGCGCGCAGACGCCGCGCAAATCGCATCTTTCACTTGAAATATTGCCCCGCCTAAGCCTCGGCCCTTCAGGTGGTTCCGGTAATCGACACACCTGTGACGACTTGCATTGTGTGATAGCGTGGGGAGATATGCGTGATGACAATATGATCGAGGTGAGACGGCGCTGCGAAGGGCGACAGCGACCCGCTCGCGGATTCGTATGTCCCCGTCTGCCGGGCTCTTTCTCGCGATTTCTAATCGTCACAGTGTGTCGAACAGATTTCGGTGTAACTCCCTTAAAACAAACAACGGCACCTCATTCTAATCGTCACAAAAACGAAGGGGTACCGCAGTGACGCAGGCTGCCGAAAATCGCCTGAAAGACTCAGCGAGCCCGTACTTGCGCTCGGCCGCACATCAGCCCATCGACTGGCACGAATGGGGTGAGGAAGCATTCGCCAAGGCGCGCGCGGAGGGCAAGCCTGTCCTGCTCGATATCGGCGCCGTCTGGTGCCACTGGTGCCACGTGATCGACCGCGAGAGCTACGAGAATCCCGAGATCGCGGCGATGATCAACCGGCTCTACATTCCCGTGAAGGTGGACCGCGACGAGCGGCCCGACGTTGATGCGCGCTACCAGTCGGCGATCAGCGCGATCTCCGGCCAGGGCGGCTGGCCGCTGACGGCGTTCCTCACGCCGGACGGCAAGCCGTTTTTCGGCGGCACGTACTTTCCGCCCGACGACTCGATGGGGCGGCCGGGATTCAAGCGCATTCTGCTGGCGATCTCGGACGCTTTCGAGAAGCGCCGGGCCGATGTGGACAGTTCCGCGCAGGCGCTCGAGGAGGCCGTCGCCAAGGCGGAGGTTTTCGCCGGCGCGCGCGGCGAGTTCGATGCGCGCGTAATCGACGCGGTGATCCATTCGGCGCGGGCGCGCTTCGATGAGACGCACGGCGGCTTCGGCCAAGTGCCGAAATTCCCGCACTCCTCGGCGATCGATCTGCTGCTCGAGCGCACGAAATGGCCCGGCGGCGCCGAACTGCAAGCGATCGTCGAAAAAACGCTCGACGGCATGGCCGCGGGCGGCTTTCACGATCAAGTCGGCGGCGGATTCCATCGCTATTCGGTCGACGAGCGCTGGTGCGTCCCGCACTTCGAAAAAATGTCGTACGACAATTCGGAGCTGCTGAAGAACTACTTGCATGGATACCAGGCGCTGCGGCTCCCGCACTACAAGCGCGTGGCCGAAGGACTCATCGCCTGGGTCGGCGAAGTCCTTTCCGATCCCGCGCGCGGAGGCTTCTACGCGAGCCAGGATGCGGATCAGACGCTCGATGACGACGGCGACTACTTCACGTGGACGCAGCGGGAACTGCGCGCGGCGCTCACGGCTGACGAATCGCGCGTGATGGAGCTTTACTACGACGTCGGCGCGCGCGGCGAAATGCACCACAACCCGGAGAAAAACGTCCTCTGGATCGCGGAGCCGGTCGAAGGCATCTGCCGGAAGCTGAAAATGAACGAGGATGAAGTCGCTCTGCTCATCGCCCGCGCGAAGGGAAAGCTGCTCGCGGCTCGGCGGGAGCGGCGTCCTACTCCGGCCGTGGACGACACTCTCTACGTCGGCTGGAACGCGATGTTCGTTTCCGCATATCTGGAGGCGGCTCGTGTGCTCGACCGTCCCGACTGCCGCGAGTTCGCGCTCAAGACGCTCGAGCGCATCCTCGCGGAGGCGTGGGATGAGTCGAAGGGATTCCTGCATCGCGTCGGAGGGCCGCGCCTGGAAGGCACGCTCGACGATCAGGTTTTCACCGTCGCGGCGCTGCTCGATGCCTGGGAGGCGACGTTCGATCGGCGCTATTTCGAAATTGCGGAGCGGGCGATGCGCCTGGCCGTCGAGCGGTTCGGCGATCCAGAGGGCGGCGGCTTCTTCGACCGCGCGAAGGACGCCGCGCCGATGGGAGGCCTCGAAGTTCGCCGCAAGCCGCTTCAGGATTCGCCCACGCCGGGCGGGAATTCCGTTGCCGCGTTGGTGCTCGACCGCCTGCACGCTCTCACTGGCGAGCGCCTCTATCGCGAATGGGCGGAAAAGACCCTCGAGGCGTTTATCGGGTTGGTCTCGGAGTATGGGCTCTTCGCCGCGACCTACGCGCTTGCGGCGCTGCTGCACTCGCGCCACGGGCTGCAAGTAGTCGTCACGGGTGTGGCGGGCGATCCGAAGGCCGCTGAACTCGAAAAAGCCGCGCACCAGATCTATCGTTTCGGCAAGGTCGTGCTGCGTGTAACCCCGGAGCGGCTGGCTTCCGGCGCGCTTCCCGCCGCCCTCCGCGAAACGCTGCCCCATTTGGACGCGGCGATGCCTCAGGCATTCGTCTGCGTAGAGACTACCTGTTATCCGCCCGTTGCAGATCGCGACAAGCTGACCGCGCTTCTCGCCGAAGTCGGGACCGGCGCTCGGAGTGCATCGCCATGAGGGAACCCAGTTTGGGCGCCAAAATAATTGACGCATAGCTAGGCCGATGCGATAATCGCCTGCTCGATTGTTGGTCTGGCAGTCTGCTGTGGGGCAGACAGCCCACCGGAACCATCTAGAACAACCAGGAGCGCGGCCGCAGCACTTCTTCCTTACGATGGAAATTATCCACCAGCTCGGCGAATTGTTTCTCGAAGCTGTGCCCACCGTCGTCATCGTTTTGCTTTTCTACTTCTTCATGCGCTGGGCTTTCTTCGGACCGATTCAGAAGACAATGGCCGAACGCGATGCTCGCATCGAAGGCGCGCGCGCCGAGGCGGCCAGCGTGCAGGCCGCGGCCAAGCAGGAATTGGACACTTACAACGAGGCCCTGAGGAAGGCGCGCGCGGAGATCTACGGAGAACAGGAAGCGGCGCGGCAGGCGGCTCTCGACGAGCGCGCGAAGCTCCTGAAGGCGATGCGATCCCGTTCCCAGGAAGACGTTACCGCTGCGAAGAGGAAGATTGCCGCGGAGTTCGCGTCCGCGCGCGCCGAGATCGAGCGCGAAACTCCGGCTCTCGCAAACCAGATCGCCCGTACGATCCTTGAAAAGCCTTCGTCATTGCGCGGAGGCGCGGCGCGATGAGGAAGTGGCGTTTCGACCGGCTGCGACAAGCCGTTTCCTCCGGCCTATTTTTCCTTTTGGCGGCTACTCCTCTCCTCGCGCAAGAAAGCGAACCCTCGCCCGCCGATACGACCACCGGGTGGGTATTCCGGTGGCTGAATTTCGCGATCTTTTTGGCGCTGCTAGTCTACGCGCTCCGCAAGGCCCAACCTTATTTCCACAACCGCGCGGACGAGATTTCCGGGCGGATCGCGGAAGGCACGCGTGCGCGCGAGGCGGCGGAGCAGCAGCGCCGCGAAGCACAGGCCAAGCTCGCGGGGATTGAAAACGAAGTCGCGGAGATGCGGGCGGAAGCGAAGCGGGGCGCCCAGGCCGAAGCCGGACGCCTGCGAGCGCTGGCGAAGTCCGAAGCGGAAGCCATCGAGCGATCCGCACAGGCGGAAATCGCCGCAGCCGAGCGCGCCGCGCGCCTTGAATTGAAGATGCTGGCCGCGCGAATCGCCGTCGAACGAGCCGAAGCCGTGCTGCGACAGGAGCTGACGCCGCAGGCGGAATCGGCCCTCTTCCACACCTTCGTCATGGAACTCGAGAGGAGCGCCAATTGAACGACGCGGTCGCGTCCCGGTATGCCGCAGCGCTGGCCGACGTGGCGCTCGAGCGGAAGAACGCCGACGCGGTGAAGAGCGACCTTGCTGCATTCGTGGAAGCGTTCCTTTCCTCGGCCGACCTGCGGAACTGCCTCGAGAGCCCCGCCGTGAGTCACGAGGCGAAGCGGAACGTGGTGGAGAAGCTCGGGGAGCGGATGAATCTGGCGCCTGCGGTCCGGAATTTCGTTTACCTTCTGGTGGACCATCGCAGAACGGAAATGCTTCGGGAAATCCAGCAAGCGTTTCAGACGGAGCTGAACGCCCGGCTCGGGATCGCCGAAGCCGAAGTGACCTCGGCGCGGGAACTGAGCGCCGCGGAAAAAGGGCAGTTGACGGCGGCGCTCGAGCGGCGCACCGGCAAGAAGATCGAAGCGCGTTTTCGCAAGGATGAATCGCTCGTCGGCGGCGCGGTGGTGCGCGTCGGCTCGACCGTCTACGACGGCTCGGTGCGCGAGCAATTGACCCGGCTGCGCGAGCAGCTCGAAATGGAATAGGAGCCAGGAATGGCGAATATCAAGGCGGACGAGATCACAAAGATCCTGCGCGAGCAGATCGAGAACTATCAGCAGACGGTGGCGGTCGACGAAGTCGGGTCGGTGATTTCGGTCGGCGACGGCATCGCGCGCATCCACGGGCTGGACCGCTGCATGGCGGGCGAGATGCTGGCGTTTCCGCACGACGTGTTCGGCATAGCGCTCAACCTCGAAGAGGACCAGGTCGGCGCGGTGCTGCTCGGCGACTACACCGAAATCAGCGAAGGCGCCACGGTGAAGCGCACGAACAAGATCATGTCCGTGCCGGTGGGCGATGCCCTTGTCGGGCGCGTCGTGAATCCTCTTGGCCAGCCGCTCGACGGCAAAGGCCCAATCCTGACCGAGCATTACAACCCGCTCGAGCGATTGGCGCCGGGCGTCGTGGACCGCCAGCCGGTTCGCGAGCCGGTGCAGACGGGCATCAAAGCGATCGACTCGATGATTCCGATCGGCCGCGGCCAGCGCGAACTGATCATCGGCGACCGGCAGACGGGCAAAACCGCGATCATCCTCGACACGATCCTGAATCAAAAGGGCGGCGACCTGATCTGCATCTACTGCGCGATCGGGCAGAAGCGCTCGACGGTCGCGCAGGTGGTAAAGACGCTTACAGATTACGGCGCCATGGACTACAGCATCGTCGTGGCGGCTTCGGCCGCCGAGCCGGCGACAATGCAGTACATCGCGCCTTTCGCCGCCGCCGCGATGGGCGAGTACTTCCGCGATTCGAAGCGGCACGCCATTTGTTTTTACGACGACCTTTCGAAGCACGCGCAGTCCTACCGCGAAATCTCGCTACTGCTGCGCCGGCCGCCGGGCCGCGAGGCTTTCCCCGGCGACGTCTTCTTCCTGCACTCGCGATTGCTCGAGCGCGCGGCGAAACTGAACGACCAACTCGGCGCGGGCTCGCTGACAGCGCTGCCCGTGATCGAGACGCAGGCGGGCGACGTTTCCGCGTACATTCCCACGAACGTGATTTCGATCACGGACGGACAGATTTATCTCGAGGCGGACTTGTTCAACGCGGGCATCCGGCCGGCCATCAACGCCGGCATTTCGGTGAGCCGCGTGGGCGGCAACGCGCAGATCAGGGCGATGCGCCAGGTGGCGGGCACGCTCCGCCTCGATATGGCGCAGTACCGCGACCTCGCGGCGTTTGCGCAGTTCGGCACCGAACAGCTCGACAAGGCCACGCAGGCGCAGCTTGCCCGCGGCCAGCGGCTGGTGGAAGTCCTGAAGCAGGACCAGTACCAGCCGTTGCCAGTTGAGAAGCAGGTGCTGATCATTTTCGCGGGCGGCAACAAGTGTCTCGACGACCTCGAGATCGGCGAAGTGCGCCGGTTCGAGCTGGAACTTTATCCGTTTGTCGAAACCAATTACCCCGGCGTGTTTAAGACCATTCGCGAGAAAAAAGCGATCGACGATTCGTTGAAAGCGGAAGCCTTGAAGGCGCTCGATGCGTTCAAGGAGCGATTCAAAGCAGGCGCAGCCGTTGCCGCTGCGAAATAAGATCTGACCAATGGCCACACTTCTCGATTTCCGGCGCCGCATCCGCTCGGTGAAGAGCACGCAGCAGATTACCCGGGCGATGAAGTTTGTCGCTGCGGCGAAGCTGCGGCGTTCCCAGGAGGGCGTGTTTGCGGCGCGGCCCTACGCCCACGAAATCCTGCGAGTGTTGCGCTCGGCCGCAGCCCGGATGGAATCGACGGCGCACCCGCTGCTCGAAAGGCGGCCGGAGGAGCGGATCCTGGTGGTCGTCCTCACAGGGGACCGATCGCTTTGCGGAGCGTTCAATTCGAACGTGATCCGGCGCGCAACGCTTTTTCTTCGCGAGAACTCTTCGAAAAAGACGCAGGTGATTCCGATCGGCAAGAAAGGGCGCAGCGCCCTGAGGAGGGCCGGCTGGAGCTTCGCCGGGGAATATATCAACGTGTCGGGCAACGTGGATTTCCCCATCGCGAAGGAGATCGCCGGAAAGATCGCGGAGCTCTACGCGACGCGAGAGGTGGATGCGGTCTACGCCGTCTACAACGAATTCAAGAACGTGATGATCCAGAATCTGCGCACGGAGAAATTGCTTCCGATCGACCCGGCAGTGCTGACTGCGGAAGCCGCCGAAAGCTTTCGTACCGGCACGGCGGCGCACGAAGAGTTGCTGCCGCACGAAATGGCAGCTGGCGGAAAATCGCAGGTGGATTACATCTACGAAGAGCCTGTGGAGGAGATTTTCAGCGGGCTGGTGCCGCGCTACCTGGAGTCGGAAGTCTTCCGCATCCTGCTCGAATCGTCGGCCGCGGAATGGGCCGCGCGGATGACGGCGATGGATGCCGCGACGCGAAACGCGTCCGAACTGATCGACAAGCTGACGCTGGAGATGAACAAGATTCGCCAGGCGGGTATTACGAAGGAACTGATAGAGATTGTGAGCGGCGCAACGTCGGCGATGTCGTGAGTAGTGATTGGTGGTCTGAGCGGCGTGACTCGTGACTCGTGACTTGTGATTCGTGACTCGTGAAAATCAAGAGCTTCACCGAGTTGACGGTCTGGCAGAGATCGCACGAGTTGTCTTTAGCGGTCTACAAACTGACGGCCAGCTTTCCGCGGTCGGAAATGTTTGGCGTGACTTCGCAATTGCGAAGGGCGTCGGCGTCGGTCGCGGCTAACATCGCTCAGGGCTTTGGCAGGCGGACAACGCGCGAGTTGCTTCGGTCGCTGCAGATAGCGGCGGGCGAAATGGAAGAGACGCGGTATTTCTTGATCCTCAGCCGCGATCTCAGGTATGTCGGCAAGCCGGATTTCGATCGCGCGTCGGCGCTGTGCGATTCCGTCGGCCAACTGATCAACGCGCTCGGGCGGTCTTTGAAAGTGCGAGCCGAAGCAAGCTAGGTTTTCACGAATCACAAGTCACGAGTTACGAGTCACGGATTTCACGGGGAGATGAAATGGCAAGCGACAACAAGAAGATCGGCCGGGTGGTCGAAGTGATCGGGCCGGTGGTGGACGTGCAGTTCGAGGAAGGCCACCTGCCACTGATTCACCACGCGGTGCGCATTACGAGCGAAGGATACGACGTTCCCAATCCGCTCGACATCGTCGCGGAGGTCGAGCAGCACCTCGGCGAGGGGCGCGTGCGCGCCGTAGCCATGAAGCCGACGGAAGGTCTCGTGCGCGGCATGAAGGCGGAAGACCTCGGGGAACCGATTTCCGTGCCGGTGGGCCGGGGAACGCTCGGCCGCGTGATGAACGTGCTCGGCGAGCCGGTGGACAACCTCGGGCCGGTGAAGTACGAAAAGCGCTATCCAATTCACCGTCCGGCGCCGTCGCTGGAAGATCAATCAACGAACCTCGAAATGTTCGAGACGGGCATCAAGGTGGTGGACCTGATCGAGCCCTACCTCAAAGGCGGAAAGATCGGGCTGTTCGGCGGCGCGGGTGTCGGCAAAACGGTGCTGATTCAAGAGCTGATTCACAACGTGGCGATGAAGCACGGCGGCGTTTCCGTTTTCGCCGGAGTGGGCGAGCGCACGCGCGAAGGCAACGACCTGTGGCTCGAGTTCCAGGAATCGCACGTCATCGAGGCGGGCAACCCGGAAAAGTCGCGCTGCGCGCTGGTCTACGGCCAGATGACCGAGCCGCCCGGGGCGCGGCTTCGCGTCGGCCTGACGGGCCTGACGGTTGCGGAGTATTTCCGCGACGAAGAACACCTCGACGTGCTGCTCTTCATCGACAACATTTTCCGGTTCGTCCAGGCAGGCTCGGAAGTGTCGGCGCTGCTGGGCCGCATGCCGTCGGCGGTCGGTTACCAGCCGAACCTCAACACCGAAATCGGCGAATTGCAGGAGCGCATCACTTCGACCAAGCACGGTTCCATCACGTCCGTGCAGGCGATTTACGTGCCCGCGGACGACTACACCGATCCGGCCCCGGCGGCGACGTTCACGCACCTCGATGCCACGACGAACCTCAGCCGCCAGATCGTCGAGCGCGGCATCTATCCGGCCGTCGACCCGCTCGCGAGCTTTTCACGCATCCTCGACCCGCGCATCCTCGGCCAGGAGCACTACACCGTGGCGCGCGCCGTGAAAGGCGTGCTGCAACGCTACAAGGAGTTGCAGGACATCATCGCCATCCTCGGAATCGAAGAACTGTCCGACGACGACAAGCAGGTCGTCGGGCGCGCCCGCAGACTCGAAAGATTTCTTTCGCAGCCGTTCTTTGTGGCCGAGCAGTTCAGCGGGCTCAAGGGCACTTATGTGAAGGTCGAGGACACCATCCGCGGCTTCAAGGAGATCGTCGAAGGCAAGCACGACGATCTACCGGAGCAAGCGTTCTACATGGTGGGCACGATCGAAGAGGCGCGAGAGAAGGCCGAGAAGATGGCGGCCGTGGCGTAGCGGCCGGCGCCTGAACGCGGATCGAACGAATGTTACCTGAAGCCATCGAACTTCAAGTGGTCACGCCGCAGCGGCACGTGCTGCAAGAGACCGTGCAGGCGATCGAGATACCCGGTAAGGAGGGCTATCTCGGCGTTCTGCCCGGACATGCGCCGTTGATCACCGAACTCGGCATCGGAATCCTGGCGTATCGCAAAGGGGCGGAGACGCGCTACCTGACGATCGTTCACGGCTATGCGGAGGTTCTGCCCGACCGCGTAATCGTTCTTGCCGAGATTTCGGAGCGTGCCGAAGAGATCGACATCGAGCGCACGCGCGCCGCCCGGGAGCGTGCCCAAGCCGAACTCGCGAAGGCGAGCGCCGGGAGCGAGGAATGGCAACAGCAAAGGCTTGCCGTCGACCGCGCCATGGTGCGCATGCAGGCCGTGGCGAGGCTGGGACCTCGATAGGCGCGCACAGGCATGTCGCCCTCCGGCGGGCGTTACCCTCTCGTGTCGGCTTCGAATCCCCGCACTTCCTCTGGCATCGAATAATCAGGACGATTGGATAAGACCGAAATGACCGAAGCCGTCACAATCTATGGGACGCCGTGGTGCGCCGATTGCCGCCGGGTGAAACAGTTTCTGCGCGAACGCAAAGTTGCGTTTCGCGAAGTGAACATCGACGAGGCTCCGGATGCCGAGGAGTTGGTCCTGCGCGTCAACGACGGCCGGCGCAAAGTTCCAACGATCGAAGTGGATGGGCGTTATTTTGCGTGCAGCCCGTTTGACCCTTACCAACTCGCCGACGAACTGAAGATTCCGCTGAATCCGCAAAAAACGTGACTTGTGACTCGTGGCTGGCGACGGGCGCGGGTATCCCTGTGGCTCGCTTTGGGTGCAGTTTTCGACGGCGGATGGATTCAGGTAAGGCCGGCGCCGCGGGTCATCACGCCCGCGACGCGCAGGTCCGGGGTCAGCGCGACGAGATCCGCATCCGCCCCAACGGCGATAATCCCCTTCTTGCCCGCAAGGCCTAGCCGTCGGGCGGGAAGCACGGTGGCCATCCGCACGGCTTCACGCAGGGGCACGCCAAGCGCGACGACGTTGCGGAGAGCGCGGTCGAGAGTCAACGTGCTGCCGGCCAGTTTTCCTTCCGCGTTCCGAGCGACGCCGTCTTTGACATTCACCTCGAAAGTTCCGAGCCGATAGTTGCCGTCGGGCATGCCCGTCGCGGCGATGCCGTCGCTCACCAGAACAACCGCGTCGAATCCCTTCGCGCCAAGCAGAACCTGGATTGCGGGCCCGGCGACGTGGACGAGGTCCGCGATGACTTCGGCAGTGACCTCCGGGTCGGTCAGGATCGCGCCGACGACACCCGGATCGCGATGAGTGAACGGGCGCATGGCGTTGTAGACATGCACGGCGTGGCGCGCGCCCGCGTGGATCGCCGCGCGGGCCTGATCGTAATCCGCGTCGGTGTGTCCCATGGCGACGACGATTTTGGCGGCGACGGCGAAAGCGATCAATTCCAGCGCGCCGGGCAACTCGGGAGCGAGCGTGAGAATTCTTACGAGCCCGTTGGATGCCTCGAGAAATTTGTTGAAGACTTCCACCGATGGCCTTGCGATCGCATCCGGGGGATGAACTCCGCGGCGCGCCATGCTGATGAACGGTCCCTCGAGATGAACGCCCAGAATTTCGGCGGCGAGGCGATTGCTTTCTGCGTGCTCTTCGGAGTTCTCGTGGCTGCGAACGTAGCGCGCAATCCCTTCGAGGCTGCGGCAGGTGTCTTCAACCGGCGCCGTGACAGTTGTCGCGACGATGGAGGTTGTCCCATGGCGCGCGACCGTGGAGGTAATGCGGTCGAGGGCGCGCGCGTTCGCTTCCATCACGTCGTGGCCGCCGGCGCCGTGGATGTGCAGGTCGACAAAGCCTGGGACGACGGTCATGCCGGTAGCAACGTAGTCGGCCGAGCCGGGCGGCAGGCGCATCGTATCGCGATGTCCGAGGCCGGTGATGCGGCCTCCTTCCACAACGATGACGCCGTCGCCGATTTCCTCGTCCGGCGTCAGAATGCGGCTCGCATGTATTACGGTGGCCGGCATAATCTCCACGGATTGCGCGAATATGCGCTCAGATGCTACTCGAAATGCTACTCGAATTTCGCGGCGAAAGCACAGGCGAGCTTGCATCCTGTTGCTTCTCCGCTACAATCGTTTGTCGCTCATTTCCCGGAGGAGATCGGATGGCAAACGAAAAGCGCTACGTGGCGCAGAAACGGCAGCGCCGCCGCCGCAAGGCCGCGAAGGCCAAAATGAAACTGTACGAACAAGGGAAAATCCCGCACGACAAACTCCCCATGCTCGCCAAGAGGTTCCTGAGCCGCAAGCTGCGGGCGCTGAGCAAAGCGGAATAAGCCGGGACAAAAGAAAAGGGCGCCCGCGGCGGCGGACGCCCTTTGTTTCGCTTGCTGCCGGCCCCCGCCAGGGGGTTTGCGACAAGCGAAACGCTTAGTTGCCGGAAACCTGGGCGTGGGTCGTGTTCGTCTTCGGCACGCTCAGGTAACCGCTGATCTTATCCTTGCCTACCTGGTTCACGGTGAATTCCATCGGGGCGCGGCTGCCATGCGTGAAGAAGTAGATCGGCTCGTTCACCGAGCGGTTCTTCTTCTCATATCGCTGATCGTCCGCGAAGATAGCCACCGTGTAGATGTTCTTTTTCGTGTTTACGTTGCGGAGTTCGACCATGAGCTCGCCCACCTTCTCGCGCTGTCCCTTCTTGTCGATGGTGAACTCATAGTAATCGCGCTCGCCGAGACGGCGGAGTTCGTCGATCTCGTCGTGATTCTTCGCGATCAGGGTGCCGAATTCGCCGCGGGTCATGTTGAGGCTGTTCTTGGTAGCGTCGAGGTCGGTTTTGACGCCGTTGACATCCGTCCCCAGCTTGTTGACGTCATCGACGCTGGCCTTGGTAGCCAACTGGCCGTTGACGTTGTTCTGGAGATCAGACAGTTGCTGAGCGTCTTCATCCTTGATTTTCTTGGTTTGCGCGCGGGCCCTGCTCACCTCGGTTTCGGTGAGCTTCATCTTGTCGGTGACAACACTGAGCTCACCTTGAAGCTGCGCGTTGGTATCCTCCGCCTTCGCGAGCCGCTGGTTGAGAATGTCGTCGTTCTGCTTGGTTTGCTGCGTTTGCGCCGTCAAGGTCTGCTGCAAATCCCTTGCGTGATTCGAAGCCGTCCACCCTACTCCCAAGGCCGCCAGCGAAACCACGGCCAGGACGACAACTGCAATCCCGATCCAGCGCGGCGTGGCCCCTTCCTGTATGACTTCTGTTTTTTCTTCGAGCATTTTTTATTCCTCCGTGGAAACCCCTTGCTGAAACACGTAGGAGCACGCTCCGAACCAAACTTTCCAGGCGAACCAAGGACAGGTAAGTATCAGCGGATCAATAGGTTAGAGGGGTTTATCAGAAAGAGGCGGCGACTGGCGGCCGTGCGGACCCTGCAATTTTTACGTGCCCGTAATGTTTTCTGCGCAGTAAGTACTTGTGCAACCGGCGGCGCTTAGCGCGTGATCGTCATGGCCTGTAGTTTGGCGATGCGGTCCGCGAGCGGCGGGTGCGTGCTGAATAGGCCGGTGAGGAACTGCCGGGTGGAGAGAGGAGCCACGATGCACAGAGCGGATGTAGACGGCGAGATATCCATCGGGATTCTCTTGTTGTAAGCGCCGAGTTTTTCGAGCGCGCGGACTAGGCCGTAGGGATGGCCGACCATCTTTGCGCCCGAGGCGTCCGCCTGATATTCACGCTGGCGAGAAATGCCAAGCTGGAGCAGTAGCGCCGCAATCGGCGCCAGGATAAGCATCAGGAGAGCCGCAATCCCGCCGCCTTCCCGATCGTTATCGCGCCCGCCCCAGCCGCCGAAGATCATTGCCCAGCGGCCCATCGAGGCGATCCATGTAATTGCGCCGGCGATTGTGGCCGCGATGGAGGACGTCAGGATGTCGTAGTTGCGAACGTGCGACAGCTCATGCGCGATCACGCCTTCGAGCTCTTCGTCGTCCAACAATTGCATCAATCCCTGCGTAACGGCAACCGACGCGTGGCTCGGATTGCGGCCCGTTGCGAAAGCATTGGGAGCGGGCTGCGGGATCATGTAGAGCTTCGGCATGGGCAGGTTCGCCTTGGCGGCCAGCCGCTCCATCACGGCGTAGAGACGAGGAGCCTGCTCCCGACTGATCGGCTGCGCGCCGCTCGACATCAGGGCGATCTTGTCCGAGAAGAAATACGCCGTGCCATTCATGAGGACTGCGAAAACGAGCGCTATCGTCATGCCGCGCTGACCCGCAATGGCCTGGCCGGCGAGGAGTAGCAGCAACGTCAAAGCCGTCAGCAAGAAAGCCGTCTTAAGTGTTTTCATTTTCTATGTCCGCAGTATCCGTTAGGCGACGCCCGCCTTCGCCGCTTTCCGCTGGAACTTCATTTCGCCGGTTTTCGCGTCGGCGTTTACCACAACCTCGTCGCCCGGCTTGACCTCGCCGTCGAGAATCTTCATTGCCAGCGGGTCCTGAATCAGCCGCTGAATGGCGCGTTTCATCGGACGCGCGCCGTAGGCCGGGTCGTACCCCTCGCTGAAGAGCAGCGTCTTCGCCGCCGGCGTCAGGTGGAGCGTCACTTTCCGTTCCGCGAGCAGTTTCACGACGCGCTGCATTTGCAGTTCGACGATCCGCTCGATCTGATCCTTGCCGAGCGGCTGGAAGATAACGATGTCGTCGATGCGGTTCAGGAACTCCGGCCGGAAGATCTGCCGCAGCGCCGCTAGAGCTTCATCGCGGGCCCTCTTCGGGTCCTTGTCCGCCAACTCGTAGATGGACGCCGAGCCCGCGTTGGACGTCATGATGATCACCGCGTTGCGGAAGTCCACCGTTCGGCCCTTCCCATCAGTTAGACGTCCGTCTTCGAGAATCTGTAGCAAGACGTTGAAGACGTCCGGATGAGCTTTTTCGATCTCATCGAGCAGCACCACCGAGTACGGACGGCGGCGGACCTGCTCCGTCAACTGGCCGCCCTCTTCATAACCAACATAGCCGGGAGGTGCGCCGATCATCCGGGCAACGGAGTGCTTCTCCATATATTCGGACATGTCGAGCCGCACGATCGCGCGTTCATCATCGAACAGGAATTCGGCAAGCGCGCGAGCGAGCTCCGTCTTGCCCACGCCGGTGGGCCCGAGGAACAGGAACGAGCCAATGGGCCGGTTGGGATCGCTGAGCCCCGAACGGCTGCGGCGAATCGCATTGGCCACGCTGGCGAGCGCCGCGTCCTGACCGACCACGCGCTGGCGCAGGCGCTCCTCCATGTGAACGAGCTTCTCGATTTCGCCCTCAAGCAGCCGCCCGACCGGAATCCCGGTCCACTTGCTGACGACCTTTGCGATCTCTTCCTCGCCCACTTCTTCCTTCAACATGGGGTGGTCTTTTTGGAGTTCCGCGAGGCGGTCTTGCGCGGCCTTCAATTCCTTTTCAGCGGCCGAGAGCTTGCCATAACGGATTTCGGCGACCTTCGAAAGATCACCGGCACGTTCGAAGCGCTGCTCTTCGGCTTTCAGCCGCTCGATTTCTTCCTTCTGCTTGCGGATGCGTCCGATGGCGTCCTTTTCGGTCTGCCAGTGCGCCTTCAGGCCGTTCGACTGTTCGCGCAGAGTGCTCAGTTCCTTTTCAATTTGCGCCAGCCGTTCCTTCGAATGCGGATCGGACTCCTTGCGGAGCGCCTGGCGTTCGATTTCGAGTTGGAGGATGCGCCGCTCGATTTCGTCGATCTCGGTTGGCAGCGAATCGATCTCCATGCGCAGGCCGGCCGCGGCCTCGTCAACCAAGTCGATGGCCTTGTCGGGCAGGAAACGGTCGGTGATGTAGCGTTGCGAAAGCATAGCCGCGGCGACGATCGCGGCATCCTTGATGCGAACTCCGTGGTGCACCTCGTAGCGCTCTTTCAGGCCGCGCAGAATCGCGATGGTGTCCTCGATAGACGGCTCAACGATCATCACGGGCTGGAAGCGCCGCTCGAGGGCGGGATCTTTTTCGATATATTTGCGGTATTCGTTGAGCGTCGTCGCGCCGATCGCACGCAGTTCCCCGCGCGCAAGGGCCGGCTTCAGCATGTTCGATGCGTCCATCGAGCCTTCGGCCGCGCCGGCGCCTACGACGGTATGCAATTCGTCGATGAAAAGGATGATCTGGCCTTCGGATTCGCTCACTTCCTTGAGCACGGCCTTCAGGCGGTCTTCGAACTCGCCGCGGTATTTCGCGCCCGCAACCAGCGCGGCGAGATCGAGCGCAACA
The DNA here is from genome assembly GCA_050018375.1 of Candidatus Acidiferrales bacterium. Lineage (GTDB taxonomy): Bacteria > Acidobacteriota > Terriglobia > Acidiferrales > UBA7541 > Palsa-295. Next base: position 28,636 of record JBEKAE010000013.1, on the reverse strand, counting down.
ATTCGCTTTGGTTTCAGCACTTCGGGAACATCGCCGGCCACGATTCGTCCGGCCAGGCCTTCGACGATGGCCGTCTTGCCAACGCCGGGTTCGCCGATCAACACCGGATTGTTCTTCGTGCGCCGCGCCAGAATCTGCATGACGCGGCGGATTTCCTCATCGCGGCCGATCACCGGATCGAGTTTGCCGCGACGAGCGAGTTCCGTGAGATCGCGCCCATACTGCTCAATCGCGCGGTAGGTAGATTCGGGATTCTGCGAAGTGACGCGATGGCTGCCACGGATCGTCGCCATGGCTTGCAGGATGGCGTCATGGCTCACGCCGTAGCGCGCGAGCAGTTGGCCGGCCGGATCACGATCCGCGCCGGCAATGCCGAGCAGGATGTGCTCGGTCGAGACGTACTCGTCCTTCAGACGCTGCGCTTCATCAAACGCGCGCTCGAGAATATCGTTGGAGGCACGGCTCAGCGACTGGTTGGATACGTCGCTGACCTTTGGAAGGCGGTCGACGTGCTTTTCGATCTCTCCGGCGAGCACCGTCGGAGACGCGCCGAGCTTCTCGAGAAGCGGCGGCACGACGCCGTCGCCCTGGGCAATGAGCGCCCACAGCAGATGCAACGGTTCGATTTGCTGTTGACCCGAGCGCGCTCCCATTTCCTGCGCCGCCTGGAGCGCTTCCTGGGCCTTCACGGTTAGCTTGTCAAATCGCAGCATGATCGATTTTCTCACTTTGCCCTTCGATACTCAAAGGGCGACACAAAAAAGGGGACCCGGCGCCATCGCCCGGTCCCCGGAACCTGTACAATGGTTAGTTAGTTGCCGTTGGCCTTGATGTTCACCTTCACCTGCTTTGGCTTCGACTCGGCGCGCTTCGCCATCTCGACCGTGAGGACGCCGTTCTTGTACTCGGCCTTGATTCCCTCGGTGCTTACCGTGTTCGGTAGACTGAAGCTGCGGCTGAAAGAGCCGTACGTGCGCTCGATGCGAAGGTAATTTTCCTCTTTCACCTTCTGCTCGAACTTGCGCTCGCCGCGAATCGTGAGCATGTTGTTTTCGATCCGAACGTCAAGGTCCTTCTCGTTGATATCGGGCAGATCGGCTTTCAACACGAGCTCGTTCTCGGTTTCGTAAATGTCTACAGCCGGCGCCCATGCCGTCAGCGCAGAGTTATCGGAGCGACCCGGAAATGAACTCTCAAACAGACGATTGACCTGTTCCTGCAGGCCGGCCAAGTTCTGAAATGGATCCCAGCGTGTAATTGCACTCATTGTAAGACCTCCTCAATATCTTAATTGGCGCTCTTATTAGCGCAGTTAAATAATAAAATATGAGTGTAATTATGTCAAGTACTTTCTGCCAAGTTCTTCGCCAGGTCCGGAATCGAACTCTCTTATTCTAACACCTTGACTATCAGACATTTAAGGTAGTGAGTTTCGGGCATCGTGAGCAAGATCGGGTGGTCCTGGGCTTGGGTTCTACGCTCCGCCACGACGACGGACTTGCGGGCGTCGTTGGCAGCCTCGGCCAGAATCTGGAGGAATAGTGGTTCGGTAATATGGTAGGAGCACGAGCAGGTGAGCAGGAAGCCGCCCGGCTCGAGCAGCTTCAGGGCGCGGAGGTTAATCTCTTTGTAGCCGCGTTGGGCGGCCGGGATGCTGTCGCGGTTCTTGGCGAAGGCGGGCGGGTCGAGGATGACCATCTGGAAGCGGCGGCCGGACTCGTCGTACTGCTTGAGGACATCGAAAGTGTTTCCCTCGCGGAAGTCCACATTCGCAATCGAGTTCAACTGCTGATTCCGGCGGGCCGCTTCCAGGGCTACAGGAGCCATTTCGATGCCCTGGACATGGGCACACTTTTCCGCGATGGTGAGTGCGAATCCGCCCTGATAACTGAAGCAATCGAGGACCTCTCCAGAAGCATAGCGGCGGGCGGCCCAGTGGTTTTCCCGTTGATCCAGGAACGAGCCGGTCTTCTGGCCCTTCAGCAGGTCGTGAATGAAAGTGACGCCGTTTTCCTTCACGCGAAGTTCGGGAGGGACTTCACCGTGAAGAATGCCTACGCGCTGGTCGAGTCCCTCGAGTAGGCGCACTTTCGGGTCATTCCGTTCGAGGATGCCTCGAGGCGAGAACAGTTCGACGAGGATCTCGACGAGGAGATTCTTGAGGCGATCGGTGCCCTGACTTAAGGTTTGCACGACCAAGCAGTCGGCGTACCGATCGACGATGAGCGAGGGCAGCAAGTCCGCTTCGCTGTAAACCAAGCGACAGGCCTCGGAGTTTTCGACGACGAGGCTACGATAGGCAGCGGCGCGACGGAGGCGCCCGGTGAGGAATGCACGATCGACCGGTTGATCCTCTCGCGTTAGGAGCCGGATGGCGATCTGCGATTTGTCACTATAGAAGGCGCGGCCCTGGAAATGGCCGCGCTCATCGAGCAGCCGGACGATGGCGCCGGGCTCGGCTTGCGCGGAGCGAACGTCGCTGCGATAGACCCAGAGGTGCCCGAGGCGAAGGCGCTCGACGCCTCGCGGGCTGATAACAACAGATCCTTCGGTCACGGGCGTAACGGCCGCCAGCATCGGGGGTTTATGGACTCCGATTCGTGCGATTTCGTGTGGAGGCGCATTGATCTGTCCAGCTTGCCTCGCACGCTAGGCTCCCGGAAGGCCCAACTTGCGCTTGCGATGAAGCTTGGTGGCGGACGACCGCAAAGTTTCGGGAACGTTCTTGTTGGCCGTGAGCTTTGCGAGGTCGGTCGACGTCAGTCTCGGGAAAAGATGCAGCGAGACATCGAGCGGCGTCTTCGGATTGTTGACGAGGTTTTTCACGACTGAGTAGTTCTTCATGAAGATGCGCGTCAGTGAGATGGCGCGCAAGGTTTCTCCCGGCAGACTGGTCATTCCCGCGAAGGCCTCGACTTCTGTGTCCGTCAGCCGTGGCGATTGCAGGACGCATCTTTGGACCAATTTGTTTGGGTCGCGGATCAGCAGCATTCGCTCCGTGCGACCGCCTTTGAGCGCCAGGGTGAGGCGCTGGACGACGTTCATGTGGGCCACGCGCTGCATCAGGGTCTCGCGCTTCACAGGATCGGGCTCAATCTCCGCGGCGGCCTCTTCGATTTCGTTCATCGCGATAGCGCCCTTTTGGAGCTCGCCGAGCATGTCCCGCTGCTCGGCGGTTGGTGCGGAAGAACCGGCCACCGCGATCACAAGCTGAGGATCGGAGACGAACCTGTCGAGATTGTCGAGGAGAGCCTGGATGCCGGCCGAGGTGAGCTGGGGCGCCACGCGCGTGACGAGCGCCGTCGGGCACGCGGCATTCCTCGCGAGCGCATCGGCTACGCCAGGTTTGCCGGAGAAGTTTTCCGCGCAATAGGTGAAGAGACGCGCGTCCGGATCAGTGCGGGCGACCGCGGCGAGGAAAGCCTCGATCGGCTGAGTAAGGAGGACATTCTGCGCTCGTTCGGCGATTGCAGGGTCGGGATCGGAAGCCAGTACAGCAAGCAGTTCGACGCGGTCTTCCGCCGTGAGCGGCATGCCACCCGAGCAGATCGCCAGTTTCTGTTCCGGACGCGCATGTCCGGAGCAGATCTGCGTGCGCAGTTCGGCGCTAATAAAGACCTCCCGGAGGGCGCTGGAAGTCGGTGCCGGCAAGCGGGCCAGCGAATGTTATACCGCGGGCGCCGTCGGACATTTCCGTCGTATGCCGGTGGAAACGCGCCGCAATTCTTGCTGCGTAGTGACGATAGGCAAGCCAACCAAGCACAACGACCAGGATGAGGATGAGAATCGCGACCGCAGCCGGGCGCCAATTCCGGGGTATCTCGCCCGGGTGCTCGGGGACGGCGCGCACGTCGGCAGCGCCCTTTGTCTCGAGGGCGTATTCGGCGACGAGGTTATCTTCGTCAAGACCAAGAAAGCGCGCGATGGCACGGATGAATCCGCGATTGAAAACGCCCCCGGGCAACTGGTCCCACTGCTCATTCTCAATCGCTTCGAGGAAGCGAGTGCTGATGCGTGTCGCGGCCGCGACTTCTTCCAAGGAAACGCCGCGCATCTCGCGCTCGCGTTTCAGGTGCTCGCCGAAAGGTGTCGAAGGCATTCCCTGGGACCAGGAAAAAATATAGGCGCGGGCTTGAGGAGTGTCAATGCTACGCGCCAATCACGGCCCATTGGCCTTTCGGCAATCGAGCGGGAATGCCCGTTGCAGATCGCGAAAACGGTTCACTATAATGCAAATGTTGCGCCAAGAACCCCAAGACTTGAGGCCCCGCGGCCCTGCCGAGCGAATGCGCCGAGCAACCGATGCCAAGCCGTTCGATGGCATAGAACGACGCCGTAATCCGGGCGCCGGGCCGGAAATCGCGGAAAGCCACGAAGTTACGGTCTTCCACGAGTTAGGCAAGGCTCTTACCTCTTCCCTTCAGCTCGACCAGGTCCTTCGCACGATCATGGAAAAAATCAACGAGGTGCTGCGGCCGGACACGTGGTCGCTCCTCTTGATGGATGTGGAGAAACAAGAACTCTACTTCCAGATCGCCACGGGCAAAGGCGCCGAAGCATTGAAGGACGTGCGCATCAAGGTCGGCCAGGGACTTGCGGGTTGGGTGGCGCAGTCAGGCGAAGCGGTCGTGGTGGCGGACACGAGCAAGGATTCGCGTTTCTTCGGGCAGTTGGACGAGAGGACAAAAGTCGAGACCCGCTCGATCGTCGCCGTTCCGGTGCGTTTCCGCGAACAGTGCCTGGGCGTGATCGAGCTGATCAACTGCATCGGGCCGGAAGGATTCAGTCAGCGGGACCTGGCGCTTCTCGAGGCGCTGGCCGACTACGCCGCCATCGCAATCGAGAATGCCCGGCACGTCCAGCGGATCCACGAGCTGACGATCACGGACGACTGCACGAGCCTTTACAACGCCCGGCACCTGAATTTCATGCTCGACACGGAGATCTATCGCTCGCACCGGTACGCTTTTGAGTTCTCGCTGATCTTCATCGATCTCGACCACTTCAAGAACGTCAACGACACGTACGGACACCTGGTAGGCTCGAAGCTGCTCTCCGAGATCGGCGAGGCCATCAAGGAGAAGTGCCGGCTGATCGACCTGGCGTTCCGTTACGGCGGCGACGAGTTTGTCGTGCTGCTCCCGCAGACCTCAAAGGAAAACGCACTCGGCGTTGCCCGCCGCCTGCACAAGCTGATTCGCGAGACGGTGTGGCTCAAGGACGCCGGGCTGAACATCAACATCACGGCGAGCGTAGGCGTCGCCGCCTATCCTACGGACTCGCGCACAAAGGCCGAACTCCTGCACCTCGCCGATGAGGCGATGTATCTCGTCAAGAATACGACGCGGGACAGCGTGGCCGCGGCCGGCGTCGGTATTCTTCCCCGTCCCTGACGATCCGGCCCTTCGCATCCGCTCAGGCCAGATTCGCCTGAAGGACTTTGCCTTTCACCTTTGGGAGGTTGTTGTTCCGGGCAAACCGCTCCCCTATACTCGGCTTCTAATCGAACGAGGGAGGTTCCGCATTGCGCAACCGGGAAGCAGCGCGGTACGCGCGCTGGGCGGCGATTGTGGCGGGTTTGATCGCGCTGTCTGTTGCCAGCGTATACATCGAGCGCGCCTTTCGCCAAGCCCAGGTGCGCCATGCCGCCCCGCCGGCTGTCCCTGCAACCGTGGCGCAGCGATCGGACCAATTCTCCTTTTCGAAAGTGGAACAAGACCGCACGATCTTCACCGTTCGCGCGTCGCACTTCACGCAGTACAAGGATCAGAACCGCGCGCTGCTGGAAGATGTCTGGATCACGATCTACGGCAAAGATGGAAGCCGCAACGACAACATTCATACGCACGAATGCAGCTACGAGCCGGAAACCGGGGACGTTCGCTGCGAAGGCGAAGTCCAGATCGACATTGGGAACGCGAAACCCGTTCCTGGCAAGGGCACCGGGCCAGGGAACACGCTCGAAGTCAAGACAAGCAATCTGTCCTTCAACCGCGACACGGGCGAAGCATCGACTCCTGCTCCAGTTGAGTTTCGTTTTCCTGCGGGCCAAGGGCATGGCGTGGGAGTCAGCTATAGCACGAGCGACTCCGTCGTGCGCGTCGAGCATGGGGTGGTATTCGATCTCACGCCCTCGGACAAGACCGGCGGATTGCCCGTGAACGTAAGCGGGAGCAGCCTCGAAATTCACCGCACCGAGCGCATCCTCGTACTCGGCGGCCCGGCAATTGTGCGAGAGGGCACGCGCGAGCTTTCCGCAGAGCAAGTCAGAATAGAACTCGACAACGATTACCATGCGCGACGAGCGGTGGCCGAGGGCCACCCGCAGATTCACGCGGCGGAGGGCGGTGGAAAGACCGTCATTTCGGCCGAGCATTTGGAAAGCATCCTGAATCCCGCGGGCTGGGTTGAACGCGTGATCGCAGACGGAAACGTTTCGGGCACGCGGCAGACGGCCGCAGGCACGGACCATTTCTCGGCGTCACACGTCGAGTTCGCCATGTTGCCGCAGCTCAATCTCATTCGCGAGATGACCGCGACAGGCGGCGTGACGGCGGAATCTCAGCGGAGCGGCGGTGCGCAACTCCTGAAAACGGACGCGCTACGCGTGACATTTAGCGCACCCACAGCGCAGACGTCTAAAGGAGCGCCAGAGCAGCAGCGGATCGAAAGCGCCGAAACCCTCGCGCCGGGGACAATCGAATCGCGGAGTGGCAACGACACGACCTCGCTGCGGGCGAAAAAGTTTGTTGCTCAGTTGGCTGCAGGCGGGCGGATCGACAAATTGTTCGGGCATTCGGGCGTCGAGGTCCGCAGCCAGACCGGCAACGCCGCGCCGCAGTTGATTTCGGCCGCAGAACTCGCCGCGACTTTCGGCGCAAACGGAGATTGGGATACGCTCGATGAAAGTGGGGACGTCCGGTTTCGGCAAGCCGACCGTGAGGCGAGCGCCGCCCACGGAAAAATTATGCGCGCGACGGACACGATTACGTTGGATGGCTCGCCCGTGATATCCGATTCGGTGAGTCGCACGACAGCGGCCAATGCCACAATCAACCAGAAGTCGGGCGACCTCCGCCTGACCGGGGGCGTGGTTTCCACGTACCTCCCGGGCGGTTCTTCTGCTGGCCAGATCGACACCGTAGGTTTTGGCACGGGTGCGGCTCATGTCTCCGCCGATACGCTTTCCGGCTCCGTCAATGCGGGGCATGTGACTTATGCCGGCCACGCGCGGCTGTGGCAGGGAGAGTCCGTTCTGGACGCGGACCAGATCGAACTCTGGCGTGACGACAAGAAACTACAGGCGAACGGTCATGTGGTCGCGGTCTTCCCACAGGCTTCCGGACCGTTTGCGAAGCCTTTCGGTCCATCGTCCGGTACGCCTGGGGCCGCGCCGACCGCAGCGTCAACCTCCGGGTCAGGTTCCGGATCGGGCTCGTCCTCCGCGCCGACGCTGTGGAGAATTCACGCGCCGGTCCTGACCTATTGGAGCGATCAAGGCAAGGCGCACCTGGAAGGTGGAGTGGTCGCGAGTTCCGACCAGGGGTCGCTGGAATCCCGCGTGCTGGACGTTTTTCTCGTCGGCGGGTTGCAGGCAAGCCAGGGGGGCATCGCTGGCGGAACCACCGGGCAGCTCAACCGGGTGCTGGCGCAAGGAAACGTAATCGTGCGGCAGGGTGATCGCCGGGGCACGGCGGAGCAGGGGGAATACACGGCCGCGGACGGCAAGTTCGTTCTCTCCGGCGGACAACCAACCGTTACTGACAACTCTAGCAACTCAGCCACGGGCCATTCGTTGACCTTCTTTGTTGCGAATGATACGATTTTGATTGATTCCCAAGAAGGTTCGCGCACGCTGACCAAGCACCGGGTTGAGAAATGAACCGGCATGTTGAGACTCCAGGCCGCCGATCTGAGGAAGTCGTATCGAGGTCGGAAGGTTGTCGATGACGTCAGCCTGGAGATTCGGCAGGGCGAAGTGGTTGGGCTGCTCGGGCCGAACGGCGCAGGGAAGACCACGACGTTCTATATTCTGGTCGGCCTCGCGCGTCCGGACTATGGGCGTGTCTTGCTGGACGCGGAGGACATCACCGACCTCCCCATGTACCTGCGGGCCCGCAGTGGCATCAGCTACCTTCCCCAGGAACCTTCTGTTTTTCGGAAACTGACGGTCGAAGAGAATTTGCTCGCCGTGCTGGAGACCCTGTCTCTGACGGCCGAACAGAGACGAGACCGGCTGGAGGAGCTGTTGGCGCAGATGGGACTCGAAGGAGTTCGCTACAGCCGAGCGTACGTCCTATCCGGCGGCGAGCGCAGGCGCCTGGAAATCGCGCGCTCCCTCGTGCTTTCACCGTCGTTCGTGCTTCTCGACGAGCCGTTTGCCGGCATTGATCCCCTGACCGTTGTAGATATCCAGAAAATCATAGCGGATTTGAGCGGGGCGGGGATCGGCGTGCTGGTCACGGACCATAATGTGCGGGATACCTTGGCCGTCACCGACCGCGCCTACATAATCAGCGACGGTAAGATCCTGGCCGCAGGAACTCCCGCCGAGCTTTCGACGAACTCCGACGTCCGGCGCATCTATCTAGGAGAGGGCTTCCGGCTGAACTGAATCCCATGAACTGGCTTGCGCCAAAACTGAATCTCCGCGTCGCTCAGAAGCAGATTCTGACGCCGGGGCTTGTCCAGATGGTGAGCGTGCTCGCACTCAATCGCCTCGAGCTGCGGGAGATGATCAATCAGGAGATCATGGCGAACCCCGTCCTCGAAGAGCAGGAAGAGGGCGCGGTAGCTGAAAGCTACACCGACGAGGCGTTCCTCAAGAAGGAAACGGAGAAAGTTCCTGAGACGGAAGCGGCCAATCCTTTCGATGAATTCGATTTTGGTTCGTTCTTCACGCAGTATCTCGACACCGGCGCGGAGCGCGCCGCGGGCAGCGAACGCGAAGATATCGAAAAGCCCTCGTTTGACCGGTTCCTTTCGTCGCCTGCAAGCCTCGCCGACCACCTGACCTGGCAACTGAGCGTCAGTATCTGCACGGAAACCGTCCGGAAGATTGCCGAGTTGATCATCGGCAACCTCGATGAAAACGGTTACCTGACGGCGACGCTCGAGGAGATCGCGGAGTCCGGGAACTATTCCGCGGAAGACATTGAGGAAGCACTGACCATGGTGCAGGAATTCGACCCGCCCGGAGTCGCCGCGCGCGATTTGCAGGAATGCCTGCTGTTGCAGATCAAAGTGCTCGACCCGCAGAGTACGCTCGCGCAGCAGATCATCACCGAGCATCTGAAACTCCTGCAAAACAACCAGCTCAAAGAGGTCGCGCGGGCCCTCAACCGCCCGGTCGAGCTGGTGAAGCGCGCTGTGGACGTGATCAAGCGCCTTGATCCGAAGCCTGGCCTCCGGTACAACAAGACCGAGCCGCGCCTCGTTGAGCCGGACGTTCAATTCCGAAAGGTGGACGGCGAATGGCAGGTCTTCATGAACGACGACGACCTGCCGCAACTGCGCTTGAACCCCACATACCGGCGGCTGCTTGCTCGCGACGCCGCCGACCGCGACGTCCGAAATTACGTCAAAGAACGCTTTACCGCAGCGATCCAGTTGATGAAGAACATCGAGCAGCGCAAGCACACGATCCTCCGGGTTTGCCATTCCATCCTGCGACGCCAGAGCGACTATCTCGACTATGGCCCCGACCACCTCAAGCCGATGATGATCAAGGAGGTCGCGGAAGAGGTCGGAGTACATCCCTCCACCGTCAGCCGCGCCGTTGCAAGCAAGTACGTCCACACGCCGCAGGGAGTGCTCGAGCTGCGCAGCTTTTTCTCGGAATCGGTCAACGGACCCCAGGGAAGCGAGATGTCGCTGCTTTCGCTCAAGCGCCGCGTGAAGCAGATGATCGAAGAGGAAGACACGTCCCACCCGCTGACTGATGAGCAGATCACGAAGAAACTGGGCGAGGAAGGCATCCACGTCACTCGCCGCACGGTGGCGAAGTACCGCGAAGACTTGCGTATTCCGAGCACGCACCGCCGCCGCGTGAAGGCTTGAACGTCTACCGCCGTGACCCGCCCCTCGCGGAAACGCTCCTCTCGCAAAACCGGCGCCCGCCAGCTTGTGCTTGTCACAGGCCTCTCCGGCTCGGGTAAGGGTTCCGTTCTCAACACGTTCGAAGACCTCGGGTTCTACTGCGTGGACAATCTTCCCGTCGCTCTGATTCCCACATTCAGCGAACTCTACGAAGAAGGCCGCGGCGAGATTGAGCGCGCCGCCTTGCTCGTGGATGCGCGCGAGGGCGAGCAGATCGACAAACTGCCGGGCATCTATCGCAAGCTGCGCAGCCAGCATCCGGTAACGCTCGTGTTCATAGAAGCGAGCGACGACGCGCTCCTGCGCCGCTTTAGCGAGACCCGCCGCCCGCATCCGCTCGGCCACGGAGCTTCGATTGCCGAAGGCATTCGCGCGGAGCGCCGCCGGATGGCCCCGATCCGGCGCCTTGCGGACGTCGTTATCGATACGACGAAATTCAACGTGCACGAACTGCGCCAGCTCATCATCGATCGCTTTCAGAACCCGGGCAGCCGGCCGCTGCTTGTTTCGGTCGTGAGCTTCGGGTTCCGCTACGGGATTCCCGCCGATGCGGACCTTGTTTTCGACGTACGGTTTCTGCCAAACCCGCACTTCGTCCCGCGCCTCCGCCCGTTCAGCGGCAAGGATCGTCGCGTCGCTCGCTATATCCGTTCGTTTCCACAGACGGGCGAATTCCTTCGCAGGATAGAGAGCCTGCTCGGGTATTTGATCCCGCATTACATCCGGGAAGGAAAGAGCTATCTGACGATCGCGCTCGGGTGCACGGGAGGGCGGCACCGGTCCGTCACGCTGGCGGAAGTGATTCGCCGCGCCCTTGCGCGCAAGGGGTACACCGCCAAAGTTGTGCACCGCGACCTCGAAAAGTCGGCTACGTGACGCGGGGCGTCGCTCGCAATGGCACGGTCTTTTGCGATTACGCCTTGCAAGATGTGCGCACGATGCATAGGCTAGTCAAGTTCCCTAGAGCCCAGCGCCCGAAATGATGGATGATATTCCGCAGGTGAGAGAACGAGATGAAATCCGGCGGTTGTTGCTCTACCTGCATCCCTACACGCCGCTTCTCGCGCTCGGGATTCTGTTGATTGCCGTGATGGGAATCGCGGAATTGATTGTCGCCCTTGCCATCAAGCCCGCTCTGGACGTCATTCTGAACCCCCACTCGACGGTGCAGAAGCTCACTTTGTTCACGATACCGGGGACCCAATACGTCGCGAACCTGAACTCCTTCGTTCCGCATCGCATCCACCACGTCTGGTCCGTTTTCGCGGTTGCACTCCTGTTTCTTTTCTCGATCAAGGGGCTGGCAGAATATTTTGGCAGCACGTTGATTCAGTACGTGGGCTTGGCGGGAATCACCGATCTGCGGAACACGGTCTACGCTAAAATTGTGCAGCAGCCGGTTGGTTTCTTTCAGCACAACCCCGTCGGCCGGGTGATGTCCGCAGTGATCAGCGACATCGAACAGATGCGCGCCGCGTTTTCCGACTGGATGGCCGAGCTGTTCCGCCAAATCTTCAGTCTGATTGCTTTCGTGCTCGTCCTCGTCGTGATCGACTGGAGAATGGCGGTCGGCGCCGCTGTTCTGATCCCGCTCGTGGTTTGGCCTACCGGCAAACTCGGCCGGCGAATTCGCCGATCGTCGGAAAAAAGCCGCGCGCGCCTCGCGGACTTGAGCCAGATTCTCCAGGAGACGATCAGCGGCAACCGCGTTGTGAAGGCTTTCGGCATGGAAGGGTTTGAGATTCGCAAGTTTCGCGAGGCCGGCCGGAATCTCTTGCGGGAGAACATGCGCTGGATTCGCGCATTCGCCGCCACATCGCCCTTGATGGACCTGCTGGGTGCTGTCGTGATCTCTTTGGTCCTTCTCTCCGCGCGCACCGAAATCAAGGTAGGCCGAATGTCGATCGGTTCCTTCGGTGCGTTCACCTATGCACTCTTCAAAGCGTACGAGCCGATTAAACGCATCGGTACCGTTTACCAGCTCTTTCTGCAGGCCGTCGGGATTTCCACTCAGGTATTCGCCTTTATCGACCGGCCCGAAGAAGTCATGGACGAGCCTGGAGCGAAGGTATTGCCGCGCTTCGGGGGATCAATCGGATTTGAGCGCGCAACCTTCGCCTACGACGGCGGGCCGCCCATCCTAAAGAAAATTGACCTGAAGGTTCCCGCAGGCGCCGTTGTCGCGATTGTGGGCTCGAGCGGAGCGGGCAAGACGACCCTCGTGAATCTACTCCCGCGTTTTTACACGGCAACGGCGGGCTCGGTTCTCATCGACGGATATGACGTTCGCGACGTCACCCTGCGCTCCTTGCGCGAGCAGATGGCCATCGTCACGCAGGAAACGATCCTTTTCAACGACACGATCCGCAACAACCTCTGCTATGGCCGCCCGGACATGCCGGACGATAAAATAGTCGCCGCGGCACAGGCGGCCTTGGCGCACGATTTCATCATGCAGATGCCGAAGGGCTATCAGACGTTGATCGGCGACCGTGGGCAGAGGCTTTCCGGAGGCCAGCGGCAGCGCCTGGCCATTGCGCGAGCGCTGCTGAAAGATGCGCCGATCCTGATCCTCGATGAAGCGACTTCCGAACTCGATTCCGAATCGGAGATGCTCGTGCAAAGGGCTCTCAACAATCTCATAACCGGGCGCACGGTCTTTGTCATCGCGCATCGCCTCTCGACGATCCGGCGGGCGGACATGATCGCCGTGCTCGACGACGGCGTCATCCGCGAGCGCGGCACGCACGAAGAGCTCCTTGCTCGCGGAGGAATCTACGCGCGCCTCTATGAGATGCAATTCCGCGACGCCGAGCCGGTTTCTCCCGCGGTGGGCCCCGCATGAGCCGAGCCTAGTTCATGTCCGGCGCACAATCCCAATCCGCCTCTGCGAGTCCATCGAAGGCCCCGGGCAAAGACCGGGGCCTCAAGTCGATGACGGGCTATGCCCACGCGCAGGCCTTGGCCGACGGCTTCAGCCTTCGGGTTTCCGTGCGCAGCGTGAATCACCGGTTTCTCGATCTGCATCTCCGCGTGCCCGAGGGGTTCGAGCCGCTCGAGCCTCGCATCCGGCAGGTCGTCCGCGAACGCATCCGCCGCGGGCACCTCGACGTGACGCTGCGCTACGAACTCGCGGGTCCGGCGGCCGTCGGAATCAATCAGGAGGTCGCAGCGGCGTACCTGCGAGCCGTGCACAAGCTGCAAGAGCAGTTCGCCATAAAGGCGGAGCCGGACCTGGCGTCGATTCTGCGCCTGCCGGGAGTGATTGGGCCTCCGGCGGCGTCGCTCGACGAGGAAATCGCGCGCCTTGAAGACATCGTGACCCACTGCTTGAACGAGGCGCTCGACAAGCTCGATCGCATGCGTGAAGAAGAGGCGGATGCGTTGCGGCTGGAAATGTCCGGCCGCCTCTCGAGCATCGCTGGCCTCGCCGGACGAATCGAGACGCTGGCGGAGCGCGCGCGCCCGGCTTTTGCCAAGCGGCTCGAGTTGCGCCTAAAAGAGCTGCTCGGCGAAGCGCATCTCGATCCCGCACGCCTCGCGCAGGAAGCGGCGCTCGCCGCCGAACGCAGCGATATCTCCGAAGAGCTCACGCGCCTCGCAAGCCACGTGCGACAGTTTGAGTCCTTGCTGGCGGGGGCATCGGACGTCGGCAAGAAGCTCGATTTCCTTTTGCAGGAAATGCAGCGCGAAACCAACACCCTGCTCTCCAAAACTCCCGGCAACGAAGCGGAGGGCCTGGAGATCACGGCGCTCGGGCTCGAAATCAAGTCCGAGATCGAAAAGCTTCGGGAACAGGTGCAGAACATCGAATGAGCCACGCGGAGCCGCCACTCTTACCGCTCGTTCTGATCGTGTCCGGCCCTTCCGGTTCGGGCAAATCGACGCTCGTGCAGAAAATCCTGGAGCTTCCCGGCACGCTGCTGGCGGTTTCGTGCACCACGCGCCCGCCGCGCAAGACGGAAAGCGCGGGCAAATGGTACAATTTCGTCTCCGAATCGGAATTCCGGCAGATGGTGGCGCGGGGCGAATTTCTCGAACACGCCCAGGTTTTCGGAAAGAACTGGTACGGAACGCCTCGTACATGGCTCGACGAGGCGCTGGCGCAGAAGAAGGACCTGGTGCTCGAGATTGACGTGCAGGGCGCTTTGCAGGTCAAACGGAAGCTGCCGGGTGCCGTCGCAATCTTTGTGCTGCCGCCGTCGGCCCCCGATCTCGAACGGCGTATTCGCGAACGCGGCCTGGATTCAGAGGACGAAATTCGCCGCAGGCTCGAGCGCGCGCGCCAGGAAATACTGAATTACAATAGCTACGACTTCGCGATCATCAACGACGATCTCGATCGTGCCGGACGCGAAGTGCAGGCCATCGCGCTCGGCTCGCGCTGTCGCATGGCGCAAAAGGAAGAACGGATTCGCGAGATTCTGAAATCCTTTGGAGGCTGATTTGGTTATGGCCGTTTTCAGACAGGCACCGGAAAGCCAGTTTGCGTACGTCGTCGTCGTCGCGCGCCGCGCCCGGCAGTTGATGATCGGCGGGCGGCCGCTCGTGGATAATCCGAAGTCGCGCAAGACGTCGCGCATTGCGGAAGAAGAGTTGCAACAAGGCCTCCTCGAATACGAGATGCCGGAGCCGCTCGAGGGGCAGGAAGACAAGGATGGAAAGCGCCGGAAATAGCGTTAACCGCCGCGGTGGGTGCCGTCTCGTTCGCCGGCCATAGGCGCGTTTCGGTCCGCCCGTTTCGGTCAATTGACATGAGAATAGCACTTGGAGTCACCGGCGGAGTCGCGGCTTACAAAGCTGCGGAACTCGTCCGCCGCCTACAGCAGGAAAAACTCGACGTGCAAGTCGTGATGACGCGCGCGGCGCAGGAGTTCATCACGCCTCTTACCTTTGCCGCGCTCACCGGGCAGAAGGTCATCACAGAGATGTTCGGCCGGGAAGGTGCCGCACCCGCGAACGTTGAAAGCGCCATCGAGCACATCGCCGTGGCGCAGCGGATCGATCTCCTCCTCGTCGCCCCTGCAACCGCCGACATTCTCGGCCAGTTCGCGCACGGCATCGCGGGCGATTTTCTCTCGACGCTGTATCTGGCGACGAAGGCCCCGGTCGTCGTTGCGCCGGCCATGAACGTCAATATGTGGGAGCATCCCGCGACGCAGGAGAATCTGGCAATGCTGCGCGCCCGGGGCGTGCACGTGGTGAATCCCGATGAGGGCTACCTGGCGTGTGGAATGACCGGCGCTGGGCGGCTCGCCGCGACCGAGGCGATCGTTGAGAAAGTCCGCAGCGTGCTCGGGTTGCGGCGCGACCTTGAAGGCCAGACAGTCCTTGTTACCGCCGGCGCGACCCGCGAAGACATCGATCCCGTGCGCTTCTTGACGAATCGCTCGTCCGGAAAGATGGGCTACGCGCTTGCGGAAGCGGCTGCCCGCCGCGGCGCTCGGGTCCTGCTCGTCAGCGGCCCCACGGATCTGCGGGTTCCCGAAGGCGTTGATTGGATCCCCGTGCGCTCGACTGAGGAAATGCGAAATGCGGTGCGCGAGCGAGCCGCCGAAGCGAGCATCATCGTCATGGCTGCGGCCGTCTCCGACTATCGCCCTGCGGCGGCGCAGTCGCAAAAAATGAAGCGCGGTGGAGAACACCTCATGCTTGAGCTTGAGCCTACGCCCGATATTCTGGCCGAACTCGGCCGCGAAAAGGGCTCACGCATTCTCGTCGGCTTTGCCGCCGAGACCGCGAATGTCTCCGAAAACGCTCGGGGAAAGCTCGCACGCAAAGGCGCGGACGTGATCGTCGCGAACGACGTCACCCAGGAAGGCGCCGGCTTCGACACGGATACCAACATCGTCACGCTCTTCCTCCGCGACGGCCGCGAAGTCCCGCTCCCCAAACTCAGCAAGTTCGAAGTCGCGAATCGCATCTTCGACGAAATCCTCGCAATTCCGAAAAGCTCTCACTAAGTTATTTGCCGCCTCCTGGTCTCAGCGGCGCCAACTGATCCTTGTTAATTCTCGCGCGCTCTTGGATAATCTGTGACTTCGTGGATCGAGTGAATCGCCCCCGCGCAGAAGCCTGGTTCCGCTACGCGGAAGAACTCGGCCTCGGCCCCTACTACCTCGACCGGGCCTCAGAACAATCGCGACAGCCGGCCGAAGCGGAGGTCGCTGCTCCGGCCGTGCAGGTTGCGGCGGCCGGCGCAGGGGTAGGCGCCACACGAGTCGTTCAAGCGCCTCCCGCATCGAAGTCCGCTGCCGCGCCGGCATTTGTTCCACAAGTCACGGGGCCGTCGCTTTTCGAAGAACGCATCGAAAATGACACGCTCGAGCGCGTCCGCGCCGATATCGGACCCAATTGCACCCGCTGCAAGCTCCACAAGGCTCGCACGAACATCGTCTTCGGCGTCGGGAACCCGAAAGCAGAACTCATATTCGTCGGTGAAGGTCCGGGCCATGACGAAGACGTGCAGGGCGAGCCTTTCGTGGGCCGCGCCGGGAAGCTCCTCACGCAGATGATCGAAGCGATGGGTCTCCGCCGCCAGGACGTTTACATCTGCAACGTGGTCAAATGCCGCCCGCCCGAAAATCGCCTGCCCGAAAAGGACGAAATCGCGACGTGCTCGCCGTTCCTTTACCGCCAGCTCGGCGTGATCCAACCGAAGGTGATCTGCTGTCTCGGCGCGTGCTCGGCGCAAACGCTGCTCAACACGAATCAAGGCATTTCGCGCTACCGTGGCGAGTGGTTCGACTATCGTGGTTCGAAATTGATCGCCACGTACCATCCGGCATATCTGCTGCGCAATCCGAATGCGAAGGGCGAGGTCTGGAAGGACTTGCAGAAGGTGATGGCTGTCCTCGGCCTCGAGCCAAAGAAACGCTAAGCGAGGGCTGCTACACTAGTGCGCGTCCATGGCTCCCCGCTATTGCGAAGTCGCGCTCCCTGTGCCGCTGCGCTCAACCTTTACCTATGCTGTGCCCGCATCGCTGAACGGGCAATCTCTTATCGGGCGGCGCGTGGTCGTTCCGTTCGGCCGGCGGGCGATGATCGGAGTAGGGCTCGCCGAATCGGACCTTCCGCCCAACGCTGCGCGCTTCCAGTCGCGTGGCAAGTCCGCCATCCGGGAAATCGTCGAGGTGATGGACCTCCTTCCGGCGCTTTCGCCGAAGCTTGTTGAGCTGGGCCACTGGATCAGCCGCTACTACCTCGCTCCCATCGGCGAGACATTTCGCGCCATGCTGCCGCCTGAAATCGAGCTGCGTCACGACCGCGAGTACTCGCTGACCGATGCCGGCCGCGCATACCTCCGAGAACTTGCTCAAGCGCAAGAGATCACGGACGTCGAACGTGCCGAGGCCGACCTGCTGTGCCGCTTCGACGCCTCCGATACGAAAGATTATTCTCGTCCCGCGCGCCGCCGGAAAGTGGATGAGGCGGCGGCCGAGACACTCGTTCGCCGCGGGTATCTTCTTGCTCGCGACGTGCTCCGCCACCGGAAAACGCGCATGCAGAAAATCCTGGCGTGGAACGCTACCAATCCCGATCCTGCCGTCGGCTCGGGCGAAGAAAGAGTCCGCGAAGTGCTGACGGCCACGCGTGGTCCGCTGCCGCTGCCCACGCTCCTCGCGAAGGCCAACGTTTCGCGCGCTGTCGTCCAGCGTCTCGAAAAGGCGGGGATGCTCGTGAGCTGGGAAGAGCCGCTCACGCCCGGCGAAGATCCCTGGGACACCGACTTTACCCCTCCTGCGAACGTGCTGAACACCGAGCAGAAAGAAGCGCTGGGCGAAATCTGGCGCTGGATCGTTGCGGGAGAATTCGCGGCGGGATTGCTGCATGGGGTGACGGGCAGCGGCAAGACGGAAGTCTATCTCGGCGCGATTGAAGCCGCGCTCTCGCGCGGTAAGACGGCGATCGTTCTGGTACCGGAAATTGCGCTCACTTTGTGGGTGGGACGGTTGGTGCGCGCGCGTTTTGGCGAGGGCGTGGCCGTGCTTCACAGCGGTCTGCCCGATATCGAGCGCGCGCGCGAATGGTGGCGCGTGCGCCATGGCGATGCGCGGGTCGTCGTCGGGACGCGCTCCGCGGTATTCGCGCCGCTCGAAAATCTCGGCCTCGTCATCGTGGACGAAGAGCAGGAGTCGAGCTACAAGCAGGAGGAAACGCCGCGCTATAACGGCCGCGACACGGCCGTCTACCGCGCGCATCTTGAGAATGCGGTCGTTCTGCTCGGTTCGGCCACGCCTTCGCTTGAGACCTACCACAACGCGCGCGCGGGAAAGTACCGCCTGCTGCAACTGACTTCGCGCGTAGAAAACCGTCCACTCGCCGAGGTGCGCATCGTGGACCTGCGTGAAGAGTTTCGCCGCCAGCACCGCGCGGCGCCGGTTTCGGAGTCTCTGCGCGCGGCCATCGCGCTGCGCCTCGAAGAGCGCACGCAGGCGATGGTGCTGATCAACCGGCGCGGCTATTCGTGGTCGCTCCTCTGCCGGAGTTGCGGAGCGTTCGTGCAGTGTCAGAATTGCAGCATCGCGCTGACGTATCACAAAAGCCGCCAGCGCCTCGAATGCCACTACTGCGGCTACTCGATTCGCCCGCCGAAGCAGTGCCCGAAGTGCAGCGCGGAGTACATGTATTTCGTGGGCGACGGCGCCGAGCGTGTCGAGGAATACCTGCGTGAGCAGTTTCCCGCCGCTCGCGTCGCGCGCCTCGACCGCGACACGGTGCGCACGAAGCGCGAATACCAGCATGTGCTCGGCGCGTTCGCGAAAGGCGAGATCGACATCCTCGTCGGGACGCAAATGGTGGCGAAGGGTCACGACTTTCAGCGCGTGACTCTTGTCGGCGTGGTGGCCGCCGATCTGGCGCTCGGTCGCCCGGACTTTCGCGCAGCGGAGCGCACGTTTCAATTGCTCACGCAGGTCGCGGGTCGAGCGGGGCGCGGCGAACTTTCCGGCGAAGTCCTCGTCGAGACGTATTACCCGGAGCACTATGCGATTCAGCACGCGGCGCGGCAAGACTACATCTCGTTTTACGAGAAGGAGGCGCACTTCCGCCGCGTCTTGCACTATCCGCCGTTTGTTGCGCTCGCGAATGTGCTCGTACGTGACCGCAAGATCGAGAACGCCATTCGCTGGTCCCGTGCGCTCGCCGGACATTTCGCGCCGTTCGAAGAACGCGGCGTGAAAGTTCTCGGTCCTGCCGCTGCGCCGCTCGCCCGGTTGCGCCGCGATTACCGATTCCAGTTCGTCCTAAAATCGCCGCACCGCGCGGTGCTGGGGAAGGCGCTTGCGGGCGCGCTCGATTTCTGCGCCGCGAAGCAGATTCCAGAGACGGCCGTCATCGTCGATGTTGACCCGACGAGCCTCTCGTAGCGTGTGGGTGTAAGGCCTGTCGACAAATCCAGTTGGATTTACGGCGAGGTCGCGGCCCAGGGAGTAAAGCAGAGCAGAAAGATCGCGAGCGCGACGACCGCCCAGATCCGCCGCGAGGGTTCAAGCGGCTCCCAGTAGTCATACACGGGCGGATGGCGGAACCGTAGCGTCAGCACCAGCAGCAACCCTCCCCAGAGATACCAGCCGTTCCATGCGTATCGGCCGAGGACGATCAACACGATAGCCACAGTGAGCGAGATCCGCCGATGGAACTTGCTCGCTAGGCTGTAAACGATGTGCCCCCCGTCGAGCTGCCACGCCGGCAGCAGATTCAGCGCCGTCGCGAAGAGTCCGACCCACGCCGCGCGCCCCACCGGGTTCAACAGCACCCAGTTTGGGTTCACGTGCGGATGAAACAGCGTGATGAAGAAATGTGTCAGCGGTGGATTGCCGAAGAGGATGGCGGCGTTCGTCTCTACTCCGGGCACAATCTTCGACGTCGCCACGGCGAACGCCATCGCGGGCACGGCGAGAAGGAATCCTGCGACGGGACCCGCAAGACCGACGTCGAAAAGCGCGCGCCGCGTCGTGATCGGAGAACGAATGCGGATGAACGCACCGAACGTGCCAAACAACGTCGGCGCCGGGATGAAATAGGGATAGCTGACGTCGATGCCGTAAATCCTGCAGGCGACGTAGTGCCCCATCTCATGCGCGAATAGAATCGTCAGCAGCGTGAACGAGAACGGAATTCCGAGCAGGAGCAGTTCCGGGTGCTCGAACGGAATCAGCAACATCGCGAACGGGTTCTGATCGCCGGAGAACGGTTCCTGATTCAGAGCGTAGGATCGAGCGAATTCCGAGCCGACGGCGAGCGTCGAGACAACCGTGAGAAGAAACAGAATCAGCGCCGGCCACAGCGGGCGGCGCGGCATCCGCAAGGGACGCTGCGGCGGCTCGGCAAGCCTCGGAAACTGCATCTCGAGGATTTCCGTTGGGAGGCTGCCATGACCGTTGCCCGCCTGCAGGCTGTCGCTCATAGGAATTTGGATGCGTCCGCGCGCGAAGGCGCTGGAAAGTTCGAAAGCGACTCATGCGAGATCGCGCCGGCTTGTCCCGGGCCCGAGGGAATGTTCAGGACCTCACGGATGCAGCCGGAAGTGCCTGGAGTTCCTTGCCCGGCTTGAAGCGCACAGCCTTGCCGGGCGGGATGTTGACCTGTTGTCCGGTGCGCGGGTTGCGGCCGATGCCCGTCTTGCGCGGTTTGACGTTGAAGACGCCGAAGCGGCGCAGTTCGATGCGGTGTCCGCGGCCGAGCGCATTCTTCATGGCGTCGAAGACGGTTTCGACCGCCTGCTCGGCCTTGGTACGGGTTATGTTGGTCTTTTGTACGATGGCGTTCACGATGTCGAGCTTGATCACAACAACCTCCGGCGAGCTTCCACCACGGGCCGAAAACCTATGCTAGACAGGGGGTTGCAGGTTGTCAAGCGCCGCGACGTGTAATACACTGCGCAACTCCCGAGGACGACCGGATTCGGTGAAGTCTGACAAGTGGATTGGCTGACCGCTTTTCTCAATTCCTGAGGAGGAAACCATGGCCGCACCCAAGAAACCTGCATCGACCTCGGCGCCCGTTCATGAAATCATCAGTCACCGATGGAGCCCGCGCGCCTTCGACAGCCGGCCCGTCGAGCCCGAAAAATTGCGCAGCCTTTTCGAAGCGGCTCGCTGGGCGGCTTCGTCCTACGGAGCCCAGCCCTGGTCCTTCATTGTCGCCACAAAGGACGATCCCGAGAATTACAAGCGCGTCCTCGATACCTTCGTTGAATTCAATCAGAACTGGGCCAAGAACGCCCCCGTGATCGCCCTCAGCGTCGCCCACCACCAGTTCCCGCACAACGGTCAGCCGAACCGTCATGCCTTCCATGATGTCGGACAGGCTGCTGCAAACCTGGCTACACAAGCCACAGCGCTCGGTCTCGCCATCCACCAGATGGCCGGTATCGACCCCGAGAAGGCGCGCCAAATTTTTGGCGTTCCGGAAGGCGATGAGGTCGTGGCGGGCATCGCCATCGGCTATCCGGGCGATCCTGCGGCGCTTCCCGACCAGCTTCGCGAACGCGAACTCGCCGCGCGCGAGCGCAAGCCGCTTTCCGCCTTCGTCTTCACCGGCAAATGGGGCCAGCCCGCTCCATTCGCGGGAGCGAAGTAGCAGAAGGTACTGGGTCAGTTTGCGGCCGAATACGAGCCGTCACTTCCCAGACCCCTTTTCAGGGAGTAGTAGGGAGTAGTGATGACGAACGGTTATTTCCCTTGCAGCGAAGCCAAGTAATTACAGAGGTTTTTGATGCGTTGCTGCACAACTCTTTCGTTCTGCTTGTCGAAGTATCGGAAGATAGGGCCCCATGTGGGCATATCCGACGAGCCGTGAGCGGAGACGCCTGGCCCAAATTCGAGGATGCTCGAGACATAGTCGTATGGGAACTTGCCTAAATGACGTTTTGCGAGTGTGGTCAGATCCGGTGTGGGCGTAATGAGCAAGGACGCCAGGGGGCCATTTCCCTTGGCATCCGCGCCGTGGCAAGCGGCGCAATATTGCTTGTACATCTGCTCACCCGACGGCATATAGGTCGGTGGAAGCTGTGATTGGTCGACGGCCAGCCCAGCACCGGCAACGCAAGCGATCACCAACAAAGCACTAAGCAGAACCAAGGGTCGAATCGCCATAATTTCCTCCACAGTCTCCCAGTTTACTCCGAAGATGCGGCTCCTACTGGTGTAAAGCGCTTCTCTTTCTCGATAGCCTATTCCTTTATCCGGCAACCCGGACAACTCCGGATAAACGCGGAAACCGGACATCTGCCCCTGACTTCAAACTGCCCCATTACCTAGCAGAACGCAGTCTTGCACCCGCGTTCGCCGATTGATACCCTTCCGCCCGCGCGCTGATTCGGCGCGCTATCTGCGAGTTCGGCTGAACCGTTCCGTGAGCGCTTGGACGACGCACTAACCGTGTGTGGCGAGTCGCAATTCGTCCCGGTTCACCCGAGAGAGGCGCTTTTCCCATGAAAATTCGGTCTCTATCAATCGCTGTGGTTCTTTTGATCGTTTGCGCGGCGCTCTGGAGTTTGCGAGGCGCGTTGGCATCGAGCGATGCCAAACCCAAAGGCACCGAGGCGGAAATCCAGGCCCTGAAGAGTCAGGTCGCCGACCTTGAGCACAAGGCGCAGAGCGCGCAGGACTACATCGCGATCAGCAACCTCCAGGTCGCCTACGGCTACTACGTCGATAAGTGCCTGTGGGACGAGGTTGCGGATCTCTTTGCCAAGGATGGCACGCTCGAAATTGGCTTGCGCGGTGTGTGGGTCGGGCAAGACCGCGTTCGAGCGTATCTGCACAAGCTGCCCGATCTGAAGCCCGGAACGCTGTTCAACCACATGCAGCTGCAGCCGATGATTACCATCGAACCGGACGGCAAGACGGCCAAGGCGCGCTGGCGCGCGTTCGAGCAGTTCGGCATGCTCCACCGAAGCGCGCAGTGGGCCGAAGGAACCTACGAGAACGAGTACGTCAAGGAAGATGGCGTGTGGAAAATCAAGAAGCTGCACTACTACATGACCTACTACGTCGATTACTACAAGGGTTGGGATCAGGGCGGCAATCCGCCTCCGGGGCCGATTCCGGGCTTCCCTCCGGACCAGCCCACCACCGACGCATACGAACTCTATCCAAGTGTTTACATCCCGCCCTACCACTACAAGAACCCCGTGACGGGCCGCTAGTGAATGCGCTGTCGGGAGGGCGGTTCGGCGAGCCGCCCTCTCAAGCCTTCAAGAATCTCGTCAATTCCTCGAGAAGTTCGTTCGGTTTTTCCTCAGCCAGGAAGTGTCCCGCGGGAAGCACCTTGCCGCTAGCGTTCGTGGCGCGCTCCTTCCACGTGGCCAGCACGTCGTAGTATCGGTGCATGGGACCCTTTTCTCCCCATAACGCAAGGAGTGGGCAACCGATTTTCCTCGAGAGATCCACCGCATCGTAATCCAGATCGATCGAAGCCCCGGCGCGATAGTCCTCGCACGTCGCATGAATCGTGGCCGGATCGCGGAAGCAGCGCAGGTATTCCGCATAGACACTTTCCTCAATCACGTCGGGCACGAGGGCGCCGAGCGACCTCCGCAAGTAGAACTCCACGCTGTTGCCGATCAAGGTTTCTGGAAAGGGCGAGGGTTGAATCAGGAAGAACCAGTGATAGTAAGCGGTGGCCGTTTCCTTGGTCACTGTGTGATACAGCGTGTAGGTCGGCACGATGTCGAGCACAGCCAGCCTTTCCACCGCTTCCGGGTGGTCGAGAGCCATGCGGTGCGCCACGCGTCCTCCGCGATCGTGCCCGACCACGGCGAATTTCGAGAAACCGAGCTGCTGCATTAACTCGACCTGATCTTGCACCATCGCCCGCTTCGAGTACGTGGAATGATCGCTGCTGCCGGCTGGCTTGCTGCTGTCTCCGTATCCGCGCAGGTCTGGCACGACTACTGTGTAGTTCCGCGCAAGCTCGGGTGCAACCTTTCGCCACATGAGGTGATTTTGGGGGTAGCCGTGCAGCAGCAGGACAGGCCGGCCGCTCCCACCGATCACGTAGTTGATTGAGGCGCCCGAGGTCTCAGCGGTCCGCTGCCCGAATCCCGTGAAAAAGGCCGCGCTTTTCGAAACCGGCGCCTGCTTGCTCGAAGCGCGCGCGCCATCGGCCGCGGCTCCGACGCCGAGCATCAAGGCGGTTTGCAATACCTCACGCCGGGTGCGAGTAGGCATATGCCCCTCCTCGCGCCGCCTCAGGCCTTCGGCGCGCGCGAAGAATCCAGCGAGTAACGGCCCGCCCCGTAGGCCGCGAGAAGTAGCAGCCCGCCCATGATCGCGAGGTTCTTCTGGAAGTGACCCATGTTGTCCTGGCGTTCCATTCCCTGCATCGCCCAGAAATTGTGAAATAGGATAGTCGTGGGAATCAAGAAGAGGAACAGAATCCAGGCCGCGACCTTCGTGTGAAAGCCGGTGAGGATCGCGAGGCCGCCCAGGATCTCGATCGCCGCGGCGATTGCAAGAGATACCTTCGGCAGCGGAAGGTGCGCGGCGGTCACGTAACCCGTCATCATCGAGAAGTTCATGATTTTGGCTATCCCCGCCAGAATGAATATCTGACTGATCAGAACCCGGCCCACCAACGGCACAACGCCACCCGAAGAATTCGCCATGAGAGTTCTCCTTTTTCGCTGGAAGACTTAGTGCCGGCCCCAAACCAGGGTGCAAACTATCACAAAAGTGCCCCGAGGCGGGAGCCTCGGGGCGGGACGATTTACGCGAGGTCGAAGAGCAGCACTTCGGAGGGTTCGCGCGCTTCCACGCGAACTTCGCTCTCATTCGAAACGGCCGCGCCGTCGCCTGCTTTCAGCTCCGTGCCGTTCAAGCGCACTGCGCCGCGCACGACCTGCACCCATACGTGACGCTCGGCCGCGATCGAATGTGACGCTTCGGCTCCCTTGTCGAGCCGCGCGATGTAGAGGTTCGCGTCCTGATGGATCGTCACTGGCGCCTCAGGACCCGCGACGAGGTTAAACTTCCCGCGCAACTCCGCATCGGGGAACGCGAGCTGTTCGTAGCTCGGGTCGAGGCCTTTGCGCTCGGGCAGCAGCCAGATCTGCAACAGGTGAACCGGGTCTTTGGGCGATGGGTTGAACTCGCTGTGCAGTACGCCGCGCCCCGCGGTCATGTGTTGCAGTTCACCGGGGCGGATCACGCCGCGGCCGCCGGTGTTGTCGCGGTGCTCGAGTGCGCCTTCCAGAATCCACGTGAGAATCTCCATGTCGCGGTGGGGATGCGTGGGAAATCCGCCGCCCGGCGCGATCACGTCTTCATTCATCACACGGAGCGACCGGAATTGTGTGTGCTCCGGATCGTAGTACTGATCGAACGAGAACGTAAAACGGCTGTTGAGCCACGAAAGCTCGTTGTGTCCGCGCTCTTCACTTCGCCGAATCTCGATCATTGGTTCTTCTCCTTAGGCCGAGTTGGATGCGGCACGTACCGGAAAAGATTCGAGGGCGGATCAGGGCTTCTGGGTCGGGCGAAGAACGACTTTGCTGATAAAGCTTTGCGGCGTCTGCGTGAGGATGGTTTCCACGGCGTGGGCCACGTCCTCCGGCTGGAGCATCTTGCTCGTGTCCCTGCCTGTGTGCGGCGAAAAATCGGTCGCGACCGAACCGGGGCAAATCGCGCTCACCCGTATGCCGTGCGGGCGCAAATCCTCCGCCATACACTGCGTAAGACCCAGTAAACCCCACTTTGACGCGCAATAAATGCCACCACCTGCGAAGGAGTTTTTCCCTGCAAGTGAAGCGATATTTATCACGTGTCCGCCGCGACGCGCGATCATCCCCGGCGCCACGGCTTTGGTCAGCAGGAACACCGCCTTCAAATTGGTGTCCAACACAGCGTCCCAATTCGCTTCGGACGCCTCCTGTATGGGGGCGAAATACCCGATGCCGGCGTTGTTGACGAGGATATCGACGGGACCGAGAGATTGCTCGGTCTTTTGCACGAGTGAGGCAATGTCACTCGCACGGCGTATATCTGCGGGAAAGGCCACAACACTTGCACCATCGCGCTGCAATTCACTTGATGCTTCTTCGAGTCTCTTGGGGTCGCGGGCGCACAAGCTGAGCCGCGCGTCCATTCTGGCGAGGCTGCGGGCGATAGCCAGTCCGATGCCGCGGCTAGCGCCGGTGACGAGAGCGACTTTCCCATCGAGCGGTCTTTGGGTGTTCATAGGCCGACCTCCCAAGGCGACACGTGCCGCGGATTCGCCATCCTATCATGGAGGCGATTGTTCCCGGGGGAGCTGCAGACGCGCGGATACCGGAAGCCCTGGATGGTTTTAAGCTTGCGTGGGTTGGATGGTTTCCCTATAATCCCGTCGATTTACGTGTTTTGTGAGGTTGTCCTGCAGAGGTCGTGGTCCTGAAGACCGATCGGCTGCCCGAAGTATCCCAGGAGGCAGGGACGTGATCATGCGAAAGTATCTGAACCCCATCGCACTTGTTCTGGCTGCGCTCGTATGGATGCCGCTGTCGGCCCGGCCGGCCGCTGCGCAGGCCGCGCAGCAGACTTCGCAGCAACCCACGTACACCATGCAGGAGTACAACTCCTTCCAGGCGTGCCAGGCTGAAAAAGACCCCCAGGCGAAGATGACCTGCCTGGATGACTACATGACGAAGTATCCGAACTCGACGCTCAACAAATACGTCGGCACGACCTACGTTCAGGCGTGCAGCCAGTTGGGGCAAGCCAAACAATACGCCAAGGCGATCTCATGCGCCGACCGCGTGGTTGCGCTCGGCGACAAAGCGGATGTGACCTCGCGGCTTCAGGCGATCCAGATTCGAATTCAGTCTTTTCCCGCTTCCTTCGATCCCAAGGCCGCGGATGCGAACGCTCAACTGACGAAGGAACGCGACGCCGCTCTCACGGGAGCTCAGTTGTTGCCGAAACTCCCCAAGCCGGACAACACCACGGACGCGCAGTTCGAAGAGCAGAAGAAGCCTGCCGCGGCATTTTTCAATGGAGCCGCAGGCATGGCCGACTCTCAATTGAAAGACTACGCAGCCGCCGTCGAAGCATACAAGGTAGTGCTGGCAAACACGCCCAACGACGCAGTCACCGACTATCGGCTGGGGCTTGCGTATCTCGCGATGAATCCTCCGCAGTCGCTTGACGGCTTTTGGGCCCTGGCGCGAGCCGTCGATCTGAAGATTACGGACGCCGACAAGGTGAAGGATTACCTCCGCAAGACGATCATCAACTACGAGCAGCCCAACTGCGACAGCCTGGTCGATGGGCAACTGAGCGAACTCCTCCAGCTCGCGGCGAACGCGCCGGAGCGTCCTGCGACATACACGATCCCGGCCGCAGCCGATCTCCTGAAGATCGCCCAGGCGAGCACCATCGTTACCGTCCTCAGCGATCTTGGGGGCGGCGGCGACAAAGCGAAAATGACTTGGCTTGCGATCTGCGGCGCGGAATTTCCGGAAGTTGTCGGAAAAATCATCGACGTGCGGAAGTCCGACGCCTTCGCCGATTTCATGGTCTATTTCGGCGCGACGCAAGAAGATGTGGAGGCAGCGACGACGGCCAACATGGACGTGAAGGTTTGGACGGCCGCTGCGGGAGCCGCGGCGGACGTTACACCGCAGCCCGATACCCTGCGCCTGCAAAAGGACGATCCGATTCGTTTCGCTGGCACGTTGATGAGCTACGATCCTTCCCCCTTCCTCTTGCACTGGGACAAGGTGAAGGTTGATCCGACAATCATCCCCGAGAAGGGCGCCGCACCAAAACGTCCTGCAGCGCGCAAGCCCGCGGCAAAGCCGAGCAACTAGAATCAAGGCATCATATCGGAGAATTTGGATGGCCGGTCCGGCAACGGGCCGGCCATTTCTTGTTTTGCCGGCGCGCGAAGCGGGGATATGGCTACCCGAGCAGGTTGCAAGATCAGTTTACGAGCGGGTAGCGTCCTAATTCGGATTCCTGTCCTCAAGCCGCCGCAGTTGGGACCAGCGGGCGCCCCCGGCGTCGCATCCCTCGCGATCTAGATTCTGCGCAATGCTATGCGCGGATTCGATCCGCCCTGGCGCTAAAGTCCCTCCAGTTCGAAGGATCTAATAGTTTAACGGTGGTGACAATTTTGGCCACTTTTGCGAGCTTAAAGGGCACGTTTCGCGCAGTTTGAGTGGGCCTTGCGGCACGACTGACCTTCGGCTTGACTCGGGGTAAAAAGCCGTGCCCTGACGGCTCGTCAAATTAGGACACCAGCGATGGGCCGTTTGAGTTGACACGATGAGGCAGGAGACCTACGCTTTCGGGCCAAGGGCAGGCTCAAAACGAGCCCACCATTCGCTCCTTGCGACTGTCGAGGCCATCTTCAACCTGGGTACGCTCGGGCGGAACGACACCTCCGCCACCCCGATGTCGGACCTGTTCAGGGGCGGAATCCCTTAGGACTTGGCTTTCTTCGAAGGTTTCGACTTGCCAGAACTGTTGAGGGCGACCGCTTGGCGAACGAGCGCCTTGAAGGCGGACTCGTCAACTTCTTCTCCTTCGTGGATGTCGATCGCGCGGCGTGC
>JBEKAE010000012.1:0-89278 GCA_050018375.1 Candidatus Acidiferrales bacterium | reverse complement strand
CATTTCCAGTAGCCGCTCCTCGAAACTGTGCTGGAGCTCGACGCGCTGCTTGCGGAGACGTAATTCGACGGCAAGAAGATGACTCTCGATGGCAGCCTTTGCCTCTCCGCTCGCCTTGGTGGCCTTTGCCTTCAGCTCCGAAGCCTCGTTTTTCAGCGTCTCGATCTGGTCTTGGATGAGATTTTCCAGCTCGTCATTGTAGTGATTGAGCTGACGGTGAAGATGGTCGATGCCTGTCGCGATTCCCGTTCTTGCGTTGAGCCCGGCCAGCTCCAATTGAAAGTTCATCGCTCGAATTTCCGACTTCAGGCCGGAGTTCATCGCCTGAATGTGATCCTCCAGCTTTTCACGCCTGGCTTCCAGTTCGGCGCGCTTCGCAGCCAAGTCCGCTGCTATCTTGGCCTTTTCGGCTCCTGTAGCAGCCTGAGCCTTCGCCGCCTGCGCGTGGATATCATCCTGAATGCGGCGGATATTGTCCTTCGACCGCCGCACGTAGGCGTCGAATTCAGCCTCGCGCTCAGCCCGTTTCAGTTCTCTGCGAGCCGTTCGCCCGAGTTTCTGGAGCTCTTCGTCGAGCCGCTCTGCATAGCGCTCCTCTACAACCACCGCGAGCACGGAGTTGTCGGCTCCGAGGCCCTGAGGGAATCCCTCCGGGTAGGTATCCTGGACAAGCGTTTCCATAAGTCGGATCGATCCTGCTCCGGCCAATGCCCCAGCAGCGACTCCAGCGGCGGCTCCTGCCGGGCCGCCGACGGTCGCTCCGATGACGCCGCCGGCGACGCCGACCGTTGCGGCCGCCACCTTCTCTGAAAGCTCGTCGTCCATCTCTCGTGATGTGACATGGCCCTTTGCATCTTTGCTGAAAAGAACGTAGTCCATCAGCTCAATCCAACCATCGCGATCGAGTCCCTTCGCCGCATCGAGAGCTTGTGCTGCTCCATCTTTCGAATTCGCAGTTAATACGACCAAACTTAAGTCATCCATGAGGTGCTCCTTTCCCTGAGTGGAATATTTGAACTTGAACTCTAGGTTAGTGGTTATCGCCGACCGGCGGGGCAATTCGCCTTTACCTGCCCCGAATATTTTGCGTCATTAAATGTACTCTCGCCGAACCACTGCGTCTGTGACCCAGATCACCCCTAAGTTGTGGACCACATCGCGTGGCTGGTTTCTTGCCCTTGAAAAGGGGAATCAGAATTCCTGTGGAGGTTACTCCCTGAGAAGCCGGGTTAACCACTACCGGGCAATCACCGGATGGTTCTGCCCAGTTTCGAGTCTATAATTCCTGAATGAGCAACGCCTTCATGGCCCGCGCGATTCAGCTCGCGATTGAGAATGTGCGCTCGGGGAATGGCGGGCCCTTCGGCGCGGTCGTCGTGAAGGACGGCGAAATCATCGCCGAGGGCGCGAACTGCGTCACCTCGACGAACGATCCCACCGCCCACGCGGAAGTGGTCGCGATCCGCAAGGCGTGCCAGAAACTCGGCCTCTTCGAGCTTCGCGATTGTGAGCTTTACACGTCCTGTGAGCCTTGCCCGATGTGCCTCGGAGCGATCTATTGGGCGCGCCCGGCGCGCGTCCATTTCGGCTGCACCGCCGCGGACGCCTCCAAAGCCGGCTTCGACGACTCGCTCATCTACAATGAAATTCCGCAGCCCCACTCCGAGCGCAAAATTCCCATGGTTCAGCTCATGCGTGAAGAAGCCCTCGGAGCCTTCCGCGCCTGGGAACGGCAACCCAACAAGTTGCCGTATTAGTTGTTCGGGGCACGCCCGTCGCTATCGTCATTCTGAGCGGAGCGTCCCGACGCTTTATTTCTTTCCCGGAGATCGGTTTTCTCGATCTCCGGGTCGGGACGCGCAGTCGAAGAATCTCTCTTCGACGTCACACGAACGGGGATGTCAATAGAGCCACGCCTTTTCTATTCGCTGCCGAGAAACGCGTACCGCAGAAGAAACAAAGCGCTGAGGACCCAGATCAGCGGACTGATCTCCCGATGCCGTCCGGTAAACAACTTCAGGAAAGTAAATGAAAGCAATCCGAGGCTCAATCCGGTCGCGATGCTGAAAGTGAGCGGCGTGGCGATCAGAGTAAGAAACGCAGGAACCGCATCCGTGAAGTCGTCCCACTTGACCCTGGCTACCGAACCGCACATCAGCGCGCCGACCAGAATCAGCGCTGGCGCGGTAGCGTAAGACGGAATCGCAGCCACCAGCGGTGCGCAAAACATCGCCCCGGCAAATAATCCCGCAATCACCAGATTGCCGAGACCCGTTCGGGCCCCCGCAGCAACCCCGGCTGCGCTCTCGATGTAGCTCGTCACCGTGGACGTGCCCGTAAGCGCGCCGACGATTGTGCCGAACGCATCCGCCAGCAACGCGCGGCTCGCGCGCGGGAGTTTTCCGTTTTTCAGGAATCCGCCCTCTTCGCAGACCCCGACGAGCGTCCCCACGTTATCGAATAGATCGACGAAGAAAAACACGAAAACCAGCTCGCCGAGCCCGAGCTTCGCCGCCGACCGCAGATCGAGCTTGAAGAGCGTCCCGGACGGATGCGGCCACGAGAAAACGTGGGCGGGCAAGTGGCTGACTCCCAGCGGTATGCCGACGATCGTGATGACGATGATGCCGATCAGAATCGCGCTGCCAACGCGCCGCGCCATGAGAATGGCGATCAGAAGAATGCCCACCGCGGCGAGAATCACCTGCGGATCGGATATCTTGCCGAGGCCGACGAATGTGGACTTGTTCGCCACGATGATGTTTGCGTTCCGAAAGCCCACGAACGCGATGAAAAGCCCGATGCCCGCCGCTGTGCCATGCTTGAGGCAGTCGGGAATGCCGTTGACGATCTGCTCGCGCACATTCGTGAGCGTCAAGATCAGGAAAAGCAGCCCGGAAAGGAACACGACTCCCAGTGCAGTCTGCCAGGGCACGCCGCGACCGATGACAATCGAATACGTGAAATACGCGTTCAGCGACATCCCGGGCGCCAAGGCGATGGGATAGTTCGCCCAGAGGCCCATCACAAGCGTTGCCAGAGCGGCCGATATGCAAGTGGCGAAAAGCACTCCCTCGACGGGCATGCCTGCTTCGGAAAGAATGCGCGGGTTGACGACGACCACGTAGGCCATCGTCATGAACGTCGTCAGGCCGGCCAGAAGTTCGATGCGAACAGTGGTCTTGTTCTCCGAGAGATGAAAGAGGCGCTCGAGCACGCAGCTCTCCTGATAAAAATGAGTCACTATAGGGCCGCGCGCGTCGCGCCGTCAACGGAAGAAGCGGACCAGGTGGTGGGTCAGTCTGTGAGAAGCGGCCGTAAAATTGCGCCGCACCGCTGGTCTGGAATGATCGACAGTTGGATGCATTATGCAAACTTCCGACGTGACCGCTCCGATCGACTCGTAGTTTAGCTTGAAGTTTGGTCTTTCCTTCGGATGTGCAGCAGCTTCTCGACCTCGGCAATGACGCTCCCCGATTCGTCCTTGACCTCGACCATGAACACTCGCTCGATCTTTGCTTGGGTTTTCAGAGCTTGCTTGATTTCCTGGATCTGCTGTTCGGATAGCCGGAAACTGGCGGAAACCGTTCCGCGCCCCGGTTTTTTGAACCGGATGCTCGCCGACTTGTCCCAGACAATGTAATCCTTCCCCAGATTTTCAATCAGCATGACCATAAAGAACGGATCAGTCATGGAGTACAGCGACCCCCCGTAGTGCGTGCCGACATAGTTTGCGTTCCACCAACGAAGCTTCATCTCCACGTCGATCTCTTTCCAGTCGGGTCCGAGTCGTTTGACTCGGATTCCCGCGCCCAGAAACGGCCCCCAGATATTCAGAAGCATTCGCATGTGGCGAGCTGTTTTCACATTGCGCTCCTGCTGACCTGTATGGCGCATACGCCGCGCTAGATTTAGATACTGAACGACCAGCGCGCTAACTGCAAATTGGGGACGGGGTGCGGAAATGCGAGCTGTCCCTCGCGCGGAATGAAGATCGTGACGCTCGCCTCTGGTTAGCCAACGAATTCGTGGCTCTAGCGCCACAGCGCGCCCCGAGAGCGACGCTCCGAGTCACAGGTGATTCCTGCAAGCTCCCTGCAATCAGCGCCACGTGCTTGCTCATCGGAGGGGGGGCACCGCGGATTTCTGTAATCAACGAGCATGATGTCAACTCTGCCGGGAACCTGACCATCTATCCCGGCCAGCCCCTGACGGTGCATGGTTCCGGATTTCTCCTCATTTCGCAACTGTGCGAAATGGGACTGCATGGCTTCTATCTCGATG
The DNA here is from genome assembly GCA_050018375.1 of Candidatus Acidiferrales bacterium. Lineage (GTDB taxonomy): Bacteria > Acidobacteriota > Terriglobia > Acidiferrales > UBA7541 > Palsa-295. The sequence goes on along the minus strand of JBEKAE010000012.1, from coordinate 84,994 downwards.
TCACCATGGGTCCATGTCGCATAAGAAAGCTAAGAAAGAATCCGACAATGCGATACGCGCCAGCGTCAGGAAGGAAATGGCGAAGCCGCGCATGGCCAGGTCCGCAAGAATAGCGGAACTGAATCTAGATACTGCGCGAATTTCAGAACAGCCACGACGAAGATAGCTAACCGATTTGGCGCGAGACGGAATCACGGCGCACTCGGAAGTAACTCGTTGGCTGCGAACGCCCACTCAGCAAACGTCCACTACCAGCAGAGCAATCCACCCAAGCAAACGGCCAGACATCGGCTTCAGGCATTTGCGAGACGCGCTTCCGCATGAGCTTATTGCCCCTTGCGCGGAATGAAGATCGGAACCGGCGGCGAAACGGCGTACTTCTTCGAAAAATCGCCCTGGTTGACGGCGACCCCAACGCGGCCTCGCGAGTCGATGTAGACGAGCGGCTGGCCGACCGGCACGCCCATAAACGTCTTCTCGTAAGGGAGCGTGTACTGCTTCTTGTCGATCTTCAGCGTGACCTTATCTTCAAGCTTGTAGCCGAGCTTTTTGAAATCGTCCTCCTGAATGTCGGTGATCAGGCTGCCGAAAGGATCATCCAACCCGATCACCTCGCCCGTGATTCCTTTCGCATCCAGGGTCGCGACGCGGGGGCTCAGTCTCACCAGCTCGCTCACTTCCGGTCCCGCGAGCGTCCAATCTTCTCCCATCGCAAGATGTGCGGCCGTGGGAGAAAAAATGTCGCGCCCGTGAAACGTGGACGAAATCTTGTCGCCGATCATCCATGCGGGGTTGGTGATTTCGCGCGCGCCGTCCAGCCCGTCGCGGTCCGTCACCGGCGTGATCAGCCCATTGTCGGGCAGCACGAAATACTGGCCCTTTTTCGATTTCGCGATCACTGCTTTTCGCGGTGTCCCCACGCCGGGGTCCACGACGACTAGAAATACCGTACCTGAGGGGTAGTAAGGCGTCACGCCCTCCAGAAACCGTGCCCCTTCTTCGATCGAGAAAGGAGTCACCTGGTGCGTGATGTCCATAATCCGGGCGTCCGGCGCAATGCCGAGAATCACGGCTTTGCAGATCGCCACAGCGTCGTTGGCCGTGCCGAAATCCGTCATGAAAACGATCGTCGGCCGTGTTGCAGCTTTCTCCGCCTCCTCCTGACTCGACTTGGAACCGCAGCCGGCCAGCGAAGTAACGATCCAGAATGCCGCAAAAGCCAGCGCCAAACGCGCTCGTGGGAATTGCATGTCCCCTCCCGAGACGATGGGTAAGCCCTCAGCCTGCGCCACTGTCTTGCACGAACAGCGCGAGACCTGTATGGTACGCCATGGTCACGCCGAAGCAATCCGCCGAAAATACGAACCCATTCTCCGCGGGGCGCGGCGCGCGACAAGATAGCCCCCCAGCCGGCTATGGTTTACGGCGCGAAGTCCTTTCCCCGATGGAGACGCTGGCGCAGTCCATTTCCACGATTGCGCCCACGACGACGCCGGTAGCCACCATCCCTCTGGTCTGCGCTCTGGCCGGCAACGGCACGTGGCTCGCCTACGTCCTGGCCACGGTCGCAATTCTTCTGGTGGCCTGGTGCATCGGCCGTTTTGCGCGCTACTCTTCCTCGCCCGGCTCGCTATACACGTACGCTCGGCTGATCCTGCCGCCATGGCTCGGCGCCACCACCGCGTGGAGCCTGTTGCTCGCCTACGTTGCCACGGGGTCAAGCGTCATCGGCGGGTTCTATCAATACGCCAATCTGCTGCTCCGCGACGCCACCGGCCACGGCACGTCTACCGTCTTGCTCGCGCTGATCGTCACCGGCGTTTCGATGTGGATCGCGTGGCGCGACGTGAAGATTTCCGCGCGCCTGATGCTCTGGATCGAAGCCGTCTCCGTTTTCTTCATTCTGACCGTCGTAGTGCTGGTGCTCGCGCGCCACGGCTCGCATTGGGACTTGAATCAGCTCAGGCTGCGCGGCGTGACCGGCGAACATTTCCGTCTCGGGCTCGTCCTCGCGCTCTTCAGCTTTGTTGGTTTCGAGAGCGCCACCACGCTCGGATCGGAGGCGCGCAATCCGCTGAAGACGATTCCGCGCGCGGTGATTCAAAGCTCGATTCTCGGCGGCGCGTTCTTCACTCTCTGCGCGTACACCGAAGTTCTCGGCTTCCGCGTAGTCGGCCAGGATCTCGGAGCGAGCGACGCGCCGATGCACGTCCTCGCCAGCGTGGGCGGCGCGCCCGTGCTGGGATTGCTGATCGACATTGGCGCGCTGGTCAGCTTGTTCGCCGGAACGCTCGCGTGCATCACGGCCGCCGCGCGCGTCCTGATGCTGATGGCTCATCACGGCCTGGCGCACGGCGCGCTTCGCACGACGCACGCCCGCAACGAGACCCCTCACTTCGCGATTCTCGTCACCGGCACCGCCGCGGTGCTTCCCGTCGCCGTGCTTGCGGCTCACGGCGCAACGGGCCTCGACGTTTACGGCTGGATGGGCTCGCTCGCCACGTACGGATTCATCGTGGCGTACGCGCTGGTTTCCGTCGCGCTGCCGAGATACCTGCGCGGCCACGGCGCTTCCCACGGCGCCGCCCGAGTGATTCCTTGGCTGGCCTGCGCCGCCATGCTCTTGGCGCTCGTGGGCAATCTCTACCCCGTGCCCGAAGGTCCGTACGGCAGGCTTCCCTACATTTACCTCGCGTACTTGGCGGCAGGTCTATTCTGGTTTCTGTTCCAGTCGCATAGAGGAAAAACTGTGCAGGTTGACTAGGGTTGGTCCCCTTGCTCCGGCTGCGCAACCAGCAGCAGCACGATTCCGACGACGGTGAACATCCGAAACGCGGCATCCTGCCCGTTCCATGATTTCGACTGCCACATCAGGAACCACTCGCCGCCAACGCCCAGAAACGCCACCAGCCACATCAGCAAGCTGAGCGTCAGCGCGACGATCGCGACGCGCTTCGCCCGATCAAACGCCGCCGCAGTTCTGCGCAGGCTCCGCGCCATCCTCACGCCGCCCCACCAGCACAGCGCCATCGTCACGGTTTCCCACGCGATGACCGACACGTAAAACGCTGTGTGCAACGCGGGCTGGTTCACGGCGCGCCACATGCCATGATTGCCCGGGAAAGTGGAATCCATCATCAGCACGTGGCGGACGAATTGGTAGTTGGAGTCGTAGTCCGTCACGTTGTTGAAGACAACGAACGAATAGAAGATGGCTACCGCGAAAACGAGCAGCACTTTCGCCGCGCGCAGCGTCACGGCTTCTCCGGCTGCGAAAAAGTTTCGAAGTAGGCTACGAGGGCGCGGATGGTCGCTTCGTCATAGCCGGGATTTCCCGGCATCTGCGCGTTTGGATTCTGCGCTCGAGCTTCGCGCACGTAGGAAGCGAAAAACTCCGGCGATTTGGCAGCCAACGCCGAAAGCACCGTCCACGAGACTTTGGATTTCTGTCCGCCTTCCGCGCCCATGTTGTGACAGCGGAAGCAATTCTGTTGCGTGATTTTGTACCCTGCCTGCACCGCGGGATCGTTCGCGTGCGGCCCGTGCGGCGCAATCGCGCCGAAGACCGCCTTTTCGTCTCGGAACTCGAGCCGCACCACGCCCCACGGTATCTGCGGCTCGTCGGTGTGCGAGAGGATCTGAAAGCTCGGCGTGAATTTCGGATGCGAGATCATGTACGGCCCCATATCGAAGCCGTGTCCGCCCGAATCTTTCGGCCAGCCCGAGGGCGCCTTCCCGTTGACCTCGAGCACGAGCAACGGATGATGCTGGTCGAGATACGCTCGCGGATAGTTCGCCCGATACGCGTCATCGCAAATCGCAACCACAAGATCGGCGGTCGGGCTCGCGCCCAAATAGCGCATCAGATCTTCGAGTGGCACGCCGCTCACTCTGGTTGGCCCGGCGAAGTTCGCGTCGTCCGTCACTGTGTAAGTCACTTGCGGCAGGGCGAGCAGCTCATCGCGCGTCACGTAACGTGTCGTCCCCGGCGGCACGCCTGCCAATTCGCCGCCGATCTCGAGGTCCATCGGAGAATTGCGTGCCGCATGCAATTCCGTGACGCGAACTTGCGGGGCCGTGGGCTTGGCCTGCGCATCCGCCTTCTTCGTTCCGTGAGCTGCGGCACCAGCGGCGAAAACGGAAGCCATGAGCACGCCGATCCGAATCCGCCGCATGGCCACATGCTATCGCATGGTTGTGCAGCCGCAATCAGGAATCTGGCGGCCGCGCGTGTATGCTAGAGTGGCGCGACACGCAGGGGAGGCATCTGAAATCGATGGCCACGGAAGCGCGCCTTCGCGAACTAGGGATCACGCTCCCCGCACCGCCGGCGGCGGGGGGAAACTACGTCCCGGCCAAGACGCTCGGCCGCATCGTCTATCTGGCGGGCGTTATCTCCACGGGACCGGAAGGCGTCATCGCGGGAACGGTGGGCTTGGACCGCTCCGTCGAAGAAGGCTACGCCGCAGCGCGTGCCTGTGCCCTCACTCAATTGGCCGTCCTGAAGCATCATCTCGGTTCGCTCGACGCGATAAAGAGCGTTATCAGCGTCAACGGATATGTAAATGCCGTTCCCGGCTTTCCGGATTCACCCAAGGTCATCAACGGCGCGTCGGATCTGTTCGTCGAACTGTTGGGCGAGGCTGGCCGCCATGTGCGCGCGGCGATCGGAGTTTCCGGCCTGCCGCGCAACGCGCTGGTCGAGTTGCAGATGACCGTCGAGCTGGATGTCTAGAAACACGATGTCAGACCACAGCCTCTCCGCCAATCCCACTCACTCGCGGTGGAACCGCCGCCTGAAGCCGCGGCTCGCGGTCGCTCCCGGCGACACGGTCCATCTCGAATGTCTCGATTCCAGCGGAGCGCAAGTTCGCCCCGGGATGGCGGTCGCTGAGTTTCTGACCATCGATCGCGGCCGAATCCACGCGCTCACCGGCCCCATTTTTGTGGATGGCGCGGGGCCGGGCGACGTCTTGCAGGTTGACGTTCTCGAGGTCGCGCACAAGGGATGGGGTTGGTCGAGCGTGATTGCCGGCCTCGGCTTCCTGAAAGAACGCTTCGCCGAGCCATTTCTCTTTCACTGGCAGCTCGAAGGTGCGGTCAGCCGGTCGCTCGCTCCCGCAACCGTGCCGCTGCGTCCGTTTTGCGGGGTGATGGGTGTCGCGCGCGCCGAGGACGGTGAGTTCATCACGCGGCCGCCCGGCCCTTTCGGCGGCAATATGGACGTGCGCGAGCTGTGCGAGGGAGCCACGCTTTACCTGCCCGTCTTGAATCCGGGCGCGCTCTTTTCCGCGGGCGACGCCCACGCCGCGCAGGGCGATGGCGAGGTCTGCATCAACGGCATCGAATGCCCCGCCGACGTAACGCTGCGTTTCAAACTCCACAAGCGCGAACCGCTGGCAGGCCCTCTCATCGAATCCGCCGCCCGCCGCGAACCGAACCTGGAAGGCGACGCCTGGATTGTGGTTGAGTCGGCCACCGACGCGGTCGCCGCCGCTCGCGCGGCCACGTCTCGGATGATCGATCTTCTGGCTCAGCGGTGGGGCTTCAGCGAGGTTCATGCCTATCTGCTCTGCAGCGTGGCGATGCATCTGCGCCTGAGCCAAGTCGTGAATGAGCCGATGTTTACGGTCAGCGCGGCGCTGCCCAAGCGCGTGCTCCCGCCCGGCAAACTCTTCTAGGAAGCCCGTCCGCCGCCCCATCCGCTGCGGACGGCCAAACCGCTCGATTCCTGGTACTTGTCCGCCCGATCACCTTCGCGCATAAGGATTTCATCAAGACATTGAAATAATTGATCGGCCCGAGAAAAACAATTCATTGTTATCCACAGCTAAGTTCGACTACTCTCCCGGCCAGTATTTTGCGGGTTTGGCATGTGGGGCAAAACCACAAGCATCGCATAAGCGAGAATGCGAGGCTTTGACGGCCTCGCGCGACGATTTCGGAGAAGTGTTCACAAACAGGCCTAGGAGGGGTGCATCCAAATGACGAAGAGAATTGGAATCTACTTTTTCTTGCTGTCACTTTGCGCGCCGCTTGCCTTCACAACTCCTGCGCGAGCCCAACAGACTCTTGGCGGCATTACTGGAACGGTCACTGACACCACAGGTGCCGTGATCGCGGACGTCACCGTCACCGCGGTCAACGATCAGACTACTCTCACGCGCACCCAGACCACCAGCGCCGACGGCGCCTACACTTTTGTGAACTTGCCTATCGGCGCCTATACGCTGACATTTGCCCACAGCGCCTTTCAAACGCAAAAGGTCCCATCGATCCTCGTGCAGGCGAATCGCACGGCCACTGTAAACGCGGCATTGAAGGTCGGCGAAGTGAGTACCACCGTGACGGTCGAAGAGACGCCGCTGATCAACGCCGTCGACACCACCAACGGCTACGTCTTGGACAGGGCTCAGCTCGAATCCATTCCGCTGCCTACCGGTAGCTTCACCGGGATCGCCATCCTCTCGCCTGGAGTCAATGCGGAGCTTTCCGGGGGCACCGGCGCCAACAACGGTCTCGGCAATGCGCCGATATGGGCCAACGGCCAGCGCGACACCAGCAACACGTTTCTTCTGAACGGTGTGGATGCCAGCAACTTGTTCAACGGCAAGAGCACAAGTTCTGTGGCTTCCGCCCGCGTTGTGAACAACACGGGCCTCGGCGGCTCGGCGAGTCTTAGTAGCACCACGGCCGAGCCGCTCCAGGTTACTGCCTCTCCCTATCTGGCCATCGGTCAGGCGCTGCCGACGCCTCCTCCCGAGACGATCCAGGAGTTCCGCGCCAACACTTCGATGTACGACGCGCAGCAGGGCTCCACGAGCGGCGCGCACATCGACCTCAGCACCGCCTCGGGCACCAACGAATTTCACGGCCAAACCTATCTCCACCGCGGAACCGATTGGCTCAACGCCGCCCCATTTTTCTACAACGCCGACCCCAACATCCCGGCGGCCGACAAAGTTCCGGGATTGCACCGCGAAGTCGCAGGCGGAACCCTGGGCGGTCCGATCATCAAGAACAAACTCTTCGGCTTCGTCTCCTATCAGCATATCCACGATTCCGATCAGGAGATCGGGAGTTCGCGGAATGCCGAGCCCACTAACCTGACAAATGATCGAAGCCCGGCGGGGTTGGCTAACGCCGTCGAGGTTACTACCGTCACCCCTACATGCCTGTTGCCTCCCTGCAGCTACTTCGGTTCCGGGGCGAGTCCGGTCGGTTCGACCATCAGCCTGCCCGCCACCATCGGCACGGGCTTTGGCCAGATCAATCCGATCGCGTACGCCCTGCTGAACTATAAAATGCCCAACGGCCAGTTCCTGATCCCGTCGGCGGATTCATTTGCGCCCACGGTCCCCTACCCGGAGAACACTTTCATGCTCGGTACCGCCTACTTTCGCGCGGACCAGGCGGTCGCCGATCTCGACTACAGCGTCAACTCAAAGGACACGCTGGCGCTGAAGTACTACTATCAGCATGACCCAAGCATCGCCCCCTACGCCTACTCCGAGTCTCCTGGTTTTACCCAAAACCTCGATGCCGGTAGTCAGGTCGCCTCGATCACAAACACCCAGACGCTGACGCCAAACTTCAGCCTCGTCGAGGTCTTCGGCTTCATCCACGAGAAGGTCTACAGCACGATCCAGCAGCCCTTTACTCCTCAGCAGTTCGCCACCTACGTGGAGGGTCTCATTCCTGGCATATCCGCTGCGGACGCCACGATCAACACCTTCGGCTCGACCTTTTTCCCCGGGATATCGATCACTGACAATCTCGGCAACAATCCCTTCAGCCTTCCGGGTGACAATCCAAATTTCGTCTTTAACGCTGGCACGAACATCGGCGACGGTGCGAACTCTCAAAGTGCTTTCACCGGAGTCTTCCAGAACCGCTTCAATCCCTCGGCCGACGCCGTCTGGACCAGGGGTAAACACACGCTGACTTTCGGCGGCAGCTTTTCCTACACCCAGCTGAATATTCGTGACGACCGTACGAACAAGGGCACGATCGGTTTCATAGACTTTTCTCAGTTCCTGCAGGGCATCAACGTCACCTACAGTACAGACGGTTTCATAACCTCTACATTCTTGAATGGCAATGCCAATCGCTACTATCGCAGCCGCGAGACGGGCGAATACGTTCAGGACAAGTTTCAGATTCGCTCCAATCTCAGCCTCACCTTCGGCCTGCGATATGACTACCACGGCGGCCTCACCGAAAAAGACGGCAGACTCTACAACTTCAACCCCGCGCTGTACTCCTTTAATGAAACCACCGGCCAGATCAACTTGGACCCTAAAGGCAATCCCGAGAACGGTTTCATCGTCGCTGGCAACAACCCGTTCTTTCCCAGCAAGGGCGTCAGCGCTTCGACTCTGACGGGTCGGCAATGGGGTTTCGCCCCTCGCCTCGGTGTGGCGTGGAGCCCGAAAAAGTTCAATAGCAAAGTCGTGGTCCGCGCCGGCTGGGGCATGTACTACGACCGTGGCGAGCTATTCACGTATCTCTCCCCGGGCGTCGCCGCTGGCGTGATTCCCGGAGGGCCATTCGGCGTTGCCCAGTCTCCTCCGTACGTGAACTCGACACTTTGCGCCACGGTTACGACGGCTGACTTCTTCTACCAAGGTTTTGCCCCAAGTTGCGAGCCTTCCCTCAGTGGTGGGTTCGAGAATCCTTGGGGTCGCACTCCCCCGGTTGCTCCGAGTAACAACCCGGCTTTAATCAATCTGCCGAATGAGGCAGAGATTGAGAGCGGGGCGCAGCTCTTTGCCTTTGCCGATTACAACTCCAAGAATAAGCTCCCCTACACCATGAACGAGACGCTCGACGTTCAATGGCAGCCCCGCAACGACCTTGCCATCGACGTTGGTTACGTCGGTAATCTTGGCCGCCACGAAGTTATTCCCATACCGTTCAATCAGGCTCAGATCGCCACGCCGGCGCACCCGATTCACGGCCAGAGTTACACCTATGGCTACAACATACTGGCGCCCCCGGGCTGCAACCCGAGTGTGTCGGGGACTTGTGGCTACATTCCTACGTGTACCCCGCCGACTGCGACGATTCCATTTGGAAACACGAGTGGCTGCGATTTCATGGAACTTCCTGACGGAACCAGCATGATCGCGACTTACGAAGGCGGCAACGTCGACCTTCGTGTTCCGTACATCGGTTATTCGTCGGAGTCGGAATCGTACACCGCTGCCGGTATCTCGGCCTACAACGCGCTGCAAACCCACGTCGAAAAACGCCTGAGCCACGGACTGCAAGTGGGCTTTTCGTATACGTATTCCCACTCGACCGATGAGCAAAGCGCGTTGGGTCTCTTTTACAACGGCAACAACCCTCTCAACCTGCGTTCGGGTTATGGCAACTCGGACTTTGACCGCACGCACGTCATCAACTTCACATACCTCTACCGATTGCCCAAATTCTTCGCGGAGTCATCGTGGAAGGGTTGGCTGGCTGATGGCTGGGCTTTTGAGGGCATCACCACCCTTCAAAGTGGCCAGCCCTACAGCATCATTGATTACTCAGGTGCGGTCGGCAGCATTTTCTACGGCACTTCGGACGGCATCACAAACCCGATTGTCCCGTTGGCTCCCGGCTGCACGCCGAAGAGCGCGCTCACCGGCGCCAGCGGCGCCAACTTTGTCGACGGCAGCCTCGTAGGGCCTGCGGCGCTCAATCCCAATTGCTTCACCTTGCCCCTCCTCAGCCCGGGAGATTTGGGTGGCGCTATTCCAGCAGGGGACACGTACGAAACAAACTTCATCAGCAAAGGCCAGCGCAACATCTTCCGGCAACCCTGGCAGAGGCGTGCGGACGTCTCGCTCGTCAAGAACACGCAGGTCACGGAGCGTGTCACAGTAAGATACTCATTCGACGTCTTCAACCTGACCAACACCGCGAGCTTTGACATTCCCGTCGACAACGTCTCGCAGAACATCAACTTCAACGATTTCCCCGTCTACGGTTCGACTCTTTATGTTTCACCCAGTCTCAGCGGCCTCGGCGTGACGAATAAAACGATCAGCAGCCCGCGGCAGATTCAGATGTCGCTCAGCGTGCTGTTCTAGTTTTCATTTCGGCAAAGAGGGGCGGCGATGACCATCTCCGTCCCCCTTTTGTTCCTGCCTGGCAAATCTGGCTGCGTTTTGCCTGCACGAAATCCTTCATGGTGGTGGCAATTTTGTGCAGGTTTGCGCACGTTAGGCGAGCCTTAGTAGCCAAAAACTGCCACGAAATGTGCGCGCGAAAACGTTCTCAGCCGGCGCTGACGGTCACCGACAGGGTTTCCACGGGAGCTGCCTCGAACTGCCGCCGCAGGTCCGCGGCCGACGAAAAGAGCTTGCCCTTCACATGCCGCGCGGGAAATTGGAAGCTCAAGGAAGGCTCGCTGAACGGGTAAGGATTGAGAGAGAAGTGGCGCGAACCCACCGGCCGCACCTCGACACGAGAGTATCCGCCGTCACGCAACGGCAGCGGATGCAGCAGGTTAGCCGGCCCAGAAAAATCCACGCAGGTTAGCAACGAGAGATTGTCTGTCGCCTGCAAGAGCCGAAAGTGATCCAGGATCGCAGCGCCGCTTTTCTGTTCCGGCGCAAAGCGCGAATCCGCAGTTATCTGATTCAAAAGCGTTTGCTGAAAAGTCCTCTGCTCTTCGAGAAAGCGATCCAGCAGAGGCAATTCCGCGGGAGCGATCGTCGATCGATCGGCGTGCTCGGTCAGTAAGTTACAGGTGTGCATCGAGATGAGGACGGCGGCATAGGGGTCCTCCGCCGCGATCAGCCGCACCGCGCGGTCGCGCACGGCAAGATAATCCGCGAGGTCTATCTCCTCGAATGCAGAGTACTTGCCGACGAGTTCGACGGAGAACGCGCTTGGCTTGCCCTGCCGAGTGATTTCCGGCGCGGCATCGCGAGCGGCCCAGCCATCGTCGTGGCGAGAGATGCCTTTCAAGACGTGGGCGCGGGGCTCGGGCAGCAGGAAGCGGTCGTTGCCCCAGCGCGTGGCGAACGCTCCGGCGAGGCGAGCATGGTCGGGATGCGTGACGAGCCACCATCCTGTTTCAGTTTCCAAGCGCAGCATTTTTACTCTCCTCTCCGACTCACTCGGTTTCTGGGGTCCGCGCGGACTCGTGCCACCGATGCAAGAAATACCACTCGAAGAACATGACCACAAAGAAAAAGCTGAAGCCCAGCACCGTGGCGGCGAGCACGAGCGCGAACAGGTAGTCGGTCTGCAATTGCGATGACGCGTAGAGAATCGAGTAGCCCAATCCGCCCACGCCCACCTGGCTCGATCCGGCATAGAGTTCGCCGGTGATGGCGCCGATCACGGAGATGCCGCTGGCGATGCGAATCCCCACGAACAGCGAGGGAACCGCGTGCGGCAAACGCAGCTTGAAGAGCTTCTGCGCGGGAGACGCATTGTGCATCAGGAAAAGATGCACAAGATTCTCGTCAACGCTGATGAGCCCCTGCGTCGTATTGGCGATGATGGGAGCGAGCGAGATAATGAACGCGATGAGCGCCACGGCCGCCGTGCCCGCGCCGACCCACATCAAAATCAGCGGCGCAATGGCAACGATCGGCACGGTCTGGAGCAGGATCGTATATGGATACAGCATTTTGCGCACCCAGCGCGATTGCGCGAAGAGCAGCGCGATCACCACGCCGACCACGATGCTGCCAATAAGGCCGCCCAGAGACTCCTCGGCGGTGATGGCCAGCGAAGCCAGCAGCGACGGGAAGCGCGCCACGACCGCGCGCGCCACCGCCCAGGGCGAGGGCAGCATGTAACGCGGCACGTGGAAGATCCACAGCGTGAGCTGCCACACGATCAGCAGCGCCGCAAAAACGGCCACGACATTCGCGAGAGTGACGAGCCGCTGTTTCACTGCGCGAGCGCCTCCCGAAGGACATGGGATGCGTGGCCGACGAGCGCCTCGAACTCCGGAAGCTCGCGGAGCGGCGCGGTGCGCGGAAACGGGAGATCGACCGGAAGCACGGCGTAAACGCGCCCCGGATTCGGCGCGAGGATGACGATGCGCGTCGAAAGAAACACCGCTTCGGCGACGGAGTGGGTAACGAAGACCGCGGTCCACTGTCGCTCCGCGCGCAGGCGGAGCACTTCTTCGTTGAGCCGGTCGCGCGTCATCTCGTCGAGCGAGGCGAATGGCTCATCCATGAGGAGCAGCCGCGGATTGGTGGCCAGCGCGCGAGCGATGGAGGCGCGCATTTTCATGCCGCCGGAAAGCTCGCGGGGATAGGCCTCGGCGACTTCGCCCAAACCGACCAATTGAAGCAGCGAGGCGACCTCGTCATCGCGGCGCTTGGCGGCGACGCGTTCAAGCTCCAGCCCGAGGCCAACGTTCCGTGTCACGGTGCGCCAGGGGAGCAGGGTCGCGTCCTGAAAAATGAAGGAGATCGTTTCGCGGGCGTTTTGCGGCGTCATGCCGTCCACGCGAATCGTTCCCGCGCTTGGCGGCGTCAGCCCGGAAATCAGCTTCAGCACTGTGGATTTGCCGCAACCCGAAGGACCGATGATGCTGACGAATTCTCCCTTGAGGATTTTCAGATCCACGGACTCCAACACGAGCCGGCCGGAACCGTAGCTTTTCGTGACGGCCTCGAAGTCTATCTGAGGGACCGTGGACTCCTGCTTCATCCGGAGGCCTCACAAACGGGTAAATGCAGCGCCGAGGGACGGGCGCTGTTGTGATGGACGATTTGAGTGGAGCGCTGCCAATCCCAGGACGTTGCCCGGCACGAGGCTACGCTGCTGCCGGGATTGCGGTCGTACAGGGGAAAGGCGCCGCTCGCAATTTCCAACCGAATGCGCTCGCCCGCGGCGAAGCGGCATGAAGTGGGCTCGAGGCCGAATTCCCAAAGGTGGACCGCGTCGGCGGCGTAGCTCGTCTTCGCAAAAAGCCAACTCGACCGGGCGACGCCGATGCAGATGAATTCCGCCGCGCCGTTGGGCCGCACGCGCACAAGCTTGGCCGTGAAGTCCGTGTGGGCTGCGGACGTGGCGCAGTAGAGAGAGACGCGCGGCGTCCCGAAGATGGATAGCGATTGCGCGAGCGGCTCCGTCGTATAGACGAGCAGATTGTTGCCGAGTTCGAGCGCGGATTGGTCGAATTGTCCGCTCGGAGCCGATGGTCCACCTGGAGCCAGCACCGGCACTTCTGGATCGTAAACGAAGACGTCGGAGGGTTCGTCGGGCGCGGGTTTGGCTGCGGAAAGAATGCCATCACCTTTACGCGAGTTCGCGCGACCGGCGCTGTGCAGATACAGGGTGTGGTTTGTTTCCTCGGGCCAGGTTTCCGCCTCGCGCCAGCGATTCTCGCCGAGAACGAAATGGCGGATGCGCGGCTCGTTCGCAAACTCGCCGGAATCCTTCAGCCAGTGATTGAACCAGCGAAGCAGGAGCGCGTCCGTATCGAGCAGCGCCTGCGCGCCGAAGTCCGCGGTTCCGGCGCGATCGCCCCACGGGATGTGCACCCACGGTCCGGCAACGAGATACTGAAACTTGCGGGCAAGGGCGCTGCCCGCGTTATCGAACAGAGCGACAAAACCGTCGATGCTGCCCTTGAGATAGGTATCGTACCAGCCGGAGATATGGAGCGCAGGGACGCGGATGCGGTCAAGTTTCCCGCTGACATCGAGCGACGTCCAATATTCGCCCGGCTCAGCGTGGTCGAACCAATCGAGGACATACTGCGGCAAGCCTTCCCCGTGCAGCGCGGGATGATCTCGGAAGGGAAGCACGCCGGTTTGCGCGGCGAGGTTGGCCCAAGCCTGCTCCAGACGATCGCTGGCCTCGCGCAACTTGAGGCGGCGCGCGTCTGCCTTCAGCATTTGCAGTCCCCATCCGAGCGCCGAGGCCAAGCGCAGCGCCCCCTGGTGATAGAACCAGCCGTGGTAAAGATCATGGGCCGTCATTCCCGGGGCAATACATGCCAAACCTTCCGGCTGTTCGGCCGCGGCGAGGAGTTGCGTCATCCCCTGATACGAGAAGCCGTACATGCCGATGCGGCCGCTCGATTCGGGCCGCGTGCGCAGCCAGGCGATGGTCTCCGCGCCATCGCGCCCTTCGTTGCGGAAGGGGTAGAACTCGCCGCCGGAGTCGCCACGGCCGCGCACATCCTGAATCACGACGTTGTAGCCATGGCCCGCAAACCAGATCGGGTGCGCGTAGACGACGGTTGAGGCGATGTCGCGACCGTAGGGCTGGCGCATCAGGAGCGTGGGGTATTGACCGGAGTGCGGGGGGTAATAGTGATCGGAAACCAGTTCGACACCGTCAGACAGGAGGCAGCGAACGCCGCGTTCGAGCCGAACGCCGTCGCCACAGTCGATCCACGAGGCTGGCAGTGGCCTATCTTCGGTGTCAGGCGACAACGATTTTATCCTCAGGAGCGTGCGCTATGATCCGCCGCTGCTCGCGTGCAAAGCGAGTACCCGGCGCGGCGGGTGTGAAACGAGCACATGCTGCAATAGAGGCAGCGCAAAGGAAAGCGCTTCGCGCCATCTTCCTTATGTCGTGGCTAAAGCCACGACCCACAAACATCTTCGTGGATTCGCCCCCGTCCTGCGCCAGAGCAAGTGGGAGCACGGCATCGCAGCAATCGGCTGAGGACGTCATCGCACAATGTCCTTGGGACGGGCGGGTCCCGATCGAATCGGGACGCAAGAGACGCGTTTGAAACCCGCCCCTACAGGCGAAATTATTGGCGGAGCGGTGCCGTTCAGGCGGAGCGATCCGGTAACGGTGCGACGCATTGGACTTTTGCTCGGTAAACAGGCGAGGCCTCTGGCCAACCAAGAAAAAGCAGATCCCTCACCCCCGTCCGCCACAGGCGCGGCCGGGTTCGGGATGACAACACTGGCCGATGGGCAGTGCCAAGCCAAGGTCATGCGCCGGGTACGGACCGCCACGGCGGATGCAAGAGGCGCACATGCCGTGCCCCTACGGGAAACGCCTTTTAGCGCGGGGCTACAAAGCGCGGCGGCGCGGGTGAAGAATGCCGCGCTGAAGGCCCGCCTGCCGATCGGCGGGCAGGCCGCGACGCTACATCCAGACCTTGGGACGACGGCGCGTGGCGATGGGTGGCGCAACGCCGAGCACCGACGGGCGGGTTTGAAACCCGCCCCTACAAGGAGAATCATCCCCGAAACGTTGCAGTTCATGTCGACGGATCCCGGTAGCGGAGCATGGCTTCGAGGGCGGCGGCGAGGCGAGTGGCAGCCTGGTCGAGCCAGCGGGCACCTTTTTCCGGGGTGGCGGGGCGCGGGTCGCCCAAGACGCCGCTCGGAGCGATATCGCGCGTAAGCCATGCGAAGGTAGCGGGAGCATTTTCCGGCAGCAGTGTTTCGGGTTTAGCCACGTCCGCGATGTAGTTGACAGTGTAGGCCGAGCGATCCACAAGTTCCGGCACGGATGCCAGCAGCAGAGCTGTTTCCACTTCGCCCGCGTGGAAGCCGTACTTTCGTTCCTGCGGAGAGAGGCCTTCATGGATAACGCCGCCCGAGCCGTGGAGAGCAAAGGTACGCAAGCCGAATTCGGCGCGGAGGTCGCGGGCCATCACGTCGATCAGGGCGGTATTGCCGCCATGCGTGTTGTAGAGCACGAGCTTCTGAAACTTCGCGGCGGACAGGCTCGCACCGATATCGTGCAGCACGGCCATAAACGTCGAGGCCGTTACGGAAAGCGTGCCCGGGAAGCCGATGTGCTCGTTGCTCTTGCCGTAATGCACGGGCGGCAGGGCGTACACGGAAAGAGTCGGCGGCAGCTTGGCGAGGGCGTGGCCAAGGAGAAGGTTATTGATGAGCGTGTCGGTGGCCAGCGGCAAATGATGGCCGTGCTGTTCGATCGCTGCGGTGGGAAGCACGAGCAGAGTCGATTCGCGCGGAAGCGCGTCGACCTGCTTCCAGTTCAGATACGCGAAGTTGCGAGCGTCGGGAATCCAAGTCTTCATCGTGTGATCTCTTCCGGTTTGAATGTGATCATTTTGCCCGGATTCAGCAGGCCTTTCGGGTCGTATCGTTGCTTGGCAAGCAGTTGAACATTGTCCGCGCGGTAGCGTCCTCCACCCTCGACGTTGTTCACGTGAGGATTGGCCACAAAGACGCCGATCTGGCGGCAAAATGCGATCATCTCGTTCAAGCGCTCTTCGGTGGTGTAATAGACGAGCGGGATTGCACCCGGAATCATCCGTCCGTCTCCGCTCTTCCAGAATTCCATGTGGAACAGGATTTCGCGGCCGAAACGCTCCTTTAACTGCCGCATTTGGTCGCGAACCGTGGCCGGATCGAAGGCACACTGGAGATAGGTGTATGCCTCGTCAGCCCGGATAGCCCACAGCGTCGTATGATTCCACGTGTAATCGGAGAGCAATGGCCGGGTGCGCAGCCCGAGATAAGCTCCCGAGTAAGTCACTTCCCCGCCCCGCTCTCGCGCGGCAGCCTCAAGTGCGGCGAGATGTTCCGCGGCGATCAAGAAGAAGATCAGAGCCTTGCCCTCCGGAGCGTATTGCTTGACCGGCGTGAAGAAGGATGGAATCGGCCATTCGAAGGGCGTCACGAGCCGTTTTGTCCATGCCGGGTCGCCGGCGATTCGCTCGCTAAAATCGAAGGCGGCATCGAACCCGTCGAACGCAACCACACACTGCGCCCATTCCACGGCCGGCGCCAGCGCCAGCCAGATGCGCGTGACGATGCCGTTCGTGCCCCACGCGTGCAGGATGTCGTGGACGGCTTCGCCTTCATGGAGCACGACGCGCGGCTCGGCCTCCATGGTAACCACTTCCAGCGCGCGCACGGTCTGGAAGTCACGGAGATTGCCATGGGCCACAGAACCGATGCCGCCGGAGCCTCCGCCGAGAAAGCCACCGACCGAGGCCTTGATAATCGTCGAAGGGTAACAGCGCAGCTCCCAGCCTACTTTGCGCGCCTCGATTTCGAGCGTGCCCAAACGCACGCCCGGCTCGCAGACGGCGACGCCATCCGGGCGAATCTCGTCGATGCTGTCCATGCGCGCGAGATCGAGGACCACGCCGCCGTGGAGCGGAACGGCCTGGCCGTAGTTGCCGGTACCCGCGCCGCGCGCGGTGACGGGAAGATTGTGCGCGTAGCAGTAGCGGAGGATGGCCTGAATCTCGGCGACATCGAGCGGTTGGACGACGAGGTCGCCGACTTTGCCGTCGAGTTGCTTACGGAGGACGGGCGAGTACCAGTAGAAATCTCGGGAGAGCTGCTCGACGACCTGCGGATGCGTGAGGACGCGCGTAGCGTCGCCGAGGATTGCGGCGAGTTCGCGGGCGTGGGGCGAGTTGGTCGGGTTCGTCATCTTCGGCGACTACAAAAGGCAAAAGCAGATTCCTGACTAATCTCCCGGGCTCGACTAGCCGTCGACCCGGGAGCCCTTCCTTGTTGCCGACGGTCCGAAAACCACGGACCGAAAGCAAAAGCGCCGGCCACTCCGCTCGGAATGACAGCTGCGAGATGAGCGCTCGAGTGAAGCATTGCCGCTTACGCCTTGCCAGATTTTCCTTTGCGCGACGTCCACGTACGGAAAGCCTTTTGCATATTCGGGTGCGTGAAGAGAGTGTTGCAAAGCTCGCCCAACACGGGGCCGTCAACGACGCACGGCATGTCCGATCGCCGGGAAACTTCCCTGGCCGCGATGTGAATCTGAAGGACGTGGCGGCTCGCGTCCGCAATGGTGGCGCCGTAGACGACGCGATCCAGCCGCGCCCAGAGGGCGTTGGCCATGCACATCGCGCATGGCTCGCAGGTGGAGTACATCGTGTATCCGGCGAGCGAAGGACGCTTGAGTTTCTTGCAGGCGAGGCGGACGGTGCGTGTCTCCGCGTGGGAACTGGGATCGTTTTCAGCGATGACGGCGTTCGTGGCCTGCGTCAGCCGCTCGCCGGTGCGCGTGTTCACGATGAGAGCGCCAAAGGGGACCGGGCGGGGCGTGGTCAGCGTGCGCGCGGTGAAGCGGAACACGGCGCGCATACAGTCTTCATCGAAGGGACTTATGCCCGAGCGCTTGGCTGTCGGGGTCGCCATGTCGTAATTTAGCACGGCGGGCGAGGTGGGCAACACCGCAAAATAGCGGCGCAAAGCCGCTGCCACGGGGCTTTCCGCGCCGAATTCTCCCTTTGAAATGCGGCGCGAAAAATTGGCGCCGAGCCGCAGGCCGCATGCTAACCTACCTTATGCGCAGGGCTTTTCTCGCCGGCACATTCTCCCTCCTGCTTCTTATCACCATGGTTGCTGCGGGCTGCCACCGATTGTCGAGCGGCGCGGGACTGACCAAAGTGACGCTCCAGGCGGACTGGTATCCCCAGCCGGAACACGGGGGCTTCTACACCGCGCTGGTGAAGGGCTACTACAAGGACGCAGGGCTGGATGTGAGGATCCAGCCGGGCGGACCTTATGTTTCTGTCGAACAGCAGGTGGCCACGGGCGCGGCGCAGTTTGGGATGAGCTCGTCGGACAAGATCCTCGAATCGATCGCGGACGGACAGCCGCTCGTGGCCGTGGCCGCGACGATGCAACACGATCCGCAGGGCGTCATGGTGCGCAAGGACTCGCCGATCCATTCGTTCGCCGACCTGAACGGGCACACGGTGGCGATCAAGACCGGGTCCACATGGTGGGAATACATTGCGAAGCGCTATCAGCTCAACAACGTTCACGAGGTGCCGGCGATGATGAACGTCGCGAACTTTGTGGCCGATCCGAATTATGTGCAGCAGGCGTTCGCAACATCGGAACCGTTTTTCGCGCACCAGGCGGGGATTGAGACGCGCGTGCTGCTTACGAGCGACGCCGGGTACAGCCCGTATCGCGTGATGTGCACGACGCGGGATTTTTTGCAGCAGCATCCGGACGTGGTGGGCAAGTTCGTGGATGCGTCGCTGAAGGGATGGAGGGATTACCTCAACGATCCCGCGCCGGCACACGCCGCCATCGCGAAGCTGAATCCGGCGCTCAACGCCGAATGGATGGAGTTCACGTGGAAGGCGCTGCGCGATGGACATTTTGTGGCGGGCGACGATCCGAGCGGGGCGCAGCTCGGACGGATGGATGCGGGTCGGTGGGAAACGATGTATAAGCAGCTTTCGGATTTGAAAGTGATCGACAAGGAGATCGATCCGGCGACGGCGTATACGTTGCAATTCGTGGGGCAGAATTAGAGAACATGGAGCTTTTCGTCAGCGGCGGGACGGTCGTCACGATGGACGCGGAGTTCCGCGTGATCGAGGACGGCGGTGTCGCGATCGAAGGCGATTCGATCGTGGCTGTCGGCGAGCGCGTCGATCTCGAGCCGCGATTCGGCAAGGCCAAGACGATCGATGCGAGCGGCACGCTGGTCCTGCCGGGAATGATCAACGGCCACGCACATGCGGCGATGAGCCTGTTTCGCGGCGTGGCGGAAGATCACTCGCTCGACGACTGGCTGCAAAAGTATATTTTTCCGGCGGAAGCGCGAAACGTGACGGAGGAGTTTGTCCTGTGGGGCACGCGGCTGGGCGTGCTGGAGATGCTGCGCGGCGGGATTACGACGTACGCGGACATGTACTACTTCGAGGACGTGGTCGCGCGCGTAACGAAAGAAGCCGGAATGCGCGGCGTGCTGGGCGAGACGATCGTCGACTTCCCCGCGCCGGATCATAAGACACCGGCCGCGGCCTTCGCATACACTCAAAAGTACATCGACAATTGGAAAGATGATCCGCTGATTACGCCTGCTGTGGCGCCCCATTCCATCTACACGCTCTCGACGGAGAATTTGAAGACGGCGGCGGCGCTGGCGCGGAGCAACGGCGTGCCGATCTTGATCCACATGGCCGAAGCGCCATTCGAAAGCGAGCTGAGCCGCGCGAGGCACGGGCTTTCGCCGGTCGGCTACCTGGAGCAAATCGGATTGCTGGGGCCGGACGTGGTCGGCGCGCACAGCATATGGGTGGACGCGACCGATATCGCGACGCTGGTGCGGCGCGGAGTGGGATGCGTTCACAACCCTTCGAGCAACATGAAATTGGCGTCCGGCGTGATGCCCGTGGTGGAATTGCTGGCGGCGGGCGAGCCGGTTGGCCTGGCGACTGACAGCGCCGCGAGCAACAACAATCAGGACCTGTTCCAGGAAATGAACATCGCCACGAAACTGCAAAAGGTCTCCCGCATGGACCCGCGAGCGCTGCCTGCGAGGCAGGTGGTCGAGATGGCAACGATCGGCGGGGCGCGCGCGCTGCATCTCGACAAAACGATCGGATCGCTCGAAAAAGGCAAGCAGGCCGACTTGATTCTGATCGGCACCGGCGCGACGCATTCGACGCCGATGTACAACGTCTATTCGCAGCTCGTGTACGCGCTCAACGCGCACGACGTGCTCACTGTGGTGATCGCCGGAAAGATCGTGATGGAAGTCCGGATGATGATGACGATGGACAAGCCGGGGATCCTCGCGAAAGCGCACGAATACCAGCGAAAGGTAGCGGCTTCGCTTGTCGAACCGCCGGCTGTTTAGGCGGCTTCGAGGCAAATCCTCCGGTCTCGCCCTTCGGTGCCGGCTCAGTTTTCCCGTATTGAATCTGGATTGACTGCGGTTGTTTGAGCGGTTGATCGAAAGAGAAGGGACAGAATGCAAACACCATCCGGTCTGCTCGCCCACAGCGCCATGGTTTCTCCGGTTACGCGGGCTACTTCGGGGTCAGGCGCCAAGAAAAAACTCATCTACGACCAGGACCACCGCGGCCCGCTTTCCACTGATACGGTCGCGACATTGATGCTCCTGCAGGCCGACAATATCGATCTGCTCGGCATTTGCACCGTGAGTTGCGATATGTGGGCCAAACAGGAGACCGCCTATGCGTTGCGCCTGCTCGAAATCATGGGCCGTCCGGAAGTACCGGTGTACATGGGCGCCCAGGAACCTCTGGTCAACACGAAGGCCGAGGCGCAGATGCGCTACCAGATGTTCGGTTCGAGGACGCTCGGAAACGAAGGATATCTGGGGTGCTTCGCCAAAGATGGCGGAAGCCGCGACGAAGTAGAGCCGCTGCCGCCGCCCTACAGCCGGTTTGCCCAGATCAAGGCCCAGCCCGAGCCCGCCGCGGACTTCATCATCCGGACGATTCGAGCCAACCCGAACGAGGTGACCGTCTATTGCGGCGGCCCGATGACGAACCTCGCGCTCGCAGCCATGCTCGCGCCGGACATTGTGCCCATCACCAAGGAAGTGATTTTCATGGGCGGAGGGATTCATCACTCGACCAGCTCCGTGAACGTTTATTTCGATGCCGAAGCCGCCAAGATCGGCTTTCGCGCGGGTTGGCCGAAATTCGCTCTCGTGACCACGGACGTTGCCGAGGAAGTCCACATGGCGGACGACGGCAAAGTGGACTACATCGTGGATCGCGCCCACTCGCCCATCGCCGACCTGTTTCGCGATTTCGAACAGAAGCCACAGCGCGCCAATCCGCGAAGGCAGTCATTCCGCATGCCGGATGAAATGATGGCCGCCCACGCGATCGATCCTTCGATTTTTGGCGGCTTCAATGAAATGTATATCGATATCGTGACGCACAACGACGGCCACTACGGCGATACGTCATTTTGGGACGGCAATTGGAAGGACGCCGGCGACAACAGCGCACTTTCAGGTCAGAACAATCCTTCCATCAAGGCCGGCCGCGTTCAGGTGCTGAATGGGCTCGACAAAAAGCGCTTTCGGGAGCTCTTCATTGATTTGATGACGCGCCCCATCAATCGTTCCAAGACATAGGACGAATTACCGAGAAGTGCGATCAGGAAGGGGGCAACAATGACCACAACGCGCCGAGAATTTCTCAAGACAGTGGGAGCCGCTATTGCCGGGTCACAGATTCCCCCGACTGCGATGGGCGCGCCGGCCCCTCCGGGTCCCAAGCCGGGCGTTGCGCCGCCGCAGGCCGGCGGGAGGCGAAAGGTAATTTACGACCAGGACAATGCCGGTCCGTTCGGCACCGACATCCTCGGAACGCTGATGATGTTGCAGGCCGACAACATCGATCTTCTCGGCATCACGCTTGTGACCGGCGACGCGTGGATGAGACAGGAGATGGCGTTCACACTGCGCTTGCTGGAAATGATGGGACGCACGAACATCCCGGTGTACCCCGGCGCCGAGTTCCCCATGCTCAATACGAAAGAAGAATGGCTGCTTCGGATGCGACTCTACGGCGGCCTCCGCGCGGAGCCCTGGATGGGCGCTTTCAATCGCGCCAATGGCGGGCCGGACGAAATCCAGCCTCTGCCGCCGCCTTACGATCGCTTCGCGGACATGAAGGCCCAGCAGGACCACGCCGCGCGCTTCATCATCAAGACCGTCCGCGAGAATCCGGGCGAGGTAACCATCTATGCCGGTGGGCCGCTCACGAATCTGGCGCTCGCGATCGCTCTTGCACCCGACATCGTATCGTTGGTGCCCGAAGTGGTGGTCACGGGAACGGGCTTCCACGTGCTCACCAATACGTTCAATATCTTTTTCGATCCCGAGGCTGCGCGGAAGGTGCTGCGCGCTCCGTGGCCGAAATGCAGCATCGTCACCGAGGACGTCGCCGACGAGATTCACGAAGGCGATGAAATCGCGCCGGGCCGCAGGATGATCGAGGAAATCGCGGGCCGCGCCCAGAGCCCCATTTCCGATCTTTTCCAAAGGTATGCCGTGGAGCCGCTGCGGCGCAATCCCAACATGAGCTTTTTCCGCATGTGGGACGAAATGATCGCCGCGCAGGTGATCGATCCGAGTGTTTTCACGAAATCCGAAGAGATGTACGTGGACATTTGCACTACGCCCGGTCCGCGCTACGGGGATTCGATGTTCTGGCCCAAGAATTGGCAGGACGTTCCCGATGCAGAAAGATACCCTACGACTCCGGAAGACCGGCGAGTCTTTGTGGACCTGCGGCAGTTCTACATGGGGCCGCCGCCTTCTGCGGGATTGGTCAACGTCCTGCTGGAGGTCGACCACGATCGCTTCAAGAAACTCTTTGTCGATCTAATGACGAAGCCGGTCCGCAAAGCCTGATCGTACATTCGCCCGGCAAGCGCTCTGTCGCACATAGCGGAGGACATTCATGGACTCATCGACCCACTCATCGTCAAAGATCGCCATCGTCACCGGCGCAGGCAGCGGGATCGGCAAGTACGCCGCTGTTGCTCTCGGTCGGGAGGCTACTCGGTGGTTCTGGCCGGCCGGCTGCGAGGAGCCGTGTTTGGGCGGAATGGTCGATATGCGCGTGATATCCTCGCTGGGCGCTTGGCCCTTAATTGGGAAAACGTCCGACGGACGAGACTAGCGATGAAGAGCGTGGCTCCTGTGTGGCTTCTGTTGCTGGTTTCCTTGTCTGGGTGTGCCCGGCCTGATCGGTACAATTCAAACTGCGAGTGGCCTGGCGAAACTTCCGTCTCGCTGGATATGAGCAACCCAGCGCAGCAACGACATCTCAGCGAGGATGCCCAGCTCGCTGAAGATCTTGCCATCCGTTACGCCGACTCACACAAGGGGATTCATTCTGGTCACTTCGAGGGAGAGGCGGAATATGCGCGAACGAGAGAGCAGTGCATGACCGCGCTCTTCGACACTATTGGGAACACCTACGGCGTGACCGAGGGGCAGGTCCGCGACTCCCTGACGCATCGACGTGTGGACTTGGACCTCCTGGTTATCCTATCGTTTGCCGTATTTTACTGCCTGGCGGCAAGCAACATCGCACGTAGAGTGTGGCAACGCTTCCCACCAGAAGAGGGGTGGATTGCAGGAACGGTCGCAACTTTCATTACCTCGGGCGTCGTTAGCGCAGTTGGCGTCGGCCTGGGTGAAGTCTGGTCAGGAATAGTAGAAACGATCCGCGTCGGCAACGGCCATTTGAGCTATCGAGCGGATCGCATCCCCTGGACTCACCACCGCCTCGGCCTTTTTATCAGTGGCGTGGTTCTTTTCTGGATCATTGCCGCGTTTCAGTACCGCCGCCACCGGGCTCAGCTTCTTCTATCGCTCTCGACGCCGACGTCCAATTCATGACCGTCATGGCGACGAAGATGCCGTTCATCGGCCGCGGCTGATGGTTAGTGCGCACCTTGGCCTAACTCCCGGTAAGCCGGGTAACGGAAACCAGCCCATAACCGCACTTTTCATTGCTTGGGCGCCAAATCGCCGGTCCGTATACTAGCCGCAATCATTGAACTTCCCGTCTACGGCTTAGCGGTCTTTTTCCCAGCTGGCGGTCTCGTCTGTTTTTCACTTTCACCGCCTTTTGTGCTTAACAGCGTTAGGGAGTCTTTCGCGTTAAACGGGTATTGACGCACCGACTGTTGTCCCGTGGTGTTGAGGGAAATGTCCACGCGCCGGTTATTGGCCAAGACAACCACCTGCAGGTTGCTCTCGATTCTTTGTCGCTCCTCATCACTCAAGTCAGGATTCTGTTCAACCAGTTCCTTGACTTGCGCCAAAGGCAATTTAGGACTCTGGTTCTCAGGGATGGGAATTAGCTCAGGCTAAGTCCTTGATTTCAAAGGCAAAGAAAACTCGACTCGTCTTCAACGCCGGGAGACAGTTTCGCTTGATAACTCGATCTCGTTCCAAATGGGGAAGGAAGCAGAGCCATTTGAGGATGAGGCGTTACGCCGAGGCAGACCAAAGCTCCGCACCCGCCCTTTTCATTGCTTGTGCCCCCAATCGACGGCCCATATACTAGCCGCCATTTGCGGTGAGAGAGGGCAGCGGCATGCACCGATTTGTCGGAATTCTGGGCATCGTTTTTATCATCGGCATGGCCTTTCTGTTCTCAACGAATCGCCGCGCGATCCGCTACAAGACGGTGGGCTGGGGGCTCGGACTCCAAATCGCGTTCGCGTTCCTGGTGATGCGCTGGAGCTTCGGCCGGCTGGTTTTCCAGAAGCTGGGCGCCGGGGCGAACTGGCTGCTCGATTTCGCGTTCTACGGCTCGAACTTCGTCTTCGGCGAATTGGGGCAGAAAAATTCCGCGGCAGGATTTATCTTCGCGTTCCAGGCGCTTCCCACGATCATTTTTATCGCCGCTTTTTTTGCGTTGCTTTACTACGTCGGGGTGATGCAGCTCATCGTGAAATTGGCGGCGCGCGTGATGACGACCTTGATGGGCGCGAGCGGCGCGGAA
Source organism: Candidatus Acidiferrales bacterium (assembly GCA_050018375.1). Lineage (GTDB taxonomy): Bacteria > Acidobacteriota > Terriglobia > Acidiferrales > UBA7541 > Palsa-295. The sequence continues at coordinate 59,793 of JBEKAE010000012.1, read as the reverse complement.
TCGCTCGACGTGGCGGCGAGCATTTTCATGGGACAGACGGAAGCGCCGCTCTCGATTCGCCCGTTTCTCCCGGAAGTGACGCGCTCGGAATTGATGACGATCATGACAAGCGGCATGGCGCACGTTTCCGGCGGCATGATGGCGGCGTACATTCTCTACGGCATCAAGGCCGAGCACCTGCTCGCGGCGGTGATCATGACCGCGCCGGGAACGATCCTGATCGCCAAAATGCTCGTGCCGGAAACGGAGCAGCCGCTCACGGCCGGGCACGTCGAGATGGCGCAGATGGAGCGCGACGCGAATGTGCTCGGCGCCATCGCGCGCGGCACCGTCGACGGCCTGCATCTCGCGCTCAACGTGGCCGCGATGCTGATTTCGTTCATCGCGCTGATCTATCTGGTGGATGGCGTCTTCGGCGGCGTCAGCCGCCACCTCGCGATGCACGGAATCGGATGGTTTCCATCGAGCGTCGAGCAGATTTTCGGCTGGGTCTTTTGGCCGGTGGCGTGGGTGATCGGGATTCCCAGTCACGATTGCTCGGCGATCGGCAACCTGCTCGGCCTGCGCATGGTGACGAATGAACTCGTCGCGTTCCAGCGGCTCGGCCCCATGGCGGCCAATCTCGATCCGCGCTCGTTCACCATCGCGACGTTCGCGCTCTGCGGATTCGCGAACCTCAGCTCGATCGGCATTCAGATCGGCGGCATCGGCGCACTCGCGCCCAACAAGAAATCGGAACTCGCGCGCCTGGGCGTCCGCGCGATGCTCGCCGGGACGATGGCAAATTTGATGTCGGCCTCGCTGGTCGGAATCATGTTGCGATGACCCAGGTCCGTTCTCGATCAAGGGCGCGTGGGAACGACGAGTTTGCCCGCGCTTCGCGCGCCGCCAAGTTCATCCAGTCAAAGACGAAGCTGCGTCCCAAGATCGCGCTCGTGCTCGGATCGGGCCTTGGGGCGTTTGCGGACGATCTGGCCTCCGCCACACGAATCCCTTACGACAAGATTCCTGGTTTCCCACGCTCGACCGTCGAGGGGCACGCCGGATCGCTTGCGATCGGGAAAGTGGGCGATGTGCCAGTCGCAGTGATGCAAGGGCGGGTCCACTTTTACGAGGGATATTCGGCGAAGGAAGTCGTTTTCCCGATGCGCGTCCTATGGTCGCTCGGGATCCGTGCCGCGATCCTGACCAACGCCGCCGGGGCGATCAACCTTGACTATAGCCAAGGCGCGCTCGTCGTGATTCGCGATCACATCAATTTGCAGGGCGCGAATCCGCTGATCGGGCCGAACGACGAGCGCTTCGGACCCCGGTTTCCGGACATGACGCAGGCGTACTGGCAGCCGTATCGCAAAATCGCACTCGCCGAGGCGAAGCGGATCGGTCTGCCGATTCACGAAGGTGTGTATGCCGCGCTTTCGGGGCCGAGCTTTGAGACGCCCGCCGAGATTCGGTACCTCAAGACGATAGGCGCAGACTTGGTCGGAATGTCCACCGCGCCGGAAGCGATCGTCGCGCGGCAGATGGGGATTCGAGTGCTTGCAGTTTCGTGCGCGACGAACATGGCAGCGGGGATACTAGATCGCGTGCTGAGCCACGCCGAAGTAATGGAGACCGGCGAACGCGTGAAGGGCCAGTTCATCGCCTTGCTCCGAGCTGTGATTCCTTCGATTGCCGCGGATGTGAAGTGAGGCGCTCCACCGAAGACGAAAGGCCTCAGGTATAAAGACCTGAGCTACATTCCTTCCAATCATTTATCAAAGAAATTGCAGGAAGCTGGTGCCGTGGGGGATGGCGCCGCCGAAATTTTCTGCGACGGTTTGGCCCATGTCGGCGAGCGTCGAGCGAATGCCGAGATTCGCGCCGCCCGCCACGGCGGGCAGGCCGGACGCGCCGGGACTGTAGGCGAGGATCGGAACGTACTCGCGCGAATGGTCGGTGGTTGGATTCACGGGATCGGGATCGCAGCCGTGATCCGCAGTGATCAAAAGAAGATCGGAAGGGCGAAGAGCAGATAGAAACGGGCCGAGTAGAGCGTCGAATTCTTCGAGGGAGCGCGCGAAGCCTTCCAGGTCCTTGCGGTGCCCGTAGAGCATGTCGAAATCAACGAGATTCGCGAAGATCAATCCGCGCGGCTGGCGCGCAAGAGCTTCGGTGAGTTTCGCCATGCCGTCGGCGTTGTCTTTCGTGGTCACGTAGTTTTCGACGCCGCGGCCGTTGTAGATATCGTGAATTTTGCCGACACCGAAGACAGGGATTTTGCGATCGGCGAGCACGTCGAGGAGCATGGGACGCGGCGGCTCGACGGCGTAGTCGTGGCGGCGCTCGGTGCGGCGGAAATTTCCGGGCGGGCCGGCAAACGGGCGAGCGATCACGCGGCCGACGCGGTTTGGGCCATCGAGTAGTTTTCGCGCGATCTCGCACATGCGGTAAAGCTCGGCGATCGGAATCACGTCCTCGTGCGCCGCAATCTGGAACACGCTGTCGCCCGATGTGTAGACGATGGGCCAGCCGGTGCGCATATGCTCCTCACCGAGCTCCTTGATGATTTCGGTGCCGGAGGCGGGCTTGTTGCCTAGAGTGCGCCGGCCGATTTGCCGCTCGAATTCCGCAATCAATTCCTTCGGGAAACCGTGGGGATAAACCGGGAAGGCCCGATTGAGCCAGATGCCGGCCATTTCCCAGTGGCCGGTGGTGGTGTCCTTACCGGGGGAGACGGTTGCGCCCTTGCCGAAACTGCCGGCTGGACGCGGCGAAGGCGCGAGATGCTCCAGGGGCTTGATATTGGCGAGACCGATGCGGACGAGATTCGGGACGCGCAGCGGACGCCACCGGGCAATGTGGCCGAGCGTGTCGCGGCCGACGTCGCCGTAGTCGGCGGCGTCAGGGAGTTCGCCGATGCCGACGCTATCGAGCACGATCCAGATGATGCGGTCGAAGTGTGAGTTGTTTTCCACTTAGCTTCAGGGGCTAAGCCCCATTTCTTGTTATGCCATTTACGGCGGGGCTGAAGCCCCACCCTTCCGAAGCACTTATATTCTCACACAGACTTTGAAGCAGTGCCCCTGAAGGGTTACGGCCGACTGCGGGTTCAGGTGTTGTCGCGTTTGGCATCGAAGGGTAAACTTGCTGCAATAGGGCCAGGAGGCATGCGATGCCGCGGATCGTGCGTTGTGGAGTTATACAAGCCAAGTGTGAATGGTCGCCCGAAAAGTACTCGCTGGCCGACATCAAAGAAAAAATGATCGCGAAGCACGAGAAGATGATCGCCACGGCGGCCAAGAAGGACGTCCAGATCCTCGGCCTACAGGAGCTTTTCTACGGGCCGTATTTTTGCGCCGAGCAGAACGCGCGATGGTACGAACTGACCGAAAGCGTGCCGAACGGACCGACGCTCGCTCGCATGCAGAAGCTGGCGCGCAAGTACAAGATGGTGCTAGTGGTTCCGATCTACGAAGTGGAGATGACGGGAGTTTTCTTCAACACCGCGGCCGTGTTCGACGCCGACGGAAGCTATCTCGGAAAGTATCGAAAGCACCACATACCGCACTGCTACCCGGGATTCTGGGAGAAGTTTTACTTCACTCCGGGCAACGCAGGGTATCCCGTGTTTGAGACGCGATACGGCCGGGTCGGCGTTTACATCTGCTACGACCGACACTTTCCGGAGGGCGCGAGGATCCTCGGATTGAATGGCGCGGAGATCGTATTCAATCCTTCGGCGACGGTTGCGGGACTTTCCGAATACCTGTGGGAGCTGGAACAGCCGGCGCACGCGGTGGCAAATCAGTATTTCATCGCGGCGATCAATCGCGTGGGAACCGAAAAGCCGTGGAGCATCGGCGAGTTTTACGGCAAGAGCTACTTCTGCAACCCGCGGGGAAAGATCATCGCGCAGGCCAGCCGTGACAAGGACGAGCTTGTAGTGGCGGACCTGAATCTGGATGAAATCAAGGAAGTGCGGGAGACCTGGCAGTTTTACCGCGACCGCCGCCCGGAAAGCTACGACGAGATCACGCGCACGCAGACCGGGGTCGCGCGTTCCACGCAGGCGGCCAATTGACTAGCGCCACTGTCACCGCGCCCCTTTGCCGGAACTTCATCAACGGCCGATGGGTGGAATCCCGCTCCGGGCAGACGATCGAGCGCCGCAATCCCGCCAACATCAAGGAAGTGGTGAGCGTCGCGCCGCTTTCCACGCGCGAGGAAGTTCGCGAGGCGATTGCCGCGGCGAAGGCTGCGTTTGCAGGCTGGCGCGACACTCCGGCGCCCGCGCGCGGACGCGTGCTCGCCCGCGCCGCCGCGCTGATGGAGAAGCAAAAAGAAGCGCTCGCGCGCACTCTGAGCCGAGAAGAAGGCAAAACGCTGAAGGAATCGCTCGTCGAGGTGCGGAGATCGATCAACATCCTCGAATTCACGGCGGGCGAAGCGCGGCGGCTGGGCGGCGAAACGATTCCGAGCGAACTCCCGAAAACCTTCGCGTATACGATCAAGCAGCCGCTCGGAGTGGTGGGGGTGATCACTCCGTGGAATTTTCCTGTGGCGATTCCCGTGTGGAAGGTGGCTCCGGCGCTGGTTGCTGGCAACACGGTGGTGCTCAAGCCCGCCGAGCTGACGCCGGAAAGCGCCGCAAAGGTGGTCGAGATTTTTCAGGAAGCCGACGCGCCGGCGGGCGTGCTCAACATGGTCCTCGGGGCCGGAGAAGAAGTTGGCGATGAGCTGCTGCGGGATCCCGAGGTTCGCGCGATTTCGTTCACGGGCTCGAACGAAATCGGCAGCCTGATCTATTCGCTGGCCGCGCGGCAAATGAAAAAGTGCCAGTGCGAAATGGGCGGCAAGAATCCGGTGGTCGTGCTGCGAGACGCGGACCTGGCGCTGGCGGCGGAGTCCGTGGCGGCGGGAGCGTTTGGATCGAGCGGGCAGCGCTGCACAGCGACGAGCCGCGTGGTGGTGGAAGACGCGGTGGCCGACCGGTTCGTCGAGATGGTCGTCGAGCGGGCGCGGAAACTGAAGGCCGGGAACGGGCTCGATGCCGATGTGGACGTTGGACCGCTCGTGGATGAGAACCAGCTCAAGACCGTCTTGCGCTACATCGAAACCGGAAAGAAGGAAGCGCGGTTACTCGTGGGCGGCGGCCGGATGTCCGGGGCCGAATACGACAGCGGGCATTTCGTGGCGCCGACGGTGTTCGATCACGTGCGATGGGATAGCGTGATCGCTCAAGAGGAAATTTTCGGCCCGGTGCTTTCCGTGATTCGCGTGCCCGATTTCGAGGAGGCGCTGCGCGTTGCGAATTCGGTTAAGTACGGCTTGTCGAGCTCCATCTATACGAACGATGCGTCCAGGATTTTTGAATTTATCGACCGGATCGAGACTGGGATGACGCACGTGAACGCTCCCACCGTTGCGAGCGAGGCGCAATTGCCTTTCGGCGGCATGAAAGCCACAGGCGTGGGACTGCGCGAAATGGGGCGCGTGGCCATCGACTTTTACACGGAACTGAAGGCCGTCTATATCGACTACACGGGCCACAAGCGCTGATCGAATGACCATTCACGAATAACCATTGGCGATGACGGACGCAACAATCCTCCCAACTGGCGAGCCGCGCATCGAGGCGTTCGACGCGCAGGCCGTGTGCCATAGTTCCCTCTACAACAAAGACCTCGCGCCCGTGCCGGCGGAGCGGCGCACCTGGGGAACTTACAATTACGCCGCGCTGTGGATCGCGATGAGCGTCAACATTCCCACGTACCTGCTCGCCAGTGCCATGATCGCCGGCGGCATGAACTGGAAGCAGGCGATCTTTACTGTATTTCTCGGCAATGTGCTGGTCTTGATCCCCATGCTGTTGAATGCGCACGCGGGAGCGCAGTACGGAATTCCGTTCCCGGTGTTTGCGCGCTCGGCATTTGGAGTGCTGGGAGCAAACGTGCCGGCAATCCTGCGCGCGCTCGTCGCGTGCGGGTGGTTCGGGATTCAGACATGGATCGGAGGCGAAGCCATCTACGCGATGATGGTGGCTTTGGCGCCGTCGTGGAAGAACTTCGGCTGGGGACTGGCGGCGTGCTTCCTGTTTTTCTGGCTGCTGAACGTGCTGGTGATCGTGCGCGGTATCAAGACGATCCGCTTTCTGCAAGGGGTCACGGCGCCGTTTCTGCTGTTGATCGGGCTGGCGCTGCTGCTCTGGGCGCGCGGCAAGGCGGGCGGCTTCGGCCCAATGCTTTCGACACCCTCCGCATTCCATACTTTCGGCCAGTTTTTCCGATTTTTCGTGCTGTCACTCACGGGCGTGGTGGCGTTCTGGGCGACAGTGGCGCTGAACATTCCGGATTTCACGCGGTACGCACACAGCCAGCGCGAGCAGATGGTCGGCCAGGCACTGGGGTTGCCCGCCACGATGACGTTTTATTCGTTCATCGGAATCGCAGTCACGTCAGCCACCGTGATCCTGTTCGGGCGCGCGATCTGGGATCCGGTTGCGGTGCTGGCGAAGCTCGGAAATCCATTCGCGGTGATCGTTGCGATGGTGGCGCTACTGATGGCGACGCTCAACGTGAATGTGGCCGCCAACATCGTTTCGCCTGCAAATGACTTCTCGAACCTCTGGCCGCGACGAATCAGTTTTCGGACGGGCGGGCTGATTACGTGCGCGATCGGCGTTGCGATGCAGCCGTGGAAACTGCTGGCGACATACGGCAACTACGTCTCGGGTTGGCTGGTCGGCTATTCGGGTTTTCTCGGGCCGATCGCAGGCATCCTGATCTGCGACTATTTTGTGCGGCGGAGGACGATTCTGAAGGCCGAGGATTTGTACCGGCGCGGCGGCATATATGAATTCTCAGGCGGGGTGAACTGGAAGGCAATTGCGGCGCTTGCGATTGGCTGCGGCGTGGCGTTTGTGGGACTCGTGTACGCGCCGGTCCGCGTGTTGTACGACTATGCGTGGTTCGTGGGATTTGGCGTGAGTTTTGTCGCGTACCTGGCGTTGACAACCGGCCGCGAAACCCCGAAGGAAAGCTAACGGCGGGCGAGCGAGGCGGATGGGCGGCATCGAGCCAAGCACGTGCCCGTACGGCAGGAAAAAGCAGATCCCTCACCTCCATCCGCCTAAGACGCGGCTGGGTTCGGGATGACAATCGCTTGTCCGTGAGTGCCGCACTCTAATGCGATCAGTCGCCGCTGGGCATGGGCGGCGTGCAGGAGGCGGCCGATTGCCGCATCCGGTCGTTCCAGCTCATGGGCGCACGGCCGCTATCGACTTCCTTCATGGTGATGCAGTTCTCGACGGGGCAGACGAGGGCGCACAAGTTGCACCCCACACATTCTTCCTCAATGATGCGAGGCACGTGCACGCCAAAGCCGTTTGTATTCTTCTTTGCCAAGGCCTTGTAAGGCTCGATGCACTGATGCGCGCCATCCTCGCAGGCCACGTAACATAGCTGGCAGCCGATGCACAGGTCGGAATTGATCTCGGCGATGACTTTGTAATTCAGATTGAGATCGCCCCAATCCTGAACATTCGGCACGGCGCGGCCGCGGAAATCCTCGATCGTCTTGTAGCCGCGGTCGTCCATGTATCGGGAAAGTCCGTCGATCATGTCCTCCACGATGCGGAAACCGTAGTGCATGGCCGCCGTACAGACCTGGACAGTCGAGGCGCCCAACGCGATGTGTTCGGCGGCGTCGTTCCAGTACCCGATCCCGCCGATTCCGCTGATCGGTATGCGCGCATTTTTCGCCACGGATGACAACATGTGGAGCGCGATCGGCTTTACCGCAGGACCGCAATAGCCTCCATGCGAGGATTTCCCTCCGACGGCGGGGCGAGGTACAAACGTGTCGAGGTTCACGCCCATCAGCGAATTGATCGTATTGATGAGGCTGACCGCATCGGCGCCGCCACGCTCGGCGGCTGCGGCAATATGAGTGATGCTCGTTACATTGGGGGTGAGTTTGACGATGACGGGCGTCTTCGCGGCTTCCTTGACCCATGACGTGATCCTCTCCGTGTATTCTGGCACCTGGCCGACAGCCGCACCCATGCCGCGCTCGCTCATCCCGTGCGGGCAGCCGAAATTCAGTTCGAGAGCGTCCGAACCGGCGTCTTCGGCGCGGCGCACGATCTCGTGCCACGTTTCGCGTTTCGATTGAACCATCAACGACGCGATCACCAGATTCTTGGGGTACCGCTTCTTGACCTCGTAAATTTCGCGGAAGTTGGTTTCGATCGGGCGGTCGCTGATCAGCTCGATATTGTTGAAGCCCATCACCTTGACGCCATTGAGATCAATGGCGCCGTAGCGCGAACTCGTATTGACGATGGGATCGCCGATCGTCTTCCAGACGGCGCCTCCCCAGCCGGCGTCGAACGCACGCATGACCTGCCCGCCCGTGTTGGTCGGAGGGCCCGAAGCAAGCCAGAACGGATTCGGGCTGGTGACTCCGGCAAACTTCACGCTTAGATCAGCCATTATTCACCTCCGGGCATTCCCACGGGTCATCGCGGCGAGCCGAGCCATGCATCCAAACCGTTTGCGGCGGCCATGCCTTCGGCAACAGCGTCGACCACTTCTTTTCCGCCGTTCGTGCAATCGCCGCCTGCAAAGTATTTCGGGTGGCCGGTCTGATGCCGCTCGTTGACCTTCACCGTGCCATCTTCGTTCAGCTCGAGACCTTTCACGGCTCGCAGAAACTCCGTGACGGGCTTTTGTCCAACAGCGCGGACGACCATGTCGACGTCGAGCTTGAACTCCGTGCCCGGCACCAGCACCGGCGGTCGGCGGCCCTTCTCGTCCGGCGGGCCGAGTGCGGTCCTCACGCACTCGAGGCCGGTGACTACTCCATTGCTTCCCAGGACGCGCACGGGCTGAGTGTGCCAAAGGAAAGTGACAGCGTCCTGTTTGGCGAGCTGATATTCGTACGCGAATGCGGGCATTTCCGGCTCGCCGCGGCGATAAATCAGATAGACGGCTTCCGCTCCCAGCCGCCGCGCGGCTGTGACAACGTCGATCGCGGTGTTGCCAGCACCGATGCAGGCCACGCGCTTGCCCACCTCAACGTCGTACAAGGGCTGGACCTTCGTTTTCGCAATGAACTCAATCGCGCCGTAAACGCCGTGAAGATCTTCCCCGGGAAGGTTCAGCGCCCACGTTTCGCCCAGGCCGACGCCGACAAAGATTGCGTCGAATTGCTTTTCGAGATCGTCGAAGGCGATGTCGCGCCCGATTTCCACTTTCTGCCGGAACTTTACTCCCAACTGCGCGACCAGATCGGCTTCGCGAATCGAGTCGGATGCGCGCGTCTTATACGCCGCGATGCCGTAGGTACTGAGGCCACCGGGGAGTTCGTCACGGTCGAAGATCGTGACGTCGTACCCACATTTCGCGAGTTCCGCGGCGCAAGCGAGCGAAGCAGGACCCGAACCGATGCACGCGACGCGTTTCCCATTCGGCGCGCCGGCGTGGAAGAGCTGAATCTTATTGTCGAGCACGTAATCCACGGCGTACCTTTGAAGGCGTCCGATTTCAATCGGCGCCTCGCCGTTTTCGTGCATGACGCAGGCGCCCTCGCAAAGGACTTCCGTGGGACAGACGCGGCCGCAGCTATGCCCCAATATATTGGCGGAGAGGATTACGCGGGCCGATCCCAGCAAGTTGCCGGTCGAGATCTTCTTGATGAAGGCAGGCACGTCGATATGCGTGGGGCAGGCGATCGTACAGGGCGCGTCGAAGCAGTAAAGACATCGCGAGGCTTCGATGGCCGCCTGGCGCGGGTTCATGGCGGGCGCGATTTCCGCGAAGTTCTTTTCGTATTGATCCGGGGAAAGCTTCGGCGCTGTTTCGCGAAGCGGCATAGGGAAACCGGTTGGAATCTCCGAATCACACGGCCGGGTGGGACGAATCCTTCCAGCGCGTAGTGGTGCCTGTAAGGCCGTCATTCTAGCACGATGAACCAGTTGCGCCATCTTTCGCTATTGCCCTAAGATGCCTAACCTGCTGTTTCGAAGGAGATTCGATGCGTTTTGACACCGTGATCAGAAACGGCACCGTCGTGACCGCGACAGACACGTACGCGGGCGACATCGGAATCTCGGGCGGCCGGATTGCGGCCATCGCGCAGGCGCTGCCCATCGAGAATGCCGGCAAGGTGATGGATGCGGCGGGGATGTTCGTGATGCCGGGCGGGATCGACGTCCACACGCACCTGGACATGCCGTTCGGCGGCACGACGAGCGCGGACGATTTCGAGTCCGGGACGGTTGCCGCTGCGTTCGGCGGCACGACGACACTGATCGATTTTGCCATCCAGACCAAAGGGCAGAGCCTGCGGCAGGCGTTCGAGACGTGGATGAAAAAGGCCGAACGAAAGGCCGCGATCGACTATGCATTCCACTGCATCATCACCGATCTCGGCGACGCGCAGTTCGAAGAGATGGGCACGCTGATTCAGGAAGGCGTGTCGAGCTTCAAGCTTTTCATGGCGTACCCGGGCGTTCTGATGGTGGACGACGCCACGATTTTCCGCGCGATGTCCCAGGCTGCGAAATACGGCGGGCTGATCTGCATGCACGCCGAAAACGGCGGCGTGATCGACGTGATCGTTCGCCGGGCGCTGGCCGAAGGCAAACGCGCGCCAAAATATCATGCGCTCACACGGCCGACCACCGCCGAAGGCGAAGCGACCAGCCGGGCCATCGCGCTGGCAGAGATGGCGGGCGCGCCCGTCTATATCGTTCATCTTTCGTGCAACGACGCGCTGGAAAAGGTCCGCGAAGCACGCGATTGGGGATTGCCAGCTTACGCCGAGACCTGCCCACAGTATTTATATCTTTCGCTGGAACAGATGGAGGCGCCGGGATTCGAAAGCGCGAAGTATGTTTTCACCCCGCCACTCCGCGAGAAATGGCACCAGGAAAAACTATGGCAAGGCCTCACGCACGACACACTGCAAGTGGTGTCCACCGACCACTGCCCGTTCTGCTTCAAAGAGCAGAAGGAACTCGGCAAGGACGATTTCACCAAGATTCCCAACGGCGGCCCCGGCATCGAGCACCGGCTGAGCCTGGTGTACACCGGCGGAGTGCACGGGGCGCGCTTTTCTCCGAACCGCTTCGTGCAACTGGTCGCGACCGCGCCGGCGAAGCTCTTCGGACTATTCCCGCGCAAAGGGACGATCGCCATTGGGTCGGACGCAGACCTGGTCGTGTTCGATGCAAACGAGGAGCAGGTGATCAGCGTCAAGACGCACCACATGCGCGTGGACTATTCGATGTTTGAGGGAATTCGCGTCAAGGGAGTGCCGAAGACGGTGTTGTCGCGCGGCAAGCCCGTAATCGAGAACGGCGCGTTCGTCGGAAGAGCCGGAAGCGGGGAGTTCGTCCGGCGGCAGAGATACAGCGGAATCTGAGCTACGCCTCCCCAATATCCTCTTTCCAGACCTCAGGGTGATCGCGGATGTAATCGGCCATCAGCGAGACGCATTCCTCGGAATCGAGATCGATCACGCGAATGCCGAGCGAGCGGAGCCAATCGAGCCCGCCGGCAAAGTTGCGGCTTTCGCCGACGATCAGGCTGCCGAAGCCGAACTGCCGGACGAGTCCGCTGCAATACCAGCAAGGCGCCAGCGTCGTCACCATGATCTTGTCGCGGTAGCTGCGCTGCCTGCCGGCGTTGCGGAAGGCGTCCGTCTCGCCGTGCATCGAAGGATCGCTATTTTGCACCCGGCGATTGTGGCCCGACCCGACGAGACGGCCGTTCCCGTCGAAGATCGCCGCCCCAATGGGCAGCCCACCCTCGGCCAGGCCCTTGCGCGCTTCTGCCAGAGCTACAGCGAGCATCCCGGCGTAGATTGGATCCGGCTTCATTTTTCGCTCAGCGCTAATGCGGTGACGGAACGGTTGATTCGCGTTCCGCCCAGTGCTCGACGATGTCGCGAACAACCTTATCACCGACGCGCTCCGCCGCCTCCAGCGCTTCCATGTAGGCCGAGTAGTTGCCCCTGGCCATCTGCTTCAGGCTCTCGGCAGCGGTTACACCGGGCGCCTCCTGGTCGTAGTTGCTTACCGTGCGCAAGACGAGCACGCGGCGCAAATCGACGCGGCCTGCGTGATTCAGAAACGTGAGAGCTTGCAGCGTGCCGGTGTCCTCCATCGCAGAAACCATGAAATTGCCCTTGCCGGCTGTGAAGTATCGCACCCAGGAATTCGCCCACTCGTCCATGAGCTTGCCGTGCCAGAAGGTGCTTCCCGACAATGCGTCACCTCTCGTCACGAACGGTGGCCTGATGGCGTTCGGAAAGCCGGTGAAACGGATCCGAGATGCGCGCAGGGAGTCGGAGTCGGCAAGCGGAACGTCCTTCGTAAGCTGCAAGGCCCAGGTTATCAGTTCTGGGTTGAGCGCAAAGATTGGGTCATCCGCATTTGGGGATGCGGGCTGCTCATAGGGTGTCGCCTTCCGCAATGGGACGCGGCCCGTGGGCCAATCCTTCGGAATTTCGCGCGCGTCGATTTCATATCCCAGATCACTGTCGATGACGTGGTCTGCCCAAACGGCGGAGCCGAGGGATACATCGGCCGGGTCGCCGCCACCAATTCCCGCCACAATCCAGTATGCTTTCGAGAGGTCGAAACGAGGATCTGTGCCAAGAGCCATCACGGAGGCGGCTGCCTTGGCTGTGCCGACGCCCGTCAACATGCCAAGCACGCCGTCCTTGTTCAGACGCACGTGATGGTAGCCCGCAGCGAGTGGAAGAACCTGATCGAGATGCTCGCGCTCCACCCACAGTTGGAATTCGCCGGGGGCGTCTCCGATGTCTTCGCCGCGTTCAAACATCGTGACCACGACGACCTTAATGGGGATTGGATTCGGCGAGGTTCCTGACTGAGCGCCAACCGGGCCAGGGACGCCTCCAAACGCTATCAGTGCCGCCAAGAAAAATCCGACAAACCGGCTCACGAATTCTCTTCCTTTGGGTGAAACGCTGCGGACCGCCGCCAAGAGTTTACATCACGGCGACGATTGCGAAATTGTCTTTGTCGCGCCGAGCAGTAGAATGTATCCGAACTTTTTGGTGGCAAGCGCGATCAGACAAAGGATACGAAATGACTCTCCGCTCCAGATGGTTGTGCGCCGTGGCCGCTCCTTTCCTGTGGGTTACGCTTGCATCAGGACAGGCGAACGTCCAACCTGCGCCTCGTCCGAAGGAAGCAGGCGCGGAACAGCGGACGGCGCGAGCGTTAGAGGCCGCGCGCGCAAATCTGCTCGACCTGCGTGCGTTCCTTGTGGGCATGCCGAAGGGCGGGGACCTGCACGTTCACTTGAGCGGCGCCGTGTACGCCGAGTCGTGGATTCGCGCGGGAGTCGAAGACCAGCTTTGCGTAAACATTTCTTCTTTGTCTTTCGTAAAGCGGCAGTCGGGGGCGTGCGAAACAGGCGACGTTCCAGCGGAGCGCGCCTACCAAGATCAACATTTCTTTGATGCTCTGGTAGATGCCTTTTCAATGCGCGGTTTTGTGCCGACTCCAGGGGTGACCGGCCACGACCACTTTTTCGATGCGTTTCCGAGGTTCGGGAGCGTCGACGCGCGCCACACTGGGGAGTGGCTCGATGAGGTGGCCAGCCGCGCAGCGGCGCAAAACGAACAGTACATGGAATTAATGGTGACTCCGCCTTTCGACCATACTGCGGCCATCGCGAAGGAACTCGGATGGCACGCCAATCGCGGATTCGGCGAATTTCGCGAGCAGCTTTTCGAGCGCGGATTGCGGGATGACGTCGCCGTGGTGCGCGCGTATCTGGATCAGGCCGAGTCGATTCGCCGGCAGAGCGAACACTGCGGGGAACCGAATCAGGCTGCCGGATGCACCGTGCAAATCCGATACATCTATCAAGTCCTGCGGGCATTTCCTCCCGAACAGGTTTTTGCGCAGACTGTGCTGGGCTTTGAGGCAGCTTCGGCTGATCCGCGCGTTGTCGGCATCAATTACGTTCAGCCGGAAGATGCGTACATAGCCATGTCGGACTACGCACTACATATGAGGATCCTGGCTTTCTTGCACGGCCTGTATCCCAACGTACACATCAGTTTGCACGCCGGCGAGCTCGCGCCGGGGCTGGTGCCTCCCGATGGGCTTTGCTGTCATATCCGCCTCGCTGTCGAACAGGCACATGCCGAGCGGATCGGCCACGGCGTTGACGTGATGCATGAAGACCGACCCTACGATCTGTTGAAGGAGATGGCCGCGAAGCACGTGATGGTGGAAATCAATTTGACCAGCAATGACGTGATCCTCGGCGTTACAGGCAAGGACCACCCGCTGCCGGTCTACCGGCGATTTGGAGTTCCGGTCGCGCTCTCAACAGACGACGAAGGTGTGTCGCGCATCGATCTAACGCACGAATATGTCCGCGCCGTCGAAACCTATGGGCTGACGTACGCAGACCTGAAGCCGCTGGTGCGAACCAGCATCGAGCATAGCTTCCTGCCGGGCGCGAGTTTGTGGCGCGATCGAGATAGCTTTGCGCATTCTGTCTCGGCATGCTCGCGGGACATATTGGGCGCCGATAAGCCCTCGCCAGGATGCGCGGCTTTTCTCCAGTCCAGCGAGAGGGCGCGGCAGCAGTGGGAACTTGAACGGCGCTTTCGGGCATTCGAATCAAGTCACTGACGCACTTGGAAAGGCGTGCTCCGCAAGAACTCCGTACGAGGGGATTCATGCCCGAAGGGTCAGCGGGCCGCAATCACGGGCGGGACCATTTGCGTTCGAGGAGAGAGTAGAGGACGGGCATGACGAGAAGGGTGATAAAGGTCGAAAGCAGCAGCCCGCCGACCACGGCAAGAGCGAGCGGCTTTTGCAGCTCCGCGCCCGAGCCGATTCCGAGCGCGAGCGGGAGCAGCCCAAAGAGCGTGGCGAGTGTCGTCATCAGGATCGGACGAACTCGGATTTTCCCCGCAGCCACGAGCGCCTCTCCGAGCGGCATCCGCTCTTTCTCGCAAAGCTTCTGGACGTATTCGAACAGGATGATGCCGTTCTTCACGACCAAGCCCACCATGAGGATGATCCCCATGAACGAAGAGACGTTGAGCGCCGTGCCCGTGACGAGCAGCATGGCGAACACGCCCACCAGTGACAGCGGCGCCGCCGACAGAATGATCAGCGCCGGCGTGAACGCCCGGAACTGAATCACCAGCACGATGAACACCACGCCAAGCGCAAGACCAAGCACGGAGAGCAGATCGTGGAATGAGCTCTGCTGGCTCTCGTACTGGCCGCCGATGTCGTAGGTTGTGCCCGTCGGCAGCTTGATGCCGCTCATCATCTTCTGTACGTCGCTGATCGCGCCGCCGAGATCGCGGTTTTCCAGGCGCGCGGTCAGCGTGACCATCAAGCGCTGATTCTCGCGCTTCAACTGGGCTTCCCCGTTCACTTTCTCGACTTGCGCAAACGAAGAGAGCGGCGCGATCTGCTTCGACGGCGTAACGATGGGAAACTGCTGAATGTTCGAATAGTTGTAGCGGAAGGAATCGGGAAACCGCACGCGGATATCCACCGTGCGGTCCGCCTCACGGAACTCCGTCTCGGTGAGGCCGAGCAGGCCCGCGCTGACTTGCTGCGTCATCTGATCGACAGTGAGCCCAGCCCGTCCTGCCAAAGCGGCGTCCACGTGGAAAACGATTTCCGGGTTGCCCTTCTGCACTCCGACGAAATCCACAATGCCCGGGATCTTCTCGAGCTTCGGGCCGATCTCGTCCGCCACCTGTTCGAGCACGCCCATATCGCTGCCGAAGATCTTCAGCTCCACGGGTTCGGGCGAGCCCTCGAGATCGCCGAGCATGTCCTGCAAGATCTGCACGAACTCGACATCGATGCCCGGAATATTCTGCGTGATCTGTGCGCGCATGTCGTCGATCACTTCCTGCGCACTGCGCTTGCGCTCACTGGCAGGACACCCGATCCAGGTCACGGGCCAGCGGCAACGTGGCTTGAGCTTGACCAGGATGTCGCCGGTGTTCTGCTCGGTGGCGTAGAGGCCCATCTCGGCGCCGGTGCGCCGGGAGAATGCCGCCGTCTCGGGCATTTTCGCGACGCGCTGCTCGACTTGCTCCAGAATCGTGTTGGTTTGATCGAGTGACGTGCCTGCCGGAGTGCGGTAGTCCAACACGTAACCACCCTCGTCCATCTCCGGCAGGAAACCAGTGTCCAACCCCATATACAGGACGATACCCAGCACGACCGACGCGACGACGGCCGCGCCGATAATCTTCCGGTGCTCGAGCGACCATCTCACGGCCCTTTCGTACACCCGGTTCACCGGCTCGATGAAGTGCGCGGATTCCTCCCGATGCGTGACGGAAGACAGAAATCGCTGTGACAACAGCGGAATAAGCGCCACGGCAAAGACCAGCGAAAGCAGGACCGAGACGCCGAGGGTCAGACAAAGGGCCGAGAAGAACTCGCCGACGACCCCCTTGAGCAGGCTCAGCGGCAGGAAGACGACCAGGGTCGTGGCCGTCGAGCCAACCACCGCACCGAGAAGCTCCTGCGTGCCGCGCTCGGCCGCCATCTCCTGCGATTCGCCGAGTCCGAGATGGCGGTAAATATTTTCTATGATGACCACGGCGTCGTCGATGATGAGACCGATGGCGATGGCCAAGCCACCGAGCGACATCAGATTCAACGTGCCGCCGAATATCTTCAGAAAGAAGAACGTTCCGATCACAGACAGCGGAAGCGATGTCGCGGCAATGAGAGTGGTCCGGCCGTCGCGCAGGAAACAGAACAGGATCAGCACGGCCAGTACTGCACCGATGATGATGGCGTCGCGCACATTCTTGATCGATTCCGTCACGAACTCCGCGAGGTCATACACGACGGAGATGTGCAGGGTCTTCGGAATGGCCGATCCCAGGTCGCTGATTTGGCTTTTGATCTGCGAAACGAGCTGGAGAATATTCCCGCCGATTTGCCGCGAAATGTTGATGAGCGCGGCGGGCCGGCCGTTTCCGGTGATCAGCGTCGTGCGGTCCGTTACGCCGAAGCGGACGTCTGCCACATCGCGGACACGAATGGCCGCGCCGTTGTCGACCGCCACGACCGTGTTGCGAATGTCATCAAGGCTGACGAACTGGCTCGTCGTCAGCACCAGATACTGCGAGTAGTCCTTCGCCAGCCGGCCAACGGACGTGACCTGATTGGTCGCGCGCAGCTCGTTCGCGATGTCGACAAGCGACAGCCGGTGCGCGAGCATCCTTTGCGGATCGACGACCACGGAGACTTCGCGCGTGTCGGTGCCCTGCACCTGGATGGTCCCCACGCCCGGCACACGGCTGAAGAGCGGGCGCAGGATGTAATACGCGTCGTCACGCAGATCGGCGTCGGGCACGTTGCCGTTCAAAATCAAGCTAAGGACGGGGAACACAACGGGCGAAAGCCGGTCCACTTCTATCTCGGTATCGGGCGGCAGGCTACTGCGGGCCGAACTCACGCGCGCCTGCGCCAGTTGCAGCGCGTACTGCATGTCCATGTCCGGCTGGAAGAGGATGTAGATTTCAGTGTTGCCGCGGATCGTCTTGGAATCGACGCGCCGAACGCCCAGCGTCGTGCTGACGGCTTCCTCGAGCGGCCGCGTAACAGTGAGCAGCATCGTATCCGGCGCGAGGTCGCCCGCATGCGCCAGTACCACGACGCGCGGAAAATTCAGCTCGGGATAGATATTGCTTGGAAGTTCGAAAACGGACACGAGGCCCGCGATCGTGAGAAACGCCGTCAGCAAATAGACGGCGTAGCGATTCTCGCGGCAGAAACGGACGACGTTCATTGCCCTGGGCCGGATTTCACCCGGACGCGAGCCTTGTCGCCGAGGCCGTAGCCGCCCGAAAGGACCACGGTGTCACCCTCCTTTGCCCCGGCGAGCAACTCGACCTGATCTTTCGTCTCGATTCCGAGCTTCACCGGGACGGCCGTCGCAGAGTCCTGAGTCACGACGAACACGCGCGGCTCGCCCGCTTCGTCTCTGTACACGGCTTCTGGAGGAACAACCAGTGCGTGTGAGTGCGTGTCGATGGCGAGCTGTGCACTCAAGAACATGCCCAAACGCAACAGTCCATCGGCGTTGGGCACGCGAATGCGGACCAGTCCTACACTCGTCGTAGGATCGACGGCCGGCGAAATCGCCACCACCCGTCCAAGGACCTCTTTGCCGCCTGCGGCTTCGCCCGTCAACCTGACCGGTTCGCCGGACCGCATCTTGCCGAGATAAGTCGCCGGAACGTTGGCCTGCAATTCGATCTCGCGCAGATTCGCGACTTCGACGATGGGTTGCGCGGCGGTGCCGTCGACCTGCTCTCCGACGCTGACGAATCGCTTGGCCACCACACCGTTTAAGGGCGAGAGGATCTGGGTGCGCGTCAACTGCAAGCGCGACAGCTCGAGCGCGGCTTCCGCTTGTCGCAGCGCTGCGGCGGCGACGCTTTCCTGCGTCCGCGCGTCCTCGAGGTCTTTGCGCGCGGCAATGCCGCGTTGAAAAAGGTCTTCGTTGCGTTTCTGCGCCAGCTGCGCGTTTTCGAGGTTGGCCTTGGCTTGTTGCTCGGCGGCCTCAGCCTGCTGGAGTTGATCGCGGTAGGGACGATCGTCGAGCTTCGCAAGTATCTGGCCGGTGTGCACGCGGTCGCCTTCGGCCACAACCAGGCTCGCGATCCGGCCCGGGACCAGGGCGCTCACGCGGACGTCCTCGTTCGGCGGGGCGGCGGCTGTGCCCGTCAGCGTGAGCGTGTCGGAAATGTCGGCGCGTACGACGCGCGTGAGCGTCACTTCGGCGTTCGCCGCGGCGCCTCGGGCTTCTTCATCCGCCGATGGATGCGAGCAGCCTACGATCCCGAGCGCGCAAACGCCCACCGCGAGCAACAGTTTCGAGATTTGCCTTCGGCTAAGCATTGTCGCAAGCTTCATTCAATCGAGCGGCGCGCCAACCGCTTCTTCCAGTCGCGCGAATGCGGATTGTACCGCAAGCAAGCTCCCCAGGTAATCGCGCTCCGCCTGCTGCACGTCTCGCTGGCCAGTGATTCGCAAAGACTCCATGGGGTGAAGGGAAAGCGGTTTTCTCCGGGCAAGCGACGGATTCTCAGATTCCTGTTGCGGAACACCTCACGCTCATAGCAGATTACGGCTGGATGGAGATCCCGCCCGAGAGCATGCGGACAAAAAAGATCCTGCTCGCTGTGTCCTTTGCGGTGGCCGCAATCCTCGTTTTCCAGGCGAGCGAGATTTGGCTCGCCGACCATCGAATCAATTCCGGAAAACCCGAGCAGATGGAGCGCGGCGCCGCGCTTCTGCCGGGCAACGCCGACGCATGGGATCTCCTCGGACACTTCTATCAATGGGATTTCATGCACTCCGACATGCCTCGCGCCATCGCCAACTACCAAAAAGCCGTCCAGAGGAATCCTCTGTCCGCGCACTACTGGATGGATCTGGCGAGCGCGTATGAAGCCACGGGCGATGATGCCCGCGCGCAGCAAGCCTTCGAGAGCGCGAAGGCCGTCTATCCCACTTCCGCGGAAGTCGCGTTTCACTACGGAAATTTCCTTCTACGCGAGCAGAAGTATCCCGAGGCCTACAACGAACTCCGGCAAGCCGTTCAGACCGACCGCACGCTTCTGCCGCTCGTGATTTCGCGCACGTGGCGCGCAAGCGGGGATGTCAATCAGCTTCTCGATCACGTCCTCCCGGCGGACGTGGACGCGTATTTGCAGGCGCTCGATTTCTTCGGGTCCGTCCACGAGGCGGAGCCTGCACTGGCGATCTGGGACCCCCTCCTCAAGCTCCGGGAATTCGTTCCTCTGTCGCGCACGTTTCCGCTGCTGGACGAACTGATCAGGGAAGATCGCGCCGATGACGCCCGCCGCGTCTGGCGCGAGGCTCTTGGCGCCGCCGGCCTGCCTCATATGGACCCAGCCCGCGATTCCCTGATCTGGAACGGAGATTTTCGGACGGAATTTTCCAACGGCGGGCTCGGCTGGCGCTGGGATCCGACTCCTGGCGCAGCGATTGACTTCGATTTCCAGGCGGGACCCAACGATTCGCGCGCCGTCCGATTGGACTTCACCGGGGGGCACAACGTCAGCTTGAGTGCGCCCTTTGAGTTTGTTCCCGTCGAGGCAAACCGCGGCTATCGCTTCCAGGCGTACATGCGTACGGAGCAGATCACGACCGAAAGCGGTCTGCGCTTCTCGATCACGGACCCGAATCACCCGAACGCCCTGAATGTCCTTACCGACAATTTCACGGGATCGCGGCCGTGGACGGCCGTGGAGGCTGATCTTTCGACCGGGCCCGAGACGCACTTCCTGCTCGTCCGGTTGGTCCGCGACCCGAGCCGGCTCTTCGACAACAAACTCAGCGGGACGGCGTGGATCGCCGACGTGTCGCTCGTTGCCTCCAGTGCTGCCTCCGGCGCGGCGACAGAGCAGCGGTCCCGATGAAGGCGCTGCGCATCGGGCTCTGCATGCTGCTCGCGTTCAGCGTGCTGGCTTTCGGCGCCGTCCAGGTGTGGTCCGAGTCACTGCTCGAAATCGGGGCGGCGCTGCTCTTCCTCTTCTGGGCGTGGCTTGCCTATCGAACTCCCGACGCCAAGGTTGAATGGAATCCGCTCAATTGGCCTCTGCTCGGCTTCATCGGAATTGGACTGCTGCAACTTCTTTTTCATGGGACTGCGTACGCGTTTCTCACGCGGACGGAGCTGCTGAAGCTCGCGGCCTATTTTCTGTTCTTTTTTCTGGTAGCGCAGGCGTTCAGAACACGAGCCGACCTCTCACTGCTGGCCTGGTTTCTGATCCTCTTCTGTTTTGCAGTTTCGTTGCTCGCGATCATTCAACACTTCACCTCCGGCGGCGAGATTTATTGGATTCACTCGCTCAAGATTGAGGGTGATCCATTCGGCCCCTACGTGAACCGCAACCATTTTGCCGGATTCGTCGAACTGACGGCGCCGGTGGGCCTGGCGCTGATGGCTTTCCGCGGCGTGCGGAGAGATCTATTTGCCTTGACGACGCTGCTCACGATCGTTCCTGTGAGCGCGATCGTTCTCGCGGGCTCACGTGGGGGAATCGTCAGCTTTGCTCTCGAAATCGGAATTCTTGCCCTGCTGGTGCGGAATCGGCGAGAGCTGCATGGCGGGCGCGTGGCCGTCGTCGCACTTGTGGCTGCAATAACCTTGCTGCTCATTTCTTGGGTTGGAGCGAGCCGAGCCATCGAGAGGTTCTCGACTTTGCGCCACTATGACACTTCGCTCAGTCGTCGCGTCTCGATGTTTCGTGGTGCCGCGCACATCCTCTTCGACCACCCGATAAAGGGATGCGGCCTGGGAACGCTTGTGGCGGTGTATCCGCGCTATGAGACCGCCTACGACGGCCGAGTTGTCGAGCACGTTCACAACGACTACATCGAAACGCTGGCCGAAACGGGGCTTCTGGGCGGGCTGTTCGGTCTGATTTTCCTGCGAACGCTCTATCGGGAAGCGCGAAAGAACTTCACGGCTGAACAGGCGCACTTTTCTCAGGGGCTTCACGCGGGAGCCATCGTCGCCGTCAGCGGGCTGCTGCTGCATAGTTTCGTCGATTTCAACCTGCAGATTCCCGCGAACGCCATGCTTTTCCTCCTGCAGGCGTTTCTCGCAACGTCGCCACCACTGCCATCCCAAGCCTCGCGACAACGCGTCAATAGGCCGACCTCTAGCCCGATCTCGGAGTCCCCCTTCGTTGACACTAGAGGGCCTGCCACCTAGAAGCTGAATTGGGCCTGCAATTGAATCTGTCGCACCGCCGACGCATTACCGAACGCGCCGCCCGCCAGAGAGTTCGAAGTATCGAACCTCGCCGAACCCAAGTTTCCGGCCGGCGTGGATGGATTCACGATGTTAAACAAATTCCGGGCATTCACGCTGAACGTGAGGCTATACCGCTGGCTGCTCGCCACCGCGCCGCCGAAAGGGCCGCCACCGCGCCCGCCGCCACCACCTCCGCGTCCTCCACCGCCGGGTCCGCCGCCAATTCCGCGGTTGAATCCGCCGGGTCCGCCAGGTCCTCCAGCAACACCGCCGCCAGCAACTTCCTTCTTCGTCCCGAACCCAAACGTCTTCGAGAGCCGCAAATTGAACGTAACCTGGTTGGGTCCTGTGTAGTTATTGATTGGAATAATCTGTTGTCCCGGTGTTGGCATTATGTTGAACGTTCCCAACTGGGTGCACAAGATGTTTGTACCGACCGTTTGGACGGCCGGGCAGGTCGCGGCAGAAACGAGCGCAGGCCGGTCGTTCAAAATGGACGTCCCAAGCAAATCTAGCGGCACGGTTACGTTAAAAGGCGTCCCTGAATTGATAATCATGAAGGGGTTCAGCCGGAAACTCTTCGGGAGCGTAATCGTTCCACCTAGAAACGCGCGATCGCGGATATCGAACGATGCTCTCCCGTAATCTGCGCCGATATCGTATGGATTCGAGGGGAAGCTGGTGGGACCGGCCGTGTCGCTCTTGGCATAGTTGAGCGAATAATAGCCATTCAGCGTAAGTTTCGTCCCGGCGCGGACATTGAAATTCGTGATGAGCTGATTTTGCCTGAAAAAACCTTCGGATTCGTACTGGTAAATATTCTCCAGAACGCCATTTGGCCGGATCCCGCTCGTCGGCTGCCCTACGACGTAGGTTCCCGGAAGCGGTGCGTTAACGTTGTCTGTGAGCAATTCGTGAACGCCCTGTGAATTCACGTACGAGACGGTCATATTGACCGCCTTCGATAGCTGGCGCTCGACGCTGACGGCTGCCTGCATCGTGTAAGGGGCGTGCAGATTCGATTGGATGCGGTAAATCGTCGGAACGCCTGTTTGCGCCGACTGCAGCACGCTGATCGGTGGAATATTCGGATAGAAGGTCGGATCGGTAACGATGTACTCCTGCTGCGTAACGCCATTCTGGCGTTCCGCCTGTAGTATCAAGTCATTCGTGAACCGGTCGTAGAAGATTCCCCAGCCCGCGCGCAGAACGGTCTTGGGTGACGCCGCTTTTCCCTGGCCGATGCCCCAGGCAAGCCCCAGCCGCGGCGCGAAATCCGCGTGGTCTGCGATGTGATTTTGCGTCTCGAATCTCAAGCCTCCGCTCAGCGTTACATTCGGCCGCCAGCGCCAGTCGTCTTCCACGTAGAGGCCCGCATCGAACAGGTTCGAAGACGCCACCGGAATCCCCGCCGTGAGGGTAAATTGAATCGGCGCGTTTGCTTCATACGCGGCAAGAGTGGGAAAGGTGAAAGTGCCATTGAAGTTGGAGGTGGCGCTATTCGTCTCTTGAAGATCGCGCAGCCGCGCGCCAAATTTCAGAAAGTGTTTTCCGAATGCGACCGACGTGTAGTTCTGCAACTCGTAGTGATTTTGGTGATCGATGATGTTTCCCAAGCTACTGCCGCCCCCCTGGAATTCAAACGGAACAATCACTGTGGGCGCCGTGCTCTGCGGCGTGTGAACGCTTCCATCGCGGAGGAATTGAAATCGCGTCTCGTTGACAATTCTCGAGCCAAACACTTGCGTGTCACTCACCTGCAGAGTTTGCTCCGTCGTGAGGAGATCATACCCTTCCGAGGGCAGCGTGTACTGCCCAACCGCATCGTTGGTCTGGTTGTCCCGGTAATATTGATAGCGAATCGTAAGCGTGTTGTTCGTGCTCACCTGATAGTCGAGGCGTGGCGCGAAATTTACGCGACTGCGCGGGGTCGGAACCGCTTCTGTGAGCAGCGGCGCAGGCAACGGTTCAAGCTGTGCGCTCACCACTGCGACGTTATTTATGTCCCGGTACTGTCCGTCGAGGGTGAATGACGCCTTCTTGCTCAGCGGTCCGCCAACGCTTCCGTTGAATTGAACCGTATCGTAGCCCGGCAAGGTAGCTGTCCCCAGAAAAGGGCTGCGCGAGTTGAAAGCCGAGTCGTTGCCGATCACCGTGAATTGCCCGTGAAGCTGGTCCGTCCCGGGCTTCGTGAAAATTTCGATTCTGCCGTATCCGAGCTTGTCGTATTCCGCCGAGAAAGGATTTTGATTGATGCGAATCTCGCGAATCGAGGACTTCGGCGGCAGTTGACCGGCGGTGAACCCATCGATATACATCTGCCCGCCATTTGGCCCGACGGATGGGCCGGCCAATGCTTCCAAGTCCGACTGTAACTGATCCGGGTCGTCCGAGAGTTGGTCGAGGTCTTTTCCCGATAGCACAATCGCGCCGGCGTTGCTATCGGGGCTCACGCTGAGCTGCGCTCCCCCTTCCGCTGTCACCTCAACCTTTTGCTGTTCTATCTCAAGCGCAAGCGGGAGGTCGAGCTTCTGAATCTGCCCAGCGGCGACTTGAATTTCTGTGCTCACATATTCCTGAAAACCCTTTGCGTCGGCTTTCACCGTGTACTTCCCCGGCGGCAGCCCTTTCACTTCATAGGCTCCGTCGCGGCCGCTCTTCGTGGTCGATGACTGCCCCGTGTCGCTGGTCACTTGCACCATGGCATTGGGCACAGCTGCACCCGACGGGTCGGTCACTTGGCCGCGAACGGTGCCGGTTCCAGACTGCGCGCTCAAACCACTCGCGCAAAAAAGGGTCAAGGTTAGAAGAACAACTGCAAGTCGAAAAAAGTGGCTCAAGCTGCGCGATTCCATCCCATTTCCGGGCTGGCGCCCAAATTTGTCAGCATGTCGAAATCATTGCGCCGCATCTCCGGCGGGCGCATCGAGGCTCCAGGGAGGAAGAATCATCGATTGGCCGCCGTTCGGCGAAGCCTGCAAAATAGGCTCGACGCCAGCGACCAGCGTTATCGCAGTGACGCCACCCGAACCCGTGCCTTCCGTCGAAACAATCATCACCGCATCACCCTTTTGCAAGTCAGCCAGCGAAGCCGGCGGGACCCTGCTCAACATTTGTTGCAGATCCCCTCCGCCTCCGCCACCGGGTCCTCGGCCTCCCCGACCACCGGGACCGCCCCCGGAACTGTCCCCGTTCGCTGCCGCACTACTCGAGCTACTCGCCGAACCCGACTGCCCAGCAGCCGGCTGACCCGCACCTGCCGCCCCGTTTCCGGCGCCAGGTCCTCCCCCCTTCAGCCTCATGGCCATGAACTGCGCCATCTGAAGAGGGAGCTTGCGAAGCTGTGAGTCAGGAGTGATTTTCACGGTCACAGACTTTTTGCTAATCAAATCCGTGACGCTGAGCGTGTTCGTCGATGGATCCACCGAAGCGACTATGCCGGCAATGTTTCGAAATGCGCCGGAAACGACTTCGTCCGCCGCCCATTCGCCCCCATCCGAACTGCGTGCGCCGCGGGCCCGAACTTGATCCCCCGGCCTGATTTCGTCGAGAGAGCTTGGCTTTGCATCGTCGAACTTCACAGAGTCGGCGGCATACCGGCGCACAATCGTATCCTTCGAGACTCGAATCACGACGCTCTTGGCGCCGGCAAGTGACTGCGTTGAAATTGTAACGGTTCCAGCCGCGGGATCGACCGCACTCACAAGGCCGCCGACCCCTCGCCTCTGCCATTCCTGGCGATCGCGCTCCTGCTTTGACATCACATCCGCTTTCTTCATCGCAATGACGGCGGTTGCAACCACTGAATGGCCGTCATCGGAGACCTTCCCGAGCACCAAAATCCTGTCTCCCACTTGTAAATCCTGCAATTGCAATGGACTAGCGTTCTTCAAGTCCTTTGCCCCCGGTTCAATCCGCAGGATTTTGGCGCTCTCCTCCACGGAAACGTTGAAGAGAGGGCCCGCATCCGACGCGAGCACTATCGCATTGCCTGAAATCGTCTTAATCGTTCCAATTGGCTTCACAGCAACGCTGGAACCACCGGTCTGGGTCTGTGCGCTGGCAACGGCGGGAGAGACCAGCAAGATCACTATAAAGAGCGCAGATACCGCTAGCTGCCAGACAACCAACATCCCGCGGTGAAGTGCCATTACGAACTCCTGCTCTCGACATCTAGGATGAACCGGCAGCCCAGCCAGTTACTTGACGGGTTCTCTGTTGGGCCGTCTTTTCTCTCCGGGCTTTTAGACGTATGCGGTATCTCGGCGTTTCAAGAGGAGTGCACAAGCGTCCCCACAGGAAAGACAACCGACGCATGGGGAGCGTCTCGGCTTCGAGGTGAACCACAGCGCTAGGCTTCCGTACGTTGCTTGCGGTTGCGTTGCGCCGCGAGAAATTCCAGGACCGCCTGGTGCGCTGCGTCGGGCTGGTCGGTCGGGAAAATGTGGCTCGCCCGCGGAATCATCACGAGCTCCGCGCCGCGGATGCGGCCTGCGATCAGCGTACCGTTGGCCGGCGGTACGAGCCGATCGGTCTCGCCGTGGATTACGAGCGTGGGTGCCGTGATCTGCGGCAAACGACTGTATGCCTCCCAGACGATGATGCCCTGAAACTGAGCCATGTAACCAGCGGGGTTAGGCCACCACTGTTTCCGGAGCGCAGCGTCCTCCTTGATTCGCTGGCGCGGGGTGGCCGAGTCGTAGATAAAGGGATCGATGATCGCCGCGAATTCATCCGGGCTCAAACCCCGACGCGTCAAGACGCCGAGGACCTCGGGCTCGGCTCGCACTGCACGAGGACCACCTGCTGCGGTGCAGCCCAAGATGAGCGAACGCACCCGCTCGGGATATTGCAGTGCGAATTCCTGCGCGATCATGCCTCCCATCGAGATGCCGAACAGATGCGCGCTTTCGATGCCGGCGGCATCCAGCACCGATGCAGCGTCAGACGCCATCAAGGCGATGGGATACGGACCGGGGGGAACATCGCTTCGCCCCACACCGCGGTTATCCAGAGCAATGGTCCGGTATCGCGCTGCCAGGACCGGCCGCGTGCGATGCCATAGAGCGGACGCCCACCCGAGCCCCATAATCAACAGAACGGGCTCGCCCTGTCCTTGTTCGTCCCAATAGATCTTAGCGCCCTGATTTTCGACAAAGGCCATTGGGATCTTCCCGGCTCCGCAGTGAGCGTAAAGAAAGCAAGCAAGCGATCTGCCTTGCTTCCCCGTCCTTCAGTACGAGCTACCCGAGTAGCCGGTTGACCAGCTAATTGTCGGGCAACTCCTGCGACGCGACAGGGTCCGCTGAACTCATGTGCTCGTGAATGATGCGCAAAACGCCGTTCCGGTCCCGCTGGAAAATCTGTGTCGCGCGCCCGAAGGGGACATCGAGCCGATAGCGACGACCATTCGGGAGCGTTCTGGTCACAGAATAATGGAACGGGTAGGAAGCGATTGCTAGGTCGGCTCCTAGGATTTGTACATCAACAGAGCCAAGTTTGGCTCCTACGGATGACTTCGGGCCAAAGAGCTCGCGCGCGCGGCGCACAATCATTAGCCGTGCTCGTTCCATGCGTGGTGCGTTGGCCGCAAAAACGGTCGCACTGGGAAGATAGAACTGCTCGAACTCACTTTTGGCCTTCGTAGAAAAAACTTGCCAGAATTTGCGAACCTCAGCGCGAACTTCGTCAGGTGAGACAGGTCTCATCGTGGACAAAGAATCTGCCGACTTCTGGTCTTTTCTAGTGGTCCCAACCGCCATCGCTCGTTGCCCCACTACATTTCGCAGCGTGTTTATCGTCCGACAGCCTTTTCTACCTTCGTAGGGGAGGCGGAACTCAGATGCTCGTGCACGATCTGCAAGACCCCGTCCCCGTCAAGCTGAAAGACTTGCGTCGCACGTCCAAAGAGCGTGCGTGTCCTGGTTGACTGAAACCTGTATGTATACGTTGCAATGGCTACGTCAGATCCCACGATTTGAACGTCGACATTTCCGATTTCTGCGGTCGCATTTGATGTACCGTTAGCAAGCTGGCGCATCCTGCGCAGCAACGCGAGCCTCGCAGGCTCGCTGCGCTTGGCCCTGCCAGTGAACACGATCGCATCAGAAGAGTACAAATCTTCAAACCTATTCTTGGACTCTCCCGTTAGAATGTTCCAGAACTCGTGGACTCTCGAACTGACCAGCTCAGGCGACATTTTGCTCATAATGGTCAAGGTAAGGGTACAGGAGATTCACGAATCTGGCACGCGTTCAGAGGACTTAAGATTCTGATAGCCGGTTGCATACGAGAGAGACTAACGGATTCGGATTGTATATAATCGCGCCCATCATGCCAGGCCAGGAAACTCTCTACCAGGTGGCCGACCGGGTCGCCACCATCACCCTGAATCGTCCGGACAAACTGAACGCTTGGACCGCGGTCATGGAACAGGAGGTACGTTCGGCAATTGAAGAGGCCGAGCGGGACGACGACGTGCGCGTGATCGTGCTGACGGGTGCAGGCCGGGGGTTTTGCGCGGGCGCCGATATGTCGCTCCTCAGCGGTGTAGCCGAACACGGCCTTGATAAAAGCATCCGAGACCGGGCGTTGCAGACCGGCGGAGGACGTGAAGGCGTCCGGCCTGACTTCCAGAAGAAGTACTCTTATTTCCCTGCGGTCGGAAAGCCCGTGATTGCCGCGATTAACGGCCCGATCGTCGGACTGGGCCTCGTCATCGCGCTGTACTGCGATCTGCGATGGGCCTCGGATGCCGCTCGCTTCAGCACGGCATTCGCGCGGCGCGGGCTGATTGCCGAGTACGGAATGGCGTGGATGCTGCCGCGCCTTGTCGGCCTCCCAAACGCACTCGACCTCCTCTTTTCCGCGCGGACGTTCGATGCCGCCGAAGCGCATCGCATGGCGTTGGTGAACCAGGTGTTTCCCCAGGACGTCTTTTTGGATCGGGTGCGGGAAAATGCGCGGGATCTAGCGTCGAGCGTGAGCCCGCGCTCGCTGTGCGTGATCAAGCGGCAGGTGTACGACGCGATGTTCCAGACTCTCGCGGAGGCGTTCGAAGTTTCCGAGCGCGAAATGCTGGCGAGTTTGCAGAGCAACGATTTCAAAGAGGGCGTCGCGCACTTTCTCGAGAAACGTGCCCCCGCCTTCACCGGCAGATAAGAGACCCAAGTGAAATTCGAATTCAGCGACAAAGTGAAGGATTTGCAGCGCCGCCTGCAGGCCTTCATGGACGAGCACATTTATCCGAACGAACAGCGCTTTCTCGATGAGGTCGAGCGCAATCGGTGGCTGCCTACAGGGATCACCGAAGAGCTCAAACCGAAAGCTCGCGCCGCGGGACTCTGGAACTTGTTTCTGCCGGACAGTGAGCACGGCGCAGGGCTGACAAATCTCGACTATGCCCCGCTCTGCGAGATCATGGGCCGGAGCCCCATGGCGCCCGAGGTCTTCAACTGCTCGGCGCCGGATACCGGCAACATGGAGGTGCTTGCGCGTTATGGCACGCCGGAGCAAAAGGAGCGATGGCTTAAGCCGCTCCTCGCGGGGGAAATCCGCTCGTGTTTCGCGATGACCGAACCAGCGGTTGCATCGTCCGACGCTACGAACATTCAGGCGAGTATCGCTCGGGACGGCGGCGAGTACGTCATCAATGGCCGGAAATGGTGGATATCCGGAGCAGGCGATCCTCGCTGCAAGATCGCTATTTTCATGGGCAAGACGGATCCCTCGGCGCCGGCTCACAAGCAGCAGTCGATGATTCTGGTGCCGATGGACGCACGCGGAGTGAAGATCGAGCGGTTGCTTAAAGTGTTCGGCTATGACCACGCACCGCACGGTCACGGGGATGTCACATTTGACAACGTCCGTGTGCCGGCCTCAAACATCTTGCTTGGCGAAGGGCGGGGATTTGAGATCGCGCAAGGGCGCCTGGGGCCGGGGCGCATCCACCACTGTATGCGGTGCATCGGTGTGGCCGAGCGCGCCCTCGAAACGATGTGCAAACGGGTGCAATCGCGCGTGGCCTTCGGTAAGCCGCTCGCCGAACAAGGAACGATCCGCGCCGACATCGCGGTCTCGCGCATGGAGATCGAGCAAGCTCGCCTGCTCACACTGAAGGCCGCCTACATGATGGACACCGTTGGAAACAAGGGGGCGCGCGCCGAGATCGCGATGATCAAGGTGGTCGCGCCAAACGTGGCCCAGCGAGTTCTGGATCGATCCATTCAGGCGCACGGCGGCGCCGGCGTTTCGCAAGACACATTTCTCGGTGCCGCCTGGGCGGGTGTGCGGACGCTCCGAATGGCTGACGGGCCGGACGAAGTCCACACAGAATCGATCGCCAAGCAAGAGCTCCGGAAATGGACTAAGCCCTCGGCGCGCTCCACGCCGCAATGATCGCCGAGTCTCCTCGTTGCGCCTAGGCTTCTCCAGTTCAAAAGGAGATTTCATGCCTCCACTCGTGGTCGAGACACCGCGTTCCCTGAGCGATTTCGTGGGCCACGAGATCGCCGTGACGGATTGGTTTACCGTGACGCAGGACCGCATTCGGCAATTTGCCGAAGTCACCGAAGACCGGCAATGGATTCATGTGGATCGCGAACGTGCGCAACGAGAATCGCCCTACGGCACGACGATCGCGCACGGTTTCTTGACACTGTCGCTGGTGAGCCACTTCATGAAACAGGCGATCCAGATCCGAAGCGGCGTCCGCATGGGCATCAACTACGGTTTGAATCGAGTCCGCTTTCCTTCTCCTGTGCTCGCCGATTCGCAGATTCGTGCCCGCGTGAGTCTTCATTCTGTAAAGGAACTTCCGGACGCGATTGAGGCCGCCTTTGGGATATCGGTGGAGGGTCAGGACAGCGAGAAACCTCATTGCGTGGCGGAATGGATTGTCCGTTACTACCAATGAAGGAAGGCACGCTCCCGGAAACCGGGCTGCGCGGCATCCGTAAAACGAGAGTTGGTCAGATTGTGGCGCTTTCGGCGGAGTGCAGTGAAGCACGCAGCAGGATCTTGACCAGGTCCGGCATCGAGGCGAAGCGCGGATCTTTTGTCAGGCCCTGGTGATAGCGGCAATAGATCTGCTGGACAATTACCGCGATCTTGAATCGAGCAAACGCGAGGTAGAAGGTCATGTTGGACACGTCGCGGGCGGTGGCCCGGGCGTAGCGCTCGACGAGTTGCGCACGCGTCAGGCTGCCGGCATAGGTCGAAGGACCCCAGCGAATTTTCTGCAACTCGTCCGGATCCTGCCGGTCAACCCAGTAGGCCAGAGTCGTGCCCAGATCGGTGAGCGGATCGCCGATCGTGCTCATCTCCCAGTCAAGCACGCCAACAATCCTGGTGATATCTTCCGGATCGAGCACAACGTTGTCGTACTTATAGTCATTGTGGATGAGCGCGGCATCGCTCGTTGCAGGCATGTGATCCTTCATCCAGGCAGCGATCCGCCCGACTTCCGCCAAATCGTGCGTCTGGGAGCCGTAGTAGCGCTCAATCCAGCCGCTCACCTGCCGAGAGAGATACCCTTGTGGCTTGCCGAGTGCTCCCAAGCCAATCGCCGTGTAGTCCAGCCCATGGAGCCGCGAAAGATTGTCGACAAACGATTCGCTGAGGCGCCGCGCTGTCTCGGCTGCGAACGGCAAACCTGCGGGCGGATCCCGACGGATGATGATCCCTCGAATGCGTTCCATCAGGTAAAAGGGTGAGCCCAATATGGACTCGTCATCGCAATACAGCAGAACCTTCGGCGCCATCGGGTACGCAGAATGTAATTTTGACAGCACGCGATACTCGCGGCCCATATCGTGCGCCGTCTTAACCTTGCTGCCGTAAGGTGGCCGGCGGAGCACCATCTCTCGCTCGCCGAGACGCAGCAGGTAGGTCAGGTTCGAGTGGCCGCTGGGGAATTGCTCGACAACCAGAGGTCCCGCGCTGGAGGGAAAGGCACTTCGCAAGAAGGGCTCGAGTTTGGCCAGGCCCAGTTCTTCGCCGCGCCTGACAGCGGCCGGATGATCTCGAAAGTCAGCCATGTCCTCTTTCTATCCTATGCCCTATCGATATGTCAGCAACGCGGGGTCATCCAAGTGCGGAAACGCGTTGAATGCGCTCAGTGTGAAGCGCTCGCCAGAGCACAAGAACTCGCTGTAAGAACAGTTCCGGGACATCCATGTGACGCGCAGCGTGTCTCGTGGTGAAAGGTTCAGGGCGCGTTGCATGGCCACGCCGATCGGCCCGCCCGAGCTAAAGATGATCACCCGCTCGCCTCGCATATTGCTGGACGTGAGTTTTGACAGCCCACGATTCACTCGGGCACAGAATTCGGGCCAGGATTCCACATCTCGCAAGGGGATTTCTCCGTCGACCCATTTGCCAACTACGGTTTCGAACATCCTCTGAAAAGTCTCGCGTTTCTCTCCAGAGGTGACTGCGCTCTGAAACGCGCCGTACAAATCGCGGATCATGGCATCTGTCTTAAGCAGTTCCGGAACACTCTTCCTCAGGACATCCTCGCCCTGATATTCGTCGAATTCCTGCATTACAGCTGGCTCAGGAAACGCGGCTTCCCGCCGCCGGCAGATCCCGGCCACGATTTTCGCCGTGTCGATTTGCCGAACGCGCGGCCCCGAGTAAACCCGGTCAAACGCAATGTTTCGTGATGCCCAGTACTCGCCGAGCAGGCGAGCCTGAGTCTCGCCAGTGGGAGAGAGCTTGTCGTAGTCCGGCTCCAGGAAAGAAGCTTGCGCGTGACGTACCAGGAAAATGCGGCTCACGTCGCTCGTTCGAACAATGCGGCAGCGCCCTGGCCGCCGCCGACGCACATCGTCACCACGCCGTAGCGCACCTTGCGGCGCGCCATTTCATTGGCGATGGTCCCGGCCATCCGCGAGCCCGTCATCCCGTACGGGTGACCAATCGAAATCGATCCACCGTTTACGTTTAGCTTATCGGGATCGATGTTTAGGCGGTCGCGGCAATAGACAACCTGCACGGCAAATGCTTCGTTCAGTTCCCACAGATCAATGTCGTTCATTTGGACACCCGTGCGCTTCAGCAGCTTCGGGACAGCGAACACTGGACCGACGCCCATCTCATCCGGATCGCAGCCAGCAACCTGGAAACCGCGGAAGACCAGGGAATAAGGGATTCCCAATTGCTCGGCACGCTGGCGGGACATCAGCAGCGTAGCCGACGCGCCATCGGAGAGCTGCGACGAGTTGCCAGCGGTCACCGTGCCCCGGCCGCTGTCCGGATCAAAATGCGGCTTCAACGCAAGTAACCCCTCGAGTGTCGTGTCCGGCCGGTTGCACTCGTCGCGGTCCGCGCACACCTCTTCCTTCCCTGTGACCTCGCCTGTCTTTTTATCCAAGGTGGCCCGCGTCACGCGCATTGGCGCGATTTCGCCTTCGAAGAAGCCCTCACGCTGCGCGCGGGCAGTGCGCTGCTGGCTCAGGAGGGCGTATTCATCCTGCGCTAGGCGGCTCACGTTGTATCGCTTGGCCACCACCTCGGCCGTGACGCCCATTACCATGTACAGCCCGGGCAGCCGTTCGAGGAGCTCCAGATTGGGGTTGTAGTCGCGCGGCGTGAGGCTGATGCTCTCCACGCCGCCACCAATGGCCGCGTCCACACCCTCGTTCATGATCTGATGGGCCGCCAAGGCGATCGCCTGCAAGCCGGACGAACAGAACCGATTGATGGTCGTGCCGGCGACCGATGTCGGCAGCCCGGCCAGCATCGCGGAGACGCGGGCGACGTTCTGCCCCTGCGGTCCGAGAGGTTGCGCGCACCCCAGGACCACGTCTTCAAGTTCGTCGGGATCCAGCTTAGCGGCCTTGCGCAGGACGTCTTTGATGCAGTGCGCGGCAAGCTCGTCGGGGCGCGTCAAGTTGAAAGACCCACGATAGGATTTCGCCAGGGCCGTCCGTGAGCTCGCTACTACGACCGCCTCTCTCATGCCTTCTCCAAGCAAATAAATCGAGCGTCGAGAATGTGGCTGTGCGTTTGAATTTCTGCGGCGTTATGCGTTAGTGCCACGCTCTGTCTTGAAATCCGCGAAGGTCCTTCCCTGGTCGGCCAGTTGTTTCAACAGTGGAGCCGGCTCCCAGATCTCGCCGTGTTGCCGATGAAATTCGCAGACGCGGTCGTACACTTTCTTGATCCCCACGGTGTCGGCAAACCACATCGGCCCGCCGCGGTATGCCGGGAAGCCATAACCGTTGAGATAGATGATATCGATGTCGACCGCGCGAAGAGCGTAGCCCTCTTCGAGGATACGCGCGCCTTCGTTGACAAGGGCGTAGACGCAGCGATCCACGATTTCCTGCGCGGGAATCTCCCGCTGTGGAATTCCGTCGTCGGCGGCCCATTTGCGAACCAGTTCCGCGACTTCAGGATCGGGAGTAGCGTTCCGGTTTTCGTCGTACTTGTACCACCCAGCGCCGGTTTTTTGCCCGAACCGCCCAAGCTCGCACAGGCGATCGCCAGCCATCGCCCGGCGAATGCCTGGTTTCTCCAAATGGCGATACTCTTTGCGGACACGCCAGCCAACATCGAGCCCCGCGAGGTCTCCCACGGCCAGCGGCCCCATGGCCATTCCGAAATCATAGAGGGCTTTGTCCACTGCCTCGACGCTCGCGCCTTCCTCTACAAGGAAAACGGATTCGCGCACGTAGGGATGAAACATGCGGTTGCCGACAAAGCCGCGGCAATTTCCGACGAGCACCCCGATCTTCCCCAGCTTCTTCGAGAGCTGCATGCACGTGGCAAGCACTTCTTTTCCGGTCTTCTTCCCACGGACGATTTCGAGCAGGCGCATGACATTGGCAGGGCTGAAAAAATGGGTGCCGATAACAGATTCAGGTCGCGATGTGACGGACGCGATTTCGTCGATGCTCAGCGTCGAAGTGTTGCTGGCCAGAATGGCGCCGGGCTTGCAGACTCGATCCAGATCCCCGAAGATTTGCTTCTTGAGCGCCATGCCCTCGAAAACAGCCTCGATGACCATATCAACTTGTTCGAAACCGCCGTAGGTGAGCGTCGGCCGAATCAGCTTCAGCCGTTCGTCAACGAATTGCTGTGTAAAGCGGCCGCGCTTCACCGAGCCGGCATAGTTCTTCTGAATGTTGGCCAACCCGCGGTCGAGCGCCGCCTGATCCGCCTCTCTTAGCAGCACGGGAATGCCTGCATTGGCGAACACCATCGCGATGCCGCCGCCCATCGTTCCCGCTCCTACGATCGCGACGCTCTTCACCGGGATGATCGGCGTTTCCTTCGGCACATCGGGGATTTTGGCGACTTCGCGCTCGCCAAAGAAAACGTGAATAAGCGCCTTGGATTGATCCGAATGCAGGCATTCGGAAAACAGCTTCTGCTCCGCTTGGCAGCCCTCCTCGAAAGACAGCTTCGTGGCGGCTTCGACTGCATCAACGGCTGCGAGTGGCGCCATCATTCCGCGCTGCCTTTTTCGCGCGGCTTCGCGTGCAGCCGCGAAGATCGGAGCGTTCTGCTCGGGTGTTCCAAGCTTTTCTTTGCGCTCGCGCGTCTTTACAGGAGGCTTTCCGGCAACCTCGCGGGCGAAATGAACGGCGCCGGCCAGCAAGTCGCCCTCGATGATTCGGTCAATGACGCCGAATTGCAGCGCCTCTTCCGTCTTGATCGGATTGCCGCCAGCGCACATTTCGACGGCCTTGGCCACACCTGCCAGCCGGGGCAGACGCTGCGTCCCCGCTGCCCCAGGAATGATGCCAAGCTTTACTTCCGGCTGGCCAGCCTGCGTTCCCTGGGCGGCCACGCGATAATGACCGGCCATCGCCAGTTCCAGGCCGCCACCGAACGCCGTGCCGTGAATCGCCATAACAACAGGCTTCCTGCAATCCTCGATTCGGAGCAGCAGGGGCAGGAGTCCTGCGCCCCGCTTGCTCGTGCCGGAAGTGATCTTCCCGAATTCCTTGATGTCGGCCCCGGCCACGAAGGTACGCCCAGCCCCAATAAGCACCGCCGCTTTGATCGTTTCATCCTTCTCGACCTGCTCGATCGCTTCTAGAATTCCTTCCGGCACACCCGGGCTCAACGCGTTGACCGGAGGATTGTCGATCGTGATGATGGCAATACCGTTGTCTTTCGTGAAGTGAACCAGATCGCTCATCTCAGGGGCTCTCTTTTCTTGAATTCTCAAGCGCTCTTGGCGGACGCAGTTCCTGCGTCGATTGCCAGACGAGCGATTCGTTCCCGATGAAAGCTCGCGTCACCGAATGTGGTCTCCGATGCTTTCGCGCGCCGATAGTAAAGGTGTACGTCGTTTTCCCACGTAAAACCCATTCCACCGTGAACTTGGATGCCGCGATTGCCGACGGTGCGTCCGGCGTCGCTGGCGTACATCTTAGCGATCGACACGGCGACCGCAGCATCCGGCGCGTTCTCTTCGAGCGCCCAAGCCGCATAATACGCAGCGGAACGCGAACTCTCTGTTTCGAGGTACATGTCCGCGCACTGGTGTTGCACTGCCTGAAAAGACCCGATCGGCTTGCCAAACTGCTTCCGCGTCTTCGCGTATTCGACGGTAATGTCGAGCGTGCGTTGCATGCCCCCGACCATTTCGCCGACAAGCGCCGCAGTCGCGACATCGAGCGCCCTTGTCAATCCATCGGCATCGCCCAGTTTTTCGGCCGAAGTATTGTTGAATCGCACGGAATACAGCTTGCGCGTGAGATCCAGTCCGGACATCGGGGAGATCTTGATTCCGGGGGCCTGGGCATGCACGAGGAAGACGCCGTTGCGGGCCACGACGACGATCCAATCGGCCACAGCCGCATCAGTCACAAACAGCTTTTCGCCCGTCAGTTTTCCATTTACCCCTGTGATCTGGACTTGCGTCGGCTCCCAGCTCGCGGTGGCCTCGAGGACTGCGACGGTCGAGCGCGCCTCACCCGCACAGATCGGAGCAAGATATCTTTTCTTCTGTTCGGGGTCGGCGATTGCATCGATCAGCGTGCCGGCTAGCGCCACGGTGGAGAAGAACGGCCCGGGCACAAGCGCTCGACCGGCCTCCTCCATCAGGAGAATGAATTCGACTTTCCCCAGGCCGACGCCGCCATACTCCTCGGGGAAAATAATGCCCGTGTAGCCCTGCTCGACCATCTTGGCCCACAAGGCTGCGTCGTAAGCGGTATCGGTTTCCATGATGCGCCGGACTTCGGCCATCGGACACTCGCCCGCGAAGAACTTCCGCGCATTGTCTTTGAGAAGCTGCTGACTCTCGCTCAATCCGAATTCCATCGTCTCCCCTTAATAACTCCTCGGCAATCCGAGAACGAAATGTCCGATGATGTTGCGCTGCACTTCCGACGTGCCTGCTTCGATCGTGTTCCCGCGGGTTCGCAAATAACCGTATGACCAGATGCCATTGTCAACCGCGCGACTGTCTCCGCCGACGAGTTGGCCGTACGGGCCCAGCAACTCTTGCGCGACCTGCTGGACGCGCTGGTTGAGTTCGCTCCAGAAAATCTTCAGGATCGATCCCTCCGGTCCGGGTACGCCGGTGGCAGTGATCCGACTGAAGGCACGCAACTGATTCAAGCGCATGATTTCGATCTCGCCGTAACACTGCGCAAGTTTCTGGCGCATCAGTGGGTCCCTGGCTGCCGGTTGCCCGTTTCTTTGAAACGTGCGGGAGAGTTCAATCAGCCTTTCAATGTTCCGCTTGAACAAGAGATGGAGGCGCGCGCCATACGAGCCGCGCTCGTACATGAGCGTGCTGACAGCCACATTCCAGCCGTCGTTGACTTTGCCAAGGACGTTTTCGACTGGCACGCGCACATCACGGAAAAAGAGCTCATTGAATTCGCTCTCTCCAGTCATTTGCCGCAATGGACGGACGTCGACGCCCGGTGACTTCATATTGACCAACAGAACCGTCAATCCTTTGTGCTTAGGTACGTTCGCGTCCGTGCGAACAACAAGCTCGCACCAATCTCCCACCCAGCCGTAGCTGGTCCACACCTTCTGACCGTTGACGACGTAGTGGTCTCCGTCCAGGCGGGCTTCGGTTTGCAGACCCGCAAGATCGGAGCCGGCGTTCGGTTCGGAGAAACCCTGACACCAGATTTCTTCAGCGCTGAGAATCTTGGGGACGAAGCGTTTCTTTTGCGCTTCCGTGCCATACGCAATGATGGTGGGGCCGATCAGTCCCAGGCCCAGGGCGTTGGCCATCGGCGGCGCCTGGACTCGGGCCATCTCCTCCCAAAAGATGGCTTGTTGCATCAGCGTCGCGCTGCGGCCGCCGTACTCCTTCGGCCAAGAAACGGCGGCCCAGCGGCCTTCATCGAGCTTCCGTTGCCAGGCTCTTAAGTAGGGAAAGCTTTCCTCGAGCGGCTTCTCCCTCCACTCGGCCCAGTCCTTGGGAACGTTCTCCCCAAGCCACGCGCGCAATTCGTCGCGGAACAGCTTTTCCTCAGCGCTCAGATTCAAATCCATTCAGCGACTCCTTCTGTGGTGTGCTGCCGCAGGCTCTCGTTTGTTTCCGCCCATTCGGCAGTCTCCCACTTGCTACGCAGGCGATCCCTTTCGCCTCGGCGCGGCGAATTCCGGCCGGATCGTTTCCTGTCCTTGCCAGTATTTCTTACGGAGATCTCTCTTGAGGATTTTTCCGGTGCCCGTCTTGGGCAAACTATCGAGGAATTCAACCGACCGCGGACACTTGTAGTGGGCCAGACCCGAGCGGCAGAATTCCAGTAATTCCGTTTCGTTTGCTTGCGCCCCTGGCTTCAAAACCACTAGGGCTTTGGGCACCTCTCCCCACTTCTCATCAGGCACGGGGATGACCGCGACCTCGAGGACGGCGGGATGCGCGAGGAGCTTCTTCTCGACTTCGAGCGACGAAATATTTTCTCCTCCGCTGACGATCGTATCCTTCTTACGGTCCACGATAAGCACGTATCCTTCTTCGTTCCACGTTGCCATGTCTCCGGTATGAAACCACCCGCCGCGCATGGCATCCGCCGTGGCCGCAGGCTGCTTCCAGTAGCCCTCCATTACGCCGTCACCGCGAGCGATAATCTCGCCCACGGCTTTTCCGTCTCGCGCCACGTCGTTGTCATCGGAATCCACGACTCGGAGTTCGACGCCGGGGATGGCATATCCGGTCATCGCCTGACCCACAAAGCGCTGTTCTCCTTCCCAGCCGAGCCCGGGTTTCATTGAAGAAGTGGACAATACCGGTGCCGTTTCCGTCAGCCCGTATCCGCAGAAGCACTCGCACCCAAACTTTTCCTCCACCTCCCGCACTAGCGACGGGGAAGACGCGGCGCCGCCGATATTGATCCATTTCAAGCTGCTCAAGTCGTATTTCCCAAACTCCGGGCAGTTCACCAACGCGATGGCCATGGCTGGCACAACACCGAGGCTCGTCACGCGCTCCCGTTCGATCAGACGGAAAACCTCCGCGGGCTCAAAACGCGGAATCATCACATGCTTGGCACCCCTTAACGTGACCGTATGCGCCGCGCCCCACCCGTTGGCGTGGAACAGCGGAATGGTGTGGAGGTGGACAGCATCGGATGAGGCCTCGTGGGCCAGAGAATTGCTTAGAGCGTGGAGAT
Source organism: Candidatus Acidiferrales bacterium (assembly GCA_050018375.1). GTDB lineage: Bacteria > Acidobacteriota > Terriglobia > Acidiferrales > UBA7541 > Palsa-295. The sequence continues at coordinate 20,366 of JBEKAE010000012.1, read as the reverse complement.
AGATGTTTCGGTGCGTCAGCATCACGCCCTTGGGATTGGCGCTGGTTCCGCTGGTATAGAAAAACTCGGCGACAGCGTTTTCGTCGAGTTCCGTTATGTCGGGACGGTGAGGTTTGGCAGCCGCTAGCAAATCCTCATAATTCTGCGGCCTGAGCCAGTCTGCTTTCGGCTCGCCAGTGAGCAGAAAGAAGGATGCCACGGTGGAAAGCTCTTGACGGAAAGAATCCACCAGGGGCACGAACCCCTCTTCTAAAAACAGGGTCTTCCCCTCTGCATCATTCAGAATGTAGGCCAGCTCATGCGGCGCGAGCCGGATATTCAACGGAAGCAGTACCGCACCGGCCTCCAAAACACCAAAATATGCCTCCAGCAGCCTGTGGCAATTCATGCTCAAGAAAGCGACCCGGTCACCCGGCTTGACCCCGACTGTGCGCAGGGCACCCGCGAGACGGGCTACACGGTCTGCAAATTGCGAATACGTAAAACGCTCGCGTCCGCACACGACGGCTGTCTTGCCGGGGTACTGTTGCTCGGCGTAGCGCAAGAATCGTACGGGTGTAAGCGGAATGTTCATGGCGTCCTTCGCCTGTTCTAGGCTGACTGTCCCCCATCCACCACCAGTACATCTCCGGTGACAAAACCGGAAGCATCGGAAGCCAGGAAGACCGCAGCTCCCTTCAAGTCATGTTCACTGCCGAACCGGCCCAGCGGAATTCCCTTGAGAAAGGTTTCCCTGTTTCGTTCGATTAGAATTTCAGACATGTGAGTTGGGAACCACCCGGGCGCGATGGCATTTACACGTATGTTATGAATGGCCCACTTGCGGGCGAGATCCTTCGTAAAGGCGATGACTCCACCCTTGCTGGCGTGATATCCGATCGCTTGAAACTCTGGCGGAGCACCCCTGAGCCCGGCCGTCGACGCGATATTGATGATTGTTCCTCGCTTCTGCGCGGTCATGAATTTGCCGACCGCTTGGCAGCAGAGAAACGTTCCAGTCAGGTTCGTCTCCATCACCTTGTTCCAATGCTCGAGACGCATCTCTTCAATCGGCGCCCCCCAGGATATGCCCGCGTTGTTTATCAGGATATCGATTCGCCCGAATTGCGAGATCGTTGCATCAACAAGCCCTTGAACGCTCAACGGATCCTTCACATCGCAGCCGAGCGCAAGAGTTCTTACCCCAAGTGCCTGCAATTCCTTGGCAGCCTGCTCGCAGCGCTCTTTCTTGCGGGCGCAAAGCACGAGATTGGCGCCCATTTCCGCAAGGCCTTCCGCCATTTGCCGCCCTAGCCCAATCGAGCCTCCGGTGACGACGGCCACGCGCCCTGTGAGATCAAAGAGCTGTCTTACGTTCATCGCCTGGGTCACTTCCTTCAACGTCTCGCTGCCCACTTCAGAGGAGTCGCCGCCGCCCCAAAAGACTTTCAACCCTCCGGGCACTGCAGGTTCTGCGGACCAGTCAAGGGTAGACTCCCGTGGGAACATCAATAAGAAAAGGGAACGCATGCACGGGCCCGGTGTCGGCCGATCCCATGGTCCCCGCATGTCGAACCAGCTCAGAAGCTCAGACGCACGCCAAGCTGGAACTCGCGCTTAGCCAAATCCGAAGTGAAAGCCAGCGGCGTGCTGGACGTAGCCGTTCCTCCGCCCGGAAGAGGTGTGCCGGGCTTAATCCCATGCACGTTAAACGTCGTAAATCCGGGCTGAAAACCGAACAGCGGACCGACTTCGTTGTTCACGCTGGCAAAGTTTGTCCGGTTTGCGATGTTGAATCCCTCGGCCGTGAGTTGCAGATTCACCTTCTCGCTCAGTTTGTAGTGCCAGCTCAGGCGCATGTCGAAGTCGATAAGTTTCGGGCCAAGACCCGTGTCGCGGGGCGCCCCGATGGGGCGTTCATTCGTCGTGTGGTTGTCGCCATTGACCTCTCCTCCAGCCAGTAGGTTGAAAGGATGTCCGCTGTTGTATGTGAAAATCGGAGCCAGCTGGAAGCCCGACAAGATGCTTTCCTTCCACGGGCTGTCGAACACGCCCGCGATCACCACCTTGTTCCGTTGATCGAATTCAGAAAGACCACGATCCAAGCCCAGGTTCGTAGGATCCTGCGGCCCATAGTCGCTGTTGTAATCCGTGGATGTATCAAACGCCTTGCTGTACGTGTAATTTCCGAACACCATAAAGTGATTGCTGAACGTCTTCTTGATTTCCAGGATGCCGCCCTCGTAGAGAGCGGATGCCCCCGACGTGTATTGGTTATTCTGGACAATCAGTGGATTCACAAAGCATGCAAAAGGATTTGGCGCACATGGGGCGACGCCAGCACCGGATACGAGCACAGGAGGGAGAATCGCAGCGGGGTCTGTTGCGGCGCTGGTGTTCCAGTTCCGGTAGGAAACGCTCTTCCCGTTTGCCAGCGTCACCGTCGTCATCGGTGCCTTCAGCAAATTCGTATCAATCGCGACAGGGAGATGCTGCGTATGGGAGTAAATCCCGCTCAGAGAAATCGAAAACCCGGGCGCAATCTCCCGCTCGATTCCAACAGACGCCTGCTGCGCGTCAGGGGGTCTGTAGTTTGGCGGATTACTGAAGAGCACTTGCAGCGGCGAAAGTTGCCCCTTATTCACAACGAAGATGTTGAACGGCGCCACGTCCGCCGGCGTGATGCACGCGTTATTTCCGGGGGCTGGAGTTGTGCACTGGATCAGACCTTCGCCAAACAGCGTCTGGAAGACTGTCGCCGCGCCTTGCACTGCCGGAAGCCCCGGCGCGAGCGGCGCCAGCCCTGTGATCGGATCTACATAAATGGAGATGAACCGCGTGCAAGGACTGCTCCCGGTTCCGGGGAAGACGGGGATGCCGGGAAATCCAAGCCCGCAAGTATTGATCACGTTGTTGACCTGATTGGGAATCGGCTGGAGGTTGTTTTGGTTCTCGACCGTGCTGTGATTCTTGTTCAAGACTCCCAAACTCAAGTCCACCTGCGGAATCTGGGAATCAATGGGGCCGTAGAAAATCCCATACCCGCCGCGGATCACGGTCTTGTGGTCTTTGAATGGATCCCACGCAAAAGAGATACGCGGTCCCACATCGCCGTAATAGGTGTTCAACGGCTGGAATTGCGAATCGATTTCGTAACGAACGCCATAGTTCAGGGTGAAATTGGACGTAACCTTCCAAGAGTCCTGCCAGTACAGCCCAGTCAGCGGCCGGGTATACGCGGGATAATCCGCATCGCCGAAGCCCTGTTGATAGACCTGCGGCAGCCCGAACGAGGCGGCCTGCAGGGGGTTTATGGTGGTACTAGCGAGCTCTGGGCTTATCAGGCCTCCGGGCAGTGACCCAAAGACAAAGCGGCCCGGGAAAAACGTGTGGGATGCCGCGTGATCGCCGCGGAGCAGCTCGGAAACGCCAAACTTCATCTCGTGGTGGCCACGGGTCATCGACACGTTGTCCGCAATTTCGGTGCGGCGCAGGATGACAAAATCGGGCAGGAAGATATTGGTTCCCAAATTATTTACGAAACCGGGGATTTGGAGACCTGCCTCACCCGGCTCATTCGGAATCACGTTAAAGCTCTCGTAATCATACTGCAAGTGCAATTCATTCTGAGTCCTCGGGCTGAACTCGTGGAACCAAGCCCCTTGAAGGGTGTTGTCATAGGTGTGGATAGAACTGCCCGCCGAAAAGCCGGTCAGAGATTGCACGTCGGGGTTTTCCTCAAGATCATGTCCGAACCGATACGAGAAAGAAATCTGGTTTGAGTCGTTAATACGGTGATCGAGGCGTCCGGATACCAGGTACTCGCGCGTGTTGTACGGAAACACTCCCCCGTTTGTTTCAAGCTGGTTCACGAGAAAGCTGTTCAACGCGTTTTGACCTGCCGACAGGCCGGTGAGTTGGCTGACTGTCAAACCAGCGCCGAGGTCAAACGCACAAGTGCCCGGCGTTGTCACTGGGCCCGAAGCGATCGTGCCGCCACCAGCAAAGCACGTTACCGGAGTTGCGCCCGCGGCCGACAACGCGCCGATAATTCCCTGCTGTGCTGCAGTCGGACGAAATATATTCGTGTCCGTCAACAGAGGCACCGCATTCTCCGAGTCCTGTAGCAAGCCTTCAAACGCAACAAACAGAAACGTTTTGTCCTTCTGGATGGGAAGGCCCAGCGATCCGCCGTATTGATACCGGCTGAGTGAGTTCTTGATGGGCGCGCCGACACTGTCGGCTGCCAGAGGATTGAATATTGCGCCCGGCTCGAGCGCCTGGCTGAAGGCAAACGGGTCGCGCGCGTCCATGGCGTCGTTGCGAAAATAGCTGTAGACGCTTCCGTGCACGTCGTTCGTCCCTGACTTCGTAACGATGTTGATAGTCGCGCCGCTCGCCCCGCCTAGCTCCGCGGTGTAGTTACTGCGATTTACCTGGAACTCCTGCACCGCATCCTGGCTTACGGTCAGGCGGACACCGCCGCTATCGTCCTGAGCCTCGCCGCCGTCCACGGTCACGCTGTTTCCTCGGCCGTTACTCCCGTAGAAAGAGAGGCCGCTTTGGGGGGTCTGCTTGACGCGATAGTCCTGATCGTCCGCCATCCTGGTGGAATTCGAGACGCCGGGCTCGAGCAAAGTGAAGGTGAGATAATCGCGGCGGTCGATCGGGAGGTCCGCAATGTATTGCTGAGTGAGCGTATCTGCCTGGCTGCCCCGTTCCGTTTCCACTACCGGCGGCGCAGCGGTTACTTCTACGGTTTGTGCTGTCGTTGCGACAGTCAGGTGGAAGTCCAGGATGACCGTCGCCCCCACGTTGACGACCACGCCCTTCTGAAGCTGTGCTCCGAAACCGGCGATCTGCGCCGTTATGTCGTAGGTAGCAGGCGACAGCCCTGTAAGCCGATACTGTCCCGTGTCGTCCGTATTAGCCGCGTATCGCGTTCCCCTAGCCGTTTCCACAGCGGCGACGGCCACGTTTGGGACGACCGCGCCCGATGCATCGGTTATCGTTCCGGTGATGTTGCCTGAGGCGCCCACACCCTGCGCATCAGCAGGAGGATTCATGATCAGCAGGCACGCCAGACACAGAAAGGCACTTGTTACTAACGTAGATTTCATAGGTCCTCCTCGTCATCCAAGACAGGGTCAGGTATTTGTGAGTAGGCCTCTGAGGTTAATCGGGTGAAAGACTTCCATTCCCCCCATCCCGGCCGCTTATCCATTCCAGCCCCCAGTAATTGTGATAGGCCATATCACATTAGAGAGACTAACGTCAACGCGAAACATGATGCGCTGCAGGGTCATTCAGCCATCCGGGCTGCTATGAAATTCGGGGAACAGATTCCAGAAATCGGAAGCCGAACGACGCCAACTTCTGGCGGTCTCCTGTTGTGTGGGATTGCCGTAGAGAACGGTTCAGCGGGGGGTAAGCACGATACGGCCGGAGATTTTTCCATGCCGCAATTGATCCAGCGCCTCATTGGCCTGAGCGAGGGGTCGAGTGGCGACTTGGCAGCGAACCTTTCCTGCGGCGGCCATCGCGAGGACATCTCTCAAGTCCTCGCGCGTGCCCACGGCGGATGCTTGCATGTGAATTTCGCCGGCGGCCATCAGGATCGGCGGGAAGCAAATGTTTTCAGCCGGCAAACCGACAATCAGGAGAGTTCCACTTGGCCGGACGCAATAGAAAGCCACGTCGTAGGCTGCCTTCGCTGCCGAAGTCACAAGAGCCACGTGTACGCCACCTAAGCGGCGCAATCCTTTGACCACGTCGGTCGAAGCGGCATTGAACGTGTGGGAGGCGCCAAGTGACTTGGCGAGGTCGAGCTTTTCCTCGGAAATGTCAATCGCAGTGATCTCCGCGCCCAATGCGCGCCCGATCTGTACGGCGATGTGCCCTAGGCCTCCGATACCAAACACCGCGAGGCGCTGGCCGCTCGACACTTTTGCTTGTTTGAGCGCGCGATACACTGTGACGCCGGCACAGAAAAGAGGCGCAGCTTCGGCCGACGAGAGGTTATCGGGAATTTTCAGCGCGTGACTCGCTGGTGCCTTAATAAATTCCGCGTAGCCTCCGTCGACGGTGACGCCCGTAATCTTTTGCTTCAAGCAGAGGTTTTCATTCCCCTCCCGGCAGAATTCACACTCGCCACAGGTCCAGTGAATCCAGGGAACGCCCACTCTGTCGCCGACTTGCAATTCGCGGACGGCTGCGCCCTTCTCGACTACGCGCCCGACAATTTCGTGGCCGAGAATCAGGGGCTTCTTGACGATTCCGGCCAACTGCGTCCAATCGCCATCGGCGACGTGCAAATCGGAATGGCACACGCCGCAGGCTTCCACTGCAATGAGGACTTCCCCGGCTTCGGGCTTTGGCTGGTCGACTTCCTGGATGGTGAGCGGTTGTTTGAATTCGTGCAGGACCGCAGCCTTCATCGGGAGGACTCGATCGTCACGGCCGGGCGGCGCGCAGGAAGAATTCCACCGCGCTGCGCACGCGCTCGCTCAGTCTGTGGGGTCCGGTGAGATCCACGGCCCACTGCCGAACGATCGTACTGTAAAGTCCTTCCATGAATTCAGCCAGGTGAAGGACCGGAAATTCTCGCGTGATCTCTCCGCGCTTCTGGCCTTCAGCGAAAATCTGTCTCAGTAGGCTGACCGTGATTTCCTCGGGCCGGCGCATGTCGGGTGACCGCACCGGATCCATCGCTCCCGATAGCACCACCGCTCGCCAGAGCGGCCGGTCCGCTTCGACTTCACAAGCCATACGCTGATACATCCGCCGCAAGCGCTCCGCCGTGGTAGCTTCGCTTGAGAGTTCGGTTTCGAGACGCTCCTCGATGCACGCAAAGCCGCGCCGTCCGACCTCCCGCAGGACCGCATCCTTGCTGGGAAAATAACGGAAGAATGTCGGCTGGCTTATTTCGAGAATTTGGACGATATCATCGATGCGCGTGTTCTCGTAGCCGCGCTTGCGAAACAGCTTAACCGCGGTCTTGATGATTTCCTGGCGCAGCCGCGCCTTCTTGCGCTCGCGAAGGCCGGGCATTTCGTGGGTCCCTGAGATTAGAACGGGACCTCGTCGCTTGGGCAAGCCGCCGCGATTGCGGACGGTTCCCGCCGGTGCCGCTTCGTCTTGAGCGCTCTGGACACGAGCCATGATTCGACACTCTCCTGAATTGATAACGCACGCGTCGGCGCGTGCGCTGCAGATTACGAGACCTACTCTAACATGATAGCGGCCCACGTCAATTTAAGTCGTCGCAGGCGATGATGGGTTGCGCGCGACCCACGGCCTGCCCCGACTGCTGTCCGAGGCGAGCCGGCGCCGCCTGAATTCGTTCGAATTCGAGGTACCAAATCGTTTGCAAGTGGTGGCAATTTTGGCCACTTTTTGCACCCTTAAGTGGCCTTAAAGGGCGCCAACGCAATTTCAGCGTGCGGGGGCGCGAGGGTGAGGGACGAAAGTCGCAAGACAAGGCAAAAGCAGGCCCAGGGCCCCCACGCTTGCTCCGCAAGGATGGGCCACCCGCGCCTGACATCGTTTTTCTTCTGGGGCACTTTGCCGGAATGGTATAACGATCTGGCGCCCGCCGGAAGTACGCAGGAAGGAGAACGATGCGTCACACTCGCCATACTCATCGGGGAATGCTGCTGGCGTCCTTCCTGCTGTTTGTTGCCGCGCTCGTCGCTCAGCCTGTGCGCGCACAGGTTGACTTGTCCGGGGAATGGAGTCAGCCGCCCGCCCCCGATAACACCACGGACCCATACATCGGTGACTACACGGGCCTGCCGATCAATGATGCAGCGCGCCTGCGGGCCGATAGTTGGACCGCGGAGAAATGGGACCAGGAAGAACATGAGTGTGAACCACATCCGGCTGACTACGCCCCGCGCGCACCAGGGGGTATGCGCATCTGGCCGGAGCTGGATCCGCTCACACAGAAAATCACCGCATGGCACACGACGATGTTTTTCCTGAATAACCAAAGAACGATTTATATGGACGACCGGCCGCATCCGCCTGACTACGCGGCCCACACATGGGCGGGATTCTCGACCGGGAAGTGGGAAGGGGACAAGCTGGAGGTGACGACAACTCATCTCAAGGAGGGCTGGCTTCGACGCAACGGGCTTCCCCGGGCCACCAAAGCGATTCTAGTCGAGTACTTCATTCGGCACGGCGATTACCTCACGATCGTCTCGATTGTGAAGGATCCTGTTTATCTGACCGAGCCGCTGGTTCGAACCGAACATTGGGTGCTGAACCTCGGTTACGCGCTTACGCCATATTCGTGCATACCCCGGCATGAGGTGGACAAACCCAGAAGTTGGGTGCCGCACCATTTACCAGGAACAAACGAATGGCTGATGGAATTCGCGACCGTGTTCGGAATACCTGTTGAGGCAACTCGCGGCGGCGCCGAAACCATGTATCCGGAGTACATGCAGAAGCTGGCCACGCTACCGCCTCCCCCCAAGCCAAAGGAACCGGCGGAGCCTCGAAAATGACAGGGCGCCGATTTGTGGCGAGAACCGTGCGAGGGGTTTTTGCCCTGACGGTGGCTGTCTTGATAGGGGCCGGTGGGCGCCTTCCTGCGCGGCAGTACCCAAAGGACGTCAAATCGGAGGTCCACGTCCTGCACGTGCAGGGAAGGGTGTACATGCTGGCCGGCGCGGGCGCGAACATCACGGTGCAGGTCGGAGACGAGGCTGTCTTGCTCGTCGATGCGGGAATTCCGCAGATGAGCGAGCAGGTTCTTTCCGCCATCCGGGCGCTGTCGCAAAAGCCCATCGAATACATCATTGATACGAGCGCGGACGAAGACCACATCGGAGGCAATCAAAACCTCGCGAAGGCAGGCCATTTCAATTCCGGTCTTGCCGGAGAGGAAACAGAAGCATCGATCGTCGCGCAGCTCAGCGCCCTTAACAGAATGAGCGCGCCAAACGGGAAAGAGCCCACGGTCCCGCCGGAATTGTGGCCCACCGATACGTACGACAACGACAAATGGGCGCTGTTCAATGACGAGGCGGTGATCATCGAGCACCCGCACGCCGCGCACACCGATGGCGACAGCATCGTTTTTTTTCGGCGGTCGGACGTGGTAAGCGCAGGAGATATTTTTACGCCGGAGCACTACCCGGTATTCGACGCTCAGAGGGGCGGCAGCATTAACGGAGAGATCGACGCGTTGAACCAAGTGATCGAAATCATGGTTCCAAAGGCAAACGAAGAAGGCGGGACGTATGTGATTCCCGGGCACGGACGTCTGTGCGACCGCGCCGACGTTGCGGACTACCGAGACATGGTGACGATCGTTCGGGACCGGATCGAAGATTTGGTGCAGAAGGGGAAGACGCTTGAGCAGGTGAAGGCGGCGAAACCCACGTTGGATTATGACGGGGAGTATGGCGCGGAGACGGGACCCTGGACGACATCGATGTTTATCGAGGCCGTGTATCGCGATCTGAGCAAAGCGAAAAGTCAGCAACGACAAAAATCAACGGAGCCCGGGAACGACAGATGATGAGTCAACAAACTTTCCGGAGACGCGTCGCATGGCTGTTTGCCGCTGGAGCCGTCTGGTCGCTCGCGATCGGTCCTTTGAGCTGCGCCGTGGCTGCCCAGGCGAATGGTCCGGCGGGCCAGCGCGGGCCGAGCTTGACACCGAAAGCAGCGGCTCTGATTGATTTGAGCGGATACTGGGTGTCGATTGTGGACGAAGAATGGCGGTGGCGGATGATGACACCTGCCAAAGGGGATTATTCATTTGTTCCGCTCAACGCGGAGGGCCGTCGAGTTGCGGGTATGTGGGACCCAGCGAAAGACGAGGCCGATGGAAATCAATGCAAAGCGTATGGCGCCGCGGCCATTATGCGCCTGCCGGAACGGCTGCATATCGCGTGGGCGGACGATAACACTCTCGAGATCGACACGGATGCCGGCATGCAGAAGCGCCTGCTTCACTTCGACGGCCCGAAATGGGATGGTGGCGAGCCTCAATGGCAAGGAGATTCGGTGGCCTCGTGGGAAAAACAACTGCAATCCGGGGGGTTCGGAATACCCACTCGAGGTGGTGCCGCGCCGGCGAAAGCGGGAAGCTTAAAGGTTGTAACAACGCACATGCGGCCGGGGTATTTGCGCAAGAACGGTGTGCCGTACAGTGGCAATGCGGTGCTGACGGAGTATTTCGATCGATTCGAACTTGATGGCGAACCCTATCTGATCGTGACGGGGGTAGTCGAGGACCCTCAGTATCTAAGCGGCCGGTTCATAACGACCGAGCAGTTCAAACTTGAGCCCGACGGTTCGAAATGGAATCCTACGCCCTGCAAAATTGTTCCGCCCGCCGCTCCGCCAGTTCGCGCGAACGGCTTCTGATTCTTCTTGCGCTGTGCCTCGGATTTCGCGGGTCGGAAACCTTTCGATTCGCTCTTTTGACTAAGTAGTGCAGAGATGGTTAGGCGCGGCCGCTCAGTTCGCTTTCGGCGCCGGGGCGGGCGCAGGGATCGTCGCACCGTCCCAGTGCTCATCGGCCTTGCCGCCCACCATCCGCCACATATCAAACCACGTCGTCGTGTACTTCTTAGACGGGTCTCTCGGATCCGGGTACTCTCGTGGTCTCGCCACGATCACTAAATCCCCTTCCGCAAGCACTGCAACGACTTGCGTCTTCATCTTTTCCGGAATGGGCGTCGGTTTGCGCGTAGCCGTGAAATACTTCACGACTCCGTCGAGTCCCGAGGCAACGTTGGGGTTGTGCTGAATGTAACGGGCCGTGATGTATTTGTCGGCCAGTTCCCAATGATTCGCTTCCAGGAGGTCACGGATGATGTGCAAAACAGCCTGTTTGTTGGCGTTCAGCGTCGGATCGGGACTGGTGAAAAGAGCTTCAGGGTTGGCGACACCTACGACCGGCTCCTGAGCCCTCGCAGGGATGCAGCCAAGAAATACCACGAGCGAAGTCAACAGCACTATGCGTGTTTTCATGCGCGCTAAATACAATCTCCTCGGGGATCATGTCAAGCTCTTACTGTCGGAAAACCAGATTTGAGTTGAATCACATACATTTGAAGGTTGTTATCATTTCGCGAAATAATTGCGAAATAATTGTTAGCTTTTGCTCTGTGACCCACGTCACTGTCTCGGGTGACACGCTCCCTATACTTGATGCTGGCCTTCTCCGAAGATTGGTCTGGAAGACGGGAGGAAATGACCGTGAAAGGGATTCTTAGGCTTGCCTACAAGCTGCTCGTCAATGACAAGGCCAAGTTCACGGCATTGCTGCTCGGTATCACGTTTGCCGTCTTTCTAATGATCTTTGTTACCTCGATGTTCAGCGGGGCCTTGAACCACGCCTCTGCCACGATCATTAACATTGGAGCATCCCTATGGGTCATGGACCCGACCGTCGAAACTGTAACCAACTCGGTCGGCATGCCAGATTACGTGCTGGACGCAGTTCGAAGCATGCATGGCGTGAAATTTGCCGTTCCTCTCTATTCGGGAGGTGCTCTCGTCAAGCTTTCCGACGGGACATATCAATCCGTCACGGTAATCGGCTTGGATGATACAAGCCTGTTTGGCAGACCAGCACTCCTTCAGGGAAAGATCGAGGACATTTATGCGGAGAACGGATTCATTGCGGTGCGGGATGCGGAGTTTCCCAAGCTCGAAAATCCCCACATCGGCTCGGAGTTCGAGCTGAATGATCATCGCGGAGTCATCGTGGGCATCGCCAAGGTGACGACTTCCGGCTTGTACGGCCTCCCGAGCCTGTACACGACCTACGAGCGAGCCATCCAGTACATCCCGAATCCTCGGTACACGATCTCGTACGTACTTGTTGAGCCGAAGAGCGCGAACGATATACCCAGGATCAAACTGCAAGTCGAGGCGCTCGGCTATCGCGCACGAACCAAGAAAGAGTTCATGCAAAGGACCGCGGACTTCTTCATCTACGAAACGGGCGGCGGCACCAACATCCTAATTATGACCGCGATCAGCTTCATCGTCGGCCTGTCGATCTCGGGTCAAACGTTTTACGCGTTCATCCTCGAAAACCTGGAACGGTTCGGAGCGCTGAAGGCTATCGGCACAAAAAGCCGCGACCTGGTAGGCATGATCCTGTTCCAGGCCACGTTCACGGCATTGACTGGCTACGGTCTGGGAGTTGGGCTGTGTGCACTCTTGATCTGGCTCGCGAGACTAAGGCTTCCCATCTACGCGGCCATGATTACCTTTAGCAATCTCGCGATTGCCTTCGGATTGGTCGTCGTCATTGCAGCGGTCTCCAGCTATGTTGGAGTCCGACGAGTTCTGAGAATTGAGCCATTCGATATTTTCCGAGGATGAGATGCCGAACGTAGCCATTCAAGCAAGCGGGCTGGTCAAGTGGTTTGGCGAAGGCGAGGCCAAGACGACGGCGCTCAGGGAAGTCAACCTGGAAGCTCAATTTGGCGAGATGGTCTATATCGTGGGACCCTCAGGCAGCGGGAAAACGACTTTGCTCAGCGTTCTCTCCGGCATCCTCAGACCGAATGATGGGAAGGTGTTGGTGGAAGGAGTCGACATTTGGGGACTGAGTTCCGATCGGCTGGCTGACTTCCGGCTAGGGAAAATAGGTTTTGTATTCCAGGACTATCACCTCTTTCCCCGCTTGACCACCGCGGAGAACGTGGCGATTCCGCTGATCCTCAAGAGACAGGAATGGGATGAAGCCATCCACGTGGCGGAGAAGTATCTCGATATCGTTGGGCTGAAGAATCGCGCCGAATTGCCTCCGGTGAAGCTGAGCGGGGGAGAGCAACAGCGCGTGGCGATTGCCCGGGCCATCGCCGGTCAGCCGGATATTCTGATTATGGATGAACCGACTGCCTCGTTGGACGGAGACACGGGCAGCGCGATTGTGAGTTTCGTGCAGAAGAACGTCCTCAACAAAGATCGCTGCATTCTCGTCGTGACGCATGATTCCCGGATTTACGAATTCGCGACGCGGATCCTGAAAATGGAAGACGGCCGCCTCAAAGGGCCAGAAGGCAAGGCAGCGTGAAAAACAGACTTATTTTCATCGTCGCCGTGATCGGAATCCTAGGTGGGCTTGTAAGCGCAGTCTACTCCAGCATTACGCAACCAGCGCTGCCCCCGGCCTTCAATCCAGCAGCGAGCCCCTATCCGAGTGCTATCTATGCCGAGGGCATCGTCGAGAGTGCACAAACCAGCGGGGAGGACATCAACATTTATCCGGAAATTGGGGGCACGGTCAAAGAAATTCTCGTTTCCGAGGGCCAGGAAGTCAAAGCGGGCGAGCCCCTGCTTCGGCTTGACGATTCGATCCAAAGAGGGACGGCGGAACAGCAGGGTTCACAGGCGGAAGCTGCGGAGGCGCTCCTGGAAGAGCTGAAAGCGGAGCCGAGAAAAGAAACCCTCGATGTCAACATCGCGCAAGTGGTTTCTACCGAGGCCACCTTGAAAACTGCCCAGGATACTTTGCAGAAAACGCAAGCGTCATACGAGATGGATCCGCGATCTGTGAGTAAAGATGCGTTGGACGACGCAATCAACGCCGCCGCGGTCGCAAAAGCGAATCTCGAAGTTGCCAAAAAGCAGTACGAGTTGACGAAGGCGGGAGCTTGGATTTACGACATTCGAAATCAGGAACGGACGGAGCACGCGCTGGAAAAGGCCTATGCGTCCTCGAGCGCGCTGCTCGGCAAGTATACCCTGCGAGCCCCGCGAGATGGCATTGTGCTCTCCATCAACACCATAGTCGGGAACTATGCATCCCCACAGGGATCTTATGATGCATACACGCAGGGCCAGGATCCCGTCATTATATTGGGGAGTCCTCCGACCTCTCTCAATGTTCGCTGCTACGTAGACGAAATTTTGGTACCACGGCTGCCCGCGGGCTCCAAAATGAAGGCGCAAATGTCCATCCGCGGGTCGGACGTCAAGATTCCGCTCGAGTTTGTCCGGGTGCAGCCGTTTGTTTCGCCGAAAATCGAGCTCTCGGATGAACGCCAGGAGCGCGTGGATGTCCGGGTTCTGCCCGTGATTTTCAAGATCGAGAAACCCGCGAACGTAAATATCTATCCAGGTGAACTGGTTGATGTGTACATCGGTGAATGAGATGGCGGACGGCCGCGACCGAGTATCCGCTTTGTGCGATAAGCCTGGGCGGCCACGGAAGAGACCGGAACGTCTCCGGCAAGAGACCGATCGAGACGAACGCTACGTCAGGATTGATCGGACCGTTTTGCCGGTCGCGCTCGGCACAATTCTCCTGCTGGTCATGGGTTGCAGCGTTGGTCCCAAGTATGTGCGTCCAGCCGTTCAAAGCCCAGCAGCCTACAAGGAGCTTCCACAGGCCGTCGCGAACGGATCGGATTCTTGGCGGACGGCCCAGCCGAAAGATGGCACAACCCGCGGGAGGTGGTGGGAGGTATTCAACGATCCGCAGTTGAACGAACTGGAAGAGAAGGCGAGTTCTTCCAACCAAGAAATCGCAGCTGCGGCGGACAGCTTCCTCGTAGCACGAGCCTTGGTTCGCGAAGCTCGCTCGCAATATTTCCCGACCGTGACCACCAATCCGAGCATCATCAACGAGCGTCCGTCGCCGGCGCAATTTGGCGGCTTGCAAACGGGAACTTCTTCGACGTCCGGATTGACCGTCAAGTCGTTCACCGACTACTCGCTGCCTTTTGATGCCTCCTGGGAACCCGATTTCTGGGGACGCATCCGGAACACCGTAAAGGCCAATATTTACGCTGCGCAAGCCAGCGCCGCCGATCTCGAGAACGTTCGCCTGACTGTACAAGCGGAGCTCGCCGTCGATTACTATGAGCTTCGCGCGCAGGATTCTGTAAAAGAGCTGCTTGATTCCACGGTCGTCGCCTATCAGGACGCTCTGGATCTCACGACGAGCCAGTACAAGGCCGGCCTCAGCAATGATGAAGCGGTGGCGCAAGCGGAGGCTCAGCTCAAAGCGGCGCAAGCGCAAGACACGAACCTTGGCATCTTGCGAGCGCAATACGAACACGCCATCGCGGTTCTGACTGGTCAACCCGCCTCGACATTCTCCCTGCAAGCGAATGCTCTGGCAGCAAACCTTCCTGCAATCCCTGTTGGGATTCCGTCCGAACTTCTCGAGAGGCGCCCGGACATTGCCGCTGCGGAGCGTTCCGTCGCTCAGGAGAACGCGGAAATTGGGGTGGCCAGAGCTGCCTATTTCCCGACGATCCTGCTTAGCGCTTCCGGTGGATTTGGGGCCTCGTCGGTCGCCGACTGGCTTACATGGCCAAGCCGCTTTTGGTCCGTCGGCCCAAGTCTTGCCGAAACGATTTTTGATGCCGGCTTGCGCAAGGCGACCGTCGAGCAGTATCGCGCGACGTACGACCAAACCGTGGCGAATTACCGGCAGACCGTACTAACGGCGTTTCAGCAGGTCGAGGACAATCTCGCGTCGCTCCGAATCTTGTCGCAGGATATCGACCAACAAGACGCCGCTGTAGAGGCCGCCACGAGGAACCTTCAGGAAACCACGGTCCGCTACAAAGCTGGACTGGATCCATACCTGAACGTTATCGTGGCGCAAACCGCTCTGCTGAACGACCAGCAAACCGGCGTGAACTTCCGAATGCAACAAATGGTTGCGGCTGTCCAACTCATCAAGGCCCTCGGAGGCGGCTGGAATGCCTCAGAAATCCCCTCCCCGAAGGAAGTGACAATCAAGACCGCGGACACCTCGTCGGGAGTAGCCGCCCGATGATCCGCATGACTTAGTTCGATGATGTGCGTTATTTTGAGTTTGAAGTGCTGCTCGGACTCGGGAAAGGAATTACGATGCCTCACCAATCTTGCAGGCGAATAGAGGGTCTGTGTCGGGTGCTGGTTCTGAGTTTGATAATCTGCTCCCCGGCAGGCTTCGTTGTCGGAGAGGAACTACAGTCTCAGACTCCTGCGCCATACACCAATGATCGAAGCCAATCGGACCCGCAAGTGAAAGCGGTCATCGATCGAATGGCTGCGGCAGGCGTTCTTCACCCAAACACAATCGCACAGGTGCGAAAAGCTTATTTGTTTTATGCGACTCTCTCGGGGAAGCCCGAACAGGTCTTTCGCGTCGAAGACCGGAAAATTCCAGGGCCGGCCGGTGAGATTTCGATCCGTGTGTATACTCCTAATCCATCGAGCCGTCTTCCCATCTTGGTTTTTTTCCATGGGGGAGGGTTCGTGACAGAAAACCTCGACTCCGAAGATACGCCTCTCCGCAGTGTGACCAATCGCTGTGGCTGTATCGTCGTTTCGGTAGCATATCGACTCGCGCCGGAGAATCCGTATCCGGCAGCTCCAGATGATGCCTTCGCCGCCACAAAGTGGGTGGCGGAACACGCCACGGAACTCGGCGGCGATGCTCGCCGCATCGCGGTCGGCGGCGACGGCGCGGGTGGCAACCTCGCGGCCGTGGTTGCGCTGATGGCGCGCGACCGAAGTGGTCCACGCTTGATTTATCAGGTCCTGATCTACCCCGATGTCAGCGCCATTATGCTCGGCTCCCGCTACTTATCCAATGATCCCATCGTAACGCCCGACGCCCGGATCGCAACCCTCGGCGCGTATGTTCCCCTATTAGCCAATCAGGAGGATCCCTATATTTCTCCGGTTTACGCAAAGAGCCTGAAGGATTTGCCACCGGCCCTGCTGATAACCGACCAAGACGATCCCGCCTGGGATGAAGGCGGGGCCTATGCGAACAGTCTCCGGCAGGCGCACGTCCCCGTCACGTTGTCCGTATATCCCAATATGATCCATGGCTTCTTCCAGATGGCTGGAGCGCTGGACGCTGGGAAGAAGTGCATCGATGAAGTGGCTGCCGCCCTCACTGAGGCATTCAAGAGCGCGCCGATTTCCTCATCCGTGCCGCCCGCGCGTGACTGATTCGAAGTTAATGGCTCACCGAAGCCCACAAACGGAGTTCGCGTCAGCTTGCCCATCGTCGCATATTTCGCGCCGAACACGGACCAGGGGTTCATCGACGCCGTCATCACGGCCGAACATGACGCGAAGCTGAAGCCGTCGATTGTTTCGATCGGTTTGGGCGGCCCGGAAAACTCATGGACCGAGCAGTTACGCGACGCGCTCAACTCCGCGTGTCAGGATGCCGCAACGATGGGCGTCACCGTTCTGGCTGCGTCGGGTGACGACGGCGCGTCGGACGGGAGCACGGATGGGGCTCCGACCGTGGATTTTCCCGCGGCGAGCTAACCGGACATGTCCGGTTAACTCGTTATCCAGTACCTCACTCGCCCGATTAACGCTGCCTATCAGGAGTTGTAGGGGAAGTTTTTCCACACTATTTGGACTTTTCCACAGGGGTCTATCCCCTTGACAACCACGATGAGTTGAAGCTAGCTCTCAATTCACCTGGGCCCTCTTGCTGCTTCGGGGCGGATGACACAACTGAGGGACACCGAAATGCGACGGCTATTGAAGCGACGGGATTTTGGTGAAAGAGCGATCCTCGTCTGGATTCTGATCTTGCTGATCTTCGCAATCGCTCAACACTTCAGGTTATTTCCTCACTGACGCAGTGGTTAGAAGTGGGTTTTTTCAAAGTTGCAAAGGGTCGAGGCTCGACGCCGGAAGAGCGGCGATTCTGAGTACCGAGCGGAGCATGCATTTGAGCTGGTACAGCTTGAGACGGCACAATTCGCCGGATTTCTGCCCGTTGTGCGGAGCAAGATTCGACCCTAAATCAGGAACACACGAACCACATTCAAATCTGATTCTTGTCTGCTTGCTCGCTTTCGGGGCGGTCGCCCTGCTTGTCGCGATCTTCGTAAATTATCCAAAGGCAGACACTCACTCAAGCCCCCATTTATCTCAGAACGGCCCGGGCAACTTCGTCAGTGATCCCGAGATGTACTACGAGATGTGCGGCCCTCCGACGGACGACAATCAGAGTACCTTGGCGAACGGCGAAGTCCAACGCACTCTCGTTTATTCCAGAGAAGGCATATCCCTCCACTTCATCTTACGTTCTGGGCACGGATGGGAGGCGAAGTCGCCCTATGCAACGGTGTATCCAGGCGGAGATGTTATGGGAGCCGAAACATGGCGCCAAACAATGGGTTGTCTGTTTGAAGAAAATGATATCTCGTCTGACAACTAAGAAGGACTGGCCTCAACGGAACGCGTGCGCCACGAAATGGTAAACCACCTCGCTAGTCCCGTTTATCAGGACTTAGCGATACTCGATGGCTCGCCGAAACGCCCTTGTCGTGGTCGCCCTCGTGGACAAGGTGGTCGATACGTTGTCGCCTGCTTTAGGGTTTGGCCGGATCGTAGTTAGGAACATTCGGTATCAACTTCCAGATGAGAAATTCTTGAAGGACATTGGCGGCGGCAGTTGCGCCAATCCCGATTAGCGCGTTGCCTGCCGCTCAATAAAATTGAAAGCGTCCTCCATGGCTCGTGTGGATGCGTGGGAACCTTTCGATACGTTGGTGAATTGCGGGCGGCGTCGCGGCGAAAATCTTGCCGGGTCGAAAGCACCTCTGTTCATGCGAAATACCCAAACGAGTTCGTAGCGAGCTTTGTCCGCCTCCGACGGGGACATCAGCGCCGAATCGACGGGGGTCATCGGGCTGAAGTCGGAGAATCCGTTTCCGTCCGCGTGAACCGGCGTGGGCAGGGCCGAGTTGTAGGAATCCGAATCGTGCGTCAACAGGATTACGAAATCCACGCTCGCCAGATCGGGCGCGGGACAGATATTCGCAAATTGCTTACGGCGATTCTCGGAGAGCCATTTGTATTGGGCCGCGCCGAGGCCGTAGGCCGAGAAAAAGATACGGCACTGGGGATCGGCGCTCTCGTTGTCCGGCTGGGCGTCCGGATAGTCCTCGGATTCGGGGACGGCGATGGGCTTGACGGCGGTAACCTCACCCAAGGACGCGGCACTTGGCGCGCTCACGGCAGAGACCGGGCTGGGCGTGGCGGTCGAGGACTCGATACGGGCGAGCGCGGCTGTCGAAGGGGCGGAACTGCCGGGCACATTCGGCGCAGATGGTTGCGGAGCGGGCGCGCGCGCTGCGATGACCGGAGGCTTTGCTTCACTCAAGACGGCGGGTGACGCCGCCTTGAGGCGCGGCGCTGAAACCGTAACCGGCGCCGAAGCCGTGGGCGCTGGCGCGGCGGGTTGAAGCGCGGTAGCGCTTGCAGGCATCGGGGCACTTGGGGCGACGGACGCAGCCACGCGCGGCGATTCGGGTAGTATCGCGGCAGCGGGCTTGGGCGCGTTGGCTGCCACTGCTTCTGTCGTCGCCGCGGGCGACTCAACAACCAGCGCTGGTTTCGGCGCGACGCGGTAGGAAGCCGCCGCTGCGGCAAGGATCGTGGGCGTGTTCACTGCGGTTTCGGCTGGGGCGGCATTGTGGTTGCCGGGCTTGTCCTTATCATCGTCGAGCGGCGGCAAATCCGGAAAGACACTGTCCGGCAGATAGCCTTCCAGTCCGCTGGCGGTTCGAACTTTCACGTAGTTTTTCACGCGCGACACGATTTCAACCGTTTCGCCGCAACGGAGCTTGGCCTCGACGTCGAAACTGGTCAGGGAATCGTAGACCCACACGCGGTCCTGATTCACGGGACATGTTACGGTTCCAAGATCGGACGCGGCGGCAGGCAGCGCAGAGCAGATTCCGGACAGCAGCAGCAGATGGCGTATCCAGCGGTTCATTTTTCCCCCAAGCTTGGAAGCCTTGCCTCCCCGCCGCGCCAGATCAGCGGAGCACCAGCAGAACGCAAATCGGATTGGGCGTGGGAGTGACAGCTCTGCTGCTGTCGTGCACGGAGCGAGAGGAGTAGGCAAGGCATAACGGCTCCGAATCAACGAGCAATTTCTATAACCGGTTCTTCAACCGGGTTCAACCGGCAGCCGAATATGCATCACATTCACCGGGCAAACAACTGGACGGAGGGACAAGATTGGTGCAGGCGAAGGGAGCCGAAGGGAGTTTTCGCTTTATGAACGCCAGCGGAGCGTGATCGGGCCGCGAACGGGATGGCGCCCGATTCCACACATGGGACACCAAACCCTCAAAACGGGTCGCCTGGAGCCGATCCTTAAGGGATGGGCTCATGGCTCTGGTAGCCGCCGCGCGCTGCAGAACAGTTTTCCGCGCCGACCCCTACCGACTGGTTTTCTTGGTAGTGATGAGGACGTTCTTCAACGTGTCCGGGTCGTTCTTGAGTTCATCCTTCCCTGCCGGGAATTGATTCGACTGAAGCAGGTATGCAACGATATCGAGAGTAGCATCTGGGCTGAGGCTCTCCGGCTTATCCGGCGGCATGGTTGTATAAGTGACCTGGAAGAGATCGTACAC
>JBEKAE010000011.1:0-113083 GCA_050018375.1 Candidatus Acidiferrales bacterium | reverse complement strand
TGCTTGAGGCTTCCGCAGCTCGAACTATCTGCTGGGGATCATCGCTTTCATCGCGATTCAGCTTCCAAGACCCGGCAAGAGTCGTCCTCGGTGGCTGTTTGGATGTGGCGGCAGGCTGCAGAGGCGACTGCTCCTGTGATTGCGCCGGGACAAGTGGGCCGGTTGCCGCATGCGCATTCAGGCGCTTCGGACTCATCAGCGAGGCGGCAATCAGGACTCCGCAAAAGGGAAGAATCGCAGTGGACCGCAGTTTCAAGTTTGTCTTCAACTCCAACATGACCGGGCAATCGGCGCGCAGTTGGTGAAGATGTGGTTCTCAGCACTTTAGTTGCCTCTCGTATCGAAGACCCCTGACCGCCAGGGTCGGTTGCACACGCTGGTATGCGAGGGAAAGGGGGCAGCGGCTTTCGGTTTTCCGGGTCCGCGTGGCGTCTGTCGTGATTGGCGGAAAATCGTCCCTGAGTATCCGCGTATGGCTCGCGAAAAAGCGGCGCCAACTTTCTGCAAGAATTACAAACCATCTCCTCATGCAAACCGGAAATTAACAATTCCTGGTTTATAGTTGTGCTTCCCACGGTTGTGAATCTGGCGCGGGAATTGACGTACCCGATTGCGGCGTCCCAGTCTTCTCTCGTTGTCGGCGTCCGTGGGTCGCCAACGAAGTACACGTTGACCAGAAATGCTTGAACCCCTGCAATCTCTCTCAGGAAGTACAGGCACGCATATCGATTCGCGGATTGATAGAGCCGTCCCGCCCAGTCAACATCCGCGAGCTCGGCAAGAGGCCCTTTTTAGCTTGCGAAGGTTTCAAGAGCTACTAACAATCGGAAGATGGAGATTAGCGGCTGGGAAGAACGTTACCGCGCAGAGCGGCGTTCCGCGGGCGACACGGAGGCTACGCCGACCCCGCTCTTGGTCGAGACGGCCAGGCACCTGGCGCCGGGCAAGGCGCTTGACCTGGCGTGCGGAACGGGCCGAAATGCCCTATGGCTTGCGGAACACGGATGGTGCGTCACCGCCGTGGACGGCGCGCCGGCAGCCATCGAAATCCTGCGCAGTCGAGCTGCCGAGCGCGGGATTACCGTGGACGCGAGAATCGCGGACCTTGAAAAGGGCGAGTACCAGATTGAGCGCTCGGCTTGGGATCTCATCGTCATCTGCTATTACCTGCAGCGGGACCTGTTTCAACCGGCGAAGGAAGGACTGGTTCCGAGCGGCATCCTTCTTGCGATCGTGCACATCACCGAGCCGGGTGAAGAGCCAACAGAACATCGGTTGAGGCCGGGCGAGTTGATGACGTATTTCCAAGGCTGGGAGATTCTTCATCGCCACGAGGGGCAGCCGAACGATGCGGCACATCGGCGCCCCGTGGCGGAAATCGTCGCGCGAAGGCCCATCGAACGATCCGGTGGCTGATTGAGCTTCAATCGCAACGAGTATCGAAAAGCTGGTAGCAGGCGGCGGCCTTGGTTCCGAAGGGTTGCGCATTGAGTGCCTGGCACACGCCCCGAGGGCGCTCGATTTTCTGTTGATCCGCCATTTCCTGCGCGGCATCGAACAGTGTCAACGTCTCATCAGCGATTGGGACGACTTTGCGTTTCTCGGCCACGGAGGAATTTTATGTCCGCTTTGTGTATTCACCAAATGGGTTGGCTGTGTCGCCCACGAGTGTATACGCGCGACACCTAACGGAGCCCGGGAAAGGCAGCAGGTCACTGCGGGAATCCGATGCGGGGGACCAAGTCGGCGTAGCGGGGATCGAAGCGCAGATCACTGCCTGGGACCTCTTGTCGCGACGACTCCGTCTAACTCCCGCCTTTCACTTTTATTTCGGCCGTGTCGCCTTTCAACTCCATTTCCGTCCCGAATGGCTTGGACAAGTCCGCCATCCGCTGCAGAATGTAGCTCGCCTTCAGGCCGGTCGCAGGCGACGGCAATCCACGCGTATCGAGGAACTGGTTATTCGTGTACCGGTTGTGAGGATCGGGCACACCCTGGCCCACGTTGTTCAGGAAGATCGGCTGCAGGGTGATCGCTTGAAGGTTTCTTCCCTGGAATTGGACGTAGGCTACCACGCTTTCCCAGTTGATGGGTTCCTCGATCACCGTCAGCTCGGGCGGCAGGTTGTAAATAAAATTGCCCAGGTCGTAAAAAATGGGCTTCCCGTGATAGATCTCCACGCCGTGCAATAACGGAGCACCGTGCATTACGACGATATCCGCGCCCGCATCTACTTCCAGGTGCGTCCATTTCTTCAACCAATCATTGGGGGCCAGACGCTCCGGCAAGCCTTCCTCAAACATCGTCAGGAACGGCTTGTTCGAGAAAACGTGATTGTGCTGGTAGACGATGACGAGGTCGGCATGCTGCCGGGCATTGCGTATGCTCTGAAGAATGCGTTTCGTGTCCTCCGGGTTGGGCTCGTTTTCCATACCCGGGGGAAGCTCCGCCCTAGCCTCATTGGGCTTGTCGCCCATTTGAACGCGCAGCTCATCCACGCCCGGCCGATCCGACGTGGCGTTTCCTCCCTGCTGAATCATCCCCGACGCCAACGCCACCAGCGCCACCGTGCCTTTTGAAGTGTGCAGGTAACCCGGCGCCGTCGCTTCGTCGACGTTTTGTCCTGTCCCCGCATGTACGATTTTCCGGCTGTTCACCTCGCGGAGCGTATTTTCAAGACCCGTGAGCTTGAGGTCGAACGCATGATTGTTGGAGAGCGACAGCAGGTTAAAGCCGACCGTCGTCAGCGCATCGAGTGCTTCGGGCGGAGCAAGAAATCCCCCGCCCTCGCTGACCGTCTCTTCTTTTTCAGCGACGGCAGCTTCGAAGTTCGTGAATTTCACGTCCCCTTTGATGAGAGATTGGATCGCGGGCACGGCCGCAGGCGCGGTTGCGCGGATGTCTGATCGGATCATCGACTGCCCGGTCAAAGTGATTAACATCGGCTGAGACTGCGGCGACACGGCCGCCCCAATGGCAAGTACAACCGCGAGACAAGCCGCTGTCAGCAGAAAACGGTTCAATTTCAAGATTGCTGCCATGTGCGTACCCTCAAATTCGCGGTTCAGTCTGGGATGCCGATGCGCTTCACGAGCGTGTCGAACCTCGGGTCTCCGTGCAGGCCATCGAACCTCGGATCGACCTTGAGGTTCATCAGGAAACTTTCGTGCGCTTGAAATGCCTTCTCCAACCACTCGAAGGCCGCATCCTTTTCTCCCAAACGCGCGTGAATGATCCCGATAAAGTAAGACAGAGGATCGCCCGGCTTCCACGCCGATTCAGCCTCCTGGAGTATCCTACGCGCCTCTTCGGTCTTGCCTATTTTGGCGTACGTGCATGCCGCATGTAGGCGGACTATGGCCGTGCCTGGGCCCAGCGCCAATGCCTGTTCACACTCCTCAATGGCCTTCTCTCGCTGGCCGGCGCAGGCGTATGCGTCGGCGAGGAGCGCATGAGCCTGGGGATTGTCGGGATCGACCTCATGAACCTTCCGAAACTGCTCGATCGCACTGTCGAACCGCTTGGCGCAGTAGTAGACCAAGCTCAAATTGAGACTCAGTGACGGGTTAAGTGGTTCCAGGTCGAGTGCGCGTTTGAACTCCACGATCGCTTCGTCGAAGCGGCCCCGGTGTCTATTCAGAGCCCCCAAACCTGCGTGTCCGCCGTAATAATCCGGGTTTAGCTCCAGGCTGCGCCGACACTCCCGTTCGGCGCCCGCAAAATCCCAATTCTGATAGAACAGAACTGTAGCCAAACTGGCGTGCGCCTCGGCAAGGGTTTCGTCCAACTCGAGGGCCTTCTTCGCCGCGGACATTGCTCGAGGGTAAACCTCGGCTGCCGCGGCGTACCCAAGCACCACCGAGATGGTGCAGGCAGCGGACAGCGCAGCATACGCCGCTGCATACGTTGGATCGATCTCAATGGCGTGCTTGCAAAGTGCAATCGCGTTGCGCGTTCCCACGGGCGACCATTTGGAATAGGCGTGCACCGCCTTCAGGACCAGCTTGTACGCTTCGCTGTTCTGTGTGGGGCGCTTGCGGAGCTTCTTCTTCTCTTCCCCGGTGAGTTGCAATCGCAGCTTCTCGGAGATCTCCGTGGTCAATTCTTCCTGCAACGCAATCAGGTCTGCCATCTTCCGGTTGTACCGCCCGCCCCAGAGTTGCGCCTGTCGCTCCACATCCACCAACTCCACCGACACGATCAAGTCTTCGCCCCGCTGCACCATGCGACCTGCCAGCACCGCTCTCACGCCCAACTCGCGCCCGACTGCCAGTGGATCCACGCCCGGCCCGCGATGCCGGAATGCGACTGCTCGCGGCACGACACGCATCTTGCGAAGCTGCGCCAGAGTATTGATCAGCGTCTCCGCGATCCCATCGCTCAGGTACTCGGTCTCTGGATCGCCGCTCGCATTTTCGAGTGGGAGGATCGCCAGCGATTCGATCGCCTTGGAGTGTTTCCCGGAGGAAGGATGTTCCGCGGTCTTCGCTGGCGGCCCCGAAGCAGCAGGAACGGCGCTCGGCACTCCAACAGAAACAGGAACGGAACGCGGCGTTTCCGTATCGCGTCTCACACGTTTCAGATCCGCCAGAATCCCAGACGCACTCTGATAGCGAAGCTCCCGGTCCTTCTCGAGCGCCCTGCGGATGATGTCTTCGAGCCCTTTGGGCACGTGTGCGTTCCAGTCCGATGCCGGTGGCGGCTCGCCGGCAAGAATCGCGTGAAAGATCACAGCCGAGGTATTCCCGTCAAACGCCTGGCGTCCAGTAGCCATTTCGTAGAGCACGGTGCCAAAGGAAAAGAGATCGCTGCGTGCGTCCAACTCCTCGCCGCGCACCTGCTCGGGCGACATGTAGGCAACCGTACCGATCGCCACGCCGGGGCTCGTGAGATGCGGATCGTCATCCTCCGTGGTCCCGTCCATGCTCGCTGCCAGAGCGCGGCTTTGGGGAATCTGTTTGGCCAAACCAAAGTCGAGAATCTTGGCCTGGCCGCGCTCGGTGATGAAGATGTTCGCTGGCTTGATGTCCCGATGCACGATGCCTTTTGCGTGCGCCGCATCCAGCGCGTCGGCGATTTCCGTCCCTAGGCGGAGAAGCGTGTTCACGTCCAGTGGCCCACCGCCAATGCGCTGCCTCAGTGTTTGACCCTGTAGCAGCTCCATGGCAATGAAGCGATGGCCGTCGTGCTCGCCGATTTCGTGGATCGTGCAGATGTGGGGATGATTCAGTGCGGCCGCGGCCCGCGCTTCGCGGAGAAATCGTTCGAGGGCTTGCTTGTCGCCGGAAACCTCATCAGGAAGAAACTTCAGCGCGACGGCGCGGCCCAGCGTGGTGTCCTCGGCGCGGTAAACCACCCCCATCCCGCCACCGCCCAGCCTTGCGACGATTCGGTAGTGAGAAACGCTCCGCCCGACGAGGGGATCGGGAGCCGCCATTGGGCCAACATCTTATGTTTCGCCTCAAGTCAAGTCAACGACGTGCAATCTCTTGCTCAAGTGGTGGTAGCCAGGACGAGAACGAGTGCGATTCCGGGCGTATTGGCGCCGAAGTGGCCATTCCCGACACCTTGGCGATTGTTCGCTGCCCACTCGGGACGTATAACGCGCCGTTAGTGTGCTCCATCGCGGCCTGTGATTGAATTGAGCAAGGAGATGCTCATGGCCGAGCCAAAGGACGAACGGTGCGGAAAATGCGGAGCAGAGATTGATCCGAGCCGCAGGGTTGACTTCACGCTCAAGGATGGCACGAGACTTTGTGAGTCTTGCTTTGTGAAAGGAACACTGAGGCCGACACATAAGAAGTAAGGCCCGTTTTTGTACGAGAAATTGCACGGGAACCGGCGGATCGGCCAAATTTCAACTGTTTTGAGTTCTATTCCCACCCGCGCCTGGGATTGCGGAAACGCGTATTTATGATTTTGAGTCCGGCGCATCTGGGGCGAGACCGCCCGAGTCAGTCGCTGACGAAGAGTTTTTGAAAGCCTGTGGAATCGCCCCGGTTTGAAGCCAAGTTAGCGTACCCAAATCGTACCCAAACTGCTCCAAAACCCACCAAATATCCAGAATCCCACCGAATAACGGGACTGTAACCGATTGAAAACAAATGACGGGAATAGTGACGCTCGCAGCCACAGACCGATGCTCTACCAGCTGAGCTACGCTCACCAGGGATGACAATCCACATTATACCAAGGCCGTGGGCCGTTCAACCGCAGGATTGAGTGGGCTAAGGCGCTGGATTTCCGGAGGGGGGCGGTTGATCGGCAGATCTGATTGGCGTCAAACGCACAACGAAGTAGCGCTCGGGCGGAACATGGCCGAAGGCAAAAGGCAGAGGTCCCCACATCGAGGAGTAAAAGCCGGCGCCCATTTGGGGTTTCATCGTGGTTACGCCGCGCGAGATGTTCACCTCAATCACCTGCGCAGGGCCCGTGAATCCCGGTGGCGTCCAGAAGGCCAATGTGTTGTTGTCCGGGATGGCCAGGATTTGACCGGGCTGGTAGTTCGGCTTCACGAAGTCGAGAGGGCGAGCTCCGAACGATTCCATGTAGTACTGAAATCCCCAGTGGCCTTCGAAGAGAACGGGCGTTTTTTCGCCGGCAGTTTCCTGGGCGATGAGGTGCGCAGCCGTGCGAGCGGAATTTGCCAGGTCGAAATCGGCGATGGCGATCCACAGAGACACAAGACCCGACAGCGCGAGAGGAGCTACGAGTTTCACGAGACGGTAGCGCCGGGCGGCAGGCCGAACCTTCTCCCAACGGCGCGCGAGCAAGATACCGGCGGCGGGGATGAGCGGAAGAACCGTGCGAGCGTTGACGGTCCAGTTCAGGAACGCGGCGAAGACAAACGGGCCGAAGATCCACAGGCCGAGGAAGAGGGAATCGGCGTCCTTGCGCTCCCGAAAATCCGAGATCGCGAGAGCGAATATCGAGATGGCGCCGGCGATGTAGCAGGCGAGCTGGCCACTGACGAACGTCCAATTGGCATGAGCGGCGGGAGCGCCGAGGTTGATCCATCCGCGGCTGATCGTTAGGCCAGCCAGCGCGGCAACGGCGATCCCGATCAGGATGTGTTTGCGCGCCCAGACGAGCGGAGCAAACGTGAGTCCCGTGAGCGTGCACCCTCCTACGAACCCCATGCCGATGAGACCTCTGGCCAGAGCCGAAGTGCCTTCGTCCGGGTCGCGGAAGCCAGCGAGTTGAGTGGCGTCGAGCAGCAGACCGTGCCCGTACAAGGCGTGCGTCCAAAGCTGGTAGCCCGCCAAGGCAAGAACGGGAATCAGCAGGTAGAGCGCCCAGGTTCCCAGGCGCCGCTTGCGCGCGAGTGCGTAGGCAAAGGCGAGCGGGATCAGAGCCGCGCCGAAATATTTCGTCAGGCCACTCGCAGCGATCAGCAGGGCGGCGACGATGAGGAAGGGTGGCCTTTCGGGCTCGAGTCCTTCGATCCAGACGACCGCCGCCAGGACCCAGAGCGCGAGCATCATCGTATCGCACATCACGCTCGTAGCGGACACGATGAAACCGGGGGTCAAGAGCGCGGCTGCGGCAGCGAGCAGAGGGTATCGAGTAAAGCGGCGCGCGAGGCGATAGGTGCCGAGCACCAGGACAATTGCCGGGACGAGGAATGCAAGATGCAGCGCGCGCTCGGACCAGCCGGCGAGGGTACCCATGACGGCAGCGTAATAGGAAGCGAGCGGCGGATTCTTGGTCACTTCCCACATGGGCCGGTCGGTCGCGACCCAGACGACGTGGAATCCGTACGGGTCGAGAGGATGTTTCACAATCTGCTTCGCTGCCATGACGAAGAGCGTGTCGTCAATGTGAAAGGCCTTGTCGATGAACGGCAGCAGGCAAGCGAGCGTGAGCAGCACCAGAAGGATGGGCGAGTAAGCCGGCTTCCACTCTTCGAGGACGGGCCGATGAATCCAGGTGGGAGCGGGCGCGCCCGGAGAAACGCTCTTTTGTTCAGCTTCGCGCGCTTGGCGAGCCGTCTCGGCCTCTGGTTCAAGCGATTTCACGCTCATTGCTGTCCTTTATTCCTTTCGGGCGACGCGATTCGAACTGATCGAGGATGAGTCCTGAGGATTGGAGTGTCAACCTTGCGAGGTCGCGCGGATAAGGAAAGAGATACCTACCAGCGGCTAGGCCTTGCGCGGGAAGGGAATCGGGGCGGAGCGCTTGCGGCGCGGGGAACATTGCTTCAGATGAACGCGTGCCTGCTCGGCCCAAGGACCGTTGGGAGCGTGACGCAGGTAGAGCATCCACTGCTCGCGCGCCAGCCGGCGCTCGCCGCGCTTTTCGTAGGCGAGGGCCAGGTTGAAATGGACGTCCGCATGGGCCGGCATGGCGCGGGCGGCGCGACGCAGATGCTCGATGGCCTGGTCGATCTCGCCCTGTTCCTCGAGGACGCAGCCGAGGTTGTAGCGCGAAATTCCATTCAGCGGATCAAGCTGGACGGCGGCAAAAAACTCGGCGCGCGCCTCTTCGGTGCGACCCATCTGATAGAGCGCGACGCCCAGGTTGATGTGCGCATCAACCCAGTCGGGCGCAAGGTCGATCACCAGGCGGTAGTTGTCGACGGCCTGAGGCAGCGTTTCGGTCTGAGTCTCGCAATCGAGCGCCGATTGAAACAGATCCTCGGGCGTCGGCCCCGCCATCGAGTGCAGTTTTGCCCCGAGCGCCGTTGTGTCGAAAGAAAAGGCCCACTGTTGCTTGATGGGGTTGAACGGCCGGGCGGCGCCGGGAGGAATCACCAGGACATCGCGGCCCTGTTCGAGAAAGCGGAGGGCCTGGAGGGGGAGGGGAGCTTCGCCGAACTGCTGCTCGACCAAAGCCACGGCCCGCCGGACTCGCCGCGCCGGAATGCGGTTGTCCGTCAGGCGCTTGACCGTGCGGAGGGCCACCAGGTCGCCGAAGCTGTAGAATCTTTCCCCCCAGCGCGCCTGCGGATGCACCAGCCTCAAGCGTTCCCAGTAGCGCAGGCGGCTCGCATCAACGCCCAGGATGCGACCCACTTCTCTTTGCGTATATCGTTCCGACAATCCGGCGGTCCCTCAGTCCGGTTTCTCCAACAGATTATGCACCCAATGTCAAATGTGGGAAGCAAGTGTTTCGCGTAAAGGTCGCGCGCGATACTCCCGCGCGTGCGATTACCAAAAGACGACACGCGGCGGCGGGCCGATTGCGCGCTCGGAGGGGCTTGTTAGACTTTGAAAGGAAGTCGCCCGCCGATGGCTCTCGACAACACCGAACGCTTATACCTGGAACGACAGGTCACGCTGGCGCGCGCCGTGATCGCTGCGTTGTCGCTCGTCGCGCTGCTCGAGACGTCGCCGACGCCCGCGCGGCGGGCTTCGATCGTCATCCTGTCTGCTTACCTGGTGGTCGCGCTCAGCGCCGCGCTTGCCGAACGGTTCCTCGGCGAAGTGAGGTTTCGAATCCCTCTGGCAGTGGATTTCGCGGTGCTGGCGGTGTTCGTCTACTTTACGCCCTCGGTGACGGCCTTCTGGTTCCTCTTTTTGTTCGCCGTATTTGCCCTGGCGACTCGCGGAAACGAGCGGGCCATGCTGGCGCTCGTGGGCCTGGCTACGGTGGGAATCATCATCCGCGTGGCCAGAGAAGAGGCGTTTCGATGGCAGGGCATGTGGCACTGGGTCGCCATCGGGGTCGGGACAATCGTTTCAGGGCTGGGCATGGGGTATCTCGCCGCGCGCGAGCGCGAGTACCTTGGGCGGCAGCAGTTTCTCGAGAAAATCACCGGGGTCCTGCGGTTCGAGCGCGGATTGACGGAATCGATTCGGCAGGGGCTCGGCGAGCTCACGATGGCGTTCGAGTGCGAGCAGGCGTGCTTGGCAATACGCGATGACGACGTGGAGCGCCTCTTCGTATGGAAGGTCGGCGTGAACGACCGCGAGGCGAGGCCCCCTGAAACGCTTCCGCTGTCGCGTTCGGAGACGTTCTTACTGGACGGGTTGGAAATCGCGATGGGATGGGAATTCAAGAACGGCAGCGGCGAAGGGTTCGGCTGGGATCGCCGGACGGGCGAGCGGCTTCGAGTGCCGGCACCGCCCGAATCGACGCGCGAAGAGTTCAGGGCGCGGTCCCTGCTGGCAGTGACGATCGAGTCCGGTGGCCGCCCGGTGGGACGCGTGCTCGTCGCGAATCCCCGACAGTCGCGCCGGCGATTTTCCGATGGAGACTTGCGCTGGTTCGAGCAGATTGTGCGCCACGTGGGGCCGCCGCTTGAGAATGTCTTCCTGCTGCGCAACCTGCGGACGCATGCGGTCGAATCGGAGCGAAGCCGGATTTCGCGGGACCTGCACGATGGGATCCTCCAGACGCTGCTCAGCCTCAAGATCCAGCTCAAGGTCTTGCGGCAGAAGCTCCCGAAGAAGCCCGAACAGGCGTGCGAGGAACTGGGGAGCCTTGAGAGGACGGTACAACAGGAAAGCGAAGAGCTGCGCCGGATGGTGACGGACCTGCGGCCGGTGCGCGTGGAAAGCGCGGACATGCGGGAACTGATGCAAGCTTTTGCGGAGCGATTTCGGATGGAGCACGATATGGCCATCGATCTTTTCATCGCGGACCGCGATTTGCGCGTGCCAGACCGCATTTGCCGGGAGTTATTCCAGATTTACCGAGAAGCACTACACAACGTAAAAAAGCATGCCGGTGCCAGCCACGTCGTGGTAAAACTAAAACAAGACGAGTCGAAAGTGTCTCTCGTCGTAGACGACAATGGGCGGGGTTTCAGCTTCTCCGGGCGATACACGAGCGAAGAACTGGACCGGTTGCGTCTCGGCCCGATTTCGATCAAGGAAAGGACGCGAAGCGTAGGGGGCACGCTGACGGTGGAGTCAAATCCGGGGCACGGGGCGCGTCTAACTATCGAGATTCCATTTAATTGATAAGATGAGCAAAGCGAAACAGGCGATTCGGATCCTGGTGGCGGACGACCACGCAATCTTTCGCGACGGTCTTCGCAAATTGCTGGCCGACGCCGAAGAAATCCAGATCGTGGGGGAGGCTTCGAACGGCGTCGAGTGCATCAAAATGCTCGCCAAGTTGAAGCCTGATATCCTCCTGCTGGACCTGCGGATGCCGGAGAAGGACGGCTTGGGCGTGCTGGAAGAGGTCAATTTCGACTCGACTCCCACGCGAGTCATTGTGCTGACGGCGGCTGAAGACGACCGCGACGTGGTCCGCGCCATGCGCCTGGGAGCCCGCGGCGTAGTCTTGAAGCAATCCGCCAGCGACCTGCTCGTAAAAGCCATTCACAAGGTGTTCGACGGCGAAATCTGGCTCGACAATCGCATGACCGCCGAAGTGATTGACGCCTTCAAGAAGTCCGCCGAGGCAGGACAGCGGCGCGAAAAGCCGCTTCTGAGCGACCGCGAAAAGGAAATCGTCCAGCTCGTGGCTCAGGGTTTTCGGAACAGGGAAATCGGCGAGAAGCTGTTCATCAGCGAGCAGACCGTAAAGAACCACCTTCACAACATCTTCGATAAACTTGGCGTTTCCGACCGCCTCGAATTAGCGCTCTACGCCATCCATCACCGCCTGATCGATCAAACGTAATCGCGGAGACGATTTTCTCCGCCGCCTATCCGGCGAGTGTGTCGTAAGCCGCGTCGAACTGCCCCTTAAACCGTAGTGGCTCTAGTACTTCTGTACCAACCGGGCCATCGAGAATTGGCTCCTTTGCTCTATTGGCGGAAATCAGGTCCGACTCTATTCTAGGCGGGCATTCGGAGGGAGTTGTCTGGTGTCTTCAAAAGAGAGACGTGCATCGCGGCGTTTTCTAATGCGCTTGCCGCTGACTGTCCGATGGACCGATGAAACGGTCGTAGGCGAGGCCGCGACGGAATCGCGCGAGGTGAGTTCGCGGGGCATCTACTTTTTCCTGCCCAAAGGATTGAAAAGCGGCTCGCCGGTAGAGATCGTCATGACTCTTCCCCACGAGCTGACCCAGGCCGGGCCCGTTCGCGTCCGGTGCCTGGGGCGGGTATTACGCAGCAGCCCGGAACATTCGGGCGAGGTGGGAGTGGCAGCGGCAATCGAACGCTACGAATTCATGCGGAACGGCGAAAACGCCGCATAACAAGTTCTTACCCAGACCCTGCGGAGATGGGTGAGAAAAGGCCGGGCGATTCGGGTCCCTCAGCCGGTGTCGCCCGGCTACTTTTTCATTTGCTCTGTTTCATCCTGCCGTCCCGTGCGCCCCGCCAGCACGCCTGCACCGTTCAACTCCCCGATCAATCGAATTCGCGTTTAGGCGCGGTCTGGGCCGGACCGACGCGGCCCACAACAATATCGGCACGCGAATAGTTTTCGCCACGAACCGGGGCGCCAGCCAACCGGCGAAGCATCGAGATTTGTCCGATGTGGGTCAGGGCATCCGCGATCGGTGCCTGAAAGAGCTTTTCGGCGGGAGCCGCGAGAGGTGCGTCCGAAGCCAGATAGGCGTCAAGCGCCTGAAGAGCCGCGAAGAAACGGCCGACGCCCTTGTCCCAGGGCAGCGAATCGGAGTTGCGCCACTGCTCGGCGCCTTTCGCCAGCGAGAGCGCCCAATCGAGCAGATCGCCGATGTGGGCGAGAATCTGACCGGGCGTGCGCGTCGTATCCGCGACGCGAAACTCCGCGAATCCAGCGGGCGCGCCACGAAGCGCCTTGCCGCCCCGATAGGCGAGGGTCGCGACGGCGTGGCGGAGCAGTTCGCGGCCGGGGTCGCGTTCAGCCTTTGGCGTGGCATGCATGACGAAGCCATCCTACCATCCCTGAGCGATCGAGTCTCATAAGCAGACAGCGCAGCTAATTGAAATCCTTACTTGACAAAGTCTATTAAGTTGGTAGACTTTGCCGAGTTAGTAGAGAATAAGAAAAAGCCATGAGAATCTCCCAGCGAGGACTGTACGCCTTACGAGCACTGACTGTGCTTGCGCAGCATCCCACCGGCGTCGTCAAGATCAAGGCCATCGCCGCCGAAGAGGAGCTGCCGGAAAAGTTTCTGGAGGCGATTCTTCTGGACCTCAAGCGGGCGCGGATCGTAGTCAGTCTCCGCGGCGCTCACGGCGGTTACCAGCTAAAACGGCCGGCGAGAAAAATCTCGTTGGGTGAAGTGATCCGCAGGATTGACGGCCCGCTGGCTCCGTTCGAAGACGCCGAATCCCTTCGCGAGCGTGTGAACACCGACCCGAAACACCGTCCTTTGTTCCGGGTTCTTCTGGACGTGCGCAATGCCACGGCCAACATCCTCGACCATACCTCCCTGTTCGATCTGTGTTGTCGTAGCCGCAATTAGGTTCCCGTCGCAGTCAATCCGTTAGCAAATACCAAGAGAAGTTCCATTTTCACCCAGGATTCAGGCCGTAACCGAGTCGATTTTCCCGGGTCCGGGAAGAAGGCGCGAGGAAAGAACAATGAGCACAATAACCACACAGGATTGGGAGAGCGACTTATCCACGAGCGAGCGGGAGTTGCTCCGCGAGGTTGCGCTGGCGCTGCGGGGCATCCGTTACGGCTCCGTGGTCCTCACGGTTCACGACGGAAGAATCGTGGAGCTCAATAAGACTGAGCGCATTCGGAAGAATTCGGCGTAGCGAGTACGGAAAAGCACGACCCGACCCCGACGCGGGAGGGTTGCACGAAAAAGCCCGGCCAACCGACCAGCCCACTGGAGGCTTGAAGCCACAAAAATCTCAGGAGACTGCAATGCCGACACATTTAGGACTGAAATCGAAACGAATCGCAATCGCACTGGCCATCAGCTTGGGCGTCGCCGTACCCGCGACGACTACTTTCGCCGGGGATGGAAACGCTGCATCTCCCGGCAGTACGACCGAGGCTGCGAAAGGCAAGGCCCCTGCGCCGGATCCCAACTCGCCCGTCGCGCTCGAACTGGAGGAGTTGAAGGCAACAGTGGAAGCTCAGACCAAACAGTTTGCGGAGCACAGCCAGGAACTAGACGCCGAGCGTACCGCTCTGCACGACGAGCTTGTGCGCATCGCGGCCTTGGAGGCGAAGCTAGGGGTCATGCCCGACGTTGCAGCAGAGTCCGCTAGCACAGGCGCGCCTAACGAAATCAACGCGTTATCCGGGCAAAATTCCCAAGGCCAGCAACCCATCAACCTGGTCTCACCCGAAAATCCGCTTTCGATCAAGATCGGGGGCGCCGAGTTCACGCCGGGCGGGTTTGTGGACCTGACGGGGATTTTTCGCAGTGCAGATGTTGGCAGTGGGCTCGGTACGAATTTCACGATCCTGCCGTACAACAACACGCTTCCATTAGGGCAGCTGTCCGAGTTCCGCTTCACTGGGCAGGGCTCTCGCTTGTCATTAAAAGTCGATGCCAAGCCCAATGAGTCGACCGGCGTCACAGGGTACATAGAGAGCGATTTCAACGGTTTTGAGCCGGCAAATTCGAATATCAGCACCAAGAGCGATACATTCCGTTTGCGCCTCGCTTTTGTGCAGTTGAGACATGGCAAATGGGAACTTGTAACCGGACAAACATGGTCCTTCCTGACGCCTACGAGAGACGGACTATCACCATTCCCAGAGAACATTTTCACGGCACTGCGCCTGGATACGAGCTATCTGGCGGGCTTGGTCTATGATCGCCAACCTGGGATTCGAGTTGTATACCATGCGGCAGACTGGTGGTCATTCGGCGTTGCTCTTGAAAACCCGCAGCAGTTTGTGCCAAGTTCCGTCGTTTTTCCGACCGATGGCTCCACAAACTTCTTTTCCACTCAGTTCGACAACGGGAGCAGCAGCACGAGCGCTGCAAGTTCCGCCGTCAATCCCACGGTTCCGAACCTTCATCCAGATGTCATTGCGAAAACGGCTTTCGACTGGAGGCTCGGCGGAAAGCTGTTTCACGTGGACGCCGGAGGGATAGCCCGCAGTTTCAAGGTTTACAACAATCTCGCAACGCCAGCCAGTACAAACACGATTACCGGCGGTGGGGGCGGGGTCAACGTCAACTTTGAAGTACTGAAGAACTTTCACCTCATTGGAAACTCGTTCTATGGGGATGGCGTCGGCCGCTACATCGGCGGCCTTGGCCCGGATGTGATTGTGAAGCCCGACGGTGCGCTTTCCGCGATTCATTCAGGCTCGGGTGTTGCTGGGTTGGAATGGCAGACGACCCCGAAATTGCTACTCGACGGGTACTACAGCGGGGCCTACTTCTTTCGAAACTATGATGTGACAACCAAGGCGTTGGGTACTCCTTGCGGTACTTCGTATTGCGTGGGTTTTGGGTTCCCCGGCTCGGCAAATACGAACAATCGTGATTACCAGGAAGCGACCGTTGGTTTCATACCTACGATCTGGTCGAGCCCGAACTACGGAAAACTGCAATTTATCTCACAGTTTTCGTATGTGGTTCGCAGCCCGTGGTTCGTCCCGACGGGGAGTCCGAAAAACGCGCATGCTTTCATCACCTACGTGAATCTGCGTTACATCATTCCGTAACTCGGGTTGCAAACGCGCAGCGGGACTCGTTCGATGTCCCCGAACCACTGAATCTAAATCAGCGGTTCGGGGACAAATCAAGAATTTCATTGGCGGCCATACAAGGAGAATTTGACATGAAACCAGCTTGGAAGTTGAGGACCTTGATCGCCGTGATCGGCTTGACCTCAGTGCTGGGCGCACGCGCGCACGCCCAGAACCTAACTCTTCTCAACGTTTCGTACGACCCGACGCGCGAGCTCTATCAAAACTACAACGCAGCCTTCGTGAAGTACTGGAAGGCGAAGACCGGGCAGGATGTCACCATCCAGCAGTCGCACGGGGGTTCAGGCGCCCAGGCCCGCTCTGTGATCGATGGGTTGCAGGCGGACGTCGTGACGCTGGCATTGGCGTACGACATTGACGCTATCTCCGAGAAAGCCAAGCTGATTCCTGCCAACTGGCAATCGCGGCTTCCGAATAACAGCACGCCCTATACGTCGACGATCGTTTTTCTCGTGCGGAAGGGCAATCCGAAAAACATCAAGGATTGGGACGACGTCGTGAGGCCGGGAGTCTCGGTCATCACGCCGAATCCCAAGACCTCGGGTGGCGCGCGCTGGGCCTACTTGGCAGCGT
Organism: Candidatus Acidiferrales bacterium; assembly: GCA_050018375.1. GTDB lineage: Bacteria > Acidobacteriota > Terriglobia > Acidiferrales > UBA7541 > Palsa-295. Next base: position 96,988 of record JBEKAE010000011.1, on the reverse strand, counting down.
GGGGCTACGCGTACCTCAAGTCGGGAAAGAGCGACGCCGCGGCGAAGGACTTCGTCACGCGCCTCTATAAGAATGTCCCGGTCCTCGACTCGGGGGCGCGTGGCTCTACCACGACGTTCGTCGAGCGGGGAATCGGTGACGTTCTACTGGCGTGGGAAAATGAGGCACTTCTTTCCGTCAAAGAGCTGGGCCCCGACAAGTTCCAGATTGTCGTGCCGTCTCAGAGCATCCTGGCGGAGCCTCCGGTGTCGGTCGTGGATAGCGTTGTGGACAAGAAGGGCACTCGGGCCGTCGCCGAGGCCTACCTCCAGTATCTCTATTCACCCGAGGGACAGGAGATCGCCGCCAGGAACTTCTACCGGCCGCGCCTCGAATCAGTGGCTAAGAAATACGCCTCGACCTTTCCCAAGGTGAAGCTGTTTACACTGGCGGACGTCGTCGGCGACTGGCACAAGACCCAGACTGTTCATTTTGCCGACGGAGGCGTGTTTGACCAGATCTACCAGCCGAAATAGGCGGAGACACAGGCGGCACGCGCGGCAAACGGAAGATGGATTGAGCGGGAAGCGTCGGGGGCCGTCGCAGTTGCGCGGCCTCTGACCAGTTTGTGTGCGGGCGATCTTCTTCAAGATTGGCAGGCAGAAACAGGAGTCAACGGCTGTGGTCTTCAAGCAAAAGAGTATCTTGCCCGGCTTCGGATTGGCGCTGGGCTACACCGTTTTCTATTTGTGCCTGATCGTGTTGATTCCGCTCGCGGCCATGTTCCTGAAGGCGTCCGCACTGACCTGGCACCAGTTCTGGCACGTGGTGGCTTCTCCGCGGGCCGTGGCTTCCTACCGCCTCAGTTTCGGCGCATCCCTGATCGCGGCTCTGATCAACCTGGTGTTCGGCGTTCTCGTAGCTTGGGTGCTGGTCCGTTACAACTTCCCGGGGAAACGCCTCTTCGACTCGGTGGTCGATCTGCCATTTGCCCTGCCAACGGCGGTCGCGGGAATCGCTCTCACGACGATCTACGCACCCAACGGCTTGCTCGGGCGCCCCCTGGAGTCCATCGGCATCCACGCCGCCTATACCCCGTTGGGAGTGACGATCGCACTCACGTTTATCGGCCTGCCATTCGTCGTGCGGACGGTGCAGCCGGTGCTCGAAGACTTGGACAAGGAGCTCGAAGAAGCGGCGGCGAGTCTCGGTGCAGGGCGATGGCGGACTTTTACGCGCGTGCTATTGCCAACTATTTTTCCGGCCGCGATAACCGGTTTTGCGATGGCCTTCGGGCGCGCGGTCGGTGAATACGGCTCGGTGATTTTTATCGCGGGCAACATGCCGATGAAAACCGAGATCACGCCGCTCCTGATCATCACAAAATTGCAGGAATATGACTACACGGGCGCGACGGCCATCGCCGTTGCCATGCTCGTCGCGTCGTTCGTGTTCTTGTTGGTGATTAATCTTCTTCAAGTGTGGAGTGGCAGCCGCCGGGAGGCCGGATCGGCGAAGGATTTCGGGCCTCTGAATGCAGACCTTAAACCCGCATGGGAAAAGGGAGGCAGCAAGTAAGGCGGCCCGTTCTTGCCGCCCGAAGACCCGTCAATGGCTGGATCGGTCGCACCAAGTATCCGGATTGCACCGGCTTCCGGTTACGTCGCAACGAGAGCAACCTCTGAACCGGCGGTGGTGCGCTGGCTGCTCATTGCTGCGGCGCTGCTCTTTCTTGGCATCTTTCTCTTTATTCCCCTCGGCGTGGTCTTTGTCACGGCTTTGCAGAAGGGCGTCGCCTTCTATTTTCAAACGTTTCGGGACCCGGATACACTGGCAGCCATTCGCCTGACGTTACTGGCTGCCGGTATCGCCGTGCCTCTCAACATGGTGTTCGGCGTTGCCGCCGCATGGGTCATTGGAAAATTTGAATTCCGGGGAAAAGGCCTCTTGATCACGTTGATCGATCTTCCGTTCTCCGTGTCTCCAGTTGTCTCTGGATTGATCTACGTGCTGCTTTTTGGCCTGCAGGGGCTTCTTGGACCCTGGCTGATCGCGCACGGTATTCGGATCATCTTCGCCGTTCCGGGAATCGTGCTGGCAACCATCTTTGTCACGTTTCCGTTCGTCGCGCGCGAGTTGCTTCCCATGATTCAGGCCCAGGGCAATGATGAGGAGGAGGCTGCCCTCACTTTGGGGGCCAGCGGCTGGCAGACCTTTTTCAAAGTGACTTTGCCGAACGTCAAGTGGGCCCTGTTGTACGGCGTGATTCTGTGCAACGCACGAGCCATGGGGGAGTTTGGCGCGGTGTCGGTTGTCTCCGGCCACATTCGCGGGCTCACCGATACGATGCCGCTGCACATCGAGATTCTTTACAACGATTACCAGTTCGTCTCCGCGTTTGCGGTCGCGTCTCTTCTCGCGCTCCTGGCTCTCATGACCTTGGTCGTCAAGAGCGTCGTCGAATGGAAATCGAGCCAACAGTTGAAACAGCAGACTCTCTGCGACGGGGAAGAAAATTCATGAGCATCAGCGTGCGCAACATTACAAAGAAATTCGGACACTTCACGGCGCTGAAAAACGTCGACCTGGAAATACCGGACGGTCAGCTGGTGGCTTTGCTGGGTCCCTCCGGCTGCGGAAAGACCACGCTGCTCCGCATTATCGCCGGACTGGAGTTCGCGGATTCCGGCACGATACAGTTCGACGGTCAGGACATCACGGATCAGGTAGCTCGCAAGCGGCGCGTGGGGTTTGTGTTCCAGCATTACGCGCTATTCCGGCACCTGACCGTGTTCGAGAACATCGCGTTCGGCCTCCGGGTCCGGCCCCGGCGTGAGAGGCCCTCAGAGAAGGATATCCGCGCAAGGGTGCACGAGCTGCTCGGTTTGATCCAACTGGAAAATCAGGCCGGGCGCTATCCGTCGCAACTCTCCGGAGGCCAGCGCCAGCGCGTTGCGCTCGCCCGCGCGCTCGCCGTCCAGCCCAAAGTGCTGCTGCTCGACGAGCCATTCGGCGCGCTCGACGCCAAAGTCCGGCAGGAATTGCGGCGCTGGCTGCGGCAGTTGCACGATGAGGTTCACATTACGAGCGTGTTTGTCACTCACGACCAGGAAGAGGCGCTTGAGGTCGCCGACCGGGTCGCCGTCATGAACCAAGGCCACATCGAGCAGTTCGACAGCCCCGACGAAGTCTACAACCATCCCGCCAGCTCGTTCGTCTACAACTTCCTGGGCAGCGTGAATCTATTTCATGGCCGGATCGACAATGGCACGACCTACATTCAGCAGACAGCGAGTGACCATCTCGTTTTTGTGCGGCCTCACTCGCTTGAAATCACGCGCCAGCCGAACGGCGCGAATCACTTCCGGGCCACAACCAAGCACATCAATGCGGCCGGGCCTTTGGTCAAAGTGGAAGCGGTCACGGAATGGGGCGCCCCGGTTCATATCGAGATGTCCCAGGACCGGTTCCGCGACCTTCACCTCGTGAAGGACGAAGTCATCTATGTCATTCCGAAAGAGATTACGGTATTCGAGAAAAGCGAGGATGTTCCCCCGGGTCGCCCCGCGGTCGTTCCCCTGGTCAAGCGGTCTGCTGTTTGATCGAACAATGGAGCCGAGGCCCGGACTTGAACCGGGGACCTGCCGATTACGAATCGGCTGCTCTACCAACTGAGCTACCTCGGCGTGTGATTCGACTGTAACATCGCCGCGAAAAAGGTGTCAAACATCGATAAAAGGCCTTGTTTCATCGCGTTATTGCGAATCAATTCGGTTACATCTATGATCCATCCCAACTTGACACCCCAAGGTAGTTGGCGTAGCGTGAACGAAAATAAAATTTGGGCGAGTAGGTCTCGGTCGCAGTAGAAGCCCGTACTTCTGAGGGAGGGTTTGATGGCAATTCAGTTCGTTTTGAACGGGAAGCCCAAGGCCGTGGACGTCAACCCCAATATGCCGCTGCTCTGGGTGTTGCGCGATCATCTCAACATGACCGGTACGAAGTTCGGCTGCGGCATGGCGCTGTGCGGCGCCTGTACCGTGCATATCAATGGTGAGGCGACGCGCTCGTGCATCACTCCCATTTCGAGTGTCGCCGGCAAGAAGGTAACAACCATCGAAGGGCTCTCTCCCGATCATAGCCATCCGGTGCAGCAAGCATGGATTGAAATTGACGTCCCGCAGTGCGGCTATTGCCAGTCAGGCCAGATCATGACCGCTTCCGCGCTTCTCGCAAAGACCCCGCACCCAACCGACGATGAAATTGACGACGCAATGGCCGGCAACATCTGCCGCTGCGGCACGTATGACCGAATTCGCAAGGCCATTCACGAAGCGGCAAAGATACAAGCCGGAGGGGCCAAGGCGGCGGGCAGGACTGCCGATGACGGCGCCGAACTTGTTGCGAGCGCCGAAGCGGTTGTGACGGGAGGTGCGGAATGAGCGCCCTGACAAACGGTCTCGATCGCCGCAGCTTCCTGAAGACGGGCCTTGCCGGAGCGACCGGCCTGGTCATCGGCTTCTATCTCCCGGGCCGCAACAAGGTGTTCGCCGCAGACGCGGCCGCACCTGCCGTGCTAAACGCCTGGATTCAGGTGGCCCCGGACGACAACATCACGATCCTGATCAGCAAATCGGAGATGGGGCAGGGGGTGGTGACCTCGCTTTCGATGCTCGCGGCCGAAGAACTCGAGTGCGACTGGAAGAAGATCCGCACCGAATTTGCCCCGGCCGCGGTCGTCTATTTTGATCCCGCGTTCCACATGCAGGGCACCGGCGGCAGCCAGAGCATTCACTCGGCTTGGGTGCCGATGCGCGAGGCGGGCGCGACCGCTCGCATGATGCTGGTGCAGGCCGCAGCCACGCAATGGGGCGTCGACGCTTCGGAATGCCACGCGGAAAACGGGGCCGTCGTGCACGCCGCCACGAAGCGGCGCGCCACCTACGGCAGCCTTGCCGAGGCGGCGGCAAAGGTGACGCCGCCGGACAAGGTCACACTCAAGGACCCGAGCCAGTTCAAGGTAATCGGCAAGCCAGTGAAGCGCCTCGACTCGGCAATCAAGACGAATGGCCGCGCGAGCTTTGGAATCGATCAGCGCCAGCCCGGCATGCTCCATGCCGTCGTCCTGCGCTGCCCCGTTTTTGGCGGGAAAGTGGCAAGCTTCGACGCCACGAAGGCGAAGGCCATCGCAGGCGTGAAGGACGTGATCCAGATCTCGGGCGGCGTAGCGGTCGTGGCTGACAACACTTGGACGGCGATGGAAGGCCGCCGCGCTCTCGACGTGCAATGGGACGAGGGGCCGAACGCCTCTGTATCGAACGAAACCATTTTCAAGGGCTTTGCCGACGCGTGCCAGACTCCGGGCGTCGTGGCGCGCAAGGAAGGCGACGCCACCGCCGGGCTTTCCAGCGCCGCGCAAAAGGTAGAGGCGGTGTACCAGGCTCCTTACGAGTCGCACGCCACGATGGAGCCCATGAACTGTACGGCATACGTGCAGGCAGACCGCGTCGACATCTGGGCGCCCACTCAGTTTCAAACCCCTTCGCAGGGCATCGCGGCGGGAATTGCCGGTGTGAAACCGGACGCCTCATTCGTACACACGACGTATCTTGGCGGAGGCTTCGGGCGCCGGGGCTGGTCGGACTTCGTGACCGATGCGTGCGAGGTCTCGAAAGCGATGAAGGCTCCCGTGCAAGTGACGTGGTCGCGGGAAGACGACATGCAGCACGACTACTATCGTCCCGCGTCGTACGTGAAGGTCTCCGCCGGTCTTGGCGCGGACGGCAACCCGACGGCGTTCACGGCGCGCGTCGCCTGCGACTCGATCATGAGCTGGTTCTTCCCGGGTTCGATCAAGAACGGCATGGATTCGAGTAGCGTCGAGGGCATTTCCGATATCCCGTACGACATTCCCAACATTCTGGTGGATTACCACCTCGTGGCCGGGCCGATCCCGATGGGCTTCTGGAGATCGGTCGGCGCCTCTCAAAACGGATTCTTCAGCGAGAGTTTTGTCGACGAACTCGCGGCGGCGGCCAAGAAGGACCCGTACGAATACCGCAAGGCTCTGCTGGCGAAGAAGCCGAGGCATCTGGGCGTTTTGAACCTCGCCGCAGAGAAGGCTGGATGGGGCACCCCGCTGCCGAAAGGCCGGTACCGCGGCATCGCGGTCCTCGAGGCGTTCGGGACGTACGTGGCCGAAGTCGCCGAGGTATCGCTGGACAAGGACAACGGCGTGAAGGTACACCGCGTCGTCGTCGCGCTCGACTGCGGGCGCGTGGTCAACCCGAACATCATCGATCAGCAAGCCGTGAGCGGTGTGGTTTTCGGGCTCACGCAAACGCTGAAGAACGAGATCACCATCGACAAGGGCCGCGTTCAGCAAAGCAACTTCAACGATTACGACGTGCTGCGCATGAACGAAATGCCGAGGATCGTTGAAGTGCACATCGTTCCGAGCGAGGAGGCTCCGACCGGCATGGGCGAGCCCGCGGTACCGCCCGTCGCGCCGGCCGTCTGCAACGCGATCTTCGCCGCCACCGGGAAGCGAATCCGTCGCCTGCCGGTTCGCGCCGAAGACCTCGCCTAAATCAAAATCGTTTTGGATTCTGCGGAATGAAAAGAGGGGCGCCCAGAGCGCCCCTCTTTTCGTTTATCGCGAGAGTGGAACCTGATCGGCGACCGTCACGCCAGCAACGCCAGTATTTCTTCCTGAATGGCGCCAGTGACGCGCGCTTCGCGCTCGCCCACGTAGACGTTCACTTCGCTGCGGATGCCGAACTGCGGGAGATAGATTCCCGGCTCGATCGAAAAGCACGTGCGCGGGACGATCTTGCGGTCGTCGCGCGTCTCGAGCCCGTCCATGTTCGCACCGTTGCCGTGGACTTCCTGGCCGATGCTGTGGCCGGTGCGGTGAACGAAGTTTCTCGCGTAGCCGGCCTTGCGAATCACCTCTCGCGCCACGCGGTCCACCTGCCAGCCGTGGATCGTGCGGCCTTGCGCGGTGGAATCTTTCACAAACTCGATGGCGCGGTCGCGCGCCTCGCGCACGATGCGGAAGATTCTCGCGTAGGCGTCCGGAACACGCCCGCCCAGATAGCCGACCCAGGTGATGTCGTAGTACACGCTGCCGGGGCGGTCGAATTTCGCCCAGACGTCGAGCAGCAGAAGATCGCCCGCTCGGATTGGACGGGACGCACCCTGCTTCGGCTCGTAGTGGGGATTGCCGTTGTTCGGTTGCACGGCCGCCACGGGCGGATCGGCGGTCGTGAGGGCGTTGGCGCGAAACCGGTCGAGAATCCACTGCTGGAGCTCGAATTCCGTAATTGGCCGGCCCTCCCGCACGCATGCCGCCGCGGTGTCGAATGCGGCGCGCGTGATGCGGTCAATGATCTTGCCTGCCTGGAGGTGCGATTCGAGCTGCTCGGGCGTCCACGCCGCCTCAAATTTCTGGACCAGATCGGCCGAGGTGACCACTTTTTTCTTGAGCTTGCGCACCAGCTCGACCGTACCGGCGTCCACAAGACCGATATAGGGGATGTTGTTTTCCGGCGAATACTGCATGGCGATCTTCCGGCTGCCGGAGAGGAGTTTCCGGAGCGCCGCGTGCAGCTCCTCCCAGCTTGAATAGACCTGTTTGCGCCCCGCAAGCGAATCGAGCGCGCCCTGCTCGATCCGATGGACCAGTTTCCGCGGCTCGCCGCGCGACGGGATGAAGTAAAACCAGCGCCGCGTCGCCAGCCCGTTGCCCCCGAGGCCGAGAATGTGGCCCGCAATCGGGTCGCGATGGTGATGGTCGTAGAAAAGCCAGCCGTCGATCTTGCTGGCGCGCAGTTCCGCTTGGATTGCCTTTATGTCTGGCATGTTATGGGTCGTTTCGCGCTATTTCTTTATCATGAGCGCTAGTATCTGCGCCTTGGTCGTGCCGATGATTTCTACGCGTTTCGTGCGGTTTTTCCCGCCCGAGACGATTCTAACAGCCGATCTGGGCACGTTCAAACGTTCGGCCAGCAGCCGCACAAGAGCGTCGTTCGCACGGTCTTCGACCGGGGGCGCCGTCAGACGCACCTTCAGCGCTCCCTGATACTCGCCTTCAATCGCGTTGCGGCTCGCGCGCGGCACCACCCGCACGGAGAATCTTACGCCGTCTGATGTATTCGCGATTTCAATCAAAGTTTCGGCCTCGGGTCCGGGCAACTTTTCCGTCCGCACGGTGTCTCTTATGGCAAAGTATGACCAACGTCGCGAAGGGGAGGCCACCCATGAAACCGCGCTCTGTTCTTGAACGCTCCGCGAGTCCTCTCTGCGTTTGCTGGCTGAGTGTTTTGCTCTCCCTCGTATTCATATCCCAGGCGTACCCGCTGTCCGCGCAAGAATCTCAAAGGGAAGAGCAGGATCGCAAGGAGGCGCTTCAACTCTATCAGCAGAACCGGCTGGAGGACGCATTGCCTTTGCTCGAACAGTTGAGCACCGTCCGCACGAACGATCCTGCGATTTTCGAGGCGCTCGGAGCGTGCCTTTTCGCTCACGCCGTGAACTTGCCCGACCCTGAGGCGAGGAAGGCGATGCGTGTCCGCGCGCGCAAGGCATTTCTCAGAGCGAAAGAGCTGGGGGATCGCAGCAACTATCTCGTTGTGGCGCTCGATCAGATTCCGGAGGACGGCGGTGACCCTGTCTATTCGAGCCGGAAAGACGTGGACGATGCCATGCGCGCCGCCGAAGCCGCCTATGGCCGAGGTGATTTTGCGGACGCGCTGGCCGGATACACGCGCGTCTTGGTGATGGACCCCAAGAACTACGATGCGGCGCTGTTCAGCGGAGACGTGTGCTTCAAGCAGAAAGACTACGATGAATCGTATAAGTGGTTCCAAATGGCCGTTGCCATTGATCCCGACCGGGAAACGGCCTACCGGTATTGGGGCGACTCGCTATCCGCGGCGGGAAGGACTGCCGACGCCCGCGACAAGCTCATCCAGGCCTTCGTCGCGAGTCCGTACGAGAGACTTCCACGGATTGGTCTCATGCAATGGGCGCAACGCAACGGAGTCACGCTCACGCAGCCGAAAATCGATTCTCCGAATTCGATATCCACGAACGGAAACCAGACGAGAATCACGATCGATCCAAACATGCTCGGCAAGAAGGACGGAACGGAAAGCTGGATGCTCTACGAAATCACGCGCGCGGCGTGGAATACGGCCGAATTTCACAAAGAGTTTCCGAACGAGAAGGAGTACAGGCACTCGCTGGCTGAAGAATCGCAGGCACTGGGTCTCGTGGCGAACGCTGTGTCCGAGCACGTTGAGAAGCAGCAGATCAAGAGTGCCGATCTGAACCCGCAATTAGCCGTCTTGATCAAATTGAAGAATGAGGGACTTCTGGAGTCGTACATTCTGCTCGCAAAGGCAGACCAGGGCATCGCGCAAGATTACTCTGCCTACCGCAAGGACCACCGCGACAAGCTCGTGCAGTACATGAACGAGTACGTCGTTCCCGCCCCGCCCGCCATGAAATAGCGCTGCTGCTTGTTTCGCGCATTTCGCCGCGTCGAATGATTCGCCGGATTCGCTTGCAACAGCTACCCGCCGTTCGTACAATCTCTCGCCCCTGCGGCCATCGTTCATGCCATTCACACCATCGACGGCAACAGTTCGGCTCACACCCAACCAGGTGCGCGGCTTCTGGGCGTCCTGGGGCGGCTGGGCGCTCGACGGCATGGATTCGTTCATCTACGCGCTGGTGCTCGTGCCTGCGCTGCGCGAACTCCTGCCGAAGTCCGGGATTCCAGCGACCGCCGGCAATGTCGGCTTCTACGGCGGCCTGCTGTTTGCCCTCTTTCTCGTTGGATGGGGCATGGCCCTCGTCTGGGGGCCGGTCGCCGACAAATTCGGGCGCGTTCGCACGTTGATGTTCACGATCCTGTGCTACTCGCTCTTCACGTTCCTCGCTGCCTTTGGGCAAAATGTCTGGGAAGTCGCCGTCTGCCGTTTGCTTGCCGGCGTTGGGATCGGCGGCGAATGGGCGATGGGCGGGACGTTTGTGGCCGAAGAATGGCCGGAAGAGCGCCGCAAGATGGGTGCAGCCCTGATGCATACGGGCTACTATTTTGGTTTTTTCCTCGCGGCGCTCGCGAACCATTTCGTCGGTGAAACGCACGGCTGGCGGCCGATGTTCATGATCGGCGGAGCTCCCGCCCTGCTGATCGGGTTCATTCTCTACGGCGTCAGCGAGTCGAGCCGGTGGAAGGCCCGCGCGCAGCGCGTATCGAGCCCCCTCGCAGCCCTATTCAAGCCGGAATTCCGCCGCCGGACGATGGTCAACTCGGCGTACGTCCTGGTCTCAATCATCGGATTGTGGGCGGGTACGGTCTACGTTCCGGCGTCCGTTACCGAGATCGCCGGCCGCCAGCACTTGCCGGCGGCGCTTGCGCCGCGGCTGGCTTCCTACGCCACGATGGTGCTTTCCTTCGGCACGATTCTCGGCTGCCTTCCGCTCCCGTGGATTGCCGAACGGATCGGCCGCCGCAAGACGCTGGCAGTCTATTTCGTTCTTATGGCGGCTTCCATCACCTACAGCTTTGGGCTGGCTTTTTACTTCCCGCACGACGCGATGAAGTGGTTTTTCGTCGGATTGTTCTTTCTGGGGCTCGGCGGCGCGAACTTCGCGGTGTACACGTTGTGGCTGCCCGAGCAGTACCCGACCGAATGTCGCGGGAGCGCCTTTGCGTTCATAACCTCGGTCGGCCGGTTCGTCGGCGCGGGCTTCACATTCCTGGTCGGCGCGGGCGTTTCGCACTTCCACACGATCGGCATCCCGGTGGCGCTCACGTCGCTGGCATTTCTCTTTGGCCTCCTGCTGATTCCGTTTGGCATGGAAACCACCGGCCGGCCCCTGCCGGACTAACCCGCAGGCTTTCTCTGTGTTTCCGCGCGCCTCCGTGGCTGTCCGATCAGGGTATGGCCTGCCGCTCGCCGAATAACGCGTTGCCGAGGCGAATTTCCGTGGCGCCCTCCTCGATGGCAACTTCGAAATCGTGGCTCATTCCCATCGACAGAACCGGTAGCGCCTGGTTGATACGGCGGCTCAAATCGTCGCGCAGTTCGCGGAGCTTCCGGAAATAGGGACGCGCACGCTCGGCATCGTCGAAATACGGCGGCACGGCCATCAAGCCGCGCAGTTCCAGGTGCGGAAGAGGTAGCAAACTTTCCGCAAGCGTCGATAGTTCCGCTTCGGCGACGCCGCTTTTTGACCGCTCGTCGCCGAGATGCACCTCGATCAGGATCGGCAGACGTTTTCTCTCCGCAGCCGCATCCAGATCGAGTTTCTTCGCGAGCGAAAGAGTGTCAACCGCATCGATGTGATCGAACAGGTGGGCCGCGCGGCGCGCTTTGTTGCTTTGCAGATGCCCGACAAAGTGCCACACAGCATCGATGTCCGCGAGCTTCGACTGCTTCGCCTCGAACTCCTGCACGCGGTTTTCGCCGAAGTGCTGCAAGCCAGCGTCGTATGCCGCGCGAATCGCCTCTGGCGGGAAGGTTTTGGAAACGGCGACAATCGTGATTTCTTGGGTATGCCGCCCGGCACGTTTGGCCGCGCGTGCGACCCGTTCCCGAACGCGCTCGAGATTCGTTGCGATAGACGTGATTTCCGGCGGCATGGCAGCGATTCTAGCACGCAAGAACTTGGCGTCTGGGGCGCGAGCATGCGCGAAGTCCACAGGATCTGGTCCTTGACACCTTCTTCCAGCCTGCTAGCGTGGAAGAGATGCGCTACGACCGCGCACAAGGACGACGAACGGCCTGCCCCGCCGTAGCGGGGCGTCACGGGTGTGTCTCTTCGACGCCTGCCGCCCGGCACCATCTTCCAAATTCTAATCGAGAAATTCCATTATTAGAATCCCTGCTAAATCGTTGGAAACAAAGAAACGCGGCTCAGTCTAATCGAGAAAAATTCGCGGTTCGTATACTTCGCGCCCCCTCGATCTGCCCGGCCCATGCTGACCCGAACCGGCCCTATGCTAAACTCCCAGTCACTTCCATGCCTGCCCGCGGAAAGTTCATCGTACTGGAGGGAATCGACGGCTCCGGAAAGCGCACGCAGCTCGAGGCGCTCGTGCGTGCCCTTACTGCACGAGGGGTAGCGTTCACGCAGGTGAGTTTCCCCCGCTACGACGGCTTTTTCGGCAAGCTTGTCGCGCGATTCCTGAACGGGGAATTCGGCGCGCTGGCGGACGTGGACCCGCATTTTTCCGCGCTGCTCTACGCCGGTGACCGCCTGGAATCGAAAGCGGTCATCGAAGGGGCCCTCGCCTCCGGCAAGACCGTGCTCGCGGACCGCTACGTCGGCTCGAACCTCGCGCATCAAGGCTCGCGAGTGCCCCGCGAGAAGCGCGAAGAATTCATCGCGTGGCTGAAGCAGCTCGAATACCAGATTTACGGGCTGCCGGCCGAGGACCTCGTGGTCTACTTGCGGGTGCCGGTGATCGAGGCACACCGGCTGGCCGGCGAAAGGGGCGCGCGCGGCTACACGAAATTGAGCCGCGATTTGCAGGAAGCGGACGTCGCGCATCTCGAGGAAGCCTCGCAAGTCTACGACGAGCTGGCGCGGCAGCCGCACTGGGTAAAGATCGAATGCTTCGATGCGGCCACCCGTGCGCTGCGTACGCCCGCGTCGATCCACGAAGAGATTCTCGCGGCGGTTGAGGCGCGCTTCACTCCCGCCCTGGGCGTCAGGGGCTGACCATGGGCTTCAACGAATTCCTCGGCAACGAACGCATCGTTCGGGCTCTCCAGGGGATGCTTCGCCGCGAGCGTGTCCCCAGCGCGCTGCTTTTCACCGGCCCGCGCGGCGCCGGCAAATACACGCTGGCGCGGATGTTCGCGCAGGCGGCCAACTGCGAACGCCTGCGAGACGACTTTTGCGGCGAGTGCGCCTCGTGCCTGCGAATGGCGCCGCTCGCAAATCCGGCGCCGCTCATCGAAGCGGGGCTCGCCGAGCGCGGCGAGAGCGCCGATGCGGCCGCCGTGGAACGCACTCCGCTAATCGTCGAAACGCATCCCGATGTGTGGCTGATCGTTCCGGACCCCGTGCGGCTGCGCAATCCGGTGGCGCGGCCGATGATCCGCGTGGGGCAGTTGCGCGCCGTGCAGCGGGCGGCCTATTTCAAGCCACAGGGCAGGCGTCGCGTGTTCATCCTCGACGGCGCCGATACGATGCGCTGGACCGACGCGGACGTTTTCCTCAAGATCCTCGAGGAACCGCCCGAATCGGCGACGCTGATCCTGCTGGCGCCGTCCCCCGATTCGCTTCTCCAGACAATTCGCTCGCGCTGCTTGCAGTTCCATTTTGGGCCGGTCCCGGCCGAGCAGATCGAGGCGTTCCTGAAGGATCGGACCGATTGGAAGTCCCCGGAGCGGAAATTGGCCGCGCAGCTTTCCGCAGGCAGCCCGGGCGCCGCGCTCTCGATGGATCTCGAGGGATCGGTGCGGCTCCGCAAGAGCGTCCTCGACCTTCTGGAGAAAGCGGTAGCTGGAGAAAACTATTCCCAGGTTTTCGCGGCGACCGCTCAGCTTTGCAAGCAGGAGCAGGAATCGTTTGAAAATGTTCTCGGGCTATTTTATAGTGTGGTTACAGACTTGCTCGAGTTTCCCTTCAGCCCTCAGAGCAGTCTCGCTCGCAATCCGGATCTTCGCCGGGAGGTGGAAGCCCTTGGCAAGAAGATCGATTGGGAGTGGGTCTTGCGGGCTACACGCGGCCTCGATGTGTTCGAGGGTCGTCTTCGCCGCAATATCGGACGCCAGCTGGGTCTGGATGCCCTTATTGCCTCGCTCAGCATCCGCTGAGGGGGCCGGACGTTTCGAATATTTTGCTCAAAATGTTGCAACCGAAACCCTTCATACGTAGTCATAAGAAGAAGTAGCCTGAGGAGCTCCCATGGTGAATCGCAAGCTGTTTCGTCCCGCACTCACGGACATGAAAGATCAATACTCGCCCCGGCCGGCTTCGTCCGGACCGCAATCGACGCCGCCCCGGAAGAAACCCGCGCCTCCCGAGCAGACGTTCGCCGAGAATTTCTACTACGTGAAGCAGATGCAGGCGCGCACGCCCGTGGCCGTGGTCCTCACCGACGGCGAAGTGCTGCGAGGCACCGTCGAATGGTACGACCGGGACTGCATCAAACTCACGCGTTACGGCAGTCCGAACCTTCTGATCTATAAGCACTTCATTCGTTACGTCTATAAGGAAGGCGAAGAGGCAGCGCAGGGCGGCTCGAACGGGCAGTAAGAGCCGGTCTTTGCGGAATCCCCACGTGCTCGGCCAATCCCACGGAGCTCAATAACCAACCGCAACCAGCATGAGAATCGGAATCACCTGCTATCCAACGTACGGCGGGTCAGGTGTCGTGGCCACCGAGCTTGGCATGGAGCTCGCGGCGCGAGAACACGAAGTTCATTTCATCAGCTACGCCATGCCCATCCGTTTGAGCGGCCCGACCGAGCGAATCTGGTTTCACGAAGTCGAAGTCACCAGCTATCCGCTGTTCGACCACCCGCCTTACACGCTGGCGCTCGCGACCAAGATGGCTGAAGTCGCCGAGGAAGCGTCTCTGGACCTGCTTCACGTCCACTACGCGATTCCACACTCGGTAAGCGCTCTGCTGGCCCGCATGATGGCCGCGCCGAGGCGCCTGCCGTTCATTACAACTCTGCACGGAACGGACATCACTCTGGTCGGAAACGACCGCAGCTACCTGCCCATCACGCGCTTTTCGATCGAGCAGAGCGATGGCGTGACGGCCATCTCGAACTATTTGCGCGACCGTACGCTGAAGGAGTTCGAGATCAAGCGGCCCATCGAGGTGATTCCGAACTTCGTCAACTGCGAACTTTACCAGCGCTCGTACGACGCCGCGGCGCGCGCGCACTGGGCTCCCGAAGGCGAGCCTATTTTGATGCACCTTTCGAACTTCCGTCCGGTGAAGCGCATCACGGACGTCGTCGAAATCTTCGGGCTCGTCCGCGAGAAGATTCCCGCCAAGCTCGTCATGATCGGGGACGGCCCCGATCGCGGCGCCGCCGAGTATATCGTGCGCAGGAAGCGGCTCTCGAAAGACGTGTTTTTTCTGGGCAAGCAGGACCGCGTGCAGGAAAAACTCGGGCTGGCCGACCTGTTCCTGCTGCCGAGCGATTCGGAATCCTTCGGCTTGGCAGCGCTCGAGGCGATGGCCTGTGAAGTCCCCGTGGTTGCGACCAACGTGGGAGGCATTCCGGAGGTCGTCACGGATGGAGTGGACGGCTATCTCTTCGAGCCGCGCGATGTCCCGGCGGCCGCGAAATACGCGCTCGAAATCCTCACGCGCCCCGACCGCGGCCGCATGATGGGCGAGATGGCGCGCGCCAACGCCCGCCGCAAATACTGCTCGAACGACATCATCCCGCTCTACGAGCGCTACTACGAGAAAGTCCTGAACGCTGCGGGTTCAGCCGCCCGCGCGTGACCGCCGCTTAGTGCGCGGCTAGGATTAAGTGGACCCCTGATCTGCGGGAGCCGTCGGATTTTTCTTGTGGCGGAATGCACGGCGAATGTCCGGCCAGAATTCTTTGACATCAAACGTGAGAGCGTCATAGCCGACCTCGGTGCCCCAGACGGTCGCGGCGTTCCCAATATTTCGCTCGCCTCTTGGATGATAGCTGAACGTCGAGATGCCGGCAGAAATCGCGCTGCCGAAAATCTCGGAATAGTTGAACTGTGAGCGCCCCGAATCCGAACGTGTGATCAGGATCCTGCCGACGGCGTAAACCGTGCGATGCCAGAATCCTCCTTTGCCCAACTGATAGTAGCGGGGATCCTGGTGGAGCGCGGACGGCAAGACGGCACCCACCATGAAGTTTTCAATTGTGCCGTCCGCGAACGCCGCGCCGTAGCGCTTTGCGTACCCTTCCGTACCCTGGCCGTAGCCCGCTTCGCTGTTTTCAGCCTGGCTGATGCCGGCTTGGAGTCCATACCAAGGGTACTCGAAATAGTCGAATGCGGATCGCGCCACGACGTTGAATTTTTGGCCGGTGGTGAGAGGCGGAATATCCGTGCCTTTCACGGTCAGGAAATTCGGCATGGCCCAGAAAATGCGGTCGTTCGACGTGCCTGTCTGCTCCTGCTTTTGCTCGTCCTTCTTTTCCTCCGGTGTCCGCGCCGTTGATTGCGAGTCTGGTGGCTGTGAAGTCGAGGCATTTGGAGCCGCCGCCTGCTGGGAGGGCGCCCGTTGATCGGGAGCAGGCTGCTGCTGGGCGAGTGCCGGAAATGCAACGAACAAGCTTACGATCGCGATTCTGCCGAGAAACGGTGCCTTGCGGTATCCCTGGATCATCCCGTGAATTATCTCCTACACCGTGCGCTCATACTGCGACAGATCGGGTCAAGTTTCTAGATTCGTATTGCTCTTATGATTGCCGCGAACGCACAAAAAGGTGCCTGAGATTCAAGGATCGGAGGGCGGCACAAAACAGAAGGCCCGCCTTTCGGCGGGCCTTCAAGGGGAGAAAGCTCCTAGGCCAATGCGCGGATGGCCGAAGAACCCTTTCCTCGACCGCAGTCTAGTGGGGCGTTCGCGGGAAGTCAAGCGGGAAAGCCGAAATCCGTCGTCCGATAACCCTCTTTTTTTCAGCGAAATATGCGCAAGGCGATCCGGTCGGGGAGATTTTCATCCACCTGCCTCTTGGGCAGGGGCGGCCCCTGACTGGCGTAGAAGTCCTCTGCATTGATAGGTTTACTCGAAAGTCCGAGCTGCAAAACTTGAAGCTGCGTGCTGCGATCGAAGATCTTGCCGGGCATGAGGCGCTTTATGAACAGGCGAAAGCCGCCGAAGGCCAAACTGGCGACCAGGGTGAATCCGCAGATGGCGCCGGTTCCAATGAAGGCCCCGACGATCATTACCTCGATGCTCGGCTCCTTGAATTGGAATGAAGGCTCATTCCAGGTCAGGACCGTGCCGGAATGAACCTGGTCCAGCAGCGTGTTTGCTTCTGTCTGCGACGGCGCGCCGGAGACAATTGCGACAAGAGTGAGCGAGCGCTTCGCGAACAGCGCCGGCGAGTTCGCCGCGGCATTCGAGCCGTTCACGTTGAACCTCTTCTGAAGTGCCGCCAGCGTGTCCTCGGCGAGCTGAGGGGTGGGGAAATCGGCGAGCAGCAGCGTGACGTCGCGGCCCTCGACACGGTAGTGGGCAATCTCGGCTTCCGCGCCGGCCGGAAAACTCATCGAATCGCCCAGCCCGCCGGGGAAAAGCTGGTTCAGCGTCTGCGGACCGAGAACGTAACGGTCGGAGCCCTCGACGATCTTCTTTTCGGGCAAGTGTTCCCATAGTGTGGGTAATGGGCCTTCTTGAGCGTGCGGCTGAACGGCTGCGATGAGCTCTCTTAACTCTGCCACATGTGTACGCAGATCCCGACCCTGAACGTCCAAGACGAGATTCCCGACGAGAATAAGGGCGCGCCCCGGTGACATCGACGAATGCTCGGTGACATCCGCGCGTGCCATATCCGGCGTCCGCAGGAACGAATAGAGTCCGTACGCCCCGCTCGCATCTTTCATTCGATGGGCTGCGACTTCTAGCGCTTCCGAGTTGCGGGCAAACCTGTCGGAATCGGACGAAAGATAGCCATATTCATTCATGATCGGTTGTTCGGATTTCATGGGATACACGGAAATCGCGGGTGTCCCAGTTCTAGTCCAGCCCGCAAATGACTGCGGGAGAATCTGTTGGGCTGCACAGGGAAATGCAGCCAGAAACAAGACAGCAAGCGACATGCTCAGGAATCGGCGCATGGCAATTAGATGCGTTGATTCTACTTGGGGTTCCCGGTTGGCGCCACCGTTCCGGCTTCGAGGCGGGTATCGGGTGTGTGGTTGTCCGAGACGAGCTTTTGCTTGTTGGTTGCGAGACTGTTCAGGCCATCGAGATAGGTGGCAATCCCGCGATACAGACCGTCAGCGATCCGCTGGCGCTGGTCTCCCTTCCGGAGCAGCCGCTCGTCGCTCGGGTTGCTGACGAAGGAAACCTCCGAAAGGACGGAGGGCATGTTCGCTCCGATCAGCACGACGAACGGAGCCTTCTTCACGCCGCGGTTCTTCTCGCTGCGGCTCACGAGTTGCAGGCGCTGAGTCAGGTTGTCCTGGATGTCGCCCGCGAGATCCTTCGATTCCTCGATCTTGTCATTGCGCGCGATCTTCTTGATCAGATCCTGCAAATCGTGCATGGACTCCTGCGAGTTCGCATTTTCGCGCGCGGCTACTTCCATGGATTCCTCAGACGTTGCAAAGTTGAGGTAGTAGGTCTCGACGCCGCGCGCCGACGGATCGTGGCTCGAATTGGCGTGGATCGAGATGAACAGATCGGCCTTGGCATCGTTCGCGATCCGCGTCCGCTCCTCCAGCGGAACGAACGCGTCGTCCTTGCGCGTATAGATCACATCCGCGCCCGGCAGCTTTTGCTCAATCAGATTTCCGAGGCGCAGCGCGACATCGAGGCAGAGGTCCTTCTCCATCAGGCCGTGCGGGCCGATCGTGCCCGTATCATGCCCACCGTGGCCTGCGTCAATCACGATACGGTTGATTTTCAGGCCCAGGACGCGCGTAAGAGATCGCTGGCCGTCGCGGTTGGGCTGCGGCACCGGCGGGGGCTCGAGGGCGAGAGATTTCGGAGGATTCAACTTCGTAGGCGCGTCGGTTGCCTTCGCCTTCACGCTCCGTGCAGGTCTTGCATCCGCCTGTTCAACGGCAGGCTTGTTCTGGGCATCGGCGGTGACGACTTCTGCTACCGCAGCGGGCGGATGCGCCGCGGGCTGTTGCGCGACCGCTGTTTGCGGCGCACTGGACGCGGAACCGGCGGCCTGCTTGGCCGTGTTGACAGGCTGGGCATGAACATCGATCACCAGACGGTAGGGATTTGCCAGGAGAAATGCAGAGTAGTCCTTCGCAGCGCCCGCATCTAGGACGACCCGCACCACGTCAGGTTTATTTTGCGCGATGCGAATGGACTTCAGCAGCCCGCTTTTCGCGTCGAGCGTCTGGCTCGAAAGCTTGTGATCCAGCCGGGCCTTGTATAAGTCGAAATAGATGCGATCGGGAGACGCAAGGCGCGCGGCGTCGTACGCGATCGTATCTCCCAATGTGACGACGATGTGCGCGGAATCCTGTGCGTTCCAAGTTTGCAAATCCTTCACGATCGAGCTGCCTTTTTCAACCGGGCGCGGCGTCACGTGCTGTCCATGCGGCTCCGGCAGCTGGCTGGCTGGTTCGGCCTCTTCATCTGCGCCGCTTTGTTGGGCAATTTCCTTCAAGGCCGTTCGAACCTGGTCGGCGCGGTCGGATCGGGGAAAGCTTTTCAGGTATTCCTTATAGGTCGCTTCGGCATCTTCGGGCTTGTCCAGATCGTCCTTTTGGATTTGCGCGACGGACAGCAGTACTTCTCCGTGATACCGGCTGCCGGGATACTGTTTTGCCAGGAAGAGGTAGGTGGCGATCGCGGACTTGAAATATTGCGGATCGTAAAGCCGCCCCATCTCACAATACAGTTCGGCCTCGGCCATGAGGGCTGATGTCGCATCATCCGCCAGAGGCGTGATCATGTAGACCTTGTGATAGGCGGCGACGGTCTGGATGTAGTCGGAACGGGAGCGGTCCTTTTCGAGATAGCCTTCGAGCATCGTGCGCATTTTGACCGCGCGCGCAAATTGCTCGCGGGCGTTGGATTTCTTATCAGCGCGGGCAGGGAAGACGGCGCAGAGCAGCAGGCCCAGCGCGAGCGCCGTAGCGCACGAGACTCCTCGCGCGAGTGATTTTATTGCAGCCGAAGCCATGCGCGTCTCATTCGTTCGTAAAAACCACGCGACCATTCGAACCCACTTCCCGGCGCACGGGAGGCCTTGGCGGACTCCAAAGAGCCGGGTTGCGGCCCGAATCGGGCCGAAAGTATGTGTCGGTGACCTTCTGCACGTACCGCAGCGTTTCCGGATATGCCGGAACCCCTCCGCTGATGTCGACGGCCCGCTCACCGGCGTTATACGCTGCGAGCGATTTGGTCAAATCACCGTTGTACCGGTCGAGCAGCAATTTCAGGTACGACGTCCCGCCCTCCACGTTCTGGACCGGGTCAAAGGAATTGCCGACGCCGAAACGCTGTGCCGTCTCCGGGATCAATTGCATGAGTCCTACCGCCCCTTTGCTCGAAATCGCGCGCGGATTCCACGCCGACTCGGTGCTGATCACGGCTTTGACCAGCGCCGGGTCTAGGTTGTGGCGCGCAGCCGCCGCGCTCACGATATGATCGAACCGATCGTCCGAACTCTTCGTCGCGGATGCCTGCGAAGCTGGGGGAGTGATAGTACTCCCAGTATGGCCTTTCGCGGAATCTCCATTCACATACACGGTTTTCCCATGCTCATCGACGTAGGATGCAATTTGGGCGCGAGACGGCACCGGCAACAGGAAGATGCCCGCTACCAGGACTGCAACGACGACGCGGTTCCTCGTCATCTTGGCCCCCTGCCCTTCGGGAAAGCAAAACGCTCCGCTCCGAACGATTGAAAGGACGACACACAGCGACAATACCGCCCGGGAAAGCCAGCTTTCCCGGCGTAAGTTTCTGGCGCGACAGCAATTATAACAATCTGTCGAGAAGGGGGTAAACCTGGGCAATAGCCTTTTCTATGCCGGATGTGTCTTTTCCGCCAGCCTCGGCGAGGTCCGGCCTGCCGCCCCCGGAACCGCCCACCAACTGGGCGAGTTCCTGGACGATCTTCCCGGCGTGGAGCCTGGGAATGAGGTCCTTCGTAACTGCTGTGATTAGAGCAACTTTGCCGTCATCGGCGGCTGCCAGGACGACCACGCCGGAGCCGAGCTTCTGGCGGAGCACGTCGGCAAGCTGGCGGAGGGCTTCCCGGTCGGAGCCGCTCACTTTGGCGGCTAGGACGCGGACACCCTTTACCTCCCGGGTTCCGTCGAGCAGGTCCTGAGCCTGGGAGCCTGCCGCCTTTCGTTTGAATGTCTCAAGCTGCTTCTCAAGGGCCTTTAAGGAGTCGATTTGGCGCTCAATTGCGTCAATTAAGCCGTCTTCAGAGGCGTTTAAGAGGCCTGCGGCGACGCGTAGCGTTTGGAGCGCTCGCTGGTAGTCGGCGAGCGCGCGGTCGCCGGAAATGGCCTCGATGCGCCGGATGCCCGCGGCGGTTGATTGTTCGCCCAGAATCTTGAAGAGGCCGATCTCGCCGGTGCGGCCGACGTGGGTGCCGCCGCAAAGTTCCTTGCTGTAGAAGCCGCGCGGGGACGCGGCGTCCGGAATCGTGACGACGCGAACGTTCGCCTCGGGGTACTTGTCGCCGAAAAACGCGAGCGCGCCGGAGGCGAGCGCCTCGTCAATGTTCATGATGTCCGTGCGCATCTCGAGATCCTTGCGGATCTCTTCGTTCACCTGCTCCTCGATTTCGGAGAGCTCGCTCGGATCGACGGCGGCGAAGTGCGAGAAATCGAAACGCAGATGATCAGGCGCGACGAGCGAGC
The DNA here is from genome assembly GCA_050018375.1 of Candidatus Acidiferrales bacterium. Lineage (GTDB taxonomy): Bacteria > Acidobacteriota > Terriglobia > Acidiferrales > UBA7541 > Palsa-295. Next base: position 75,460 of record JBEKAE010000011.1, on the reverse strand, counting down.
CGGCCTGCTTTACGTGCGTGCCAAGAGTGTTGCGCAGCGCGGCGTGCATCAGGTGCGTGGCCGTATGGTTGCGCATGTCGCGCGCGCGGCGCTCGGCGTCCGCCACGGTGGCGACGCGATCGCCAACGTGCAGGTCTTCTTTCGCGACGATGCGGTGCGCGATCAGCCCGGTGACCGGGTAATACGCGCCTTTGACTTCGGCGACTTCGAGCGATTCGGATTTGTCGTAGAAGCTGCCCGTGTCGGCCACTTGGCCACCCGATTCGGCGTAGATCGACGTTCGGTCGAGAACGATTTCGGCTTCCGCGCCTTTGTTGATTTCATTTACCGAGCCTTGCTTCGTGACGATGGCTTCGATCCGGCAATCGCGCGCAATTGTGCCGAAGTAAAAGTCGGACTCGGTCTTGTACGTTTCCGCGAGCTTTGCATACGCCGGATTCGCGACGTCTTTGGCGACGCCTTTCCAGGATGCTTTCGCCCGCGTCCGCTGTTCTTCCATCGCGCGATCGAAACCAGCCCATTCCACCTGGACACCGGCGTCGCGGGTCACGTCCTCGATAAAGTCCCGCGGCAGGCCGTACGTGTCGTAGAGGCGGAATGCGTTCTCGCCCTTGTAAACGGCGTCCTTTTTCGAGGGCGCGGCGAGGGAAACCAGGTCTTCCTCCAGTTTCTTCAGACCGACATCTACGGTTCGCTGGAACCGTCGCTCTTCTTCCGCGACGACTTTGGGGACGTGCGCCCCAGCAGATCCCATCAGCTCGGGATACGCATCGGCCATCAATTCACGAACGGAAAGAACCAACTCCGTGAAAAACGGCTTTGCGGGCCCGAGCATGCGCGCGTGGCGCATGCCGCGGCGCATGATTTTGCGAAGGACATAGCCGCGGCCCTCATTTGACGGCATCACGCCGTCGGCGATGAGGAACGTTGTCGCGCGCGCATGGTCTGCCACGATGCGGAAGGATGGATCGACTTTTGGATCGCTGCCATACCGCGCAGGCGTGAATTCTTGGGCCTTGCGAATCAGCGGCATGAACAGGTCAGTCTCGAAATTCGAGATTTTGCCTTGGAGGACGGCGGCGAGGCGTTCGAGGCCCATGCCGGTATCGACGGAAGGTCTCGGCAGCGGATTCAGCGCGCCGTTCGAATCACGGTTGAACTGCATGAAGACAAGGTTCCAGATCTCGACGTAGCGGCCGCATTCGCAGCCGAATTGGCAATCTGTGTGGCCCTGATCGGACACGGCGGGGCCCATGTCGTAGTGGATTTCGCTGCACGGGCCGCAGGGGCCGGTGTCGCCCATGGCCCAGAAATTTTCTTTGAGTCCGGGGACGGCGATGATGCGATCTCCGGGCGCGCCGACATCGGCCCAGTGCGCTGCTGCTTCGTTATCCGCATCCAACACGTTGCCGGGAGCGACTTCAGCGCCGCCGAATACAGTGAAGTACAGCTTGTCGAGCGGGATGCCAAATCCGCCTGCGGCGGACGAAGTGACCAACTCCATGGCGTAGGCGATCGCATCCTTCTTGAAATAGTCGCCGAAGGAAAAATTGCCGAGCATCTCGAAGAACGTGTGATGGCGGTTCGTGAAGCCGACGTTTTCGAGATCGTTGTGCTTGCCGCCAGCGCGCACGCATTTCTGGCAGGAAGTGGCCGTTTTGTAGTCGCGCTGCTCGAGGCCGAGGAAGACGTCCTTGAACTGGTTCATCCCGGCGTTGGTGAAGAGCAGAGTGGGATCGTTCGCCGGGACGAGCGACGAGCTGCGCACGACGCGATGGCCGCGCTCCTCGAAAAACCTCAGAAACGTTTTGCGGATATCGTTGCCGGTCAAGGAACCCTCAGATCAAGCGATTCATTTTCATTATACCCGTAACTGCGGCGGGACCGGCCACGGAGGAGCAGAGACACGGAGGAAAAGGCCCCGACTTTCGCGCAGTCAAGATCTGGGCTTCTCGCCTTCCTTTAGTCTGACGACGATCACCTGCCGCCCAAATCGCCTTTCAATCATTGGAAAAAAGCGGCTTTGAGCAAGACTAAGCCTATCTGTCATTCGCTTAACTTCCACGAAAAAGAAGTCTTTCCGGTTGGGCCTAAACACAAGTAAGTCAGGGCGGGGGGATTTTCGGAGTTTAGAGCCACCGAGCTTTCGTCTTCGCATGAGAAACTCGACGCCTCGATTGCCGAGGATTTTCGCTGCCGTGCGCCGCTTATCCGGACGCGTGGGGTGCAAATACTTGTGCATCAATACTTCGTACCCCTGTCGCAGAAAGTAACACGCGGTGAACCATTCGCCGAAATGGTAGGAAGGCTGATTTGCAATGTTGTGACGGTCGCGCTTGCAGTAGAGATTTTTGTACCTGGCGATGAGCCACTTTCGATGTTTCGCGCGTTTCTTCCACTTCTCAAACAGTCGCGGGGGATAATAGAGCGTCTCTTGGTTCATCTTAAGAGGAGATAGACGGCCAGCCGCTTCAGTCTTGCGGCGGACGGGGTGGAGATTGCTGACCCTGGGATTGCTGCCGCGCGGCGGTCCACGGCGGAACGACGCCGTTCATGCGCGCGTAGGCGATGGATTGCCCGAGATGCTCGTGAGCATGCGCAACGATGTGAAGCACGACGTCGCCAACGCTGGTAAATTCCTGGAACTTCAAAGGCTTCAGCAAATCGGCGTCGGACATGTTGCTGATGCTGGTTTCGGCATACTCGAACGAGTGGTTGAGCAATTCGATGACCTTGGTCTTGTCCGTCGTGGATTTCTCGAAACCCTGGAATTTGAAGCCGGGGTACGGCGGCGCGCCGGCGATCGCCGTCAGCCCGAAATTGGCGCCAGCCATATGCAGGTAGACTTCGCTGACGGAGCGGACGCCCTCGGCGGGGCGCCATGTGTATTTTTCCGCAGGCATCGCCTGCGCAAGGCTGACGATTTCCTGCTGCACGCCCTTCAGTTCGATCACCGCGCGCGCCTTGAAGTTGTACGCGGCGGCTTTATCGGCCGATGGCGCGGCCTGCGCGAAAGTCTGAGTCCTTCCTGGAGTCAGTATAAGAGCGAGAGTCGCAAGCAAAAGACACAGCTTCTTCATTCCCCATTCCCCCTTCGAAGCGGATTGCCGAAAGAGACTTTACGCTCTTTCGGTTGGAAAATCGATGGCGGCGCGCGGAGACCCGTTTGACCGGCGCCGGTTGAAAGGTGCTATCTTACGCGCATGAGAGCAATCCTATTGGCGATGGTGTCGTGCATGGTCATTTACGCTGCCCAGCAAAATACGACGACCTCTGCTCCCGATCTTGCGAGCCTGCGGGCGATGGCGTCGCGATTTGCGCCCACTCCGTTGAACGTGGATGTTTCCGGGTTGTCCGCGGGCGACCGGAAAGCGCTCGTGAAGCTGATTCAGGCCGCGCGGATTGTGAACCACATTTTCATGCAGCAGTTCTGGAGCGGCGACCTGGCGCTCTATCAGAAGCTGCAAGAGGACCATTCGCCGCTCGGGCGCGCGCGGCTCCACTATTTCTGGATTAACAAGGGACCGTGGTCGGAGATTGACGAGCACCGCGCGTTTCTTCCCGGCGTTCCGGCCCGGAAGCTGCTGGGCGCGAATTTCTATCCAGAGGACATGGCCAAGGAGGAATTCGAAGCCTGGACCAAGACGCTTACGGCGAGCGAAAAGGACCAGGCCGAAGGGTTTTTCAGCGTAATTCGCCGCGGCCCGGACGGCAAACTGAAGATCGTTCCGTACAACGAGGAGTACAAGACCGATCTCGCGAAGGCCGCCGCGCTGCTAGGCGAAGCGGCAGCGTCGACCGACAACGCGACTCTGAAAAAGTTTCTCACGCTGCGGGCCGATGCCTTTGCGTCAAACGACTATTACGAAAGCGACATAGCGTGGATGGATTTGGATGCGCCACTCGACATCACGTTCGGCCCCTACGAAACCTACAACGACGAACTCTTCGGGTACAAGGCCGCGTTCGAGGCGTACATCAACGTGCGCGATGAGGAAGAGAGCGCGCGGCTAAGCTTCTTCGGGCAGCACCTACAGGACATCGAAAACAACCTGCCGGAAGATCCGAAGTTCCGCAACCCAAAGCTCGGAGCGCTCGCGCCGATTCGCGTGGTGAACGAGGTCTTCGCGGGGGGTGACGGCAACCATGGCGTGCAGACGGCGGCTTACAACCTGCCGAACGACGACAAAGTCGTACAGCAGAAGGGCAGCAAGCGCGTGATGCTGAAAAACGTGCAAGAGGCGAAATTCAGCGCGACGCTGGTTCCCATTTCGCGCGTCGTTTTGCGTCAGGCCGATCAAAAAGATGTGAGATTCGAATCGTTTTTCACACATATTGTGGCGCACGAACTGATGCACGGGCTCGGGCCGCACCAGATCACGATCAACGGACGTGCGACGAATCCGAGGCTCGAGCTGAAGGAACTCTTCAGCGCGATCGAAGAGGCCAAGGCGGACGTGACGAGCCTCTTCGCTCTGCAATTTCTGATGACGCAGGCGGACAAGGGACAGATCCAGGCTCCGCTCCCGCACGGCCCGGAAGCCGAGCGGCAGCTTTACGCGACGTATCTGGCGTCGTCCTTCCGGACGCTGCGATTCGGATTGCAGGATGCGCACGCGCGCGGGATGGCGATGCAGTTCAACTACCTGGTCGATAAGGGTGGGTACGTGATAAACGCGGATGGAACGTTTACCGTCGATTTCAGCAAGATCAAGGATGCCGTCCGCTCGCTCGACCATGACTTGCTCACGGTCGAAGCGACCGGCGATTACGCCGGAGCGCAGAGACTGCTGGCGTTGGGTGCGCTGCGTCCGGAGGTACAGAAGGCGCTCGATCGTTTGAAGTCCGTGCCAACGGACATCGAACCGATCTATGCGACGGCGGAAGTGCTAACAGGCGAGAGGGCGCCCGGCGAAGCCACACTCATCTATTAAGAGCAGGTACGAATAGACCGAGTTTTCCGGCAAACAGCAAACCTTCAGTTTTCACTGGCCGGAATTTCGGACAGATCGGGAGGGCTCGCGTGGGTGAGAGCGCGTATTTCGGCGCGGATAGTGTCCGAAGAGAAGCCGGCGCGGAGGAGACTGCCATACAGCGAGGCGAGCTTGCGCTTGTCGAGCGGACCGTGGGTGTGTGCGAGGCGACGCCGGAGACGCGCGCGAACGAGCGCGGCTTCGTCCGTCTCGGCAAAGACTGCGTCGAGTGCAGCCTCGATGTGCTGGTCTGGAACGCCGCGGGCGCGTAGCTCGCGTGCGATACGGAAGCGGCCTTGTCGCCGGGTTTGGGCGTGCGCGCGTGCGTAGTCGAGGGCGTAGCGCGCATCGTCGAGGTATCTCTGCTCGCGCAGCTTTGCGATGACGGCCGAGACGAGATCCCTATCATCCGCGCGGCGCCCGAGGTATTCGCGCATTTCGTGAATCGAATGCGCGCGGCGCATCAACGCGCGGAGAGCGGAGGTGTAAAGCTCCTGCTCGGTTTCCAGTTTTCGTGGCGAGGGGCGCAATGTGAAGGAAGAATAGAAGCAAGGGGGCAGGGAAGCAAGGACGCAGGGATGGAGGCACAGAAGTTGGAGCAGGTAAAGGAGGTAGAGGAAAGAAAGAAGGCGCGGTTCAGCGGCGGGGGCCGAGGCGTTCGAATTCGGTCATAGCGCGCTCCATCTCCTCGCGGGCTGCGTCGGCGGAGGAGCGGATGCCCTGGACGCGCAGGCGGAAGTCGTCCGGGTTCGAGGCGCGCAGGAGGGCTTCTTCGAGAGTGATGAGGTTGCGCGAAAATAGATCGAAGAGCGACTGATCGAACGTCTGCATACCGTACTGGCTGGTGCCGGCGGCGATCGCGTCGCGGATCATGCGGGTCTTGTCAGGATTGATGATGCAATCGCGGATGTAACCCGTCGCGATCATGACTTCGCACGCGGGCACCCGGCCCTGGTTATCGCTCCTGCGGACGAGGCGCTGGCTGATGACCGCCTTGAGCGTGGAAGCAAGCTGCAAGCGAATCTGTTTCTGCTCGGGCGGAGGAAAGACGGCGATGATGCGCTGGATCGTCTCGGTCGCGTCCAAAGTGTGCAACGTCGAAAGAACGAGGTGGCCGGTTTCGGCAGCGAGCAAAGCGGTCGAAATCGTTTCGAGGTCGCGCATTTCGCCGACGAGGATCACGTCCGGATCCTGGCGCAACGCGGCGCGGAGCGCGGTTGAAAACGATGACGTGTCCACTTCAACCTCGCGCTGGTTGATGAATCCCTTCTTGTCGCGGTGCAGATATTCGATCGGGTCCTCAATCGTGATGATGTGCTCGGGACGAAGGGAATTGATGCGGTCGATCATCGCGGCAAGCGTGGTGGACTTGCCGGAACCGGTCGTGCCGGTACAGAGCACCAAGCCGCGCTGTTCTTCGCAGACCTGCGCGAGGACGCGCGGGAGCTCCAGCTCCTCGATTGTGCGAATCTTCGTCGGAATCACGCGGAGGACCATGCCGACGTTGCCACGCTGTTGAAAGACGTTGACGCGGAACCGGCCGAGGCCCGCCACGCCGTACGCCATATCGAGCTCGGCGGTCTCTTTGAATTTCTGTTTCTGCCGGTTGGTCATCATGCTGAAGGCCATCGACAGCATTTCCTCCGGGGTGACGCGAGGAATGTCGTTCAGGGCGTTGAGCAGCCCGTCGACGCGGAGGTAGGGGTGGTTGCCGACCTTTAGATGCAAATCGGACGCCCTGCTCTCGACGGCGCGGCGCAAAAGATCGTCTATGCTGATGGCCATGGCCCGAAGTCCCCGATTGTGAAGCTTCAAGCCACGCTAGCATCCACCCCAAGACGTGGCAAGAATGCCGGGCGGGAGGTTTCCAGAGGTGCAACCGCCCGCGAGGCTAAGCCGGGCGTTGGTTGCGCAGGAACAGGCGGTCGTAGATGACTCCAGCGAGAACGCCGCCGAAGAGCGGGCCGATCCAGTAGACGCCGTGATTCTGCCAATGCTGCGGGTTTAGAGCGAGGGCTGGGCCGAAGGCGCGGGCCGGATTCATGGCGGCTCCGGTGAAAGGTTCTCCGACCAGATAGTTGGCCGAGACAGTAAAGCCTATGGCGAGACCGGCGATTCGGCGGAAGGCCCCCTTGTCATCAACGACGCTCGCAAACATCACGAACACGACGATGAACGTCAGGACGGCTTCGAGCACCATACCGTGCATGCGCGTGAAATCCGACGCGAGGTCCGGCGCGCCCAGAGACACGGGCCGCCATGCGGACTCCGGAAGAATGGCGCTGATCGAGTAGGCGGCTGCGAGAGATCCGAGAAGCTGCGCAATGCCGTAACCGATGCTTTGCAGGGTGCCCAGGCGTTTCGTGACCCAGCAGCCGATCGTGACGGCGGGGTTTAAGTGCGCGCCGGAGACGTGCCCGACGGCGGTGACCATGACCGCGACCGCCAGACCGTAGGCGAGAGCGGAGCCGAGCAAGCCCGCGCCGGTTTGCCCAGTCGCGCGAAGGTATTGATCTGCGCAGATCGCACCCGCCGCGACGAAAACGACTGTGAAAGTGCCGATGAATTCAGCGAGGAGCTTTTGCGGCAGACTGTACAAAATTCCTCCGCGCGATACGTTCAAACGCGCGGATTCTACTGGATTCGCGGAAGTGAGTCAAAACGGGCGGGTGCCGCGCCGTCAGCGGATGCCGGCGCCAGCACTGCTCGGCACACTGAGGGGCGAAAGCCAGCCGTGGCGGTCGGGCGTCTTGCCGCTCGTGATCGCGAAGAATTCGTCCTGCACGCTCTTGGTGACTGGGCCGCGCGAGCCGGTGCCGATCTTGACGCGGTCGACCGAGCGGATTGGAGTGATCTCGGCGGCGGTGCCGCTGAAGAAGACCTCGTCGGCAATGTACAGCATCTCGCGGGGAATCATCTGCTCCACAACGGGGAATCCAAGTTCGCGGCAGAGCATCATGACGGAGTCACGCGTGATCCCGGGAAGCGCCGAATTCGCGATCGGCGGTGTATGGATCGTGCCGTTTGCCACAACGAAGATGTTTTCGCCGGAGCCTTCGCTGACGTAGCCGTTCACGTCGAGCGCGATGCCTTCCTCGTAGCCGTTGGTCTTTGCTTCCATGCGGATGAGCTGTGAGTTCATGTAGTTCGCGGCGGCCTTGGCCATTTGCGGGAGCGTGTTGGGCGCCGGGCGGTTCCACGAACTGATGCAGACATCCACGCCGCTGCGCAGCGATTCCTCGCCAAGATATTGTCCCCATTCCCAGCAGGCCAAGTAGACCTCGATGGGACAGCCGTGCGGGTCCACGCCCGCGTCGCCGTAGCCGCGGAGCACGATGGGCCGGATGTAACACGCGCTGACTTTGTTCTCACGCACGAGATCGAGGCTTGCCTGGCAGAGCGCGTCCACCGTGTAGGGAACTTCCATGCGATAGATGTGCGCGGAGTTCAGAAGACGCTGCATGTGCTCGCGAAGACGGAAGATCGCCGAACCCTGCGCGGTCTCGTAGCAACGGACGCCCTCGAAGACGGCCGAGCCGTAACTGACGACGTGCGACAACACATGAATCTTGGCGTCGTCCCAACGGATGAATTTGCCGTTGTGCCAGATCTTTTCGGTCTTCGGGAGGCTCATTGAGTTTCTCCGGGCCACGGAAAAAGTTTTATGGCCCTGTAAACAAGCGATTATAGCACACGGTCTTTGGCGTCAATGCCACGCGGACCTCCTGCAAGCGCATCCGTCACGGCCAATTTGGCTGGGGGAGATTCGTCCCGCGAACGGCCTCAATCCGCGTGATCGTCTGGTTCATGCCGCAGGGGTGCGGAGAAGCCGGCGATGCGGCCCCAGGCGCTGGTGCGCCAGTTGTCCGTGATCTCCTTCGCGAGAATCCACGGCGGAAGTTCCATTTGAAGGAATCGCGAAAGAGCTTCCAGGTAGGGTTCGTACATTTCGCGCAGCTCCGCGAGTTTCTTCGCGGCGGCTTCCGTATCCGTCAGCCGGAGGCCGGCCTGCGCGAGTGTCGTGCGCAGGCGCTGCAACTCGGAATGCGGCAGCCGATCGGCCTTGGCTCGGCGCGGCGGTGCATTGAAAAGCTGCGCGAGATCGACGGCGGTGTGCCGGCATATCGCGAACGTGAGACGAGCCTGTCGCGCGCACGCGTCTTCAGCGCTGGCAATCAGCAGGGCGCTCGTGTCCAGAATCGCCGTAAGAGCGGCGAGCCAGGATTCGTTGTTGTGCTGCGAGCGAAAGTAGCTCACGGAAGGGTAAGAGATGTGGCTCTCCAGAATATCGGCCGCCGAATGCTCCCAATCGTGCAGGAGCCGTTCCAGTGATTCCATGCCGTGCGGTCCGGCGTGGCGGCGGAGAAGCTCGCCGGCGGTGGGAGGCGAGCCGGCCCGCGCGTCCAGCAGGACGATGTTCACTTCGCGGCGGGAGAACGCCTGGTATATCACGGGCAAGTAGCTGAGCACGAGCGCCAGGAAACCGAAGCCGAGCCCGCTTTCACCCACCGCCAGAATGCGCTCGACCCGCAGGTGCGGCACGACGTCGCCAAGTCCGAGCGTAAAGAAAGTCGTCCCGCTCAGATACAGGCACGTGTCGAAGTCTCGAGGCGACGCACTGGCGTTCGCCGCGCTGTAGTACAGGCAGGCAAACCCCAAAATCAGAGCGGCGGCCCAGAAGACGAACAGTAGGAGGAGTGAGAGCGGGCCGTAGTAACTCAGAAACGCCTCGCGAGCCTTGGTCCTTTTGATGCTTCGAGCAATCGCGCGCCAGGGTAACCACGTAGCGCGATAGAAAAGCACGACGACCCGCCAGCGTCGCGCCACTCGCCGTGGGAGAACCACTGTTTCAAACGCCTCCCAGAGAACGTTGGCGATGATGAGGACACCTGCAACGGTAGCGAGGACCACGTTATCGCTCCTAAGGAACGAGCACGATCTTGCCGTAGGCGCCCGGCTCCATCACGGCCTTGTGGGCGCGCGGCGCTTCGGCGAGAGGAATTTCCTGGCTGATCACGGGCCGGAGCGTCTTGTTTTCGAGCCCGGCCACAAGCGCCGAATGCATGCTGGTCAGGTCCACCGGCGAGGCGTTCCACAGGCTCATGCCGAGAATCGTTCCGTCACGGGTCATGATGTCACGTGCATTGATCTCTGCATTTCCGCGATTCCCGATGACCACCACGCGCCCGCCTGGCGCCAGCATTGGGAGATCGCGGCCCAGGTTCACGTTCGCCAGCATTTCGAGGATCACGTCGTAGCCGCGCCCGCCGGTTGCCGCGAGCGCTTCTTCGAAATGATTCGGCGCTTTGTGGTCGAGCACTTGATGCGCGCCTTCGTCGGCGACGAGCTTCTTCCCGCGGTCCGACCCGGCGGTGGCAATCACGCGCAGTCCCGCCGCTCGGGCGAGTTGAACGGCGGCGATGCCCACGCCTCCACTGGCGCCGTGGATCAAGACGGTCTCGCCGCCACGAGCGTGCGCGCGATGGAAGAGCGCCCGGAAGGCTGTGGCATACGGAACGTGCATGGCCGCGCCCTGCGCGAAGGAAACATTCGCCGGAAGTGGGAATACAGCCCATGCCTCGCAGAGCGCCAATTCTGCGTACGTCCCGCTCAGACTGCCGGCGAGGTAGACCCTGTCGCCAGGCTTGAAGCGCGTTACATCCTTGCCGACCGACTCGACAGTTCCGGCGCCGTCCGTGCCGGGCGTGTACGGAAGAGGCGGTATACGCGGATAGACACCGGACCGGATGTACGTCTCAACGGGATTGACGCCAGCTGCGCGGATACGAACTACAACCTGACCAGTAGCCGATTTGGGATCGGGAACTTCTTCCAGGCGCAAGACCTCTGGTCCGCCGAACTCATGCACGCGAATCGCCTTCATTATTTTCCTCCACATCGGCGGCCTGGGAGCACCGGCCGCTTGATGGTCACTGGGGTCCGTCTTGCATCAAATGCCTCGATGTGCGAGAGGTGCACGCGGATTCCGCGAGAGAGGCACGGAGCACGGCACCTCAATGCGCCGGAGGCACAGGTATGGACATCGCGCGGTACCTGAGCGTTTGGAAGTTCTGCTGAATGCGGTTCAGCCGGTTGCCGGCCGTGCTTTCCCAAGCGCCAAAGATAAGAAACGGCACAAGCGCTGCCAGCACCCATAGCTTGGCGTTGCGAGGCACCTTGGCTTCCGGTTCCCAGCGGAAAAGCTGGCGCGAGACTTCGAAGGCGACGAAGAGGCCCAGGAGAAGCGCGGCGACGTCTTCGAGCACTTCGTAGCCAGTAGCCAAGTTCGTTGCCGAGGATTCGAGACCCGTCGCCAGATACTGCGCCGGAATGAACAGTGCGACACGCTGAAGCCACGCCGGGAAGATCGCGAGTGGAATCGTTGCGCCCGAGAGAAACAGGAACCCCATCCAGATCAGGTTGTTGATCATCTGGGTTTCCTGCATCGTGTTCGTCACGCTGGCCACAATCAACCCGAGGGCTGAGAATGTGGCGGACCCGACCGTCACCAGCAGGAAAATCGCCCAGAGATTTCCCCAAGACTGCATATGGAACGCCCATCGGCAGACCACGATTTCAAAGACTACGACAGGAAGAACCAGAAAGTAGTTCGAAAGGATGCTCGATGCGAGCATGGGCCGAGCGCCGAGCGGCGCGAGCCGGAAACGCCGAAGAATGCCTTGCTCGCGGAACGTGACGAGCTGCACGCTGAGTCCCCAGAAACTGCCCATGACCGTTGTCGTAAGAATGGCTCCTAGGATGTAGCCAACCCATTGCGGCCTGCCCCTGCCTATGAACGTGACGGCGCCGAACAGAAAAATCAGCGGCATCACGAGGCTAAAGAAAAAGAAGGCGCGATTCCGCATCGCGAGGCGTACGCGCATTTTCGTAAGCGTCCAGGTGCCACCCAAGGTTTCGGCTCCTTTTCTATTCCCGCAACCGCCGGCCGGTGAGTTCTATGAACACATCTTCGAGCGACGGCGAAAACATTTCCAAGGTTTGCAGCTCGTTGTTTTCCGCTTCGAGCTGCTTCACGAGCGCGACGATCGTCTGCGGCGGCCGGGCCGAGTGCAGCACGTACGTCCCGTCGAATTCGCGGCAATCGGAGACGCCTTCGAGTTCTGCGAGCATGCCGTTCGTCAGAGGCCGCGCGAGGCGGACTTCGATGCGCGTCGTTCCCGCCGAACTGCGCTTGAGTTCCCGCGGAGTTCCGAGCGCGATCACGCGGCCCTGATCCACGATGGCGACGCGGTCGCACAGTCGCTCGGCTTCTTCGATGTAGTGCGTCGTCAGCAGGACCGTCTTCTTTTCGCGTTTGAGCTCCTCGATGATGTCGTATATTTCGCGGCGCACCTGCGGATCGAGTCCCGCGGTCGGTTCGTCGAGAAATACAACTTCGGGATCGTTGACCAGCGCCATCGCAAGCGCGAGCCGCTGCTTCTGCCCGCCGGAGAGTTGGCTGTAAAACGCGTTGCGCTTTTCATCGAGCTGGAACCGTTTGAGGAGCTTGTCGGTGTCGGCACGGCGGTGATAGAACCGCGCGAACATCTCGACGGCCTCTTTCACGCGCAGTTTGTCCGGCAGGGAAGTCGACTGGAGAACGGCGCCGATTCTCTCTTTGAAACGCTCGCCGCTCTTCTCGGGATCGAGGCCGCAGACGCGTGCGACGCCGCGATCTGGCGTGCGCAGGCCTTCCAGAATTTCGACAGTCGAGGTCTTGCCGGCCCCGTTGGGTCCGAGCAGGCCGAATACTTCACCCTGCTCGACTGCGAAGCTGACGCCGCGCAATGCTTCGACCGCTCCGTAGCTCTTAAAGAGGTTTTCGACCTGAATGACGGGCTCGCCCACGAATTGGTCCTTGGCTTTCAGGAAGAGACTTCTATATCACGAATCACGATTCGAGTGCGAATCGCGGCGATTACGCGCGTCTGCGCTTGTGTGTTTTCGAACGCCCTTTTCTTGCTTTTGCCTTGCTTGATTTAGCGGGCGACCAGCCGTAGCGCTTCATATCGACGCGGCGGCCCTCGATCGCAGTGCCTTCAGATTCGAGCAGCCGCCGTTGCAAGCTTGCGTACGGCTCGCGAATGAGAAGTCGCCCCCCGGCGCCGACCACGCGGTGCCACGGGATCCCTCGCCCGCTTGGACATGCCGCCATCGCGTACCCGACGGCGCGCGCTCCGCCCGGCAGCCGCAGCGCGCGCGCGAGGTCTCCATAGGTTGTTACGCACCCTCGCGGAATCTGTTTCACCAGGCGATAGACGGGTCCCCAGGACACCTTTCTTGGGCTCCTTTTGCAACCGCGGCGCGCGAATCTTGCATCCAAATTACGAAAGCAAAGTTTTGCTTATCGATCCCATTTCGGAACCCGCGAAGAACTTCTACTAAGTCCTTCTTTCCGCGCTCCCGCATCGTTCCTCAAGAGTAATAACCGATTCGACGCAACCTTCTGCGATCCTATGCATCGTACCATTGAAGGTGTAGTGGACAGGCTATACACTACGGCACTCGGGTTTCATGCCGTGCCTGGCCCGGAAGGAGACGTTGTGGCTTTCATTCGGCGCAAAGGCAACACCTACTACCTGGTGCACAACGTGCGCCGGCAGGGTAAGGTGCTGCAACTTCACCTGGCGCGGCTCGGTGAGCGGCCGCGCATTACCGACGATGTCGTCCGCAAAGTTTCTCGAAACCACCCGTTCCTCGATCTCGATTGGTCCACGCTGCGCGAGCAGGTGAACAGCCGGGTCGAGCTGTTCGACATCCGCTCCCTTTATGTGCAAAACCTAATGCACTCACTACGCAACCTTAACCTGGACCTGGCCGATCTGTCGCCGCCGCTTCTGACGCTGGCAGACCGCGCCAATTCTAGCCGGGAACTGGTCACGCAACTACGATTGCTGCGTTCGACGCTCGACGTCAAGCTCGATCAATTCGAGCGGTCGGTGCCGCGCAATCTGGAGGGCGGAAGAAGGTTCCGGTAGGGAGCAAGACCATGGGCGCGCAGGCGGTACAACTCGACCCGACACTCCGCAGCGTGGAATCACGCGATTTCGAAGCGGGGCTGCGTCGGAAGATCGTCGGACAGGACGAAGCCGTACAGGCGGTGGTGGACCTGTACCAGGTGTTTCGCGCCGGCCTGAACTCGCCGGGGCGGCCGGTGGGGAACTTGCTGTTCCTCGGGCCGACGGGAGCGGGGAAGACCCGCGTGGTCGAAGCGACCGCAGAGGTGCTCTTCGGCGATCCGCGGGCGGTCATCAAGGTGGACTGCGCCGAGTTTCAGCACTCGCACGAGATCGCGAAGCTCATCGGCTCGCCGCCGGGATACCTGGGGCATCGCGAGACGCATCCGCTGATCACGCAGGAAGCGCTCGCGCAATATCATACGGACAAGCTGAAGATCAGCTTTCTGCTTTTCGACGAGATCGAAAAGGCGAGCGACGCGCTGTGGCAATTGCTGCTGGGAATTCTGGACAAAGCAACTCTTACCTTGGGCGACAACCGCCGCGTCGATCTTTCGCAGACGATGATCTTCATGACGTCGAACCTGGGCGGCGGCGAGATCACGGAGTTGATGACCGGCGGCCTGGGATTCGCGCCGATCGTCAGGCCGGAATCGAAGCCGAAGCTGGATGAGAAGGTCGAGCGTACGGCCTCGGAAGCGGCGAAGAGGAAATTCGCGCCGGAGTTCATGAACCGGATCGACAAGGTCGTGGTGTTCCATCCGTTGCGCTCGCAGCAGCTCGAACAGATCCTCGAGATCGAGCTCGGAATGGTGCAGCAGCGCGTGCTCGAGACGGCGAAGGGGAGATTCCTGTTCCGGGTCACACCGGCCGCCAGAGATTTTCTGTTGCGTGAAGGAACCGACCTGAAGTACGGAGCGCGCCACCTGAAGCGGGCGATCGAGCGGCATGTGGTGTACCCGCTGGCGAGCCTGCTTGCGACTGAGCAGGTTCTGCTGGGTGATGTCGTCTCGATCGATTGGGATGGGAGCGCGCCGGGACTGGCGTTCCTGAAAGAAGCTGAGGGAGCGCTACTGCCTATGGACTCGCCCGTGCCCGATACGATGACGGAAGCAGCCGCTGCCATCTCGGATGGCCGGGAGATCTCTTTCCCGGCGGCAACCACTGCAACCGCGAAAATAACCACCGAGGCGAAGCCGTCGTCCGCACAGGCTCACCGCAGTGTTCCGGCGGAGAAGGCCAAGAACGAGAAACGGTAAGGATTCAGCGAGTTTTCCTCCTGCGGAGAGGCCATCATGATTGCGGCGCGTGCTGCCCCTTGCGGCACGCGCCGTGACTCCGCTCAAACGCGACCTCGATCCAGCCGTGGTCCTTGGAATAGCGATAGCCGGCCGGATACATTGCCATTCCTCCATGCTCACGGAGTTCACGGCACCCGGGGTTCTATTCTATGGGATGCGGGGTTACGAACAAGGGCTACGCCCGGCGCTTGTCGGCGCATACGAGTAGGCCTACCATAGAACGAAGGCATAATCAGGCCTGAAGGAAAGGGCAACAAAAGTGGTCACTCTGTGCTCGCAGTGCGACAAACCGGAATCCAAATGCACTTGCGAGAAGTATTGCTGTTTTTGCCAGGCGGAATATCACGTGCGTCTTTGCATCGACGGCTTGTATTATTGTCCGGACTGCCGGGAGGCTTGCGACGTGCGCCTCGCTGACTCCGATGACCACTAATTCCGACCGCGCCGCTTCCGCGAACAAGATCAGCCAAACGGCCCAGGCCGCCCCGACCAGCCAGATTCAGTGCACGCTGCACAACGATCCCCGCCTTATCGCCGGCGCCAGCGCGATCGCAGCGCATGTCGCACAGCATGGGGGGCTTTCCGAACGGGCGCAGGAGGATCTCGCTGCGGCCGCCATCGAGGCCTGCCGCGAGGTATTTCGGCTCCGCCCGAACCGAGGCTCGCTTCTTACTGCCCAGCTTATCGCCGCAAGTTTTCCCGATCGCGTCGAAGTCAGGGTCGAATCATCGGCAGCGCGGGGTACAGTCGGCCCTGCGCCACGCGCCAAGCGGCCGAAAAACAGTGCGGGGGCGAAAAAGGACAAGGCTTTCGCGAGCGCCCTCGTCGACGGTGTCCAGCAAGAAACACGCGAAGGCCGCGCGTGCATTACGCTTGTGAAATACGGCGGTGCTGTGAAGTCCCGGCCGAGGGTGTGACGCCGCTCCGTAAACCCATCCAGCTGAGGATTCGGCTCTTTCCTACATAGGTACGGCGAAAGCGCGGGTGCGGATCAGCGACAGGAGCTGGTCCTGACTCACGGGAGCGTCTATCTTCAGGCGGTCGCCGCTCGGCGTCACCCGCACCTGATCGAGAGCACTCGCGAGGTCCGGATGGTCCTGCGCTTCCTGATAGCGGCGGTACATGACGCCGGCCTGTAGCGCCGCAGCCAGGAGGTTCGCGTCGTCGGTGGAATTGCAGACGGCCTGGAAATGCGTCTCCACGCCGCTGTCCGCCTCGACGCTGATCGTCATGGCGTGCATTCGGTTGACGATCGCGGCGGCCTGCGGAAACTGATTCGCCTGTGGGAGCAACTGCTGGACGGCCATGCGTGTGTAGCTTTGGTCGAGCACGGCCCAGATGATTCCGCTGCCGTCGGCCTCGTTGATCAGAGGAAAGAGCTCGTCATTTCTGAGCAAGCTTTCCGAGACGCCCGTGCGCACGTCGATCAGCTTTTCGAGCGCGGACCGGGCGCCGAAGGCCGCCGTATTCGAGTCGATGAATGTAAAGAGGATGTCCGTCGGGCCAGAGCCGCTGCCGAAGGCGTAGAGATGGTAACCGTGGACGTCGAACATGGGCAGTTTCTGCTGCTTAAAGCGGTCCTCGCTCGAGGAAGGGTTGAACGCTCCCAGCGCAACGCCGACAACCTCCTCGCTCGTTCCTTTCCCGGCGGTAATGGCCCCCCAGGCAAGTTCGTCCACCTGGGTGTTCGGGTCGACGCCCGCCGAAGAGAGGAACTGCTCGAACTGCCGGAAACGGCTCGGAAGCAACTGCTCGCGCAGCTCTGAGAACCACGGAAATTTTCGCGCCGACTTCAAATCGGCATACGCGAACTCGCCCACCTGCTTCGGGAACATCCCGATAACGCTCGTGCTGAGCGATCCAGCGGAGGATCGCTGCGGAACGACGAGCAAGGCGAGCAGGAGGCCCGCGGTCAGGGCGCTGACTGTGATGGAACGGCGAATTAGCTGTCTCACGTTTTCTTCCCCCTCAGAACACTCAAACCATCCTACCTATCGGCCGGCCGTCACGGAACTTTCGGCGATCCGCGAGGCAAGCGACCGAGCTTCCGAACGCGCACGGCTCACAAATGCAGGATCGGCAATCGATTCGAGATTCGTGGCCACGTTTTCAAGCGCGCCGCGGACGGCGGTCGCGGCCATCATCCGGCCCACGCGCACGTCTGACAACATAGACGGGGCTGACATGGATTCCAGTTGCCCGAGCCTCTCAAATACTTCCGCCGCTTTACGCGCGACTTCGAGCGGTGCTTCCACCGCCGCCTGAAAAGCCTGCTGAATCGCGAGGTCGCGCCGCCGCTGTTCTTCCATAGTTTCGCGCGGAAGCTTGTGCGCGGCCAGCACCAACTCGTACGCCGTCGCATCACGGTCAATGGCCTCGGTCAGCTCCCGCGATGCGACGCGAAATTCGCCGGCAGTCTCGCCGAGCTCGGCGGCATAGGCCGCGAGCGATTTCTTCTTGCGCGAAAGGCCCGCAACCATCTGTCCGAGGCTCGCGCCAAGCGCACCTGCGAGCGCCGCGACCGATCCTCCGCCGGGAGCCGGCGTGGCGCGCGCGACGGTATCGAGAAATGGCTGTGCGAGCGCCGCGAAGTCCGCGGAACCTTTGCCGCCCGCGTTGCCGAGCGCTTCCTCCAGACAATTCTCAAACACCTGAGCGGGAGAAAAGTTCTCGATCTGGAGATAGGATTCTGCCGTCATCTCGATCGCCCGCCTGGGAATCAGGCCGACAATCTCGCTGCCCACGATTCCAACGCCGTGGCGTGCCGCCTCTTGCTTCACAGTCTCGAACACGAGATGTATCGGGGTCTGCTCGAAGTCCGTCAGGTTCATCGAGACTTGAGCGAGGTTGCGCGCGCGCAAGTCCACGCCCATGGCCTTGACGAAAGGTAAGCCGCCGCTCGAAAAGCGGATTGTCTTCGCGATGCGTTTCGCGATCTCGACGTCAGGCGTGTTCAGGTTGATGTTGTATGCGATCAGGAATTTGCGCGCGCCAACGACGGTGGCGCCGGCCGTGGGATGCAGGCTCCGCTCGCCGACATCCGGAGCGCGCTCGGGATTGTGGAGAACCTCCTCGCGAAGGCCTTCGAATTGCCCCTTCCGGATATTTTCGAGATTCGTGCGCTCCGGCCGCTGCGCGGCTGCTTCGTAGAAATAGACGGGGATACGATAGCGCTCCCAGATTTCGCGTCCGGCTTTCTTCGCGAGCGCGACGCAATCTTCGATCGTAACGCCGCGAACGGGGATGAACGGGACCACGTCGGTCGCGCCGATGCGCGGGTGCGCGCCCGTCTGCCGCGTCAGGTCGATCAACTCGGCGGCCTTGCCCACTCCCCGCACGGCCGCCTCTGCGACGGCCTCCGGTTCGCCCGCGAGTGTGATCACGCTGCGGTTATGGTCCGCGTCGCTTTCGCGGCCGAGCACGAACACGCCGGAAACCTCGCAAATGGCAGCGACGATGGCGTCGACTTTAGCTGCATCGCGCCCTTCGGAAAAATTCGGAACGCACTCAACAAGCTGCTTCATCAGTCAGTCTGTTTTCGAATGGATGATTACGCCACGCTTCATCGTAAGGGTGCAAAGGTTCACACCAAAATAATACGGAATTTCCTGGTAGGCGGCCACGTCAAAGGCGGCGAGGTCCGCATACTTGCCAACTTCAAGCGAGCCGAGGCGATCGTGTTGCCGCAACGAGTAGGCAGGATTAATCGTCGCTGCGGCGATGGCTTCGGCGGGAGTCATGCGCATCTGCGTGCAGGCGAGCGAGAGAATCATCGTCATGCTGACGGTGGGGCTGGTGCCGGGATTGAAGTCGGTGGCGAGCGCGACGATGGCGCCCTCGCCGATCAACGCCCGTGCGGGAGCGCAGTGCGGAAGGCTGAGGTGGAAGCAGCAGCCGGGCAACAACGTGCAGACAACATTGGAGAGCGCGAGCGCTCGGATGTCGCCACGATCGAGTTTCTCGAGGTGATCCGCGCTCGCCGCTTGCAGCTCGATCGCAAGGCGCGCGGCGCCCGTGTGGACAAGTTGCTCCGCATGGATTCGCGGTACGAGACCGCACGCGCGCCCTGCGAGGAGAATCCGCCGCGCCTGCGCCACCGTGAACGCGCCGCGGTCGCAGAAAACATCGCAAAACTTCGCAAGGCCCGCCGTGGCGACCGTGGGAATCCAGCGCTCCACCAGCACGCCTACAAACGCATCGGGGCGCCGGCGAAATTCGGGCGGCACGACGTGCGCGCCAAGAAACGTAGGGATGATGTCGAGCGGCTGCTCCTGGTGGAGATCGTGAAGAATCAGGAGGATCTTCCGCTCGTTTGTCCAGTCGAGACCGTAGCCGCTTTTAGCCTCGAGCGTCGTGGTACCGTGCGCGGCAAACTCGCGCAGGTGAGCCGCAGCGCTGGCTTTCAGAGTTTTCGGTGATGCACGGCGCAGGCCCGTGACGGTCGAGCGAATCCCGCCGCCCGAGCGCGCGATTTGTTCGTAGGTCCTTCCCGAGATGCGCTGCTCGTATTCGGTCGCGCGGCTGGCGGCGAAAACCAAATGCGTGTGCGAATCGACGAAGCCGGGAAGTACAACGCGGCCGCCCAGGTCGAGCTTTTCCGCGCGGCGCGCTTCACGCAGACGCTCGATGCGGCGACGCGGCCCGACGGCGGTGACGCGATCGCCGTGAACCAGCAGCGCGCCGTCGCGAATGATGCCGAGATCGCCGAGCGCTCGCCCGCGGCGCGGCACAGGCCCGCGAAGGGTAAGAAGCTCCGAGCAGCCGGTGATCAACCAGTCGGCCGCCATTTTTCAGACCTCGGGAATTCGGATGCCGGATTTCCGGGCGAAGTCGATGGCTTCGGGATAGCCGGCGTCCACGTGGCGAGCGACGCCGATGCCGGGATCATTCGTTAAAACGCGCTCGATGCGCGATGCCATTTCCCTTGTGCCGTCGGCGACGAGCACTTGCCCGGCGTGCTGCGCGTAGCCAATTCCGACGCCGCCGCCATTGTGAATCGAAACCCAGCTCGCGCCGCTCGCGGTGCTGAGCAGGGCGTTCAGCAGCGGCCAATCGGCCACGGCGTCCGAGCCATCGCGCATGGCTTCTGTCTCACGATATGGCGAGGCGACGGAGCCGCAATCGAGGTGATCGCGGCCGATTACGATGGGCGCCTTCAGTTTTCCATGCGCCACGAGATCGTTGAGCGCCAACCCGAATTTGTCGCGCTCGCCGTAGCCGAGCCAACAAATACGTGCGGGCAATCCCTGGAACCGCACGCGTTTCTGCGCGAGCCGGATCCAACGGCAAAGAATTTCATCGTGCGGAAACATTTCGAGCACCAGTTGATCTGTTCGATGAATGTCGGCCGGTTCACCCGAAAGCGCGGCCCAGCGAAACGGCCCGCGGCCTTCGCAGAATAGCGGTCGGATGTAGGCAGGCACGAAGCCGGGGAAATCGTAGGCGTTCTTCACGCCCTGCTCGAAGGCGAACGTGCGGATGTTGTTCCCGTAGTCGAAGGTCACGGCGCCCAGCTTCTGGAGCGCGAGCATGCCTTCGACGTGCTTGCCAATGGACTCGAGCGCGCGCCTGCGATATGTAACGGGATCGGCCTTGCGAAGCTCCGCAGCCTGGGCGACGTCGAGTCCCTGCGGAATGTAGCCGCCGACGGGATCGTGCGCGCTCGTCTGGTCGGTGAGCAGGTCGGGCACGACACCGCGGCGCGCGAGCTCGGGGACAACGTCCGCGCAATTGCCGACGAGTCCGACGGAAGCGGCTTCGCGTTTGCGAACGGCGTTCTTCAAGATGCGCAGCGCCTCATCGAGGTCGTTGACCATCACGTCGCAGTAGCCGGCTTTGACGCGCCGCTTGATGCGCTCGGGATCGACGTCGATTCCGAGGAACGCTGCGCCGTTGAGGGTCGCTGCAAGAGGCTGCGCGCCGCCCATGCCCCCCATGCCGCCGCTGGCGATCAGTTTTCCGGCGAGATCGCCCTGAAAATGTTTTCGCCCGGCCGCGGCGAACGTCTCGTACGTACCCTGCAAAATTCCCTGCGTGCCGATGTAGATCCAGCTCCCGGCGGTCATCTGGCCGTACATCATCAGGCCGGCGCGGTCGAGTTCGTCGAAATGTTTCCAGTCGTTCCATTGGCCGACGAGATTGGAATTGGCGATCAGGACGCGAGGCGCATAGGAGTGCGTGCGGAAAACGCCGACGGGCTTGCCGGATTGCACGAGCAGCGTTTCGTCATTTTCGAGCGCTCGGAGCGAGGCGACGATTGCATGAAAGCATTTCCAGTTGCGCGCCGCTTTGCCTCGCCCTCCATACACGATGAGATCTTCGGGTTTCTCGGCGACCTCGGGATCGAGATTGTTCATCAGCATGCGCAGCGCGCCCTCCTGCTGCCAGCTTTTGCAGGAGATCGCGGTGCCGCGAGGCGCCCGGATGGGTTGATAGCCGGTCGCGTCTTCTGCTGCGATCTTCGCCATGGGGGACCTTCTGCGCTGCATCTTATCGCAATGCAGCGAGACTTTCACAGGGGCGCATTGCGTGGATACTGACGGTAGGCTACATTGGCTGTCATGGCGACGGAGTACCCACCCCTTCCGAAGTGTTTTCTCGACGCCATAGACCAGTCTGCAAACCCTCGAGCACAGGTGTATCGCACGGCCAGCGGTTGGCAGTCCGTCTCGGCCAACGAGATGTTGCGGCGAGTGGCCGGCCTTGCGAAGGCGCTCGCGCAATTGGGCGTCCGGCCCGGCGATCGCGTGGGACTCTTTGCACCAAACTGCCCCGAATGGCATACGGCCGACTTTGCCATTCAGGGCTTGGGCGCCGTGACTGTTCCGGTCTATTTCAACGAATCGCTCGACCGGCTCGCTTACATCCTGAAGGATTCGGGCGCGCGGGTCGTATTCACTTCGGGTGAAACGCAAGCCCGCAAGATTGCGGAGTGCCGCGAGTATCTGCCGGAGATCGAACACGTGATTTCAGCGGCGCCGCCCGCAAATATGCACGGCGAGATCCTCCGCTACGAAACGCTGATCGCGACAGCGGGTGACGCGGACATCGCGGAGTACCGGCGCCGGGCCGCCGAGGTCACCGGAGACCAACTGGCCACGATCATCTATACGTCGGGCACCACGGGAGAGCCCAAAGGCGTGATGCTGAATCACGTGAATCTCAGTTCGAATGCGCTCGACTTCAGCCGGGAGTACGAGATGTTGCCGTTCGACCTCGCGCTGTCGCTTTTGCCGCTCGCGCATGTCTACGAGCGCACGATCGACTACGGGTATATCTTTCGAGGGGTTTCCGTTGCCTATGTCGAGCACATGGAGACGGTGGCGCAGGCGCTTCTCGAAGTTCGGCCCACCATGATGGCAGCGGTCCCGCGTTTTTATGAGAAAACATACGCCAACATCATCGAAAAAGGACACCGGGAAACCGGACTCAAGAAAAGGATATTCGATGCCGCGATTCGCGTGGCGGCGGAAGCAGTGCCGTGGCGGGCGTATGGCAAGGATGTTTCCTTCGGCGTGAAACTGCGTTGGCACATCGCAAATCGCCTGGTCTATTCAAAGATTCGTGCGGGGGTCGGGGGCAGGATTCGACTATTCAGTTCGGGCGGCGCCCCGCTCGCTCCCGAACTGTCGGAGTTCTTCTGGAGCGTCGGTCTGCCCGTGTATCAGGGCTACGGGCTCACGGAAACTTCTCCGGTTGTCACGTTCAATTCGCCCAAGGCGAACAAGGTCGGCACGGTGGGCCACCCGATTCCGCACGTGCAGGTGCGCATCGCAGATGATGGCGAAATCCTCGTCAAGGGGCCTTGCGTGATGCAGGGTTACTATCGGAAACCCGACGCGACGCGCGAAGTTTTTGCGCCCGACGGCTGGTTTCGCACCGGCGATATCGGCCGGCTCGATGCGGACGGCTATCTGGTCATTACAGACCGCAAGAAAGAGTTGCTCAAGACCGCGGGCGGCAAGTTCGTCGCGCCGGCTCCAATCGAGAATCTGCTGAAGACCTCGCCGTTTATCGTGAATGCGATGGTCGTCGGCGAAGGCAGGAAATTCGTTTCCGTGCTGATCGTGCCGAACTTCACAACCATGGAGGTGGAGGCGCGGAAGGCCGGACTCGAGGTTTCCACGCCGGCGCAGATGCTCGCCGACCCGTGGGTCCGGGACCTGATTGCGCACGAAATCGAACGGCTCGCATCGACCATCGCGCAATATGAAAAGCCCAAGCGCTTTGCGTTGCTGGAGCACGATTTCACATACGGGAATGGCGCGCTGACGTACACGCTCAAGTTGAAGCGCCGCGTCATTGAGGAGCGCTTCCGGGATGTGATCGCGCAACTCTACGCCGACGTCGAGGAACCTCGCCCGCATCGAATGGCGTAGCTCTGGAGTTTTTTGCTGGGGCGAGTCTGAAACCCGCCTCCGCGCGGTACAATCGTTACGGAGATACGCATGGCAGACCAACTGGTGATAGCGGGGCGCGCATTTGGCTCACGGCTGATTGTGGGTACGGGGAAGTACCGCAGCTTCCAGGAGATGGCGCGGGCGCACGCGGCCTCCGGCGCGGAGATGGTGACCGTCGCCGTCCGCAGGGTCAACCTGACCGACCGCACGAAGGAATCGCTGCTCGATTACATCGATCGCAAGAGATTCTTCATCCTGCCCAACACGGCGGGTTGCTACTCTGCGGACGAGGCGATCCGCACGGCACGGCTCGGACGCGAAGTCGGGCTTTCGGAGTGGGTGAAGCTCGAAGTGATCGGGGACGAGCAGACGCTTTTTCCGGACACCGAGGAGCTGATTCGTGCGACGAAGACGCTCGTGAAGGAAGGCTTCGTGGTGCTGCCATACACGAACGACGATCTGATCGCCGCCCTCAAGCTGATCGACGCGGGCGCTTCGGCCGTCATGCCGCTCGGAGCGCCGATCGGCTCGGGCATGGGGATTCAGAACCTGGCGAACCTGCGCATTCTGCGTGAGCGGATCACGGAGGTACCCCTGATCGTGGATGCAGGCGTCGGCACGGCGTCCGATGCGGCAATCGCGATGGAGCTGGGCGCTGATGGCGTCCTGATGAATACAGCCATCGCGGCTGCGCAGGACGCGGTCCTGATGGCGGAAGCCATGCGCGCGGCGGTCGAAGCGGGCCGGAAAGCGTTCCTCGCCGGGCGGATCGAGAAGAAGCTCTACGCAACGGCCTCGAGCCCGTTGGCGGGCACTGTGAAATAGTCTGGCAACATGGTGCTAGTGGAATAGCACGTGCCAGAGCGTGTCGACGAGCGCGTGAATCAGAACGCCGGGGACGAGCGAGCCGGTTTTCATCCACGCGTGGCCGTAGAATATTCCGGCAATCGTGGCCAGAAAGACGTACTTCCAGTTCGGAACCGGCGCATGGAAGATGTGCGCAAATCCGAAGATCACTGACGCCACGATCAGTCCAGCCCATTCACTCCTCAGCGTCTTTGAGAGCAGATTCTGCAACAGCCCTCGAAATAAGAATTCTTCAGGCCAGGCTGTAAACAGCAGGATTCCGACTGCCGACAAAAGGAAAGACCCCACTCCCGAGAGCGGTACTGAGCGCAAGTGGGGCAGCTCGGGATGCCACGTGAGGAAGCCGATCTTGAGTCCAATCGGGATGGCGGTTGCAGCGTACACAACAAAGTTGAACGCAAAATTCCACGCGAAGCCGCGACGCCACTCCACCGCATAGCCGACTCCGGGAAGCCGGCGGAGCAACACGAAAGCCGCGACGCCGGTGCTGAGCGCCATCAAAATCGTGAACGTGTGCGTCAAAGGCGGGGGGTACGGGAAAATGTGATACAGCAAACGGTACGGTGGCTGAAGCCAGGCGGGCAGCCAGAGCGCCACTGCGGCAGCGTAGTCTTCCCAGGTTCCCGGCGGCTTACCCCTGCTACTCGCAAGTAGCAATGCGGGAATCACAGCATAGGCCGCGCCAGCGAGCAGCATTGTCCAGTTACCCGTTACGCCGAAGCAGTACACCAGGACAGCAAACAGCGGAACGAGCGGAGCGAGCATCCCGCCGCGATTGCCGAGCGACTTCACAAATCGATCCTGCACGCGTGGAGCCGCGAGGAAGAATTCAAACGCAAAGAGCGCTGCAGCGACTCCGAGCGCGACGAAGAATCGCCATCCTCCGAAACCGTTTCGCTCTCCGAGATAGGCCACGTAAAGAACGACGGCAGCCCAGACAGCTGCGGCCGTCGGGAAGTTCATCTGCCACGATTTGGAATTCGCCGCCATCGCAAACGATTCTACCGGACGAGAAGCTGCGCCGATAAGGGCTTGATTTGATTTTCGCCCTCGGCGATTCTGTAAAGCGACAGGCGCGATGGTCGAACCCCAAACACAAAGACTCGCTTACCTCGACTGGCTGCGCGGGCTCGCCTGCTTCGGGATGTTCGAGGTGCACTGCTACGACGCCTGGCTCGGCGGGCCGGCGCGCAACAGTTCCTTCTTCGGCCTGTCGCAATTCAGTGGGACGCTTCCCGCGCCGCTATTTATATTCATGTCGGGTATTTCGTCCGCGCTAGTGGCGGACCGCATGCGGCGGAAGGGGGTCTCGGCGAACCGGATTGCGGCTCGAATGATTCGGCGCGGCGGCGAGATATTCGCGCTAGCCCTGCTCTTTCGCGTTCAGGAGTTCGCACTCGGATGGCCGGCGGCGCCTTGGACCGACCTGCTTCGCGTGGACGTGCTCAACTTGATCGGGCTATCGATCGTTTTCATGGGCGTTCTTTGCTGGATCGTGCAAAGCCAGATGGCGGGCGCAATCGGCGCCGCCGGGGTTTCACTCGGGATCGCCCTCTTGACACCACCTCTCTGGACCTTGTGGCGTCCCCGCTGGCTGCCGTGGTATCTCGAGTCGTACATCAACGGCGTCCACATCTATGCGGTGCCGCAACCGTGGCTCTTTCCAATCTTCCCTTGGAGCGCATTTGCCTTCGCGGGGCTGGCGGCTGGGTTCGTCCTCTTTAGCGACTGGCCGATGCGAAATCTGGGGCGAACGATGGCCTTGCTCGGAGTAGGCGGAGCGGGGATATTGTTTCTTTCCCGGTGGCTCGACTCGCGGCCCGTGCAGCTCTATGCCGTGTACGACTACTGGCACACGAGTCCCAACTTTTTTCTCGCTCGTGTCGGCATCCTGTTGTTGCTGATGCTAGCCGGGTATGCGTGGTGCCGGTGGGGGCTTGGCGCGGTCGGTTTCAGCCCGCTCGTACAGCTAGGCCAGACGTCGTTGCTCGTCTACTGGGTCCACATTGAATTCGTCTATGGGCGGTTCTCCATTCTCGAAAAGCAATCTCAGGGGATCTTGATGGCGACCGCGGGCTTGCTCGCGATTACGACCGCGATGGTGTTGCTCTCGATCGCGCGAACGCGCTTGAAAGGCCGAGGCAAGGAAATCCTCGCGTGGTTCGCCGGCTTCGTTCGGGAGAAGTTGGGCGGACGCCCGGGACGGCTGCCGAGGGTTAGGGCTTTTTCGGTGGTCCGGCAGGCTGGGAGGACGAAGGGAAGACTTCGCCGGGTTTGGGTGGGATCTTGAAGATGTACTCGCCCGGCCGGGCCAGCCCCATTTCCTCGCGCGCGATATGTTCGATCGCTTCCGGATCGGTCTTGAGCGCCTTCACGCGCTCCTGCAGCCGGCGGTTCTCTTCGTTGATCTGGTCGATTTCCTTGCGAACCTCGCTGGCTTCCTTTTGCGAGCGGCGCATGGCTAGCACGCCGTGCGTTCCAAAAACATCCTGGAGCAGCAGCAAAGCCAAACCGGCCGCCAGGAACCAGTTGAAGTTCCGCCGCAGGAAGTCGCGGAGCTGTTCAGGGAAACTCACCGGCGGCTCGTTGGTCGGATGTCTGCTCATTGTGTGATCCAGGCGCGCGCCTCATCGGCGAGCTTCTGCGAAGCCTCGAGCGAGGCTGCTTCCGCGTAGATGCGCACGACCGGCTCGGTGCCGGAAGGGCGCATCAGGACCCACTCGCCGTCTTCGAAGATCAGCTTCAGCCCGTCGAGGCGATTTTCGTGAGCCACGCGGCGTCCCGCAAACTTTTTGAAATCAGCTTTCAATCGCTTCGGTAGCTTCGCCTGAGCCTCATCCGAGAGATGCAAGTTGACGCGGACCGGCCAGAACTCCCGGCCGACGCGGCGGAAGAGATCGCGAAGCTGTTCGGCCAGCGATGTCTGGCGCGCCGCAATCATTTCCGCAACGAGCAGGCAAGCGAGGATGCCGTCTTTTTCCGGGAGGTGTCCGCGAATCGTCATGCCCGCGCTTTCCTCGCCTCCGAGCGCGATCTTGTCCTCGCGCAGGAGCGGGCCGACGTACTTGAAGCCGACCGGCGTCTCGTACAGTTTCACGCCGTGGAGCCTGGCTACCGCATCCAGAAGGTGCGTGGTCGCAACGCTGCGGGAGGCGCCGAGCTTATATCCACGCGTTTCGAGAATGTAGTCGAAGGCCAGACCCAGGATATGATTCGGCGAGACGAACGATCCATCGCGGTCGATGATGCCGAAGCGATCGGCGTCGCCGTCGGTGGCGAGACCCGCAAGCGCCTTCTTTTCAACAACCGCTTTCTTCAGCGGTGCGAGATTCTCTTCGGACGGATCGGGCCCCGTCCCTTCGAACAGCACGTCGCGCTCGTCGCGAATCGGCGTCACGGTCACGTCGCTTTCCGCAAGAATGCGATCGAGCCAGCCCGCCCCGCACCCGTGCACGGCATCGCAGACAAAACTGCCCTTCGCCTTGCGTAGAACGTCGAATCGAATCATGCGGCGAAGCTGCGCGAAGTACGGCTCGCGAGGATCGATCCCCTCGAAATCCTCATCAATCTCGTGGTGGCTGCCGGAATCGTCTTTGATTGCGGCAGCGCGCTTTTCGATGTCGCGGGTGATTTCGGGCAGGGCCGGGCCGCCGTCAGGGCCCGAAAATTTCAGGCCGTTGTACTGCGCGGGATTGTGGCTGGCCGTGATGTTGACGCCGCCGTCGAGTTTCTCGTGAATGATGGCGTGCGCGATGGCGGGCGTAGGCGTCGCTGCACCGCAAAGGAACACGCGGCAGCCATGCGACCGCAGGACGGCGGCCGCGGTGCGCGCGAACTCCCCCGAAAGGAATCGCATGTCGTAGCCGACAATCAAGACGGGAGCTTTGCTCTTGGTCCGTACGTGGCCTGCGATCGCCGCCGCCGCGCGGCGTACACCTGAGAACGTAAAATCTTCGGCCATGATCCCGCGCCAACCGGAAGTGCCGAAGTGGATCGCTTGGCTTGCCACGGAGCGGTATTGTATCTTGTCGCGCAGCCGATCCGTATCCGGTAATCGCGGCAAGGCGAGTCCCAAGAGTAAAGGCGAGCAATGACGGACAAAATCGTCGTGCTGGTCACATGCGGTTCGGCGAGAGAGGCGAAGCGGATCGCCCGAGCGCTGGTTGGGCAAAGGCTGGCAGCCTGCGCCAACATTCTTCAGGTTCCCGTCGAATCACTTTATCGGTGGAAGGGCAAGGTCAAGTCCGCGAGAGAGCTTTTGCTGATCATCAAGACCTCGCGCCTGCGATTCCCCGCGCTGCAAAAGGAAGTTCAGCGCCTGCACAGCTATGACGTCCCCGAAATCATCGCGCTTCCGGTCGCCTCAGGGGCACGCCGCTACCTTGCATGGATTTCAGAATCGGTTCGGCCTGCAAGGGGTTAAAGAAATTTGTTACGATCATCGTAGGATTCGTCTGGACATATCCGCTGGCTTGAGAGGCGCTCGCAATTGAGGTACAAGGTAAGTGCCATGAAGACGAGGACGATTTGCCCCCGGCGTATCCCGTCGCGTCAATGGGCAGCGGTTTTGGCAGCGGGCTTGCTGTGCGGGGCAGTCGGTTTTGCGCGGGTGAGCAACGCCAGCCAGTCTTCGGCGTCGGATTCACCGGACTCCGCCAGCAAACCGGCCGACAAGGACAAGCGAGACGACAAGTCCTCCGGGCCGGCTACCACGAGACTGAGAATTCAAGTCACAGGCAGCAACGACAAACCTGTCGGCAACGCCAGCGTGTATGTCCGAT
This sequence comes from Candidatus Acidiferrales bacterium, assembly GCA_050018375.1. Lineage (GTDB taxonomy): Bacteria > Acidobacteriota > Terriglobia > Acidiferrales > UBA7541 > Palsa-295. Next base: position 46,182 of record JBEKAE010000011.1, on the reverse strand, counting down.
ATTACACATCCGGCGGCTTCCTGCGTCGCGAAAAGCTGGCTGAGCTGGATTTCAAGACCAATCAGGATGGATCGGTGAAAGTGCCGGAAATCCCGCAAGGCAAAATCCTCATACAAGTTATCGCAAAGGGTTGGCATACGTACGGCAAGTGGTACGACATCGAGAAGGACGAAGAATCTGTTCCGATTAAGCTCGAACCCCCGCCGCACTGGTACTAAATCCTCTCGCGTAAAGTTTTTTTCTTTCGGGAATTTTCTTCGCAGAGTTTCCCATTTCCAGAAAAAGTTAAACCGAAAGACTGCGAAGCCTACCAAAACGATTTTCTGAACTCTGACCTGCACAGAATTTGTGCAAAGAGGAGTAAGCCTCGATTCTGACGAGAGATTTACGTGGAGAGCACGCGCTTTTCCACATGGATTTCAACAGAACTGTTGAAAACTTTCACAGAGCATTCATCATTTGTTCGCGCGCCGTGCACTCGTGTGGCGCGAGGCGTGCCAGTCCCTCAGCTTCGGCGTGATATCATTTCTTCTTGCCTGAAGACGCTCCCAGGCCAAAATGAAAGAACTTATTCTCAATGCGGACGATTTCGGCTTGACGCGAGGCGTAAACGAGGGAATTGTCCGCGCTCACCGCGAAGGAATCCTGACGAGTGCAACGCTGATGGCCACCGGGCCGGCGTTCGACGATGCAGTCGTGCGCGCCCGGGCGAATCCGGCATTGGGAATTGGGTGTCACCTGGTCCTTACGGGTGGATTCGCTGTCGCGCCACGGGAGGAGATTCCTTCCCTGGTGGACGAGAACGGACGCCTCCCGAAGTCTCTTGGTATCTTCGTGACAAGAGTGAGCTCGGGAAAGATTCGCACGGAGGACATCGAAAGGGAATTGCGGGCGCAGATCGAAAAAATCCGCGGCGCCGGTATCGAACCCACGCACGTCGACACCCACAAGCACACGCACGCCCATCCGCGGGTCATGAATGTGCTTGGGCGCCTTGCCCGCGAGCTCGGAATCACACGCATCCGAAAACCCGTGGAGAATCTTCGAGATTCATGGAAGTCGATGCGCGGCGAGACCGCGGCGTCGCCGATGCAGCTCGCGGCATCGGCGGCCGTCCGGGCCGTTTCGTCGCGGTTCACTGCCATCTCTCGTAAGTACGGCCTGCGCTCCCCGGACTATTTCCTGGGGCTGGCAGTGACAGGCCAGTTGGGAGCGGAAGCACTGTGTCGCTTGATTGACACACTGCCAGAAGGGCGGACGGAAATCATGTTGCACCCGGGAATCTGCGACGCGGAATTGACAGCCACGGGCTCGCGCCTGCAACAACAGCGCCAAATGGAACTCGAAAGCTTGCTGGCGCCGGAAGCGAGGCGTTCGGTAGAGCGATTTCACGTCCGGCTGATTAGTTATCGGGAGTTAAACTAGCTCGGCGTGGTTTTTGGCAGCGCGGCCGCGCTGGGGTAAAATGGCGCCCGATCGTACGCAAATTGGTGGGGGACGGTTCTCAAGGGGGGAATGATGAAGAGCTTGAAAGTATTCGTGAGTGTGGTTTGTCTGCTGGCGATGGCAGCGGCGGCGAGCGCGCAAATGGGCATGCGTCAGTCCCCCATGCCTCGCGGCGTCTTCAGTCCGGTAGTGGGTTCGGGAGCAGCATATGAGATCACGACCTCGGACGGCCGCAAGACCAGCATCGAGTATGCGATCGTCGGGAAAGAATCGGTGAACGGCAAGGATGCCTATTGGATGGAGTGGACCACATCCGGCATGGGCTCGGGCCAGATGGTGATGAAGGTGCTGACTGCCGTCGGCGACTCCACCGTTACGTCGCGCGTGATCATGCAGATGCCGGGCCGCCCCCCCATGGAAATGCCCGCGCAGATGACAGGCCGCATGAATAGTCAGAGCGTGCCGGCGGATGTCCGCAGCGCGGCGGAGGATGTCGGCAGTGAGTCCATCACGGTACCGGCTGGAACTTTCACTTGCGAGCACTATCGGATGAAAGACGGCTCGGGCGACACGTGGGTCAGCACGAAGGTCAATCCCTTGGGAGTCGTGAAGCACCAGGGGAAGGATTCGACGATGGTCCTGACCAAAGTGATTACCGACGCGAAGGACAAGATCGTCGGGACGCCGCAACCCTTCAATCCCATGATGATGCAGCAACCACCTCAGGAATAAGCCTCTTCTCTGTGCAATTCGAGTGTAGGCCGGGCGCCAGGTTTTCTGCGCCGGGTCTACTCCAGGTCGGGAGGCGTAACTTTGCCGATCCAGGAATCATAGTCGCCGGTGTAGCCGACTCGCTCTTGTAAATCATGAATGCGCTGCTCGATTGCCGCGACCTCCCCCTGCGATAGAGCAGGCAGCGTTTGCAGTCTTTCCTGAACTGCCTGAGCCTGTCCAGCGGCCCGGCCTTCGGCGGGCACGTGGAGCGCCGTACGATCTCCGCCCTCATTCCTCCCAATGCCCATGTAGTTCTCGACGAGTTGCGTGGTCACTTTCTGGCTGTGCACGAGTGACACTCGAATGTTGCCTTGCCCCGTGACCACGTTCCCGACACCGAAGACACGATCGCCGCCGGAATAGCGTGGCAAATCTTCGTCAGTGAAGGTGTAGTACTCGCCCTTCATCGCCACGCCCGGAAGGATTTCCGGCACGGAACCGATCGACGAGATCACCAGAGGCGCTCGCAATTCGTGCTCCGAGCCGGGGATCGGCTCCGCCTTCCTCCCTTCGATCTTCGTTTCGGCGACTCTAAGGCCCACCAATCGTCCGTTCTCCATGACGAGGCCGGTTGTGAGCCTTCGATCCTGAAACCGGAATAGGTATCGGTCTCGCGCCAGGCGAAGCATTTTCTGCCGGACCATCTCAGTCTTCGCGATCTGCTCCGGAGTCGCGTTATCCGGTGGCTGCGCCAGCGGCATGTCCTGTTCCCGGCGGCGATAGATCAAAAGGCAGCCCTTCACGCCGAGGTCTTCCGGCTTGATGCCGTGGGCCTTGCACGCGGCCGGGATGCCCTTCTCCAGTTCGTGGATGTTGGTTTCGATGCCGCGGGCCCTCATCGCCCGCTCGTAGTTCTCAAGCTGCAAAACCTTCACGACGTCGATCGAAGCCAGCCCGCCGCCGACGACGATGGCTTCATCCGGAGTCTCGTACCGTGGCCCGTCGTAAGCCTTTTCGTTCTTGTGGTTGTACCAGTAGATGAACGGATTCTGGTAAACCAGGCCTTTGTCGACAAACTTTTCGGCGCCGGGCACTCCCAAATCCCTGTCTCGCCAGGCTCCATTGGCCAGGATGACGGCGGAAAACCCCCAATTGCTGCAAAGATCCTGAAAGTCCACGTCGCGGCCGAGTTTGGTGGATGGAACGAAGTAAACTCCCGGCTTTCTCAGGCGGGCGTCGATCCGGGCGTACTCCTGCTTGCGCTGCTCGACGTGCCAACGAGGCAGGCCGTCTTCGATCTTTCCGTAGGGGCGTTTGTTCTGCTCGAAGACGGCCACGCGGATTCCGTGATCCGCAAGTATCTCCGCAGCAACGGAGCCTGAAATCGCCCCGCCGACTACGGCGACAAAGTATTGTCTGTTTCTCGACATTGGCACCCGGTCAGAGGCTTCGCTGCGATTCAAAGCAGGCGATTGTACACCGGCGCGCTTCGTTTTTGCGCCGCCGGCTAGGCTTCGGAGTCGGAAGTTGAAGAGATGGTTCGAAGAGGCGTATTTTGATATAGTCGCGCGAACTGGGGAATACGCCGGGACGTGCGCCCGTTTCGTGGCGCGCGGAACGGTCCACGGAGGCAGGCATCATGCATGTAGGCTACGGCGCGGGTTTTCAGCACTTGGGTGGATATTCCGACCGGCAGTACATGCGCGAAGAGGTGGGGAACTGCGTCCGCGCGGAAGAGCTCGGCTTTGAATCCGTGTGGGTGACCGAGCATCACTTCGACGACTATTCGGTCAGCCCCGATCCGTGCCAGGTGCTCTCCTTCATCGCCGGCCGGACCAAGCGCGTCAAGCTCGGCTCGATGGTCATCGTGGTGCCGTGGCACGACCCCGTGCGCCTCACCGAGCAGATCTCGCTGCTCGATCACGTCTCCGACGGCCGCTATATCCTCGGCTTCGGTCGTGGCCTGGCGCGCCGCGAATTCGAAGGCCTGCGCATCGACCAGAACGAGGGCCGCCAGCGCTTCGACGAGTACGCGCAGCTGGTGCTCGACGCGCTCGAAACCGGCTACATCGAAGGCGGCGCCACCGTGAAGCAGCCGCGCCGTGAAATTCGCCCGCGCCCGTTCAAGTCATTCAAAGGACGCTCGTTCGCGGCGGCCGCCTCGGCCGATTCCGTGCCCTCGGTCGCGAAACTCGGCCTCGGCATGCTGGTGATCCTGCAAAAGGCCTGGAATCTAGTCACTGCGGACTTCGAGCGGTACCACAAACACTGGCGTGAGTTTCATCCCAATACCGAGCCGCCGAAACCCTTCTGTTCGGGTTTCACTTTCGTGGACGAAAGCGCCGACCGCGCCGAAGAGTTGGCGCGCAAATACCTCGCCGCGAACTACCGCACCGCCCTCGAGCATTACGAAATGCTCGGCAAGCATTTCGACAGCATCAAAGGCTACGAGCGCTATTCGGACATGAGCAAGTACCTCAACGAAATCGGCGCGGACAAGGCCGTCGAGGACTACATCCAGCTCATGGCCTGGGGAACTCCGCAGCAGGTCCTCGAAAAATACGCGGACTACAAAAAGCTGATCGACATGCAGGGCATCATGCCCAACCTGAATTTCGGCGGAATGCCCCACGACGAAGTGCAGCGCAACATCTCCTGCTTCGTAAAACACTGCCTGCCCGAACTGAAGAGCTGGCCGTCCGCGACGCTCGAAGAACCGAAGGAACTCGCTCTGACGGCGGCATAGTTCTCTTTCCTGCCTTCGTAGCGGCGGCCTTCAGTTCGGCAGGAAGCGAAGGGCAGAGCGGTCATTCAAACTCCAACTCTTCATCCTCAATGCGTTCTTGCTCAAGCCGCGACACAGCGGAATCATGCAGCCTCGAGAAAAACTGGTGCCCGATTGTGCCGGGGGTGAACTTGTCTCTCAACTCACCCGCCCGCTCCCCCATCGCGACGTATCTGGGTGAGGGCTGGCCGACCGCTCGCTGGAACGCTCCCGCGTGAGCGTTGCCGATAAGCACGGAAGCTGCACGCCTCCCCAGGTCCTCGTCCACAGGCTGACACTCCTCAATCGCGTGGAGAGCAAAGAAAGGACGGGCCAAGGCAAACTCCTGAGGCGCCGAGCTGATGAGATTGATGATTGCGCGGATTTTGGGCTTTTCCCCTGAGTGCAGCCACTCGTCCAGAGTCGAAAGAGTCGGCGTGTCCAGGCCGCCTATTGCCCAGAAAAGCTGGGTCAGCCAATACCCTTGCTCCGGCTGAGTGATCAGCCGGTCTCGAACTTGCGCCAGAAAGCGTCCGTAGTCTGGCGATTGTTGCAAGACATGAAAATTCGTCCCGAATCCGGTGTGCGGGACGGGGACGTATCCCTTTTCGCCTTCGTCCCTCGTCACCAGGGCTGCGGAATGGTCGAGACGACCGATGATGAATTCGTAGATTTTTAGCGGATGCTCTTGACCAATGGAAGACAAGAATCGGCCAATATGATGACCGCTGATCTCCTTCGTTGGAACTAGCTTATCTAGCAGGTCGCTAACTTCGGCTTCCGACAGGGTGCGGGGATTGATATGGCCGTAATCGAAGGCTCCGCACATCTCCTCTGCCAATGCTTCGTTGTCTGCGATGTCAGTACGAATCAGCAGAACCACAGCTTCGTCCCGGTAGGCCGCATGCGTTCCGATCCTCCCGACGCCTGTGAATGTCAAATGGCGGACCCCTTGATCCGGGTGTTGCGAGAGCCTTGCAAGTATCTGCAAATCAGCGGGGATCGGATCGTTGAGGCTCGGGCCGAGGCAGACCGCGTTGGCCGTGCCGTGCGCGTTACGGGATTTTGGTGGGATGCAGCTTGGGTACCAGCGCTCTCGTACGCGGCAGCGGCGGTGCTCCTCAGGATGCGAAGGGGGACATATATCATGTGGCCGAGGGATGGGTGTGGCTGGTTCAACAAATAGGGAACGAGCGCGCTCAAAAACCTAGCATCCGAACACGATTCTTCAATAAAGCTGACCGCCTTTCCCGATATGTCGATACCGGAGGACTCAGCGTCTTCGGCCATCCGCGCGAGCGCGTCCACCTGCTGGTGCGCAGTTACATGCCTTCGTTGAAATGCTTGGACACCTCGTCTGATTAGCTCCTGATGTTGCCGCTCCCCCTCCTCGATGCTCGCGGCCCCGCCATCGAGTTCCCAAGTTCCAGTGCAGAACGCATCGAACATTAGTAAGTCGTCTGATTGCGGGACCGAGGCAAGAACCGCGCTAAACCGCTGACCCACGGCGTCATCCCGCCCGCGTGGCCGAAGCTGTCGGAGCATCGCCCAAATCTGACGGACCAGCGGAACGGGCAAGGGTGGGCGGCGCAGGCGAGCCTCGATTATTTCGAGGGCCGCAAGTCTTTCTCCGTCTTGCCAGGCGTGCTCTTCCGGCGACACACCCCGCGCAAATGCCGGCAAAAACCCCTGCAAGATCTCAGAAAGAGACTTCACGGCTCTAGAGGCGATCCTCGCGTTATCCGAGAACACACAGCTGCGGACGAGGGCGATCGCTTTTTCGCGAACGGGCTTAATGACCGGGTAGTTGAGCGCAAAACCGCCCAACGTCATGGCGATGCCGTCTGACTCCAGAAACTCACCTTCCCTAGCGAGTAACTTGTCGGCTAGGTCGAGCGGTGTGAAGGATCGGTCGAACGAAGTCACCTCCCTTGATAACTCGGTGGCCATGTCGGCCATGAGATCATTTAGGAGAACCGGTTTGTAACGGCCGTAGGCGGCAAGATCCTCTAGGACGCGTGCTGCGTGCATTGGGTATCGATTTCGGGGCCGCGCGTCTCGCCTCGTCAAAGCCCAAAGAGTTCGCACGGCGTATTCAAGATGGTCGGCGTGATGTGCCATCGCGTTCAGCAACGGGGGAAGAGCGCGTAGCACGTCGTCTTGGTTCACTTCCCAGTCGCCGTACAATGTTGTCGGCCTTGCTTCGGTCTCCATGGCCTGCCGAATCAATCGACCGACCCGGGTTGGCTGGAATAGTGCCGCTTGCTCAAGTGATTTCAGGATTTCGACGCGTACGGCAGCGTCTCCTGTTTCGAACGCATTGTTGAGTGTTTCCCAGATTCTATGGAGCAGCTGAGGCGCCGGTCCCCTCTGTGCGACGCGCCAGTCGAGCTCAGCAAGGTTTCGCAGGATGTTCGAAACGTGCGTGCCGCGATAGTGCTCGAAGACCACGTCAGCGAACCCAGTCAGGTGTCCGGCACGGGCGATGCACGCGCCTTCCAGAAGATAGTCGGACAGGACATCGGGGACGATGCGCACCAGGTTGCCACCTCGCAACAGAAGCCCGTGCCGCTCTAGGATGTCGATGGCGCTTACGATCTCGTCGGCTCGACAATGGAGGATCGCTGCGGCCGGCGTAAGAAACTCGTCGGTGTTCGGTCGCAGTGGACTCAGCGTGGCGATCAGGTTGAGGAGGGCCCGCCAATTTACAGGCCCCTCTGGAAGCAGTTGCTCGTATTCGGCTGAGAAGCGATCGAAGACTTGGTGACGAAACTCTTCCTCGTTTGCCAAGAGAGCAGGTTCGATGGCGCCTCTCGCAATGAGTCGACCGCCGACGACAGTCACGAGCGGCGTATCGGCCGATACTCTCGCAAGGGCGAGAGCATGTTGGGCGTGGGCTGGTCCCAGGGTTTCCTGCGCCAGAGCGGTGACGCTTTGTACGGTAAGACGTTCGAGCCGCTGCAAGCGCCGCAGTTCGGCAGGCTCGAAACGAGTCGCCAGAGCGGCGTCGATTTGGCTGGCGCCGCTCGGCCTTGCACTCAAAACAAGCTTAACGTTCTGATGCTGCCGAAGACGCCGCACTAGCGTCAGCAACTCATTGAGGAACTCGATGCGATGTGCGTCATCGGCAACTATCAGCACGTTGCCGAATGGCACTTCTTTGGCCGCTTCAGCGTGCCAGACCGCATCGTCTCGCACGTAGATGACCTTCGCCGTTCCGATGGCCCGACACCACTCGCGCAGGAGCTTGGATTTGCCTATTCCGCCTCGACCGCTCAGCAAGGCGACGATTTCATGCGGATGCATCAGGAAGGCGTTCAGTGCATCGATCTCGGGAGCTCTCCCCCTAAGCGTTTGGTCGAAGTCAAAGAGCCTAGGCACCCCGGCTCTTTCGTACGGAGCGAAGAACTCCTCCGGCGTCGTGAAGGTCATTCGAGCTCCGGGTCGGCCTTCTGCGTTCCACTTCTCCACAGCTAGGAGGACCTGCAGCTTGAGCTGATCGTCGAGGGCATCTCTCAGAGATGGGGTTGTTTCCTTGTTTATCCAACTGCCCCCCTCTGTCTGGAAGAAGGCGAAGGTCGGCCTGCCCAATTCTTGTGCCCTACGGAACTCCGCGGCGGTATAGGTCAGGTCAACGTTTTCTGGAATGAGCGAACCCGCCATGAAGCCGATCACTAGTATCACAGCGTCGGATAGCTCCAGCTCGCGAAGAGCCACATCAAGTGGTTTTGTGGGTTCTGAGACGAAGAGCTCCATGCCCCAGGGGACTAGTTGAGCTTGCCGCAAAACGTCTTGGACGGCTTGGCGCTCGGGGCGGAGATCCTTGAACGTGGAACTGACGAAGATTCTCATAGCGGGCGATCCGGGTCCATTCGCTCGGCTGGACTCAATATATTCTAATCCTGTATGTTAACAAGTCTCTAAATCTAGGGATATGGCATGTTCGCCGAGCACAGCATTTCCCAGCTCTCCCGGGCGGGGTTAACCTCTGCCGCGCCTCCGGCGCTTGTTTGAAAGCGTTCTATAAAAGTCCACATAACTCGCTTGACAAAATCGAATCATTTTTGTGCTAGGGTAAATTGGGGTGTTTTTTGCCCCCAGAAAGGATGCGGAATGGTGAAAAGAAGGGCGAGGTTCAAGGTACGAGGGCGAGCAGTTCCCGAGACGGTGCCCGCCGCGCGCGTAGAGCGATTCACTGCCGATTCGCTAACCACCGTTCAGCATCTTCCAATTCCTAATCGAGAAATCCAGGAATTAGAATATGGTCCAACTGACTGAAAACAAACAACGGCGACCGTTTCTAATCGAGAATTTTCGTGGGGCTCCCTTCGCCACAGCTCCAACAGCAGATCCCTCACCGCTGTTCGCAAACGACGCGACCAGGTTCGGGATGACAATCCTTGTCGGATTGTCAATCGCGCTGGGGCCTGAAATACACGGCGGCGAGGGACGGCAGCCGGAGCTTGATCGAATACGGCCGATCGTTCCACGGGATCGGCTCCGCCTGGACGCCTCCGGCGTTGCCGATGTCGCCGCCTTCGTAGTATTTCGAATCGGTGTTCAAAATCTCGCGATAGAAACCAGGCTGCGGAACTCCCACCCGGTAATCCTCCCGAAGCACAGGCGTGAAGTTGCAGACCGCGACAACGAAATCTTCGGGGTTTCTGGCGCGGCGCAGGAAGGAAAGAACGCTCGCGGCGGCGTCGTTCGCGTCCAGCCACTCGAAGCCGGACCACTCGAAATCAACCTCATGGAGCGCCTTCTCCCGCAAGTGCAAGCGGTTCAGGTCCGCGAGCAGGCGCTGGATGCCGCGGTGGGGCGGGGAATTCTCGAGCGACCATTCGACCGAGCCGGCGTCCCAGAATTCATTCCGCTGGCCAAGCTCGCCGCCCATGAAAAGAAGCTTCTTGCCCGGATGTGCGTACTGATAGCCGAAAAGCAATCGCAAGTTGGCGAATTTCTGCCAGTCGTCGCCCGGCATCTTTTCGAGCAGAGCGCGCTTTCCGTGCACGACTTCGTCGTGCGAGAGCGGCAGGACAAAATTCTCGTGGAATGCGTACAGCATGGAGAAGGTCAGCTCGTTGTGATGGTGCTGCCGGTGCACGGGATCGAGCGACATGTAGCGCAGCGTGTCGTTCATCCAACCCATGTTCCATTTCAGGTCGAAGCCGAGGCCCCCGACGTACGTGGGACGCGAGACCGCGGGCCAGGAGGTGGACTCTTCGGCGATCATCAGCGCACCCGGATGGCGCTGGTGCACGACCTCGTTCAGCCGCTTCAGAAAGGCGATCGCCTCCAGGTTCTCGCGTCCGCCGAACGCATTGGGAATCCATTCGCCCGGTTTGCGCGAATAGTCCAGATAGAGCATCGACGCGACGGCGTCCACGCGCAGTGCGTCGATGTGATATTTGTTGATCCAGAAGAGCGCGTTCGAGAGCAGGAAATTCTGCACCTCGTTGCGCCCATAGTTGAAGACGAGCGTGCCCCAATCGGGATGAGCGCCCAGGCGCGGGTCCGCGTGTTCGTAGAGATGCGTGCCATCGAAAAAAGCCAGGCCCTGCGCGTCGCGAGGAAAATGCGCCGGCGTCCAATCCAGGATTACGCCGAGGCCTTCCTGGTGACATCGATCGACGAAATACATGAAATCGGAGGGCGAGCCGAACCGGCTCGTGACGGCGTAATAGCCGACGGTCTGATAGCCCCACGAGGCGTCGAATGGATGTTCCATGATTGGCATCAGTTCGATGTGCGTGTAACCCATCTGCTTCACATACGGGATGAGTTGCTCCGCCAGTTCGCGATAGGTGAGCCAGCGATCTCCCTCCTCATGATTGCGGCGCCATGCGCCGGCGTGGACTTCATAAGTGGACATCGGGGAGTGCAACCAGTCGCGCGAGGCGCGCGCTTCGAGCCACGCGGAGTCGTTCCAGCGGTAGCGGTCGATGTCGCAAACGACGGACGCGCTCTTCGGGCGTAGTTCCCCCGCAAATCCGTAGGGATCCGCCTTCAATCCCAGATGGTTTCCGACCCGCGAAAGGATTTCGAATTTGTAGAGGGTGCCTTCGTCGAGACCGGGCATGAAAATCTCCCAGATGCCGCTCGCCCCGCGACTACGCATGGCGTGGACGCGCCCGTCCCAGGAGTTGAAGTCGCCGACGACGCTCACGCGCTGCGCGTTTGGCGCCCAGACGCCGAAATGAACTCCTCGCACGCCCGCCAGCTCGCGCACGTGCGCGCCCAGTTTCTCGTACTTGAGGTAATCAGTGCCCTCGCCCGACAAGTAGAGATCATAGTCGGTCAGAATTGGCGGGAACGCGTAGGGATCGTGCGTTTCGATGCTCGTGCCATCTGCGAAGCGGAAGCGCAAGCGGTAGGCTGCGGGAGGCACGGGCTCGCCGTCGCGTAGGTGTGGGATTCCGGCAGGAAGGATGGCTTCAAATAGGCCGTCCGGATGAATCAGCGTCGCCGGATGGACGGCTTGGTTAGCGCTCCAAACGATGCTGACGTCGCGAGCACCCGGGCGAAAAACACGGATCGTCAGCGCGCGCCCCGCGCCCCGATCGAGCCAGTGCGGGCCCAGCAGTTGGAAGGGGTCCGGATGTTCCCCGCGAATCACACTCTCGAGTTCGTTCCGGGGCTTTTCCGGAACGTGGCCCGTCTCGCTCGATGCTTTCTCGGTCTCGCTCATCTGCGTCCCAGTCATCATCTTACCGGAGCCGGGGCGCGGCTCCAAACCTCCCCCGGAGACGTCCGCCTCCGAGGAACACGCGGACTCGCTCCTACAGCTTCGAACGGGTATTGATACTGCGTCGAAACCTGTAGGTGATTACTTCCTATATAACTTAATGATTAGTAAATGAGCAAAAACAGGGCGATTTTGGTACCAAGGTACCATTGCGAGGGCTAAGGCCCTGCCGCTATAGATAGAAGTCTGGGGTTCGTCCGCGGAGGCCTGCTATCGGCTTCCGGTACAGGATTTTTCCCTATTATTGACCATGTCGAACAGAACTGCCACGCTTCGTCCCAAGCGGCAGCGTCCTTCCCGCGCCTCGAAGGATGCCAAGCCTGAAGCAGACCCGAGCACAGGCTTCTCGGCACCGTCCAAGACCTCACTCGCCAACGACACGAACTTCGAGCTCCTCTTCTCGAAGAATCCGCGTCCAATGTACGTGATCGACCGTCAGACGTTGCGTTTCCTCGAGGTCAACGCGGCCGCCATCAATCAATATGGGTTTTCGCGCGAAGAGTTTCTCGCCATGGATGTGACGGACATACGGCCTTCCGAAGATGTCCCGCGCCTCCTGGAATCCATCCGAGAGCGAAGTGGTTTCGTCGCGTCCAAGGGTCATTGGCGGCATCGCCGGAAGAACGGGGAGGTCTTCGATGTCGAGATTACGACGCAATCCATTCCGTTCGCCGGTCACGACGCAGTTCTGGCCGTTGGGCAAGACATCAGCGCTCGCATGGCGGCGGAGGAAAAGGTAGCCGAGCATACAGCCTACCTGCAAGCGCTGACTCAGAATAATCCCCTCGCCATCGTCACTGTGGACGCAGACCGCCGAGTCCAGATGTGCAATCCCGTTTTCGAGCGACTCTTCGGGTATTCCTTGACCGAGATTCGCGGCAAAACGCTTGAATCGTTGCTGGCGCCCCCTGGCGAAGAAAGCGAAATGATCGGGCTGATCGGTCTGGCGAAATCCGGGGAGGTTGTGCGCGTGACAGGGAAACGGCGACGCCGCGACGGCTCGCTGGTGGACGTGCGGATTCTTGGAGTGCCTCTCATCGTCGATGGGAAGCGAACCGGCAGCTTCGGCATGTACGAGGACATTACAGAAAGGATCCGCGCCGAGGAAGCCCAGCGGCTCGCCGAAGAGAGATACCGCAGGATTTTCGAGAACGCCGTCGAGGGCTTCTTTGAATCAACACCGGCCGGACGGTTTGTGACCGTGAATCCCGCCATGGCCCGCATCGCAGGCTACTCCTCACCCGCGGAGATGATCAACGAGATTTACGACATGGGCAAGCAGCTCTATGTCGAGCCGGAGACCCGCAAGGACGTGAAGCGAAGGCTGGAGAAGGACGGCATTCTCGAGGGTTATGAGTGCCACATGCTCCGCAAGGACGGCAGCAGTATCTGGATTTCGCTGAACGCCCGGGCCTTGCGCGACGCCAGCGGCAAGATCGTCACCCATGACGGGACGGCAGTAGACATTACGGAGCGAAAGCGGTCGGAACTCGAGCGGCAGGTCACCACGGAGATCAGTCACGCCGTCAGCGTCACGGACAATTTGGATGACTTGCTCGGCCTGATCCATCGAGCTCTCAACAAAGTGATTGCGGCGGACAACTGCTTCGTCGCGCTGGTTGACGCCTCCGGGATGATTTCCTTCCCGTTCTTTGTCGATCGACATGATTATCGCCCGCAGCCGAGAAGCAAAATGGGACGGGGTTGCGCCGCTTATGTCTTTCGGACGGGCCAGCCGATGCTGGTCTCCGCGGAGCGACACCGCCAGCTTATTGAGAGCGGTGAAGTAGAGTTGCTCGGCACACCGGCGCGTTCCTGGCTCGGAGTTCTCTTGCGGACTCCGGTGCAGAAGATCGGGGTCCTGGCCGTACGGGACTACGATCACGACAATGCATACACCCAGCGCGACGTCGAATTCCTTACGTCTGTTGGCGGGCAGATCGCTCTGGCGATCGAGCGCAAGCGCGCCGAAGAAGCCCTGCGCGCCAACGAAGCCCGCTTGCGCGTCCTGATCGAGCAGTTGCCCGCGGTGCTGTGGGCGGTCGACAAGAATCTGCATTTCACGTCGGTGATGGGTGCGGGCCTGGCGCGGTTAGGTCTCAAGCAGAATCAGCTAGTCGGCATGACTCTGTCTGAATACTTTGAGACTTCCGACCGGACGTTCGTACCCGTCGCCGCTCATCACCGGGCAGTCCTTGGCGAGCCCGTGACGTTCCACTTGGAGTGGAAGGGCGGGTCGTACGCGTGCCACGTCGAACCTCTTCGAGACTCAGCGAACCAGTTGCAGGGCGCGATTTGCATGGCGCTTGACGTCACCGACCGCAAGCAACTCGAAGAGCAGTTCCGACAGGCCCAGAAAATGGAAGCTGTCGGCCGCTTGGCCGGAGGAATCGCGCACGATTTCAACAACCTTCTCATGGTAATCCAGGGTTACGCCGACTTGCTGACCGACAGGCTGCCCGCAGGAGATTCTTTGCGGCGCAATGCGGAGCAGATCCGGACCGCCGCGCAGCGTGCATCGTCGCTCACGAGGCAGCTCCTCGCCTTCAGCCGCAAACAGATCATGGAGCCCAAGGTTCTCAATATCCAGACGGTCGTCGCCGACATGGAAAAGATCCTGCGCCGGCTGATCGGTGAGGACATTGACCTCGAGACCTCATATGCGCCGGACCTTGGACTCGTGAAGGCCGACCGCAGCCAGATCGAACAAGTCATCATGAATCTGGCCGTGAACGCCCGCGACGCGATGCCAGATGGCGGGCGCCTCACCATCGAGACCTCCAATGTCGAATTTGATGCCTCTCGCTCGCATCCGCCCGTAGTGCTGGCACCGGGGAAATACGTGATGATCGCCGTTACGGACAACGGCTCCGGCATGGATGCCGAGACGCAAGCCCACATCTTTGAGCCTTTCTTCACGACGAAAGAACAGGGCAAGGGAACAGGCCTCGGCCTCGCGACCGTCTACGGCGTCGTTAAGCAGAGCGGCGGCTACGTTTGGGTCTACAGCGAGCCGGGCCACGGAACCACGTTCAAGATCTACCTCCCCAAGATCGAGGAAGAGGTGACGGCCGAAAGTCGCGACATCCGCGTTGCTTCCGATTCTCTGCCGCGCGGTTCGGAAGTTATTCTTTTGGCCGAAGATGAGAAGGGAGTTCGCGAGCTGGCGCGCGAATATCTCGAAATGAGCGGGTATACGGTGCTCGAAGCCGAGAATGGCCACACAGCCCTTGAATTGGCCGCCATGCACGTTGGTCCGATCCACCTGCTGATGACGGACGTGGTGATGCCCGGCATCAGCGGGCGCGAACTGGCCGATCGCGTCGTTGGCATCCGCCCAGGGATCAAAGTCCTTTACATGTCTGGCTACACGGATCAGGCGGTGGTGCACCATGGCATTCTCAAAACCGATGCCGTCCTTCTCCAGAAGCCTTTCACCTTGGCGACACTCGCCGCCAAGCTGCGCGAGATACTCGCCCCACAACCTGTCCAGTGAACTTCGCCGCCCGGCCTACCCTCCGCAAGCTCGCCGCATACGCCTGAGCCTGAGCGGAACACTTGCACGCTAACGAGCCATTCACCCCCGAAGTTCCCGCTCTCTAGCTCACGGCCCATTCGCTCGTCGGGCAGAGCCTGAACTCCTTTGGCGATAAGGAGTTGCGCCGCCACCAGCCGTGCGAAATGAGCCGTCGATAGCCTTGGCGACGCACGTGCTTTCTCATATGTGCGCGCAGCGGCCGGATCCGGCGAGCTGACTGAAACAAACAGCAAGGGCAAGGGGGGAAATGATGGAAGCTACGACCCAGTTTCGGACCTTTCACTCTGAGGTGAGCGAGGAATGCATTGGCGAGCATCGCCTGTGGACGGCGGTCATCACTCGCGCCGTGGAAGATTGGCGCGTGGGGACGTTGCGCGTGCGGCGCGACGCGCAGCGATTTCTCTTCGAAGACGAAAACGATTTCAGTCGCGTATGTGCGAGTGCTGGTCTTGACCCCAGCAGCTTGCGCGCCCAACTCCTCAGGATCGGCCGCAAGATCGAGATGAACGGTCCCTGGCGCCACCCGCTCGCGGCCTGACCCGCATGGGGGCCACGAGCTCGTCCTCAGCGAGAATCGTCCGGCCTTTCGGCTTTGTCTGTCGTAGAATCCTCGCGCCCGCTCATCGCGTAAATGATGACCCTTTCCTCGAGCGACACAGTTTGCCCGGAAAAACGGCTGCTCGTCTACTGCGCCCGGACGCGGATGGAGCTGGCCATCGCGGAAAAGATTCGCGCACTGGTCGCCCGTCCTCTGGACTGGGATTATTTGTTTTCCGAAGCCGCTGAAAATTCGCTGACACCTCTCCTTGCCCGGAATCTTTCGGTCTCGGCGGCCGAGATTGTTCCGCCTGATCAAATGAAGCGGCTGACGGAGGCTACGCGCGCGAACACTGCGCGCTGCCTGATTCTGACCGCAGAGCTCATCAAGATCATGGATCTGTTTCAGTCGGAAGGCATTCCCGCAATTCCCTACAAAGGTCCGGTCATCGCCGCGCAAGCCTATGGCGACGTGACGCTGCGCGAATTCGAGGATCTCGACATCGTCTTGCGTCAGCGCGACATGGCGAAAGCAAACGATATCGTAACCAGCATTGGCTATGCCCCGAAATTCCCGTGGATTCTCTCGCCCGGCGCCGCCGCGTCGCTTGTGCCCGGCGAATACAACTACCGCGAAAAATCGCACCGTATGATGGTGGAGCTCCACACGGAAGTAACTCTGCGCCATTTCCCCGTGCCTCCGGATCTCGATGACCTCGCCCGCCGCCTGGTTCCCGTCGCTCTCAGCGGCCACGAAGTCCGGACGTTTGCGCCCGAAGATGTGCTTCCGATCCTGTGCATTCACGGATCGAAGGACTTTTGGGAGAGAATTTCCTGGGTTGCAGACATCGCGGAACTGGTGCAAGCGTACCCGCAGCTCGATTGGGACGTGGTTTTGCGTCGCGCGGAATCCTGGGGTGCGCAGCGCATGCTTCATCTCGGGCTGGCGCTCGCCGCCGGGCTTCTGGACGCCTCGCCGCCCGAGGAAATTCTCTCGCGCGTGCGTGGAGATCGTGTCGCTGCGAGCGTGGCGTCCGAAGTGATACAGAGGTTCTTGCGCCGTGAAGAGCGTAGGTTCGATGCGGCTGGGCGCTTCCGGTTTCGCCGCCGCATGGTCCAGGGTGTTCTCGCCGGATGGCGCTATTCGATCCGTCTCGCCGTGATCCCCGCCGAAGAAGACTGGTTGATGGTGCGCCTGCCGCGTCCGCTCGCCCCGCTCTATGTGGCGCTGCGTCCGCTCCGGCTTCTGCGCAAGTACGGCTTGAGCGGCGGGCGCGTTGCGGGGCCCCCTGCCTGAGGGGTCATGCTAGGCCGGAGGATTCAGGGACGAACGATCATCACTTCAGTGGACTTGACGAGGGCCGCGGCCTTGTCTCCTACCTTCAGCCGCATCTCGCGAACCGCGTCGGCGGTAATGATCGACGTGATGTGTTGCCCTCCGATCGACAGAGTCACCTGGGCGATCAAGCCGCTCACTTTGACCTCGGTTACCCGGCCCATGAGCTGGTTGCGCCCGCTGATCCTGCGGAAATTCGTCCGGCGCTCGCTTACGTCGCCCTGTTCCGAGGCCCGGTAGAGGAACTTGTCCACTTCCTTCTCGGGGACGCGATGGTGGCCTCCGGCCGTCTTCACCGTGCGTATCTTTTCCTTGTAGATCCATTGCTTCAGCGTCGGGTAGCTGATCCCCAGCACCTGCGCCGCTTCGCGGGGTGTATATAACTTCATGCTTTGCCTGCCGGACGGAGAATATATGCAGGTTGGAGCTTGTCATTTCGAAGCTCGTTTGTAAAGCAGCGTGGAGTCGTTCGCGCCGCGGCCCCATCCAATTGTGTTAGCGTACTACCGCAACGACGCAGGCGAGGGAGGAACCGGAAAATGGAACTGGGACTCAAAGGCAAAGTCGTTCTGGTCACCGGATCGAGCAAAGGCATCGGCCGCTCGATCGCTGCCGCTTTCGCACGCGAGGGATGCCAGGTGGTGATCAACGGCCGCCATGCGAAGGAACTCGATGCGACAGCCGCAGAGCTACGCGGCAACGCGCAGGCTGCCGTCCATGCAGTTGTTGCGGACGTGACCGAGGCCGAAGGCGCGAAGCGCGTTGTGGACGAAACGGTCGCGCACTTCGGCACGATCCATATCCTCGTCAACAATGCGGGCGGCGCAGGCCGCTTCGGCTCCTTCGCGGACCTCACGGACGACGAGTGGATCGGCGCGTTCAATCTCAATGTTTTGTCAGCCGTTCGCGCTACGCGCGCGGCCTTGCCTCACATGCAAAAGCAGAGGTGGGGCCGCATCGTCAACATTTCCTCCGAGTCCGGCGTCCAGCCCGACGCGATGATGCCGCACTACAATGCCGCCAAATCTGCCCTCAACAGTCTTACAAAAAGCCTCTCGAAGGCCTACGGCAAGGAGGGCATCCTCGTCAACACTGTCTCGCCTGCCTTCATTCGCACACCGCTTCTCGAAGGCATGTTCGAACAGCAGGCGCGCACCAGGGGCATCACAGTGGATGAAGTCGAGCAGGTCCTCCTGCGCGAGTTTCGCCCCAACATCGTTCTGGGCCGCGCTGGCAAGTCCGACGAGACAGCCGGGATTGTCGTCTTCCTGGCATCCGAACAGGCGTCGTTTATCACTGGCTCGAACTTCCGTGTCGACGGCGGCTCCGTCGCGAGCATCTGAGCGAGGAGGTTGTCTTCGGTTTCTCTGCCTTCTCCTTGCGCCGAGCGGTGTGGCGAAGCGTGCGCCGGCGCCTGCAGGCGCCGGCAACTCGAAACAGGAAATTTCGACTGTTTGGCGATTCGTGCGGTAAAATCCCAGGCGCGATGGTCAGGAGGAGATGATGAGCTTAACCGCGAAACCGACTGCCACCACACAGGACGACAAGCGAGCCGAGAATGCGCTCAAAGCGCTGACACGCTTCGGCCAGTCCGTCTGGCTCGACTACATCCGCCGCGATCTGATGTCATCGGGCGAACTCGCGCGCTTGATCGAAGAAGACGGGCTGCGCGGCATGACCTCCAACCCCGCGATCTTTGAGAAAGCCATCGCGGGAAGCACGGACTACACGCAGGCGCTGGAAGAGCTCGCCAAGCGCAAAGATCTCGACGCCAAGGGAATCTACGAGCAGCTCGCGATTCGCGATATTCAGGACGCCGCCGATGCGCTGCGCCGCGTTTACGATCAAACGAAGCGCCGCGACGGCTACGTCAGCCTCGAGGTCTCGCCCTATCTCGCGCACAAGACCCAGGAAACGATCGACGAAGCGCGCCGCCTCTGGAAAGCTGTCGCTCGCGACAACGTCATGATCAAGGTTCCCGGCACGCCCGAGGGAATTCCCGCGATCCGCGACCTGATCGGCCGGGGCATCAACGTCAACGTCACGCTGCTTTTCGCTCAGGATGTTTATGAGACCGTCGCCGAGGCGTACATCGCCGGGTTGGAAGGTTTCGGGAAGAGCGGAGGCGATGTGAGCCGCGTCGCCAGCGTGGCCAGCTTCTTCGTCAGCCGCATCGACACGCTGATTGATGGCAAGCTTGCGGATCTCATCAAGAATCCGCCGCCGGGCTCGGACCAATCCCTTCTCCGCGGCCTTCAGGGCAAGGTCGCTATCGCGAACGCGAAGCTCACCTATCAGAAGTACAAAGAGATTTTCAGCGGCCCACGCTGGCAGGTCCTCGCCGGACGCGGCGCAACCACTCAGCGCGTCCTTTGGGCCAGCACCGGAACGAAGAACCCCGCTTACAGCGACATACTCTACGTCGAGGAGCTCATCGGTGCGGATACCGTGGACACGATTCCCCCGGCGACGCTCGACGCGTTTCGCGACCACGGCAAGCCTCGCGCGAGCCTTGAAGAAGACATCCCCGGCGCGCGCAAGACGATGCTCGATCTCGGCCGCGCGGGGATCTCCATGAAGGCAGTGACGGATCAGCTCACCGAAGACGGCGTCAAATTGTTCGCCGACGCGTTCGACAAGCTCCTCGCCGCCGTCGAGAAGCAAGCGAAAAGCGCCGCAGCCCGATGAGCGACCATTTGCCTGAGGCTCTCGCGCAAGCCGTGAAGGCCACGATCGAGGACTGGAAAGCCAACAACAAGGTCCAGCGCCTTTGGGCGCGCGATGCTTCGCTCTGGAGCAACACCGACGAAAGCAAATGGCTTGGCTGGCTTGGCATCGTGGAAGAGCAGATTGCGGACCGCCAGCGTTTCCAGAAGATTGCCGAAGAAATTCGCTCGGCGGGATTCAAGCAGGCAGTGCTTCTCGGCATGGGCGGATCGAGTCTCTGCGTCGAGGTCCTGAAACTTACGTTCGGAAACATTCCGGGCTATCCCGAATTTCTGGTCCTCGACTCGACCGATCCGGCGCAAATCAAGGCCCTCGATGCCAAACTCGACCTGGCGAAAACGATTTTCATCGTTTCGAGCAAGTCGGGCAGCACGCTCGAGCCGAACATTTTCCAGCAGTACTTTTTCGAGCGCGTGAAGCAAGCCGTCGGCGCCGAGGCAGGCAAGCGCTTCATCGCGATCACGGATCCTGGCTCGCACATGCAGAAAGTCGGGGAGGGCGCCGGCTTTCGCCACATCTTCTTTGGCTTGCCTTCCATCGGTGGGCGCTATTCGGCGCTCTCGAATTTCGGCATGATTCCCGGAGCGATTCAGGGACTCGACGTCGCGAAATTTCTCGATCGCACGCAAAAGATGGTCCGCGCGTGTGGCTCCTCAGTCTCCGCCGATCAGAATCCGGGCGTGATTCTCGGCGGGACCCTCGGGACGCTCGCAAAAGGCGGGCGCGACAAGCTCACAATCTTCACGTCACCCGGGATTTCGGATTTGGGCGCCTGGCTCGAGCAATTGATCGCCGAATCGACGGGCAAGGAAGGCCACGGAATAATCCCCGTGGACCGCGAGCGGATCGGCCCGCCGGAAGTGTACGGCAACGATCGGGTCTTCGCGTATCTGCGCCTGGAATCCGCGCCCGATTCCAAGCAGGACGCAGCCGTCGCAGCGCTGGAGAAGGCAGGCCAGCCCGTCATCCGCATTCCCGTCCCGGAAATCTACGATCTCGGCCAGGAATTCTTCCGCTGGGAGATCGCCACGGCGGTCGCGGGGTCCGTGATCGGCATCAACGCGTTCAATCAGCCCGACGTCGAAGCGAGCAAGATCGAGACTCGCAAGCTGACCGAGCAATATGAGAAATCGGGGTCGCTTCCGCCCGAGTCGCCAGTGTTGCAGGAGGCTGGCATCAAGCTGTTCACCGACGAGAAAAACGCCGCCGCCCTGAAGCAAGCCGCGGGCGGCGATGCGACGCTCACTGGATACATTCGCGCGCATCTCGGCCGCCTGCGCGCGGGCGACTATTTTGCGGTGCTCGGCTATATTCAGATGAACGACGCCCACGAATCGCAACTCCAGTCGATTCGCCACGCCGTCCGCGACAAGAAGCGCGTCGCCACCTGCCTGGGCTTTGGGCCGCGGTTTTTGCATTCCACCGGCCAGGCGTATAAGGGCGGCCCGAATTCGGGCGTCTTCCTGCAGATCACCTGCGATGACGCCGCAGACTTGCCAGTGCCGGGACAGAAGTACACCTTCGGAGTCGTGAAAGCGGCCCAGGCCCGCGGCGATTTTCAGGTCCTTGCCGAACGCAACCGCCGCGCCCTGCGCGTCCATCTCGGCGCGGATGTTGCCGCCGGCCTTACGAAGCTCCAGCATGTGATTCAGCAGGTGCTCTCCTGAAGTTGGCCCGGCGCCCTTCAAGCCCTGCTCAAGAGTCCATGAGTGGTCATTCTGAGCGGAGCGAGGAATCTCTCTTTGATACTCTGTTCTTATCGGAGCATGGCCAGGAGGCATAGGTGACGGACTCGGCTGATTCCGCGGTTCCGGTGCAAGGAGCGCCCGGCGCTCCTGCGGGTCCGTGCGCGATGGCTCTGTTTGGCGCGGGCGGAGACCTCACCAAGCGCAAACTGATTCCCGCGATCTATAACCTCGCGAAAGGTAAGTTGCTTCCCGAGCAGTTTGCAATCGTGGGCGTCTCGATCGAACCGTTCTCGACCGAACAATTCCGCACGCAGATGACCGAGGACATGAAGCAGTATTCGGAAGAAAGCGTGGACATGTCGTCCTGGGACTGGTTCGTCAAGCGCCTCTACTACATCCGCGGCGATTTCGAGGACCCTGAGCTGTACGTGAAATTGCGGGACACCCTCGCCCAGGTGGACCAGGAGCAGGGCACGCAGGGCAACTACCTGTTTTATCTCGCCACGAGTCCCGCATTTTTCCCGGTTGTCGTGGAACAGCTCGGCGCAGCGAGTCTTACGAAGCAGGAAGGCGCCAAATGGCGGCGGGTCGTGATCGAAAAGCCGTTTGGCCACGACCTCCCCTCGGCGGTAGCTCTGAATCATGCGGTCGGCCAGGTCGTCGAGGAAAAGCAGATCTACCGCATCGATCATTACCTCGGCAAGGAGACCGTTCAAAACATTCTTGCATTCCGCCTTGCGAATGGCATCTTCGAGCCGGTGTGGAATCGCCGCTACGTGGACCACGTGCAGGTCACCGTCGCCGAAGAGCTCGGCGTCGAGCTTCGCGGCGGCTACTACGAAACTGCCGGCGCGCTGCGCGACATGGTGCCCAATCACATCTTCCAGTTGATCACGCTCACCGCCATGGAGCCGCCGATCGACTTCGATGCTGACGCGGTCCATGACGAGCAGACGAAGATCCTCCGCGCGATTCAGCCGCTCAGCCCGGAAAAGGTTCTCGATCATGCCGTGCGCGGGCAGTACGGCGAAGGAATGATCGACGGCAAACGCGTCCCCGCTTACCGCAGCGAGCCGCAGGTCGCGCATGATTCTCAGACTCCGACCTTCGTCGCCATGGCCCTGCACATCGACAACTGGCGCTGGGCCGACGTGCCTTTCTATCTCCGCACCGGCAAGCGCATGGCCGCGCGCTCGACGCAGATTGTGATTCGGTTCCGGCGTCCGCCGTTCGTCCTCTTTCGCAAGACTTCCGTCGACAGATTTACGCCCAATGAGCTCGTCATCAACATTCAGCCGAATGAAGGCATCTCGCTGAGTTTCCAAGCGAAAGTTCCCGGACCCGTCGTCCGCCTCGGCGCCGTGAATATGGATTTTCAGTACTCGGACTACTTCGGGACGCGGCCTTCTACAGGATATGAAACGCTGATCTACGACTGCATGATGGGCGACCCTACTCTTTTCCAGCGCGCCGATATGGTCGAGGCCGCGTGGACCGTGGTTCAGCCGATCCTCGATGTCTGGAAGGCGCTTCCTCAGCGCGATTTCCCGAACTACGCCGCAGGCACCTGGGGACCGCCGCAAGCGGATGAACTTCTCAAGCGCGAAGGCCGCGAATGGCGCGATCCGACACGCAACAACGGCCCGCACCACGCCGCGCCAGCCTGAGCGTGGCTTTGGTTCTGGCCCAGCGCGTCCTTTTTGCTATAATTCCCGGCACTGGAACACTAGTATAGGGGTGGACGGCGACCGCCCGACAGCCGCGGGCTACCCACGAATCCATGGACTTTGACCACCTCATCACTTTTCTCGAGATTGCCAAGCAGGGGAGCTTTTCGCGCGCGGGCCAGAAGCTCTATCGATCGCAGCCGGCCGTGAGCGCCCAGATCCGCCAGCTCGAGCAGGAGTACGGCCAGAAGCTTTTCGACCGCGTCGGGAAGTCCGTGCGGCTCACGGTTGCGGGCGAAACGCTGCTCGAATACGCAGGGCGCATGCTGACGCTGCGCAACGAATCGTTGCGCGCCGTGGCGGACCAATCGAGCACGCCGCACGGCACCCTCGCCATCGGAGCGAATGAGGCGACCTGTCTCTACGTGCTGCCGGACATCTTCGCCGAATACAACCGGCGCTTTCCCGGCGTGCAGATCAGCATCTACCGGAATTTCAGCCACAAGGTTCTCGAAAAAGTGGAAGACGGCACGGTGGACGTCGGCATCGTGACGCTGCCGGTGAAGTCGCCGAGCCTCAAGGTGCACTCCATTTTTCGGGATCGTTTGGTGTTGATGTGCAGCCCGTCGAATCCTCTCGCATCCTACAAGAGCGTGCGCACGGCCGACGTTGCCGAACAGCCCTTGATCTTCCCGAAAATGGGCTTCACGCGCCAGGTGCTCGACAAGCAGTTTCGCCCGTTCCGGTCGCGTCTGCGGGTTACGATGGAGCTGGCGAGCGTCGGTATGATCAAGCGCTTCGTGGCCGCCGGACTCGGCGTTTCCGTGATCAGCGAAGGTTTCGCGCAGGACGAAGTGCGCGCCGGTCAGGCGAAACTAATCCCGATTTCCGACATGGAAGTGTGGCGGGAGCTGGGGTTGGTTTACCGGCGCGACCGTACCCTGCCGCGCGCGGCCTCCGCCTTCGTCGCGCTCGTCCGCCAGGGTGTCGGCTCGGTGTCCGGCGATCATCATGCGGAAAGCGGCCGCGTCGCGCACCGCCGCTAGCCGACCGAAGCGAGCAGACGCGATCCTCGGTTACTTGACGCGCTTCGCGATCAGATCCTCTTTTGCGGCGCCAGCCACGTCGCGAGTGAACTTGATCTCGTCTCCCGAAACCTTTCCGGTATAGGTAATCACAAGCTTCTGGCCCTGGTAGTCCAGATTCTCGACGAATGAAACGTCGTCGCCCTTGACTACGCCGTTCTGTATCTCGGATGTTCCGTTGTCGGACTTCGCAGTGCCGGTAAGCTTCTCACCGTCGACCTTGAACGTGTATACGTAATGCTGCTCGCCAACCTGCGTGTTGAACGTTGCGGTCCACTGGCCGCTGATATCCGCAGCGTATGCGGACAATGCAACGCCCGCCACAAAAATCAACAGAGCGACCGCCCTTCGAAACCTCATCGGATGTTTCTCCTTTCAGAATTTTCGGCAGAGGACGCCCACCAATACGCTCCCTTGTAGACCCACCTCGGGCGCTTGTCAATTTTCTTGTGGCCGCGACGCGAACTACTGCGGCTCGCGAAGCACGTACGCGAGCGATCGCGACGGCCCGACCCTGTTGCCGTCCGACCCGATCAAGTAAACGCGCCGTGCACGCCGAATCGATGTAACATCAGATCACGCCCCGACGAGACCTGCTGGACGGCCGCTCGCCCGGCTTGGGAGGGTTGATATGGCGCAGACAGTACTGAGCACGCTCGGCAGTTCGTTGCAAACGGTTTTGAGCCCACAGGGCCAGCCCACCGGCGCGTTCGAGCCATTGTCCATGGCTCCGCGGCTCGATTCCCTCAACGGCAAGACCCTCTACCTTGTCGACGTGGGATTTGCAGGAGGGTACGAGTTCCTGGAAGAGTTGCGCGCCTGGTTCTCCCGAAACATGCCCGCCGTGGAAACGATACTCCGCCGGAAACAAGGCAACATGTTCTTGGACGATCCCGAGCTGTGGGCCGAGGTAAAGGACAAAGGACACGCCGTCATCTTCGGCGTCGGCGGTTGAGACGGCTGTTCGGCGAGTATCGCCGACCACTGCCGGAAACTCGAGCACGCCTTCGGAATCCCGACAGCCCCCATCACCACAGCCAGGTTCGCTGACTACATGGAGCGCGATTCGCGCAATCACGGTATGAACCTGCGCTTCAGCTTCACTCCTTATCCGGTCGTCGGAATGTCCCGATCGGTACTGCGGCGCTACATCGAAGGCCAAGATCCCATCTCGGGGAAGCCGTTCGTGCCCGAATTGATCGAAGCGCTGACAAAGCCTCTGGAGGACCGAGAAAAGAACGCGGAGCAGGTTGCGAGGCCCGCGCGGCCGAGACTCCTGGAACCGGACACCGAGGACAATCTGCAGCGCTTGTTCCTCGAAAACGGTTGGACGGATGGCTTGCCCATCGTGCTTCCCACTCAGGAACGCGTTGCTGAAATGCTCTTGGGAACCAGCCACGCCCCCGATGAAGTCGTGGGCCGGATGACGGTCACGACCACGCAGGAGAGAATTGAGTACACGGTCGAGAAAGTTGCGGTGAACGCCGTCATGGCAGGAGCCCGTCCCGAGCATTTCCCCGTGATTCTGGCCATCGCCGCCACTCAGGAACCCGCCTTTCCGAGTTCGACGACCTCTTTTGCGAGGATGGTCGTTGTCAACGGGCCGATCCGCGACGAAATCGGCATGAACTCGGGAGTAGGGGCGTTGAGCCCGTTCAATTTTGCCAATTCGGTCATCGGACGTGCCTGGACGTTGATGTCCATTAATTTGGCGGATTCTCGCTTGGGCGAGACCTTCATGGGTTCGCAGGGTCACAACCTCAACTACAACAATATGTGCTGTGCGGAGAATGAGGAGAAAAGCGTCTGGGAGCCTTTTCACGTGCAGAAAGGTTTCAAGCCTGAAGAGAGCGTCGTCAGCTTGTTCCGGGGATGGAGCGTCATCAACAGCATGGGCGCCGCGAACGCAGTCCGGCCCGCCAGCGAAGAGACGGTCATCCTGCTGAAGGCGTTTTCCGCGCTCCGTTCGGCAGCCACTTTGGTGATGGACCCGCTCGTGGCCAAGGGCCTCAAGGACCAAGGCTTCAAAACAAAGCAGGATTTCAGCCGCTGGCTTTCCGAAAACGTCAAAATACCCGCCGGACAATACTGGGGCGCCGACATCATCTATGCTTTTGTCGCCCCGCTCGCCCGGCAGGGCATCGAGCCCTTTGCCTCGTGGTCCAAGTTGCCCAAGGACGCGCTGATCGCGCCGTATCACAATCCCGGGCAGATCAATATCTTGGTCGTCGGCGGGGAAACGAATCCGCTCTGGTTGACGACGGATTTTGTTTACACGCAGAGCTCGTCCGTGGATAAGTGGCGGCCGAAGGGCGGAATTCGCCGCGACGCTCGGTCGATCCGAATGCCCGCCGCTGTCGCATGCAGCGACGGAACCTGCGGCCTCGGGTAACGCGCCACCACTGGCTCCAGCTCGCAGCGCGACGGAGTCTCTGAAATTTCTTGTGGCGGAGTTACTGCGGCTTGCGAAGAAGCTTGTAGATTTCGTTCGCGGCGTCGAATTCCTGTGCGAGTTCCTTGCTCGCGAGACGCGTGCGCAGGTGTTCGATGGCCTGCGCGAGGCGGTCGAGCGCGCGCGAGGCATTGTCGGTATTCGTGAGCAGGATGTCGCGCCACACGCTGTACGGGCTTCCCGCCAGCCGCAGCATGTCCTGAAGTCCGGGCCCCGCAAGCGTGAGCGGCATGCCTGTCTCGTCCGTTTCGTCCTGCACCACGCGCGCGAGCGCAATCGAAAGAAGCTGCGGCAGGTGTGAGACGATGCCGACCGCCCAATCGTGCGTATCGGCGTCGGTCCACACCGGCCGCGCGCCGATTGCGAGAACGATTTGCGTGAAATCCTTCGCGCGCGGGTCGGGATCGTTTTCGCGGCCGATCAGGGCATAGGTCGCTTCGCGGAAGAGTTCCGCATCCGCGTTTTCGACGCCGGATTTTTCCTTGCCCGCCATGGGATGCGCGCCGAGAAACCGCGCGCCACCGCGAAAGTGTTGCTGGGCGGCGCGGCAGATCGCGGATTTCGTGCTGCCGGCGTCGGTGACGAGCGCGTGCGGCTCTGCGGACGCCGCAATCGTGCCGAGGGCATCGATCGTTGCGCCGATGGGCAGCGCGACGTACACCAGATCGGCGCCGCGCACAGCGGCTGCGAGATCGGCCGTGGCGCTCTCTACGACCCCGAGCGCGCGAGCCCGTTCGGCTGAGCTGCCGCGGCTGTAGCCCCGTAGTGAAATGTCAGGGAACTGTTTTCGAAGAGCGAGCGCGAACGATCCGCCGATCAGCCCCGTACCGATGATCGCGACGCGGCGAAAGGGAACTGTGCTGGACATGGCTACGCCGCGCCGTTTGTCATCTTTGCTGCGTCACTTCTTGCCACGGGCCGCCGCGGTCGATTCCGGCTTGATCCACGACATCTGCGCGCGCAGCTCTTTTCCGACGTTCTCGATCGGATGGTTTTTGTCGCGTTCGAGGAGCTTCGTGTACTGCGGGCGCCCCGCCTGATTTTCGAGCACCCATTCCTTCGCGAATTGGCCGGTTTGGATCTCTTCCAGAATTTTCTTCATCGTTTCCCGGACGTGCTCGTCAATGACGCGATTTCCGCGAGTGAGGTCGCCGTACTTGGCGGTCTCGCTGACGAACTTGTGCATTTCGGCGATGCCGCCCTCGTAGATGAGATCCACGATCAGCTTGAGCTCGTGCAGGCACTCGAAATAAGCCGATTCGGGCTGGTAGCCGGCCTGGACCAGCGTCTCCCAGCCCGCCTGAATCAGCGCGCGCGCCCCGCCGCAGAGAACGGCCTGCTCGCCGAAGAGATCGGTTTCAGTTTCTTCGCTGAAGGTGGTTTGAATCACGCCCGGCCGCGTTCCCCCGATGGCGTGCGCGTACGCGAGAGTGCGGTCGAAAGCATGCCCCGACGCATCCTGATGCACCGCAAGCAAGCAGGGCACGCCCCGGCCCGCTTCGAACTGCCGCCGGACGAGATTGCCCGGCCCCTTGGGAGCGACCATCGTCACATCGACTCCCTTGGGTGGCGCGATCTGGCCGTAGTGAATATTGAAGCCGTGGGAGAAAAGCAGCATCGAGCCGCCTTTCAAATTTGGCGCAATCTCATTCTTGTAGATGGCCGGCTGAGCCATATCCGGCGCGAGCATCACGACGATGTCTGCGCCCTTCGAGGCGTCGATCGGCGCGGCCAGCTTCCAGCCGTCCTGCTCCGCTTGCGCCCATGAGGCCCCGCCCCGGCGCAGACCCACCACGACATCAAGCTTGCTGTCGCGCAGATTCAGCGCGTGCGCGCGTCCCTGGCTGCCGTAGCCGATCACCGCAATGCGCTTTCCCTCGAGCGCGCGCGGGTTTGCATCTTTTTCCCAGAACATCTTCGCCATGTGTTTTTTCTCCTTAGGATTTGCGGAATTTTATGCGGCGCTCGTGATGGCCCCTTCGGACGCGGACGAAACGAGCTTCGCGTATTTCGCCATGACGCCGCTCTTGTAGCGCGGCGCGGGCGCCTTCCATTGCGCGCGGCGCTCGTCGAGATTGGCCTCCACGTCGAGGCGTCTTGCGCGAACGTCGAGCGTGATCTTGTCGCCGTCGCGAACGAACGCGATCGGGCCTCCGTTGGCTGCCTCGGGAGCCACGTGCCCGACCATCAGGCCGTGCGTCGCGCCGCTGAAGCGTCCATCGGTGATGAGCGCAATCGAATCGCCGAGCCCTTGGCCGACCAGCGCGCCCGTGACGGCAAGCATTTCGCGCATTCCCGGCCCGCCCTTGGGGCCCTCGTAGCGAATCACAACCACGTCTCCCGGCTTGATCTTTTGCTGCTGCACGGCTTCGAAGCAGGACTCCTCCGAGTCGAAAACGCGCGCCGGACCGCTGTGAAAGACGCGTTCGTGGCCGGAGAGCTTGACCACGCATCCCTCGGGCGCGAGCGAGCCGCGCAGGATCGCGAGCCCGCCATCTTTCTTAATCGGATTCGAGAGGGGACGGATCACTTCCTGCCCCGGAGTTTCGCGGAGGCCTCGGACTTCCTCGAACAGGTTCTTGCCCGAAGCCGTGATTCCGTCTTCGAGCAAGCCCGCTTCCTGCAACCGCTTCCCGAGCAGCCGCATGCCGCCCGCCGTGAACATGTCCGGCGCGGTGAAGCGGCCGCCGGGCTTCAAATCGGCGAGCTGGGGAGTCTTCGCGGAGATTCTGTCGAATTCGTCGATCGTGAGCGGTACGCCGGCGTCGCGCGCGATCGCGAGCAGATGCAGCACGGCGTTTGTCGAGCCGCCGGTGGCTGCGACGGAGGCGATGGCGTTGCGAAGCGATGCCGCGGTGATGATCTGCTTGGGGCGAATGTCCTTGGCATAGAGCTGCATCACGATTTTGCCGCAGTCGATCGCGGCCTTCGCTTTGTCCGGATGAATGGCCGGAATTTCGTTCGCGCCCATCGGCGAGATTCCGAGAAATGTAACCGCGGTGGCCATGGTGTTCGCGGTGAATTGGCCACCGCACGCGCCTGCGCCGGGACACGCCACATTTTCGAGCTCGCACACGTCCTTTTCGGTCATTTTGCCGGTGGCGTATGCGCCGGGGGCCTCGAACACATCCTGAATCGTGACGTCGTGCCCGTGATAGTGGCCGGGCATGATCGAGCCGCCGTAGAGCGAAAGGGAAG
Source organism: Candidatus Acidiferrales bacterium (assembly GCA_050018375.1). Classification (GTDB taxonomy): domain Bacteria; phylum Acidobacteriota; class Terriglobia; order Acidiferrales; family UBA7541; genus Palsa-295. Next base: position 16,285 of record JBEKAE010000011.1, on the reverse strand, counting down.
GGAGGTTGAGCCGCGCGAGGGCCATCACTGTGCCGGGAATCGTCTTATCGCATCCGCAGATCGCCACAACCGCGTCGAAAGCGTGCGAGCGCACGAACAGTTCGATCGAGTCCGCGATCACTTCGCGCGACACGAGAGAGCCCTTCATGCCCTCGGTGCCCATCGTGATTCCGTCGGAGATGACGATGGTGTTGCACTCGATGGGAGTCCCACCCGCAGCACGAATTCCTTCTCTGACCTTTTCAGCGATGCCGCGCAGATGGGAATTGCACGGTGTCACGTCCGACCAGGTGTTCGCGATGGCCACGAGCGGCTTCGCCAGGTCGGCGTCCGTCAGTCCGGTGGCTTTCAACATCGCCCTGGCGGGTGCCCGTGAGATTCCCTTCTTTATTTCGTCGCTGTGCATTGAGCCTCGGCCTCTTCTGGGCGCAATAAAAAAGCCCCGCTACCTGTCGTCAGGTGCGGGGCGCATTCTCCCTAGCGTGACCTAGGAGGGCGGCCCCCACCCGATAACTACGTATACGGCGAAGTTAGTCGGCAGCGTCATAGAGTAACGTCTCACTTCGGAATCGACAATCGGTTTCCTTCGTTCCGAGCCGCGCTTGCTGTCCCAGCTCCCGCGAATCGCTCGCGCCAATAGGGATATTAGGCTCAATTCTCAGGGATAAGTCAAATTTGCAATTGTTGCGGCCTACATAAATTCGGGTTATGAAGGTCCTTCGGTCAGGAAGCTCTTGACGCATCCCGGCGCGTTCTGTAAACTGGTTTTTCGGTTCCCTGAGCCTGGAGAATCGAAAGGACGTTTGAGAGCGCGCGATGCAAGCGTATTTTAGCTATTTCGCCTTTACCTACCGCTTCTCCTTTACGGGGAGCGGGCCGGCGAAACGCGCGCGGAGAAGCTGAGTAAGTAAGAGCCGCACAAAGTTTCGAGAACCGGGCCGCGACCTCCGAACGGGGACGCGGCCTTTTTTGTTGTTAGGGCTAGATGCCGGAGAGGAAGCGCGAGGCATGAAGATAATCGACTGGCGAAGCAAAATCGATGCGATCGATACGGCCATGCTGCACCTTCTGAACCTTCGCACAGAACTGGCGCTCGAAGTCGGAAGGCTCAAAGCGGACGAGGGCGTTGCGCTCCGCGTCCCCGCGCGCGAGCAGGAAATCCTCTCTCGCATGAAAAGCTTGAACCCCGGCCCGCTCGCGATCGATTCCATCGCCAAAATCTATCAAGTGATACTCGATGAATCGATCCGCACGCAAGAGCAGCACGGCTACGCGAACTCGGCGCCCCTCGCACGCGCGAAGCCGCCGCGGAAGAAACCGGGCCGAAAATGAAGGTTGCGCAAAATGCGCGTGTGGCATTTCAAGGAGAGCGCGGCGCCTTCAGCGAGGAGGCGGCCGTGAAACTCCTCGGCGAAGATATATCGCTCGTGCCGCGCCCGACGTTCGAAGCGGCGTTCAGCGCGATCGCCGACGGTGCGGCGGATTACATTCTCGCGCCAATCGAGAACAGCCTGGCGGGGCCGGTCCACCGATCGTTCGACCTGCTTGTGGCTAGCAAGCTGAACATTCTGGCGGAGGTGATCATTCCGATCGTGCACAACCTGATCGCGGTGCCGGGAGCCAAGTTCGAAGAGATCAGCGTGGTCGAATCGCATCCGGTGGCGCTCGCGCAGTGCGAGCAGTTTTTTAGCGCGCATCCGCGCCTGAAGCGGATCGCGACCGAGGACACGGCCGGAAGCGTCCGCGACGTGGTGCGCTCGGGCGACCGCACGCGAGCCGCGATTGCAGGCCGACGCGCAGCGGGGATTTATGGCGGCGTGATCCTGCGCGAGCACCTTGAGGATAATCGCGAGAACTACACGCGCTTCCTTCTGCTTTCGGAGTCAGCGGCGCCCGTCGAAGGCGCGGACAAGCTCTCGCTCGTCTTTCAGCTCGACCACCGGCCCGGTGCGCTGTACCACGCGCTCGAGCCGTTTGCGCGGCGAAATCTGAACCTGATGAAGATCGAAAGCCGGCCCGTTCATGGCCGGCCTTGGCAGTACCGATTTTATCTGGACCTGCAAGCGTCGCGGCGCGATCCGGAAGTGGCTGCGGCGCTTCTCGAATTGGAAAAACTGGTCGTCGATCTGCGGATTCTCGGGTCGTACGTTTCCGCACCGCGGTCAGACAGCACGAAATCTTAGCGATCAATTCTAGTAACGGCGAGGACTCGAACATGATTTTCAACATGCTGGGCGAAGCAACCGACAAAGATATCAACCACATCGTGGAGCGCATCAAGGAGTGCGGCTACGAGGCGCATCTGATTCGCGGCAAGGAGCGAACCGTGATCGGAGTGGTGGGCAATAGCAGCACGCGTCGCGAGGAACTCCTGGCGCTCAGTTCCGCGCCGGGCGTCGAAGAGATCGTCCGGATTTCGCATCCCTATAAATTGGCCGCGCGGAGCGTCCGTCCCGAGGGCACGGTGATTGACTTGGGCAGAGGCGTCTCGATTGGTGGCAGGGAAGTGATCGTTGCGGCGGGGCCATGCGCGGTCGAATCGGCCGAACAAATCGCGGACATCGCCGCCAAGGTGGCGCAGGCGGGAGCGAAGCTCCTGCGCGGCGGCGCCTTCAAGCCGCGCTCTTCGCCCTACAGCTTTCAGGGCCTCGGCGAAAAAGGGCTGGAGCTGATGCGCGACGCGGCGGACAAGAACAACCTGCTCGTGGTGAGCGAAGTGATGGACCCGTCGCAGATCGAAATCATGCTGCCGTACGTGGACGTGTTTCAGGTGGGCGCGCGCAACATGCAGAACTACCATTTGCTGCGCGGGCTCGGCGAAGTCGACAAGCCGGTGCTGCTGAAGCGCGGCATGTCCGCAACTCTCGAAGAGCTGCTGCTCAGCGCCGAATACATCATGGCTGGCGGCAACTACAAGGTGATCCTCTGCGAGCGCGGAATCCGCACGTTCGAGACGGCCCTGCGCAATACGCTCGACATCGCGGCCATCCCCGTGCTCAAGAGCCTTTCGCACCTGCCCGTAGTTGCGGACCCGTCGCACGGCACGGGAAAGCGCGACAAGGTCGTTCCGATGGCGCGCGCAGCCGTCGCCGCGGGCGCGGATGGTTTGCTGATCGAAGTCCATCCGGACCCCGAGCGCGCGCTATCCGACGGCGTGCAATCGCTCTATCCAGAGCAGTTCGCGCAGATGATGAAGGAAATTCGCCTGATCGCTCCGGCCGTGGACCGACTCGTTGCGTGATGGAATGGTCCGCTTCAGGGCGCCGCGAGGCCAAATCCGTATTTCTGGAAGACGGCTCGCGCTTGCGGGCCGGAGAGGAAATCTTCGAAGGCCTTTGCCGCTGCGGCGTTCTTCGAGGCTTTGATCACCGCAACCGGGTAGATCACGGGTGAGTGTGAATCGGCAGGCGCCTGCACCACCACTTTCACTTTAGCGGACGAAAGCGCGTCGGTTTTGTACACGATGCCCGTGTCCACATCTCCCGTTTCCACGTACGTGAGCACCTGGCGCACGTCCTTCGCGAGGACCGCCTTCGCATTGACCTGGTCGTAGATTCCGAGGGAAGTCAGAACATCCTGGGCGTACTTCCCTGCGGGGACGGCAACGGGTTCCCCGAGCGCGACTTTCTTCACCTCGGGCTTGAGGAGATCGCGAAAGCCCGTGATCCCCAGCGTCGAATCCTTCGGCACGATCAGGACAACCTCGTTCCGCAGCAGGTCCTTCCGCGTGCCCTCGAGCACAAGCCCCTTGGATTCGAGCGTGTCCATCTGCTTGGGCGCAGCGGAAAGGAAGATGTCAACGGGCGCTCCCTGCTCGATCTGCAATTGCAGCGTTCCCGACGCGCCATAGTTCATGGCGATGGAGACGCTGGGATTTGCCGTGGTGTAGAGCTGCCTTGCCTCATCGAGTGCGTCCTTCAGGCTGATGGCTGCCGAAACGGTGAGGTCCGCCTTCGACGACTGCGGCGCTGGTCCAGCCGGGAAAACGGTCGCCGCGCCGAGCAAGAGGACCAGAAGCACGCCCAGGGCCGGCCGGATAGAAGCATTTCGCATTTCGCGATGATTTAATACGTTCTAGATCGTGATGTCAAAGCTTTATTGAGCGCTTCTGACGGAATCTCGTGCGCGGCAACCGATGTCCCGCGCACAAGGGTTGCCCTGCATTCCCATTGACAGACCGAGCCAATCTAGACTAGATTGGTTCCGTATTCATATGAAGCCCACGCTCCAAACCGCCTGTTGTCTCTGTTGTAGCACTTCTATGTGTGCGTTGCCGGGGGCGCCGGGTTCATGAGCTAAGTTCGCAATAAGACTGGACTTGAATTGATCCCGCCCTCGGAGGAAATCCGGGAGGCGGGTTTTTTTATGGCTGTCAGGGAGTACACATTGATCCTTCAGGACACGGACGACAAGGCTGAGTTGAGCGAACGCGTCGACCACCTGAAAATGCTCGAAGCCGAGAGCGTTTTCATCCTGCGCGAAGCTGCGGCTGAATTCGCCCGCCCGGTGATGCTCTATTCGATCGGCAAAGACTCCTCCGTGATGCTGCGCCTGGCGCAGAAGGCATTTTACCCGGGCAAGATTCCGTTTCCCCTGCTCCACGTGGACACGAGCTACAAGTTTCCGGAGATGATCGAATTCCGCGACTGGTACGCGAAGCACGTCGGCGCCGAACTGATCGTACACAAGAACCAGAAAGCCCTCGACGAAGGCGCGAACCCGTACACGCTCGGCACGCAGAAGTGCTGTGGCCTGCTGAAGACTCGCTCCCTGCTCGATGCGCTTTCCGAGGGCGGATTCGACGCGGCCTTCGGCGGCGCGCGCCGCGACGAAGAGAAATCGCGCGCCAAGGAGCGCATCTATTCGTTTCGCGACTCGCTTGGCCAGTGGGACCCGAAGAACCAGCGCCCCGAGCTTTGGAGCCTTTACAACGGGCGGCATCACAAAGGCGAAAGCATTCGCGTCTTTCCGCTTTCGAACTGGACCGAGCTCGACGTCTGGCTCTACATCCATGCAGAAAAAATTCCGATCGTGCCGCTCTATTTTGCGAAGGAGCGCGAGGCCGTGGTGCGCGGCAATTCGATTTTGCTGCTCCAGACCGGCGTCCATCTGCTTCCGGACGAGAAGCCTCAGGTGGTCAAATGCCGCATGCGGTCGCTCGGATGCGCTCCGTGCACGGGCGCGATCCGTTCGGACGCGGACACGGTGCCGCAGATCATCGAAGAGATGCTCTCCTTCCGGCGATCCGAGCGTGAAAACCGCGTCATCGATCACGACGAAGAAGGCTCGATGGAGCTCAAGAAACGCGAGGGATATTTCTGATGGCGACAGCTCCTGCTGAGCCTTCTCCTAAAACCACAGATTCGACCCCGCTATTCAAATCGCAAACGAGCCTGCTGCGGTTCACGACGGCGGGCAGCGTGGACGACGGCAAATCGACCCTGATCGGCCGGTTACTGTACGACAGCCAGGCCGTCCTCGAAGACCAGCTCGCCTCCGTGCAGAAGAGCAAGATCAACCGCGCGGCCGGACCGATCGATTTCTCGCTGCTCACCGACGGCCTGCGCGCCGAGCGCGAGCAGGGAATCACGATCGACGTCGCCTATCGCTACTTCACGACGCCCCGCCGCAAGTTCATCATCGCCGACACGCCGGGCCACGAACAGTACACGCGCAACATGGCGACCGGCGCTTCCACGGCCGATGCCGCCATCGTCCTGATCGACGCGACGAAAGGCGTCCTGCGTCAGTCGCGCCGCCACGCCTTCATCGCCAATCTGCTCGGCGTGCGGCACATCGTCGCTGCGGTCAACAAAATGGACCTGGTCGGATTTTCGCAGGAAGTTTTCGACCGGATTTCGGCCGAGTTTCGCGCGTTCGCCGAGCAGTTGGAGATTTCGAACCTCTACGCGGTGCCGGTCAGCGCCCTCGAAGGCGACAACGTCGTGCGGCGCAGCAAGCGCATGCCCTGGTTTGAAGGCCCCGCTCTTCTCGAATACCTCGAGACATTGCAGGTTGGCGCTCCCGCATCGGGGCCGCTGCGCTTTCCCGTGCAGTATGTGATCCGCCCCGACGCCAGCTTTCGCGGATTCGCGGGCCAACTTGTGTCGGGTGAGTTGCGCGCCGGAACGAGTGTCGTGGCGCTCCCTTCCGGCGTGAAGACGCGCGTGCAATCGCTCGTGGCGTTCGAAGACGAAGTCGAAGTGGCGCGCCCGGGGGATTCGGTCACGGTTACGCTCGAAGACGAGATCGATATCAGCCGCGGCAACATGCTCGTGGCGGAAGACCAGCGGCCGCACGCCGGGACCGCGCTTCAGGCGACGCTCGTGTGGATGCATGCCGAGCCGCTCGATCCGCACAAGATCTACGTCCTGAAACACACGACTCGCACGGTTCGCGGACGCATCAATCGGATTCGCTACCGCGTTGACGTCAATACCCTCGAGCACGTCCCCGCGGCAAAGCTCGACCTGAACGAGATCGCGGCCGTCGACGTGACCACCACGCTGCCGCTGTTTTTCGATCCCTATCGCGCGAACCGCATCACGGGCAGTTTCATCGTCATCGACCCGCTGACGAACGTCACGGTCGGCGCCGGAATCATCGAGCGCGCGGTTCCGAAGCATGCATCGCGGTCGCACGCCGCGGATCGAAAGCGCAGCACGAAAGAAGAGCGTATTCTCCGGTTTGGGCATCCTTCGGCCGCGGTTTGGGTGCAGGGACGGCCTCACGTGGCCGAGCTCGTCGAACGTCAGATGTTCGACGAAGGCTGGCACGTGCAGATGGCGGGGCCGAACGATTTTCTCGCGCACGAGCTCGTGACCGTCGCGAAGGCCTACCGCCTTTCGGGAAACATCACGATCTTCTGCCCGCTCGACGACGGAACGAACCCGAAGGGCGTCGTTCGCGCCATCTATGGCCCCGAATCCTTCTTCGCGGTGCGCATCACGGACGATACGGATGAAGAGGCGGTCGAACGCATCATGAAGGTCTTGCGGAAATGGCGGGACGCGCAATCGGATTCCGAGAAGAGGAAGTCATGAGCGAACAGCTTCTGGGCGAAGAACTCGAAGCGCTTTCCGCTGACGCGCTGATCGACCGACTGCTGGCCGAAAACAAAGGCCCGGCATGCATCACATGCAGCTTTCAAGCGGAAGACATGATCGTGCTCGATCTGCTGCGCAAGCGGCACCCGAAGATTCCCGTGCTTTTTCTGGACACCGGCTACCATTTCTCCGAGACCTACGCCTACCGCGACCGCATGACGCAGAGCTGGAATCTGAACTTGCAGAATCTGGCGGCGAAGCAATCCGTCGCGGAACAGGAAGCGCAATTCGGCATTCTCAATCGGACCGATCCCGGCCGCTGCTGCCATCTGCGGAAAGTGGAGCCGCTCTTTGCGGCGCTCGAGAACTTCGACGTCTGGTTCACCGGGCTGCGCCGCGAACAGTCGCCCACGCGCAAGAATCTGAAAATTATCGAACACCATGCGCTGCCGAACGGGAAGACACTCCTGAAGGTGAGCCCGCTTGCGGCGTGGACCTGGGATCAGGTCTGGCAGTACACCGCCGACAACCAGATCGACCATTTGCCGCTTTACGATTTTGGATACCTCAGCATCGGCTGCGAGCCGTGCACGGCGATCCCGGCCGCGGGCGCCGATGCACGCTCGGGCCGGTGGGGCGGCCGAAAGCTCGAATGCGGCATCCACACCGAGTCAAAGCAGACGGAATGAACGCTCTCATCGGATTCTTGATCGCGCTCGGCGTGGGACTCACCGGCATCGGCGGCGGCAGCTTCACGGTGCCGGCGTTGGTGCTGCTCGTCGGGCTGCCGGCAGCATCGTCGGTCGGCACGGCATTCGTGTTTGCCGGAGTGCTGCGCCTCCTGGCCGCGCCGTTCTATTTGGCCGGAAGGCACATGCACTGGCGCTATTTGTGGCTGCTCCTGCAAGGAGCGGTTCCGGGCCTGTTGATCGGCACCTATTTCTTGCGCTTGCTGAGCAGTTCGGGAGGCAGCCCGCTCGTCGTTGTTCTGCTTGGTGTCATTCTGACCGCGTCATCCTGTGTGAGCTTTATTCCGCGCGTCCAGAACCGCGGCTTCGCGCAGAAGAATTCGCGATGGCTTCCCTGGCTTGCTCTTCCGATTGGAGTCGAAGCTGGTTTTTCTTCGGCAGGTGCCGGTGCGCTCGGCACGGTGCTGTTGCTCAACTATTCGGAAATGACCCCGCCGGAAGTCGTGGGCACCGACATACTCTTTGGGCTGGTCCTGGCTGTGATTGGCAGCCTGTTCCAGTGGAAATTCGGCGCGATCAACAGCCACGTGCTGACCCAGCTTCTGGCCGGCGGAATTCCCGGCGTGATCATCGGTTGCCTGTTTGCCCGCCGCGTGCCCAAGCGCAAACTGAAACTCGTCATCGCCATGATCGCGATTTTCGCCGGATTGCAGCTGGTTTGGAGCGGCTCGCGCAACCTGATTGCGAGGCATTCGCCCGGCCCGGCGACCGTGCCGGCTCCTCCCTCGGCGGAATCCAACGCGAGCGCCCCGGCCAAGGCGAACTGAGTCTGTTGAATGTGCAGGCGATTTTCTGCCAGCGCGGTCTAGAGATCGAAGCCGAGCTGAAGTCTGGCGGCTTCGGACATGCGGCTGGGATTCCACGGCGGGTCGAGCACGAGTTCAACGTTGACTTCCTTCACTTCAGGCAGTCGCGCGAGCTTGCCTTCCACGTCCGCCTTCAGAACGTTGCCCATGCCGCAGCCGGGCGCCGTCAGCGACATCTTGACGTCGATGCGGCGGCCGCCCTGCTCGAGCGGCGAGGTAACGCAGGAATAGATCAGGCCCAGGTCGGCAATATTGACGGGAATCTCCGGGTCGTAGACGGTCTTCAGTTGATCCCAGACCATTTTCTCGCTGAACTCCGCCTGTTCGAGCGCGGTAGCCTGCGAAGCGGGCGGCGTCATGCCCAGCGCATCGGCATCTTTCGCGTCGATGCGAAACATCCCGTGTTCGCCTGCCACCGTGTAGCTACTGCCCAGGAACTGCATCACCCGCACGCCCGCGCCCGCGGGAAGCTTCGTCTGAACGCCGCTCGGGACTTCGATTGCGTCGCACTCCCGGCTTAGCGTGATGTGTCCACCAACGATGGGCATGGGTCCCCTTCCGTGACGTTACTCCGTCGAGATGGCCTCTTGCTTTCCTTCGAGCGCGGCGTGCAGCGTGTGCCAGGCGAGCGTGGCGCACTTCACGCGCACGGGAAACTCGGAGACTCCCGAGAAAACCGCGAGTTTGCCCAGTTCCGCCTCGCCGTTCGCCGGCGCATGGCCGGTGACAAGTTTGTGGAACCGGTCGAAGAGCTGCTCCGCCTCCGCCTTTGTCTTTCCTTTGACGATCTGCGTCATCATCGACGCCGACGCTTTCGAAATCGCGCAGCCGGACCCCTGAAAGCTGATGTCGCGGATCGAATCACCTTCCATATCGAGGTACACCGTGAACCGGTCGCCGCAGAGCGGGTTGTACCCTTCGGCTTTGTGATTCGCCGCCACGAGCTCGCGGTAATTGCGCGGAGCTTTGCTGTGCTCGAGGATCACGTCCTGATAGAGATCGCGCAGGTCGGACATCAGGCGAATACCTCCCGCACTTTCTCGATCCCGCGGACCAGCGCGTCGGCTTCTTCTTTGGTGTTGTAGAGCGCGAACGACGCCCTCGCCGTAGCGGCGATGCCGAAGCGCTTCATCACCGGCTGCGAACAGTGATGTCCGGTCCGGATGGCGATTCCTTCCTGGTCGAGGATGGTGCCGATATCGTGCGGATGGATGTTGTCGAGCACGAAGGAAAGCACGCCGGCCTTTTCCTTGGCGGTGCCGATCAGGCGGACATCCGGTATTGCCGAAACCGCTTGCGTGGCATACGCGAGCACTTCATTTTCATATGCGCCGATGTTTTCGATTCCAAGGCCGCTGACGTATTGGAGCGCGGCACCGAGGCCGATCACACCGGCGATATCTGGCGTCCCCGCTTCGAATTTGTAGGGCAGCTTGTTGTAGATCGTCTTCTCGAACGTGACCGAGGCGATCATGTCGCCCCCGCCCTGATACGGCGGCATCGCCTCCAGCAGGGCAGCTTTGCCGTAGAGGACGCCGATTCCCGTCGGCCCGTAGACCTTGTGACCCGAGAAAGCGTAGAAGTCGCAGTCGAGCGCCTGAACGTCCACTTTCAGGTGGGGTACCGCCTGCGCGCCGTCGACCAGCACGGGGACATTGCGGCTGTGAGCCATCTCGACGATCCTGCGAATCGGATTGATCGTGCCAAGTGCGTTCGAAACGTGCGTAATCGCGACGAGTTTCGTTTTCGGTCCAAGCAGATTCGCGAATTCATCGAGGATCAGTTCGCCCGCATCGTTGATCGGGGCGACGCGCAGCTTCGCGCCGCGTTCGTCACACAGGATCTGCCACGGCACGATGTTCGAGTGGTGCTCCATGTCGGTGATGAGGATCTCATCGCCCGCCTGAATGTGCGCCCGGCCGTAACTTTGGGCGACGAGATTGATGCCTTCGGTGGTGCCGCGGACGAAAATGATCTCGCGCGATTCCGCAGCGTTCAGGAATCTCTGGGCGATCCCCCGCACCGCTTCGTATTCCTCGGTCGCGTGCTCGGAAAGGAAATGCACGCCGCGATGGATGTTGGCGTTCGTCCCCTCGTAATAGCGAGAGATTGCCTCGATCACGGCGCGGGGCTTCTGCGACGTGGCGGCATTGTCGAGGTAGACGAGCGGTTTCCCGCGGACTTTCTGCTGAAGGATCGGAAAATCGGCGCGCACACGCTCGATGTCGAATCGCTGCTTCGAAGCGGACGACACAGGCTTGGCGGCGATGCTCATGCCGGTTGCCCCTCTTTCAGCGAAGCATGGGCTACACGCCGCAAATCCCGATGAATCAGGCTTTCAACGTGCGTGCGCGCCGGGCCTTCCTTCATGCGGTCCAGACATTCGCTCGCAAACGCCATCAGCAGAAGGCGACGCGCGGAGGCTTCGTCGATTCCGCGAGAGCGCAGATAGAAGAGCGCGTTTTCCTCGATCTGGCCGATGGTCGCTCCGTGCGTGCATTTCACGTCGTCGGCGTAGATTTCAAGCTGCGGCTTCGTGTCGATCTGCGCCGTATCGGAGAGCAGCAGGTTGCGGTTCGTCTGCTTCGCGTCGGTCTTTTGCGCGTCTTTGTGAACGATGATGCGGCCGTGGAAGACGCCGTGCGCGTGGCCGTCCAGGATTCCATTGTAGAACTGGCGGCTGCCGCAGTGCGGGCTGGCGTGCTCGACGAGCATGTAGTTGTCGAGGTGCTGCCGGCCGCTGCCGACGAACAGCCCGTTGATCAGGCATTCGCCGCCTTCACCCGCGAGAACCGGATGGACGTTGTTGCGGACGATCGCTCCGCCTACGAGAACCGAGTGCGATGCGACGTCGGCGCCCCGGCCTTGCTGGATGCGCAGGGTCGAAACGTTGAAAGCGTGTTCGTGCTCGCGCTCGATCATGTAGTGCGAAATCACGCTGTGGTCGCCAGCGACCAACTCCGTTACGGTGTTGCAGAGAGCCTTTTCGCCGCGGCCGAGCGAGATGTAGTCCTCGATGAACGTGGCCTGACTGTTTTCTTCCGCGATAATCAGGTTGCGCGGATGGTTCACCGTCGGGGCGCCGTGTGCCACAGAGATGAAGAGCAGGTAGATCGGCGCTTCCAGCACAACGCCTTTGCCGATGTGGATGTAAGCGCCGTCTTCGATAAATGCCGTGTTCAATGCGGAAAATGGGTCGCGGCGAATATCGAGGTAGCGCCCGAGGTGCGCTTCGATGGCCCCGGGATCGCGGGCCAATTCCGCTGCGAGATTCCCCACCTTCACGCGAACGGGCAATTCGCCAAGATACGAAATCTCGGGCGCGAAACGGCCGTCAACGAAAACGAGTTCGCATGCGGCCCCGGCGACCCGATACTGCTCGATGTCGCTGCGGGATGGCAAGGCGTGTCCGTTGCGGGCGAGCCGGAACGGAGTCTGCGCGATCGCCGAGAGATTGGTGAAGCGCCAATCCTCGTCGCGCAGGGTAGGGAAGCCGGTCTCGCCAAAACGGGTGAAGCCATCCTGGCGAATCTTCCGCAGCCAGGGCAGTTCGCGGCTCGCCGCGGATTGTTCCAATCCGCTGAAGCTTTCGGCATAATTTTGAATTGCCTGAGTTGCCGTTGCCACCTTGTTGTTCCCCATTTGCCTTGTCAATTGCCTTATCGGGCGCCGCGCGCGGCGGATTCCATCGTGGCGTAGCCCTGCTCCTCGAGCTGCAAAGCAAGCTCGGGGCCGCCGGACCGCACGATGCGCCCGTCCACCAGAACGTGAACGCGATCCGGCACGATGTAATCCAGCAGCCGCTGATAGTGCGTCACGACCAGAATCGCGCGCTCCGGGCTGCGCATAGCGTTGACGCCCTTCGCCACGATCTTCAACGCGTCGATATCGAGGCCCGAATCGGTTTCATCCAGAATAGCGAGCGTCGGTTCAAGCACGGCCATTTGCAGAATTTCGTTCCGCTTCTTCTCGCCGCCGGAGAACGCTTCGTTCACGGAGCGGTTCAGGAGCTTCTCGTCCATTTCGAGCAGCTTCAGTTTCTCGCGCAGCATGGGAAGAAAATCCATCGCGTCCATTTCGTCCTGGCCGCGATACTTGCGGATGGCGTTGAGCGCCGAGCGCAGGAAGTACGCGTTGCTGATCCCCGGAATTTCGACGGGATACTGGAACGCCAGGAAAAGCCCCTCGCACGCGGCCTCTTCGGGTTTCATCGCGAGCAGATCCTTGCCGTTGAACAGCACCTCGCCGCCGGTGATTTGGTACGTCTCGCGGCGGGCCAGCACCTGCGCGAGCGTGCTCTTGCCCGAGCCGTTCGGGCCCATGATCGAGTGGACTTCGCCGGCATCCAATTTCAGGTTGATGCCCTTGAGGATTTCGCGGTCCTCGACCCTCACCTTCAGATTCTTGATTTCCAGCAAACTCATTCCGTTTGTCCTTTTCGCACTTGGCATACCCCCGGTTTCAGTGACGGGTAGCAGGCACGCCCGTTCTTTGTTTTCAAGCGTTTGCAGCGATTTCTACTCGACAGCAGTGACGGGTAGAAAGTCGCCGAAAACCTGCGTCATCCGACGCTGCCTTCGAGGCTGACGCTCAAAAGCTTTTGCGCTTCGACGGCGAACTCCATCGGCAGCTCGCGGAACACGCGCTTGCAGAAGCCATTGACGATCATCGAAACGGCATCTTCGGCTTTGAGCCCGCGCTGGCGGAGATAGAAAAGCTGGTCTTCACCGATCTTCGAGGTCGAAGCCTCGTGCTCCATCTGCGCCGTCGAATTTTTCACTTCGATGTACGGGAACGTGTGCGCGCCGCACTTGTCGCCGATCAGCAGGGAATCGCACTGCGTGTAGTTTCGCGCGCCGGCGGCGTCCTTCATGATTTTCACCTGGCCGCGGTAGGTGTTTTGGCCGTGGCCGGCGGAGATACCCTTCGACACAATCGTGCTGCGCGTGTTCTTGCCGATGTGGATCATCTTCGTGCCGGTGTCCGCCTGCTGGTAGTTGTTGGTGAGCGCGACGGAGTAGAACTCGCCGACTGAATTCTCGCCCTGCAAGATGCAGCTCGGGTATTTCCAGGTGATGGCCGAGCCGGTCTCGACCTGCGTCCAGGAAATCTTGGAGTTCTTGCCGCGGCACGCGCCGCGCTTGGTGACGAAATTGTAGATGCCGCCCTTGCCGTTCTTGTCTCCGGGATACCAATTCTGCACCGTCGAGTACTTGATCTGCGCGTCATCGAGCGCAATCAACTCGACCACGGCGGCGTGGAGCTGGTTCTCATCGCGGATCGGAGCCGTGCAGCCTTCAAGGTAGCTGACGGAGGCGCCTTCGTCGGCAACGATCAGCGTGCGCTCGAATTGGCCGGTCTCGGCCGCATTAATGCGGAAATAGGTCGAAAGCTCCATCGGACAGCGAACACCCTTGGGCACGTAGACGAACGAGCCGTCGGTGAAGACAGCGGCATTGAGGGCCGCGAAGAAATTGTCGGTGTAGGGAACCACGGTGCCGAGATACTTCTTCACGAGATCGGGGTGATTCTTCACCGCTTCCGAAAACGAACAGAAGATGACGCCGGCCTCGGCCAGCTTCTCCTTGAAGGTCGTGGCAACCGAGACGCTATCGAACACAGCATCCACGGCGACACCCGCGAGCATCTTCTGCTCCGCGAGCGGAATGCCGAGTTTTTCATACGTGCGCAGTATTTCCGGATCGATTTCGTCGAGGTTCTTGAGGTTCGGCTTCTGCTTCGGCGCCGAGTAGTAGACGATGTTTTGATAATCGATCGGGCCGTACTTGATGTTGGCCCACTTCGGCTCAGCCTGAGACTTTTCGAGCGATTCCCAGTGACGGTACGCCTTGAGCCTCCACTCGAGCATGAATTCGGGCTCATTCTTTTTCGCGGAGATGAAGCGAATGATGCCTTCGTTCAGACCCTTCGGGGCGCGGTCCTCTCCTATGTCCGTGACGAAGCCCCACTTGTATTCCTGCTGGGCCAAATTGCGGATGGCGTCGGTATTCGAGCTCATTGAATTCTCCCGGAGGCGATCGTCGGCACGACCCTGCCACGCGCATCTTTGATGTTTGTCAGTTGCATGGGCTGAACCAAGTCGGAGAGAGTGATCTTGTCGAGCACTCCTCGAACGGCTTCATTGATGATTTGCTGATTCGTCTTGATGGGGCAGCAAGGCTCGAGATTGCATAGGCCGGTCACGTCCGTGCTGCACTCGGTGAGAGCCATCGGCCCCTCGATCGCCGTGATGATCTCAACCACCGAAATATCCCGCGGGTCACGGGCAAGAATATATCCGCCCTTAGTGCCGCGATGGGAAGCGAGCAGGCCGCTTTGTAGGAGCTGCTTCAACAGCTTGCTGACGGTGGAAAGCGGCAGGCGCGATTCGACGGCCAGATCCCGCGCCGTGCGGAGCGGCAGCCCCTGACCACCGGCAATGCAGGTCATCAGGACCAGCCCGTAATCCGTTAATTTGCCTAGCCTTACCATACCCATCCCCTATCTGGATCATATAGCACTAATCCAGTACAGTATCATTCTAGCAGTGAGGGATGCGGCTTGCAAGATGGATTTGAACAGCGTCGTTATTCGCGCTGGCGGCGTTCTAGCGAAGGCCGCCTGCGATGACCAGCGTTACGCCGGTCATCCACGCTGCGTCGGACGAGGCAACGAAGACAGCGGCGGGAGCGACGTTCCCGCACGGCTCTTTCGTAGCGAACACTACAGATGTTACGAGCGGCGAGGAGGATTAGTAGCGGACGAAGAAATATGCGGACATTCCGAATCCAACCGCGATCACAAGCCAGCGAATGTATTTCGGGTCTGTCTTCTGCGCGTAGTGAGCGCCGCCGTAACCGCCAAGCGAAGCGCCCACCAGCATCAGCACGGCCTGCGGCCACATCACAATGTGGGCCCAGATGAACGTCACCAGCGCCACGCCGTTCACTACGCTGACGATCAGCGTCTTCATGCCGTTCATCGCGTGGATGTTTTCCATCCCAAGGAGCGCGAGCAGCGCCAGGACCAGGATGCCGACGCCTGCGCCGAAGTATCCGACGTAAATCGCGACGAAGAACTCGAGAAACAGCACGCCGGCCATGAGCAGGCGCGATCCTTTCTGGTGACCGGCGCGGTGGCGGATCCATGCCGTCATGCGGCCGCTAAAGACGAACAGCAGCGTAGCGGTCAAAAGCAGCCAGGGAACCAAACGCAGGAAAGTAGACTGCGGAGTGCGCAGCAGGATCAATGCTCCCAGCACACCCCCGAAGACGCCCGTCACGAGAAGCGGGGGCAGAAGCCGGCGAGCCTCCGCTCCGAATTCCTTTCGATAGGCGAGCGTGCTGGCCATCGTGCCGGGCCAGAGGGCAGCGGTGTTCGTCGCATTTGCCGCGATCGGCGCGACGCCGCTGAAAAGCAGCGCCGGGAATGAGATGAAGCTGCCGCCTCCGGCGACGGAGTTCAGCGCTCCTGCGACGAGCGCGGCAAAAAATAGAAAAATCGGATGGCTGAAGGACACGCGAAAGAATAACCCGCGCCTGACACGAAGTCACCCGCCTTGTCGACAAGGGCTGTGTCCCAGTGCCACAGACGACGAGGGAGGTCAGTTTGACGTGAACAACACGTTCGACCTCCCCCTTATAGTTCGAGAAAAGCGCCGGGAACCAAGCGGCCTCACGGAGCC
>JBEKAE010000010.1:0-114370 GCA_050018375.1 Candidatus Acidiferrales bacterium | reverse complement strand
GAAATGTCCTGCTGCTGCATGGTGTTAAGGGCCTGGAAGACGGTGCGATTGGCTCCCACGATGATGGGTTCGCGGGTCTTGCCGTTCTGGCGTTTCACGCGAATCACGTCCGCGGCCGTTAGCGTCACCTCGGCGTCCGCGTACCCGTGTTCGCGCATCCAGCCATCATTATATATCTTGCTCAAATAGCGCGCGCCGGCGTCCGGCAGGAAGGCGACGACGAGATCGCCCTTCTTGCAATCCTTCGCGAGGCGGATCGCCGCGGAAACGCATCCGCCGCCCGAGCCTCCGGTGAAAATCCCTTCCCGCTTCGCCAGTCGCCGTGCCCAGAGGAAGCACTCTTCGTCGTTCACTTGCACGATGTCGTCCAACACGCTGAAATCCATGGTCGCGGGCAAAATATCCTCGCCGATCCCTTCGACCACGTAGGTATGGGCCTTGCCGATGTTGCGGGTCTTGAAATACTCGTAATACAGCGAGCCGTAGGGGTCGACGCCGATCACCTTTATGTTCGCGTTCTGTTCCTTCAGGAAACGCCCCACGCCGGACGCCGTCCCGCCCGTTCCGAGGCCGCAGACAAAGTGCGTGATTTTTCCTCCGGTATCCTTCCAGATTTCGGGGCCGGAGGTGCGATAATGCGCTTCGGGATTTCCGGGATTCTCGTATTGATTCGGATAAAACGAATTGGGAATCTCGCGCGCCAGTTTCTTGGCCACCGAATAGTAGCTGCGCGGGTCCTCGGGCTCGACCGCCGTCGGGCAGACGATCACCTCGGCGCCAAACGCCTTCAGCGAATCGATTTTTTCGCGTGACTGCTTGTCCGTGATGGTGAAAACGACCTTGTATCCTCGCACCGCCGCGACCAGCGCGAGGCCCATTCCCGTATTGCCGGAGGTCGCTTCGATGATCGTGCCGCCGGGTTTGATCTGGCCCTTACGCTCGGCCTCGTCGATCATCCAGACGGCGATGCGGTCCTTCATCGACCCGCCCGGATTCAGATAGTCGGCCTTTACGTAAACCTCGGGAGGCACGTCCTTGGCCACGCGGTTGAGCCGGACGAGCGGCGTGTGACCGATGGTCTCGAGGATATTATTGCACTTCACGGACGGACGTCTCTCCTCAGGGAATTGGCAACTCATAGTAGCTTAGAGACTTCCCCAAATTCTGTCCAGCGGCAGTTTCCCCGCAAGGAAGGCGCGCAGCGGAACGAAATCGTCCGGCGTGCTATGCTTTTCGAAGAGTGCCGCAGGCTGCGCCCACCACCGAAATGCTCTTCTACGACGGCCATTGCGGTCTGTGCCATCGCACCGTGAAGTTTGCGCTGAAGCACGATCGGTCGAGGAACGCCTTCCGATTCGCGCCCTTGCAGGGTCCGACTTTTCAGGCGCTAGTGCCGGCGGATCGGCGCGCCGGTCTGCCCGACAGCATCGTGGTGCTTACACAATCCGGTGAGTTGCTCGTGCGCTCCAATGCTTTCCTGCACATCCTGCGGCGGCTCGGCTGGGGCCGGCGGATTCTGGCGGACGTGCTGAGCGTGGTTCCGCGGCCGGCTCGCGACGTGGTTTACGATTTCGTTGCGCGGATTCGGTACCGCATCTTTGGCAAGTCGGACGAACTGTGTCCGATCGTGCCGCCGGATTTGCGCAAGAGATTCGATCCGTAATGGGAGGAAAAATGGCGAGGCAAAAGATTTCGTCAGGGACAACCTGGGAACCGATCATCGGCTACTCGCGGGCGGTGCGCGTCGGTCCTTATGTTCATGTCTCGGGAACGACGGCGACCGATGCGCATGGACAGATCGTGGGCGGTGATGATGCCTACGCCCAAACGATGCAGGTGCTGCGGAACATCGAATCGGCGCTGTCGAAGGCCGGTGCGAAGATGTCCGATGTGGTGCGGACCCGGATGTTCGTCACGAATATTGCCGACTGGGAGAAGATCGGGCGTGCCCACGGCGAGTTCTTCGGCAAGATTCGTCCCGCCACGGCCATGGTTGAGGTCAGCCGACTGATCTCGGCGGAAATGCTCGTGGAAATTGAAGCGGAGGCGATCGTCGTCGAGTGAGGCGTGCGGAGCCGGATCGTCAATCAGGCTTGTTCTTCTCCATCTCTTCAATCAGCGCAGGAACGATTTCGAATAGATCGCCGACGACACCGTAATCGGCGACCTCGAAGATCGGCGCATTCGGGTCTTTGTTGATTGCGGCGATTGTACGCGACCCCTTCATTCCGACGACGTGTTGGATCGCGCCGCTGATGCCGAGCGCAAGGTAGAGTTTTGGCGAAACGGTCTGGCCGGAGCTTCCGATCTGCCGCTCCATAGGCAGCCAGCCTTCATCGCAGATCGGACGTGACGCGGAGATTTCTCCACCCATCAGCTTCGCCAGCTTTTCCGCCATCTGAATATTCTCGGGCGCTTTGATGCCGCGGCCGACCGAAACCAAAATCGGCGCCTGCGTCAGATCCACCGCCTGCTTTGCTTCGCGGAAAAGCTCCAGGGGCTTCGTGCGAATCTGCTCCGGTTTCAGGTTGAGGCTCATCACCTTGACGGGGGCCTTCCCGCTCGCATGTTTCGCCGCGAGGTCGGCGCGAAATGCGCCCGCTTGAAACGAAGCGATCCACGGCGGCTCGCCTGTGAAGACAACATCCGCTGCCGTGCGTCCTTGGAACATCTGGCGGACGAAAACCAGTTTGCCGCTTTCGTAGCGGTAGGCGATGCAGTCGCCAATCATGCCTTTTTGAAGAGACGCGGCCAGCTTTGGGGCGAAGTCGCGGACCTGATACGTGTGCGGCAGCAGAACGAGGTCGGGCTTCGCACCCTCGATCACCTGTCTCAACGCGAGTGAAAATCCGTCGGGCGTGTACTGTTCGAGGAGGTCATGCTCGACGAGGAGAACTTCGTCGAGCTGATAACTGGCTAGCTCGTCTGCCAGCGCTGCAACGCCCTTGCCGACAATCGCACCCGAGAGCGTGCCGTTCGTTTGCTGGACGATCTGTTGGGCCGCCGCGAGCGTCTCAAAACTGACTTTGTTCCATTTGTCTTCACGTTGCTCGGTGATGAGGAGAATCTTCATGGCACTCTTGTCTCGATCCTTGCCGGATCGCTATAGCACTCTGGCTTCGTGTTTCAGTTTTTCGATCAGCTTGGCCGCGATCTCTTTGGGCGACCCCGTCAGGAATTCCGTCTTTTTCGTCTTCTGGGGGACGTAGATGCGCTCGACCTGCTGCGTCCGCGAATCCGGAACGCCGAGCGACGCGCGCTCGACGGTTGTGATCTCTTTCTTCTTCGCCGCCATGATCCCCTTGAGCGTGGCGTAGCGGGGCTTGTTGATACCGGACTGGATCGTGAGCACGGCCGGTAGCGGCAGCTCGACCCACTGGAACCATCCGGCTTCGAGCTCGCGCTTCAGCTTCATGCGGCCATCGGTTATTTCGATTTGCATGATGAGCGTCGCATGGGGCCGGCCGAGCAATTCGGCGAGCAGCACACCGGTCTGACCGAAACCCTGGTCGTCGCTCTGGAGGCCGGTGAGGATCAGGTCAAAATTCTCGTCCTGGATCGCCGCAGCGAGCGAGCGGGCCGACGCAAGCGGGTCCAGCTTGTAGAATTCGTTGTCGGCGATATGGATTCCGCGTTCGGCGCCCTTGGCGAGCGCTTCCTTGATGGTCTGCTTCGCGCGCTCGGGACCCATCGAGATCGCAACCACCTCGCCGCCGTGCTTTTCTTTGAGGCGCAGCGCTTCCTCGAGCGCGTAGCTATCGGGCTCGTTGGTCTCAAATCCGATGTCGGATTCGCGAATCCATGCGCCGCCTTCCACAATCGTCAGCGGCGCATCCTTGGCGGGAACCTGCTTTATGCAAACGGCGATTTTCATGGAGGATCAGCGCCCTTCCCAGCGCTTGAACAGCAGAGACGCGTTCGTCCCGCCAAAGCCGAAAGAATTCGAGAGGGCGTACGTGACTTCTGTTTTCCGCGCCTTGTTGGGGACGTAATCGAGATCGCACGCAGGATCGGGAGTCTCCTGATTGATCGTCGGCGGAACGATCTGGTCGCGCAGCGCCAAAACGCTGATCCCGGCTTCAAGTCCGCCCGCCCCGCCGAGAAGATGCCCCGTCATCGACTTTGTCGAGCTGATGGGTACCTTTTTCGCGCGCTCGCCAAAGACTCGCTTGAGCGCCGCCGTTTCGATCGCGTCGCCCAGGGGCGTCGACGTGCCATGCGCGTTGACGTAACTGACGTCATCCGGCGTAATTTTGGCGTCCTTGATGGCCGCCATCGACACGCGATAGCCGCCGTCGCCTCCCTCGGCGGGCTGCGTGATATGGTACGCGTCGCCGGACATCCCGTAGCCGGTGATTTCGGCGATGATGTTCGCGCCGCGGCGCTGGGCAAATTCGAGCGATTCGAGAATCAGCACGCCCGCGCCTTCGCCGACGACGAAACCATCGCGATCGGCATCGAACGGGCGGCTGGCGCGCTCGGGCTCGTCATTGCGGGTCGAAAGCGCGCGCATCGCGCCGAAGCCGCCAATGCTCATCGGCGTCACAGCTGCCTCCGACCCGCCCGCAATCATCACTTCCGCAGCGCAGCGCTGGATGATTTTGAAAGCGTCGCCGACCGCATGAGCCCCAGCGGAGCAAGCCGTGGCCGTGGCCGAATTCGGTCCCTTCGCGCCATAGCGGATCGAGACGTTGCCCGCCGCGAGATTCACGATTGCCGAAGGAATGAAAAACGGGGAAATCTTGCCGGGACCGCCATGCAGGTACTTCGAATGCTCCCGCTCGATGACGTCGAATCCGCCGATGCCCGAACCGATGTAGACTCCCGTCGAATCGGCAATTCCCGGCGTGATCTCCAGACCGGACATGCGTATCGCGAAATCCGACGAGGCCATAGCGATCTGAATGAACCGGGCCATCTTCTTCAGCTCTTTTTTCTCGACCCAGTTCAGCGGATCGAAACCCTTCACCTCGCCGGCGATCTGGCAATCGAAGCCGGCAATGTCAAATTGCGTGACCCGGCCGATGCCGCTCTTTCCGGCCAGCAGGTTGCGCCAGGTTTCTTCGGTCCCGATGCCACATCCGCAGACCAAACCAACGCCCGTCACGACAACTCGGCGGTTCAAAGGAAAGCTCTCCTGTTTCGGAATGGGGACGACCGGCGGACTACTTGCTTGCCTTGGCGTGCTTCTCGATGTACTCGATGGCGTCCTTCACCGTGGCAATCTTTTCGGCATCCTCATCCGGAATCTCGACTCCGAACGCTTCTTCGAAGGCCATCACCAGCTCGACGGTGTCGAGCGAGTCGGCGCCGAGGTCGTCCACAAACGAAGCGCTGGGAGTCACTTCGCCTTCATCCACACCGAGCTGCTCGACGATAATCTGCTTCACGCGCTCTTCGACGCTGGCCATTCTGATTGTTCCTCCGGTTTCGGCTGTCTCCGCCACGAGGGGCGGCGTGCCAGGCAACGGTTGCGCCCCGCATTTGACTCGCCCATTCTATGCGCGGCGTATCGCAGGGTCAACCTTAGTCCCGCTTCTCGCCGGATGCAACAGCGAGACTGCATCGCGATCCCGTGTCATCCCATGTGCAAGCCGCCGTTGACGTCGAGCACGTGCCCGGTGATGTAGGCGGCTTCGTCGCTCGCGAGAAAGACGATGGCGGCGGCAACGTCGCGGTCGCTGCCGAGGCGGCCGAGCGGGATAAGCGATTTCATTTTGTCTTTCAATTCCTGCGGCAGCGGATCGGTCATCGGCGTCTCGATGAAGCCTGGCGCGACGGCGTTGACGGTGATGTTGCGCGAGGCGACCTCGACGGCGATCGCGCGCGTGAGTCCGATCAACCCGGCCTTCGACGCCACGTAGTTCGCCTGGCCGGCATTCCCGGTCTCGGCGACGACGGAAGAGAGATTGATGATGCGGCCGGAGCGCTGCTTGAGCATCGCGCCCAAAGCTTGCTGGATGCAGAGATGCGCGCCCGTCAGGTTCGTGCGCAGCACGGACTCCCAATCTTCGAGCTTCATCCGGAGCGCGAGAGTGTCGCGCGTGACTGCGGCGTTGTTCACGAGAATATCGAGCCTGCCGAATTTCGCGAGGACTTGCTGGAAGCCGGTCTTTATCTGCGCTGCGTCGGCCACGTCCATCGGCACGGCGAGCGCCACGCCTCCCGCAGCCTCGATTTCGCCGACGAGCGAGGCAAGCTTATCCGCGCTGCGCGCGGCAACCGCGACTTTGGCGCCGGCCTGCGCGAGCGCGAGCGATGTTGCGCGGCCGATGCCTTGCGACGCGCCGGTGACGAGAGCAACTTTGTCTTTGAGCGAAAACATAAAATGGGAACCTAGCTTTCGGACGATTCGGCGCGCGCCTGGGCGATCTTGTCGAGCGTCGCGTGCAGGCTGGCGGCGTCTTCAACGTTGAAGCAGCGGACCGAACGGTCGATCTGCCGCAGCAGTCCAGAAAGAACCTTGCCCGGCCCGACTTCGACAAAGATCTTCACGCCGCTGTCGATCATCTCGTGCACTGAATCAAGCCAGCGGACCGGCAGGGTCACCTGGCGGATCAGCGCTTCGCGCGCTTCGTCGCCGGACTCGATGGCTTCCGCGTCCACGTTGGTGATGACGGGAAAGCGCAGCGCATTGAATTTCGTCGCGCGCAGGTCCGGCTCAAAGCGCTTCTGCGCCGGAGCCATCAGCGCGCAGTGGAAGGGCGCCGACACAGGAAGCATCACGGCGCGCTTGGCGCCCGATTGCGAGGCGATTTCAACCGCTCGCTTGACGGCGGCCGCATGCCCGGAAATCACGATCTGCTCGGGCGAATTCAGATTTGCCGGGGAGACCACTTCGCCGTCCGCGGCCTTCTTGCAGATTTCCGCGACGTCCGCCGGGGAAAGCCCCAGAATCGCGGCCATCGCGCCTTCGCCTGCTGGCACCACCTCCTGCATGTATTGGCCGCGATGTCGCGCCAGCCGCACGGCATCGGCGAACGCAAGCGCACCTGCGGCCACGAGCGCCGAGTATTCGCCGAGGCTGTGTCCCGCGACGAGTTCCGGCGTGACACCGCGCTTTTCGAGCGCACGGTACGCCGCCATGGAAACCGTCAGGATGGCCGGCTGCGTGTTTTCTGTCAGCTTGAGCGTCTCTTCGGGCCCTTCAAAGCAAAGTTTCGAGATCGGGAATCCGAGCGTGGCGTCGGCTTCGTCGAACACAGAGCGCGATTCGGGGAAATTCGCGGCGAGGTCGCTGCCCATGCCGGGATACTGCGAGGCCTGGCCCGGAAAAAGAAAAGCGAGCTTGCTCATGGCGATGGCGATTTCCGGTCGGCTCAGCCGCGGACGGGGACAGCGGCGGCAGCGGAAAGCTCCTGTTCGATTTTCTCGTTGACGTGCGAGCGGCAGAGTTCAACCGCCACTCGAATGGCGTTCTTGATCGCGTTGGGGTTCGAGCGGCCGTGGCCGATGACGGTGATGCCGCGAACTCCTAGGAGTGGAGCGCCGCCATATTCGGAATAGTCGGTGCGCTTGCGGAAAGCTTCGAACGCGCGCTTCGAAAGCGCGTAGCCAAGCTTCGAGGTGAGGCTGCTCTTGATCGCCTTCTTCAGCATCCCGCCGAGGTGCTCGACGACGCCTTCACTGATCTTGAGCGCGATGTTCCCAATGAAGCCGTCGCAGACGATGACCTCCACGTTTCCGCGGAAGACGTCGCGGCCCTCCACGTTGCCGGTGAAATTGAGCGAGGTCTGCTTCAGCCGGTTGGCGGCCTCGCGCGTGAGCTCGTTGCCCTTCATTTCTTCCTCACCGATCGAAAGCAGAGCGACGCGCGGCCGTTTCACGCCCCAGATGGTGCGGTAATAGATTTCACCCATCACGGCGAACTGCTCGATTTGCTCTGGCTTCGAATCGACGTTGGCGCCGACGTCGAGAATCACCGATACCTTTTCCTTCATGTTTGGAAACGCCGCGGCGAGCGCCGGGCGATCGACCGAAGGCAGCGTGCCGAGCACGAAGCGCGCCACCGTCATCACCGCGCCCGTATTGCCCGCGCTCACAAGCGCTTCGGCTTTGCCGTCGCGCACGAGGCGCGCGGCCACGTGCAGCGAGCTATCCTTCTTGCGGCGAAAGGCTTGCGAGGGCGAGTCGCTCATTGTGATGATCTGGTTGGCGTTCACGACCTCGATGGGCAGGCCGTCGTGCTTGTGGCGGGCCAGCTCGTGGCGAACGGTGGCTTCGACGCCGACCAGCAGAACGCGCACGTTCAGTTCGCGCGCGGCCAGAATCGCGCCTTCCACCTCCGTGCGAGGCGCATGGTCGCCACCCATAGCATCGAGAGCAACGGTGATCATCTATTCTCCGAGCGGAGCGCCGACTGGGGACGGCAGGCGAGGGAAACTTAGGCTGTCTTGCCCGCGGTGTCAATCACTTCGCGGCCCTTATAATAGCCACACTTGGAACACGCCCGGTGGGGCAGCTTCTTCTCGTGGCAATTCGGGCATTCGGCCAAAGATAGAGGATGAAGATGATCGTGGGCGCGACGATTGGAAGTGCGCCTTTTCGAATGGCGTCGCTTTGGATTGGGCATTCCGGCTCCTCGTGACAGGCCGCGACTCAGGGCGACCCGATATGGAAAGAGATAGTGTAGCGTTTTATTGCTTCTTGAACCAGTCCTGCTTCAACCGGGCGAGCGGGGCGAGCCTGGGATCGCCGCCGTTTTTTTCGCAGCGGCACTCCTCGTTATTGAGATTCGCGCCGCAGTGCGGACACAGCCCGCGGCAGTCACTCGAGCAAATCACCTTCATGGGCAGCGCGAGGTTCACCTGTTCGGCGAGGACGTCGGCGAGAAACAAACCGTCTCCCTCGAAGAAGGCAATCTCGGTATCGTCCAGGGCCAGGTGGACTTCCTCATCCTGCGCGATCGAGGTCATCGGGCGGTAGAAAAGATCGAAGTCGCGGCTGATCTCTTCGACGACCGTGTCGAGGCAGCGCGCGCAGACCAGTTCGACCCGCGTGTGGAGGTTGCCATAGATGCGGATCTGACCGTCTACAAGCTCTGCGGTTGCACGCACTTCCAGCGGTTCGACCTGGCGGAATTCGCCGGAATGGAAGTCGAGAGTACCCGGGGCGTAGCTTTTCCGGATGCGGGTCTTTCGGACTGCCAGTTCATTCACATCCAGAAACATGTAATTTCCCCGACATCCTGAAGATTAAACGCCATTATATGTCTGCCGCGAGCCGTGTCAAGGAAGCGCCCCGCGCAAGGTTCCGCGGCGACACGCGCCCGGAATTACGACGCTAGCCCCAGATTGTATTCACAGAACGTGGTGTCGCGTTTCCAGCCGAGCAACTCATACAGCGTTTGCGCTTTGACGTTGCTGATCTCCGTCGAAAGCCTTAGGCGCACGGCGCCGGCGGCGCGACCGAATTCTTCAGCCTGCCTTAGCAACCGCGCGCCGATGCCCTTGCCGCGCGCGGCAGGCGTCACAAATAGGTCATTGAGGATGTAGATTCGCGCCGCACTCGCCGACGAAAAGCTTGGGTAAAGCTGCGTAAAACCAAGGCCCCTGCTATCGGAACTGAACGCCATGAAGATGATCGATTGTTGGCGCTTGATCCTCTCTGACAGGAAATCTCGAGCCATCGCGAGGTCAGAGGGCTGCCGATAGAATTGCCGGTATACGTCAAACAAAGGCACAAGTTCATCCAAATCATCGATGGTGGCTTCGCGTATGGTCAGGTCCATTCCGATCCCCGGTTTCAAGCGAGTGTTACCGTCGAAAGCACCTTTGATGCCCACAAGCCAACGCTGGATGCGACAGGTATCGACGCTACGAGACGGACGTCAAGGGGGCTCCCAGAAGCTCGCGGCACTGGCGAAGAAGGAAGTGGTCGGTCATCCCGGCGATGTAATCGCAGACGACGCGGTGGCGCGGCTCGCTCTGCGCCATTTCGGCGTAATAGTTCGGCATGCGGTCCGGGTGGTCAAGAAAAAAGCGGAACAGCGCATCGAGTGCGGCGATCGAGCGGCCGCGTTCCTCGGAAATAATCGGATGTGAGTAAACGCGCGCGTTGAGAAATTGCTTCAGGCTGGCGTCGTCTCGGGCCGCGCCGGATGAAAACCCCGCAAGCCGATTCGCGTGACGCCGCACGTCCTCGACGGTCTCCACGCCGCTCTCCTGTACTTGGCGGAGTGTGTTTTCGATCAGATCCGTTGCGAGACGATCGAGGACGTGCTTCAGCGCTTCGTTGAATTTCAGTTTGCGCAAGCCCTGCGGGTAGCGGCGATCCACATCTGTGTAGGCCGCCTCGAACACCGGCACTTCCGCGCGGAGCTGATCGAAGTCGAGGACGCGCGCCTCGAAGCTATCGTCGAGGTCGGCCGTGTTGTAAGCGATCTCGTCGACCAGATCGATGAGTTGCGCTTCGAGCGGCGGCCTCTCGTCGAGAAGATATTCGGCGAGCGCCGGAAATTGCGCGGCAGAATAGTCCCGCGAATGTTTGATGATTCCCTCGCGCACCTCGAACGTGAGGTTCAGGCCGGGGAAGTCAAGATAGCGCTGCTCGAACTGCTCGACAATTCGCAGTGCGTGGAGATTGTGGTCGAAGCGGTCGCCATGCTCGCGCATGCGCGCGTCGAGCTGCCGCTCGCCGGCGTGGCCGAACGGCGGATGGCCGATGTCATGAACAAGCGCGAGAGCTTCAGCAAGGTCGGTGTTGAGTTCCAGGGCAGCGGCCACGGTGCGCGCAATCTGCGCCACTTCGAGCGTGTGCGTGAGCCGGTTGCGGAAATGATCGGAGAAGCGCGTGGTGAAAACCTGCGTTTTCGCTTCGAGGCGGCGAAAGGCGCGGGAATGGATCACGCGGTCGCGATCGCGCGCGTAGTCGTTGCGGTAAGGGTGTTGCGATTCGGAGTAACGCCGGCCGCGCGAGCGCCGCACGTCCATGGCATAGGATGCAAGCGGCATCACACTCATTCTAGTGTATCGGAGCGCGCCTCGGCTACTTTCCTGCTCCGGCTGCGTCCGCGAATGACGGCTGATATGATGTGCGCGTGCTCGCGGAAAAGACGATCCTCGGTAAGCTGCGAAAGATCTGCCTGAGCCTGCCGAAGACCGCGGAGACGGTCACTTTCGGCCATCCGACATTTCAAGTGCAGGGGAAGACATTCGCCGTGCTCGAGGAATACAAAGGCGAACTCGGCATCTGCCTGAAAGTAGGGACGCTGCTCCAGGGCGTGTTTTTGGACGACTCCCGGTTTTTCCGCACGCCCTACATAGGCAAGCACGGATGGGTCACGTTGCGGGTCCACGCCGCACCGCTGAACTGGCGTGAAATCCGCGGACTCGTCAAGGGCAGCTACGACCTTGTCGCCCCCGAGACGTCTCGGACGAAAAAACGCTGAAGGACGAATCGGAATTTCAAGACTTGCTTGGCAGAAGTGCGAGCGCCTGATCCGCCTGTTCGGCGATCGGCGTATCGGGGTAATCGGACTTGATCTGCTGGAGAAGCTTTGCCGCCTCGGAAGGGTTGCTCTGGGCGTAGTGCTGGGCAAGCGCCAGCATGACGACCGGTTTGGGCACGAGCACCGTCGGCTTCGCGATCAAGCCCTGGTAGAGCTTGACGGCGTCATCGCCCTGGCCGATGCGGTCGTCGATGCCAGCGAGTTCAAACCGCGCCAAACCGGCAACTTCTTCATCGCTAGCGTTCGTGAGGCCGTCGAGCAGTTTCTTCGCATCGGCTGTATTGTCGAGCTTTTCGAAGCTGAGCGCCGCGTAGTAACCCGCCAGCTGGCCGAAGCGCGTTCTGGGGTATTTCGAGGCCACATCGGAGAACTGCTTTTCCGCGGCAGTGAATTTCTGCTTGTCGTCCGCGTAGGACGGTTCGCCCGGCGTGGGTGGCGTTCCAACCGGCGCCTGGAAGACCTTCATGGCGCTATCAAATGCTGCGGAAGCCTTTACGGTCTGCCGCTGCGCGTAAGTGCGCCAGCCGAATACGCCCACGGCGACAACCACGGCGGCGATTAAAATGTATAGGGTGAGCTGCTGATGCGAAAGGACGGCTTCCGCGCCATGAGCCAGCGTCTCGCGAATCTCGTCCTTCTTCAGTTCCTTGCGGGAAATATGCTGCGCCAAAACCGCACTCCTATGGAGACCTTAGAATCTTAATCGTATCACAAGCCACGCGGGAGCGAACTGCGGGCGCCTGCAGGCAGAGTTCCGGCGCGAAGGAGGCCGCCACTTGGGAAGATGCCCCGTCCCAAAAGCGCGAAACGGGGCCCGGAAACCGGCCGCGTGCTAAACCTTAGTGACGTTTTCAGCCTGAAAGCCCTTGGGGCCCTGGCGGACCTCAAATTCGACAAGCTGCCCTTCGTTCAGGGACTTGTATCCATCCATTTGGATGGCGGAGAAGTGAACGAAGACGTCCTCTCCTGACTGACGTTGAATAAACCCGTAACCCTTCGATGCGTTGAACCACTTCACGACGCCCTGTTCTCGAGCCAACGGTGTCTGCTCCTCCCAAGTGATGTCCCGATTCAGGTGATTGCAACGCCGGTCGCCAGCGGGATCCGCGTAACGGGACTCGCACTTCCCCCAACGGCGCTACCACACCCCCATCAGCGGCGGGATTCTTGCATAAACGGATTTCGGTGTCCAGAGTTTGCAGGGCGCGGATGGAGCGCCAAAGGAAGGCTCGTTTGGCCCGCTTGCATGGCTTGCGTGGGTTAGGATGCGCCGTTGCCGGAAGAGCGAGGAGGCAGGTTTTTCGTCATCACGAGCTCGGCTCCTCCGCCAGGTGCGCGCTGCACGGTGAATTCGTCCATGAACGCCCGCATCAGGAACAACCCGCGCCCCGATGTGCGCAGCAGGTTCTCCTCGGCGAGGGGATCCGGCACTTCGGTGAGCTCGAAGCCCGGTCCTTGGTCAATCACATGGACGATCATTCGCTCGCGTTCAAACTCAACGGCAAGCCGGATCTTCTTGGTTCGGTCCTGGCGGTTGCCATAGTTGTACGCATTGATCACACCCTCGCGCACCGCCATCCCGAACTTGTGGACGTCTTCCTCGCTGAAGCCGGCGGCCTCGGCGACGCGCTGCACGATGTTCTCCGCGAGGTCCACACTTTCGAGCAGCGTGTCCAGCGTGACTTCGAGACGTTGGGTCTTTGCCGCCATGGTGAGTCGAGGGTAACCCCTGATGCTTGGGCCGACCATGGGTATCACACAGGCCGTGGGGCCGTCAATGCGGTCAAGCATGTACAAAAGCCGCCAAACAGCGGCTGGGCGACTACGCCCAGTAGGTGCGGTCGAGGGTGCGGTACTGGATGGCTTCGCTCAAGTGCTTGGGCTCGATGGAGGGCGCTCCTTCAAGGTCGGCGATCGTGCGCGAAACCTTGAGAATACGGTCGTGGGCGCGGGCCGAAAGACCGAGGCGCGCAATCGCCGCCTCGAGCAGCTTTTCGCCGTCCGCTGAAATCGCGCAGTGCTTGCGGATCAGTTTCGGCGGCATCTGGGCGTTGGCGTAGAGCCTTTTTTCGCCGCGATAGCGTTGGAGCTGGATCTTCCGCGCTCGCAGGACGCGCTCCCGCACGCTGTCCGAACTCTCGATCTCCGCATCGCCGCGGAGTTCCTTGTACTTCACCGCCGGTACCTCTATGTGAATGTCGATACGGTCGAGCAGCGGTCCGGAAATCTTCGAGACGTAGCGCTGGATCTGGGCCGGCGAGCAGTGGCATTCGCGCGTGGCGTCGCCGAAAAAACCGCACGGGCACGGGTTCATGGCGGCGGCCAGCATGAAGCGCGAAGGAAAGCTGACGGAGAGCGCGGCGCGTGCGATCGTGACGCATCCATCCTCGAGCGGCTGGCGCATCACTTCGAGCACGTTGCGCTGAAATTCCGGCAGCTCGTCGAGGAAAAGCACGCCGTTGTGCCCCAGCGAGACTTCGCCGGGACGTGGCACCGCTCCGCCGCCGATCAGGCCCGCGTCGCTGATTGTGTGGTGCGGCGAGCGGAACGGCCGCGTGCCGACCAATCCGCGCGCATCTTCGAGCAGCCCGGCGACGCTATGGATCCGTGTCGTCTCGATGGCTTCCTCGAGCGACATCGGCGGAAGAATCGTGGGAATGCGCTTGGCGAGCATGGTCTTGCCCGCGCCCGGCGGGCCGATGAAAAGGATATTGTGGCTTCCCGCGCAGGCCACTTCGAGGGCGCGCTTGGCCGCCATCTGCCCGCGCACATCGCGCAGGTCCACCGCGTACTGGCTCGCTTCGGCCAGCATCTGGGAGGTGTCGACCGCAATCGGATGAAACGACTCCGGCGAATTGATCAGGTCGGCGGCCTGCGGCAGCGATTTCACGCCGAAAACCTGAATGCCTTCGACGACCGCCGCTTCGCGCGCATTCGCCTCCGGCACCACCACGTTTCGGATGCCGTTTTCCCGCGCCGCCAGCGCGGCCGACAGCGCGCCGCGCACCGACCGCACGCCGCCATCAAGCGACAACTCGCCGAGAAAGACGTGCGTGTTGAGAATCTTCCCGAAGAACGTTCCCTGACAGCCGAGAACGCCCAGCGCCATCGGCAGATCGAACGCGGAGCCTTCCTTGCGGATATCCGCGGGCGCGAGGTTGATGGTGACGACCTGCTGGGAAGGAAAGTCGAAGCCGCAGTTCCGGAGCGCCGACTTGATACGCTCGCGGCTCTCCTTGACGGCGATGTCCGGCAGGCCAACGACGTTGAAAGCGCCCTCAAAGGCGTGACTCACGTCCACCTCGACCTCCACGAGGTAGGCGTCGATACCAAAGACGGCGGCGCTGAACGTTTTGAAGAGCATCCCAAGACAAGGACGGGGCCTTGAGGCGCAGAGCGTATCTCAAAACATTACTTCACGCTAGTGATACTCCGCTTGCGATCGTCAGGCGTCGGAGAGCGACTCGTCGAAGCCGGTGCCTTCCTTCTTTTCGATTTCTCCGGCCTCGAGGATTTCGCCGCAGTCGAGGCATTCGACGTACTGCGCCTCGTTGTCCTTGGCGATCAGTCGCGTGCGTTTGTGCTGGCAGGCGGGATTCGGCGTGGTAGCCATGAGGTTCGAACCTGCCCGGAGTATAGCATCCATGTCTCGCGCGGCAGCCCGACCGGAGTTGACAAACGCGCGGATTGCAACTATCAGTCAGTCTTTGGCGGGGCGGAGAAAGAGAGGGCTGTTTGAGCGCGGAAACCAACTTACAGAGGCGATTGGGCGGCGTGTTGTTCTACGGCACCGTGATCCTGCTCGCCTATCTGGCCTATCTGATCTTTGAGCCTTTTCTAGTGGCGCTTGCCTGGGCGGCTGTGCTCGTTGTCGTTTCCTATCCCATCTACGAACGGCTGGAGCGCCGGTGGGATCGAACGAGGGCAGCGCTCACCTGCACTCTCGGCGCGACGCTGGTTTTGATCGTTCCGGCCGTCCTCGTGATGATTGCGTTCGTCCGCCAAGGCATGGAGGCGGAGCAGTCGATTCAGTTCAACGTTGAGACCGGCCACTTCGTGTGGTTGAGCGACCTATGGACACGGCTTCAGCACCGCTTCCCCGATCTGGGATCGGCCGACCTGATAACCTCGTTCCATCAATATGCCGAGCGAGCGGCGGCATTTGTCGGCATGCAGCTCGCCACAATTCTGAAAAATACGGCGTTCTTCTTGTTTCATCTGTTTGTGACGATTCTCGCCATGTTCTATCTTTACCGCGACGGCGATTCGATGGTCGAGCGTCTCCGGCAACTGTTGCCGTTCGACCTCGATCACCGCGATCGCATGCTCTCCGATACGCGGAATCTTATCTTCGCAAGCGTCACATCGAGCCTGGTCGCGGCCGGTGCGCATGGGTTGTTGGGCGGTTTGGCGTTCGGTTTGACCGGAATCAAGGGGCCGCTGTTCTGGGGTGTGATGATGGGGTTCTTTTCGTTTATTCCTATCGTAGGTTCCGCTCTCATTTGGGTTCCGGCTTCGATCAGCCTGATTATCGGAGGCCACATGGGGCGCGGAATCGCCCTTGCAGTTTTCTGCTGCGTCATCGTCGGCCTCGTCGATAATTTCATCCGGCCGTGGCTGATCAGCGGCAGGGCGGAGATGGGTGGGCTCGTCGTTTTCATCAGCGTGCTCGGGGGGATCAGCGTCTTCGGGTTGCTGGGCGTCGTGCTCGGACCCATCATCGTCGCGACCGCCGCCAGCCTTCTCGACTTGTATGCCCCCGGTGCGCACGCTGGAAACAAGCGCTCCGGCGGCGGTACGAAGAAAATGGGCGCCGTGCTAGAGTAGCGCCCCTCAGGAGAGCCGATAGAAGCCGAATGGCGAAGAATTCCAAACCGCAACATCCCGGCCTGGCCCCCGAAAAACTCCGCTGGCGCTGCGATCCAGGCGGCATCCCGTTCGAAACGACAGCGGAAGTCCAGCCGGTCTCGAACGATCTCGGGCAGGAGCGCGCGCTCCGTGCGCTGCGGATGGGCGTCGAGCTGACTGCGTCCGGCTACAACCTTTTCGTCTGCGGCCTTTCCGGGACGAGCCGCGGCGGCATGATCGTCCGGATGATCGAAGAGATGCATCCCGCGGCCGAACCGGCTCCCGACCGCTGCTACGTCAATAACTTCAAGAATTCCGACCGGCCGCGCCTGCTTACGCTGCCGCGCGGCCAAGCGAATGCTTTCAAGAAAGAGGTCGAATCGGGGATCGACTTCCTGCGCCGGCGCATCCCGCAGGTGTTCGAGGGAGAACCGTTCCAGCGGCAGAAAACGCGGATCGTCGAGCGCTTCACAGTGCGCGAAAAGGAGCTGATGGACGACTTCACCCGGCGGATCGCGCGCGAACAGTTCGCGCTCGGCCGGATGCAGGTGGGCGCGGTGGCCCTTCCGGAAATTTTCCCCGTGCTGGATGGCCAGATGGTCCCGATCGAGGAAATCCCCAAGATGGTGCAGGACGGCAAACTCGAAAGCACCGCCGCGGAGGAACTCGAGCGGAAATACGATCAGTTCCGGCAGGAATTCACCGTCGTCTACCGGAGAACCCTTTCGCTCTCGCGGGAGCTGGCGAGCGAGATGAGCTACCTCGAACAAGAAGCTGCGTCCGTGCTGGTGGATGGCGTGATCGAAGAGCTCAAGGAAAAGTATTCCAGCCCGCAGATCTCGGAATACCTCGAAGAGGTTCGCCATCACATCCTCGACAATCTCGATCCCTTCAAGGAACGCGAAGGCGAAGAAGAGCAGCCGCCCTCGGAGGGAGGCGGCAGCCCGCGCCCCGAGCGGTCCGACCGCGATCCGTTCCGCGTCTACGGCGTGAACGTGATTCTCGCTCACAACGAGCACGAAAAATGTCCCGTCATCTTCGAGACGATTCCCACGTACGCAAATCTTTTCGGCACCGTTCATCGCAGCTACGACACGCGCGGCAGCTGGAACTCCGATTTCATGGATCTGCGCGGCGGCTCGCTTCTGCGCGCCGACGGCGGATTCCTGGTGATGTACTCGCTCGACGCGCTGACGGAAACCGGCGTGTGGCGCACGCTGAAGCGCACGCTCAATCACGGGAAGCTCGAAATCCAGCCGGTCGATATGTTTTTTCCCTTCAGCACGGCGGCGTTGAAGCCGGAGCCGATCGACGTCCACGTAAAAGTCATCCTCATCGGCGATCGCAGCATGTATGAGCTGCTCTACGACTACGAGGACGACTTCAAAAAAATTTTCAAGGTTCGCGTCGAGTTCGACGAAGAGATGAAGTGGAGCGATGAAATCGTGCGTCAGTATGGCGGGCGCCTGCGGAAGCTGGCCGAGGATGAAAAACTCCTTCATTTCGACCGCTCGGCCGTTGCCTCGATTCTCGAACACGGAGTCCGCCTCGCCGGGCGGCGCGGCAAGATCACCGCGCGATTTTTCGATCTCGCCGATCTCGCCCGCGAGGCTTCTTACGCGGCGCGGCACGACGGAGACAAACTCGTCAACTCCGGGCACGTTCGGCAGGCTCTCGACGCGAAGATCGAGCGGCACAACCTGCTCGAAACAAAAATCCGCGAAATGATCGAGCAGAACCTGGTGTTCATCGATACGACCGGCGGGCGCGTGGGCCAGGTGAACGGCCTGAGCGTGATGGAAATCGGCGGTTACGCCTTCGGCAAGCCCGTCCGTATCACGGCGTCGGTGGCCCTTGGAAAAGTCGGGATCATCAATATAGAGCGCGAGTCCAATCTGAGCGGCCGCTTCCACGACAAGGGCGTGCAGATCATCGCCGGCTACTTGCGCAACACATTCGCGCAGGATAAGCCGCTCTCGCTTTCCGCAAGCGTTTGCTTCGAGCAGTCCTACTCCGGCGTCGATGGCGATAGCGCGAGTTCGACCGAAATCTACGGGCTTCTCTCCGCGCTCGCGGAGCTTCCGATCCGGCAGGACCTCGCCGTCACTGGCTCGGTGAACCAGCAGGGCGATGTCCAGCCGATCGGCGGCGTGAATGAGAAGATCGAAGGCTTCTACGACGTGTGCCGACTCAAGGGCCTCACCGGCCAGCAGGGCGTGCTGATTCCAGCGGAAAACGTGGATGATCTGATGCTGCGCGACGAAGTGATCGAAGCGGTCGCGCAGGGCCGCTTCTACATCTATCCTGTCGCGACCGTCCAGCAAGGAATCGAAATCCTCACCGGAGTTCACGCCGGCAAGCGCAGCGCGTCGGGAAAGTTCGAGCCCGGCACGGTGTTTGCGAAGGTGGACGCGCGCTTGAGCCGGATGGCCTCGATCCTCCGCCGTTTCGACTAGCTCTGCCGCCGGACACCCCCGACACCCCGGAATCAGAGCAGGTGCCGCAGCTTCATCGTGAGAGAAAGCGTCCGGCCGTTCCGCTCGATCGTGAGTTTGTAGGGATGGCCCGGCCGGCGGAAGAGATCGCGAATCTCCTCGAGTGAGAGATCGGCCGCCGGATCCTGGTCGATGCCCACGATAATGTCGCCGTTCTGAATGCGCGCGTCGGCTCCCGGGGTACCCTTGCGCACCTGCGCCACTTCGAAGGTTCTCAGCCCCGGCCCCTTCGCGATGACGGCGATCCCGCTCATGTCCTCTTGCTCGTCGCTGCGGATCTCGCTATTCGGATTGAAGATGATTTGTTGGTGCGGGTAGTCGAAAACCATGATGTAGCGACGCAGCATCCCCGCGCCGATTTCGCCCGCGAGGCGCACGCTGCCGTTCACAATCGGATTCTCCCGCGAGAACTCGGCAATCGAACCCTGCACGGGAATGGGCCCGACCTGGAACACCGGCAGGCGTCCGAGAACGGCATTCTCCCCTCCATTCGGGTACATGGCCGGAATGGTCTTCAAGTGCGAAGAGAGCAGGTGATGGCCGCCCTCGTAGTGGTCCGAAATCAGGACCGAGACGTCGAGAGCCGGATTGACGCCAAAGCTGGCCTCGAAAACCTTGCTGCTCGTCACGCTGAACTTCGCCTGCACGACGGGCATCGTTCCCGCGAAGGCGAGATGGGAGCTCGTGCCCCGGCCGGAATACTGATAGACGGCAGGATCGTAGAGCCGGACGGTTTTCCGCGCGTAGTCGATCTCGACCACGACGCTCTCAACGAAGTCCTTGCCGAGCGTCCCTTCGTAGGCTCGGCCGACCCGCGCGGCGAAGTTCGGCTTCGGGACCTGCGGCAACGCAGGCAAGAAAAATGTTACGCCCGCCAGCTCGAGAGCGACGCTCTGCGCGGAGGGGATCCCTAGTTCGGCGGCGCGGCTCGGATCGATCGACGAAGACTCGGCGGTCGGATCGAACAGGAAAAGACACGGCTGGCTTTCGTTCACGCGAAGCGGCAGGAACACCAGACCGTCGATGAATTCGGCCGGAATCTCAGCCGCGTTTCCTCCAAAAGCAAATCGCGCGGAAGCGGAAGGAACCGCCTGCGGCGCGGGCGCGCTGTTCGCTTGCGCGCGCGGCGCAGGTGTCGCAGTGAGTCCCATGGATAGGACGAGAATTGTGACGAAAAAGACTGTGTTTCTCGATTTTTTCAATGTGAGCCGGCCGGCCGAGTGAACCGCTCCGCGTCAATTGCCCGGTGGCGTGGCTGGTGGCGCGGCGGTCGCGGACTTCGGCGTGCTCAAGTAGCCCTTCGCCTGGTCCTTGCTGAGATCGAATACAACGATCTCGTACGGGGCGCGCGCACCACGCACGTAAAACTGCACGGGCTCGCCGACGGTCTTGTCCTTCTTCTCGATGGTTTTGTCGTCCGCGACGACGTTCACCGTATAGCGGTAGTGCTTCGTGTCGACCTTTCGCAGCTGCACCTGGATGGGGCCGACCCGATCGGGACTCTTGGCAGACTTATTGAGCGAGAACTCGAAAATGTCTCGTTCGCCGAGCCGTTTCAGTTCCTCGACCTCGTCGTGATTGCGGGCAATCAGCCCGCTCTGGACTCCGAGATCGCCGATGGTGCTCTGGAGTTTGCCCTTCGTGGCTTCAAGGTCCGCTTTCGTGGCCGAAAGGTCGCTCTGCGTGCCGCTTAGCTGGGTCGTCACTTGGCCGAACTTCGTCGTTGTGTCCGCCTCGACCGCCCCGATCTGCTGGCGAAGCGCCGCGTCGCTCTTTTGTTGCTCGGCTCGGGCGGTCTGCGCGAGGCCGCGCGCGCGCGCCAGTTCATCCTGGCTCAGGCTGAGCTTCTGCGACGTGACGTCCAGCTCTCCTTTTAGGTCAGCGACGCGCGCATTCGTCTTGTCGAGTTCCGCGGCGATTGCCTGCGTCTTCTTGTCGGCGTCTTCCTGGCTCTTGAGCAGGGCCTGGCGCTGCGCGTAGTTCGCATAAAGCAAATAGCCCACCAGCGCAAATGCCGCGACGAAAAGTACCGTCACCCAGCGCGGCAGGGCCGCCACTTCGACTGCCGGGGCCTCACCGGGCGTGTTCGAACTCGAACTCATCATTCCTCCTTCGCGGAAAGCGCCGCGCTTCCATTGGCCGGGGTGCGATGAGGGATTATCGCCGAGCCGCCGAGCGAAGTCTATCCCCTCGCGAGCGGCCGGGCCCGGGAACCGCGCGGCCAGCGCGCCTCAACCGTTGTCGTCAATCCGCCGCGCGGCGTGAATTCGCCGGTCACGCGGCACTGCACGGGGCGGATCGCCGCGACGATGTCTCGCAGCATCCGGTTCACGGCATTTTCGTAAAAGATCCCCAGATTGCGATACGCGAGCAGATACATCTTCAGGGCCTTCAATTCCAGGCAGAGCTTGTTCGGTTGGTACTGAATCGTGATCGCGCCGTAGTCCGGGAGCCCCGTCTTGGGACAAACCGAAGTGTACTCCGGAAAGCGGATTGTGATCTCGTAGCCCGGAAAATGGTTGGGCCAGGTTTCGAGCTTGGGCAGTTTGGAGTCGATTCCCGCCCGTGCGTGCACGGCGGTGTAGTCGGGCATGCGCGGTCCTTTCGGCCGTATTCTACACCGCCCGGGAGTTTGCGCGGCAAATGCGGCAGGTTGAACTGGGGAACAAGTATTGTCTTCCCTGCTCGGAATAGTAAGTGCGCTACATTGGACGCGCCCTTGCTGGGCGAGACCGGCTATCATTGGGTGGCCCTTGAGTCTTGCCTGACGAATGCGTTTTGGCTACTCTAGCGCGCCACATACGGAGGTGGCCGGCCCCATGATTTGCCCGCAGTGTCGGAGTGCACACTGTTTTCGTTCGCGCCGCAGCGGCCTCCTCGACTTCTTGTCGAGGGGGCTCGGATTGCGGCCCTGGAGATGCCATACGTGCGATCTGCGATTCTACGCGCGGCACGTAGCGCTCCCCTTTGCGCACTACGCCCATTGTCCGAAATGCGGAAACTTCGACCTGGAGCATATCGCGCGTAACCGCGTGGAGGAAGGCACGCTCCTCTTCCTGAAGCGCTTTCTCGGGTTTCCCGCCTACCGTTGCGATCCATGCCGCCAGAGGTTCTTCAGCGTGCTGCCATTTCGCCGCATCCTGCCATCCATGGTTCCCGCGGCGGCGCGCAGAGCTTCCGGTGCCTGAAGTTCGTCGCCAAGGCCGCCGTCGCTGAAATCGCCCTCAAATTCCTTCGAGTTCGAAGCATGAAATGCTTCCGTTGTGGTGACAATTTTGGCCACTTTTTCGCCCTGTCGTGCCCTGATACTTGCAAAGCCGCTCCGCCATGCGAGATACTTCACCACGTTTGCGGAAGAAGATTCGTGCGGGGGGGGCCCATGAAACGCAAAGCGAAGCAGCCTAAGAAGGCAAGCGGCGGCACGTCCATGGATCGCCGCAGTTTCATCGGAACGCTCGCGGCAGCGGGCACGAGCGCCGTGGCGGGTGGATTGTCCCTTGGGCCGACGGCGGAAGCAGAAACCGTCCATTTTTCGAACCCTCCCGGACTCGGCGGCGCCGGTCCTTTCCGCACGGAATGCGACATTCACGATTGTGACGTCGAGGGCGAGATTCCTCTGAACATCGACGGCGCCTTCTATCGCGTCGGACCCGATTGGCAGTATCCCCCGATGACCGGCAACATCCCCTTCGATGGCGAAGGGCACGTGAGCATGTTCCGCATCTCGAACGGACATGTCGATTTCCGGTGCCGCTACCCTCGAACGCAGCGGTTCAAGGCACAGGCTGCGGCGCGCCGCCGGCTGTTCGGCATGTACCGCAACCCCTTCACCGACGATCCCAGCGTCAAAGGCGTCAGCCGCGGCACGGCCAATACCCACGTCGTCTACCATCATGGTTTGCTGTTCGCGCTCAAGGAAGATAGCCCGCCGGTGGCCATGAATCCGCTCACGCTCGACACCGTGGACGACTACTACACGTTCGGCGGCGGCCTGCACAGCCTTACGCACACAGCCCATCCCAAGTTCGATAACGCCACGGGCGAGATGATCTCCTACGGCTACGAGGCCAAGGGACTGGCCACGGACGACATCTACGTGTTCTCGGCGAATTCCAAGGGCAAGATCACATGGGAGGCGTGGATCAAGGTGCCGTACGTCGGCATGGTGCACGATTTCGCGGTCTCTCAGAAATACATCGCGTTCCTCGTGATTCCGATGGCGACGAACGTCGAACGGATGAAGCAGGGCCAGGTGCACTTCGCCTGGGATTCCACTTTACCCACGTGGTTCGGCGTGCTCGAGCGCGGCGGCGACGGCAAGGATGTCCGCTGGTTCAAGGGCCCCGAGCGCTGCGCCACTCACGTCATGGGCGCCTTTTCCGACGGCAACAAGATTTACGTCGACATGGACATGGCGCTGAAGAATCAGTTCCCATTCTTTCCGAACCTGCACGGCGAGCCATTCGATCCCAAGGCGGCAGCGGGAACGCTGCACCGCTTGTCCGTCGATCTCTCGGACAAGACTCCGCGCGATTACAACATGGAGGAGCTCTACCCGCAGACCGGCGCTCTGCCGCGCCAGGACGACCGCTATCAGACGATTCCCTATCGCATCGGCTTCATGCCGACCAGCGATCCCACGCGGCCCCTCAATCCGAAGCTGGGCAACATGGCCTTCCGGCCGACAAACGTCTACACGCGTTTCGATCATTCGACGCGCAAGACTTCGGCCTTCTTTGTCGGCGATGATTCCAGCTTGCAGGAATGCTGTTTCGTGCCGCGCAGCAAAGACGCGCCGGAAGGGGACGGCTATCTCGTGGGCGTCGCGAACCGTTTGCTTGAATCGGGCCGCGCCGATCTCGTCGTCGTGGACACACAGCACATGGAAGACGGCCCGATTGCCAAGGTGAGGCTGCCTTTCCGCAGCTACAGCCAGGTGCACGGCTGGTGGGTGCCCGGTTACGCTCTGCCTAAGGCCTAACGCTAGGCGCTAGGGACGAGGCTCCGCGGCTCTGCCGGATTCCATGCCGCCGAGTGAGACAAGCAGCCGGCGGAGCTTCGCGCGGTCTTCCAGTTCCATTCCGACCATTTCGAAACCGGCCTGGTGCGAACGGACGAATCGCACCACCGCCTGCATGCTGATCGAGCGAAGTCCCGCCGGAATCTTCAGCGTTGCTTCGGTTCCCACTGAAAGCTGGATGTCGCCGCTCAGCAGTCCGCCTTCGAGGCTCAGCACGCTGATAGCCGACGAACATTTCCCGCGCGCCGAGGTGATCACCGCCGGCACGTTGCGCGGCAATCGAATCCGGCGATAGCGGCGGTGCCGCACGACGTCGCGGCCGGGGATCGGGTCGAGCGGGGCGAGCCCCAGCACCTTCTCATCCAGGCCCGACTGCGGCAGGAATTCCTGAATCCACTCCGGATCGATTTTCATTAGCGCCTGAGCGGCAGCCGTCCGAATCTCTTCGGGATACACCCAGCCAAACGTCTTGCGAGCCTCGACGAAACTCCGAAGGTGCCCAACCGCGCCGGCCGCCCGCATTCTGCCAAGCGCTTCGATCGCCTTCACGCGCAGATACTCCGAGCCTGCCGGTAGGATGTCTCCTTCAGCGAGCCGCAGGAGTTTCGCGGCCGTGCCGGGGTCTCCGCACATACCGATTTCATCGAGTGCGAGCGGGAGAACCATCGGATCGAGCAGCTCGACCGAATTCGCGAGCAGGGCGCCTCGTTCCGGTGCTCCCGCAATCGAAAGCTGGCGCACGACTGCATCGTGAAAGCCGCGACTGCCCTGGCGCAAGCGCAACGGGAGCAGGTCCTCGACGGCCGCCGGATCGAGGCGGCTCAGAAGCCCGACCACCGTCGCGGCCTTAGCCGGTGGCTCGGACTTGAGCACTTCTGTCAAATGCCGGGCGCACGCGCCGCCCACCGCTTTTGCCAATTGGACGATATTTTCGCGTTCGGTGCGCCGTCCCGCGCGCGCGAGGCGCACCGCCAGATGCTCGCCCGCCCCTTCCGGAACGCGCGTGAGCACGGCCACCAATCCCTCGGGCATCGCTTCCGCCGTTAGCGCCTCTTCGATGAATTCCGGCAGGCGGTTCTCGACGCCGACGCGCGGGCGCAGGCTCTTCGCCCAAGTAGGGCGTATTTCCTCAAGGTCGGCGAGCGAATCGAGCGCCTGCTGCATCGCCCGGTAGTAACGGCGCTGCGCCGACTCCTGGCTCAGACGCACGAAGGCTGCGCTCAGCAGCGTTTGCAGCTCCGGATCCTTTTCGGCCGCGAGCTGCTGGCCGATCTGCGCGAGCGCGTCCTGGAGTCGCTGGCTCGCTGCCTTGCTGTAAAGCTCGGCCAGTTGGCCCAATCCGATGGCGGCTTTCTTGCGGGCTTCCGCGTCCTTGTTCCGGACGCAAGACGCATACTTCAGCAGGACGTCTCCCGCAGCTTCCGCCTCGCCGCGCCCGAGAAGCTCTTCCACGTATTGTTGGACGTTCCGGGGAGGAATGCACCACGCTTCGGTCGAAGTCAGCACCGCCCGCTTGCCCGAATCGGGCACGGCCGCCCAAAACTGCCGGTCGAGCAAGTCCGAGTGGGATTCCACCGAAAGCCCGGCGCTGGCCATTTTTTCCTCGCGGGCCTTCAAGAGCTTTCGCAGCGTCTCGAGTTCGTGGCCCATGCGGTCCAGCATCTGGCGCACGGCGTTGACTCGCACTTCGCCGCGCTGGAAACGGTCGAGGGCAAAGCGGATGGCGAGGTCCTCGGCGAGCCGCAGCAGCATGGCCTCGTCCATTTTCATCGAGGGCGTCTTCGCCGCGACGGTAGCGAGGGCCTGCCGCAGCGTCACCTGCGCGTTCTGCGGCAGCGACGCCAGCTTCTGTTGCCACGTTGCCTGATCGAGTTGCTGCGCGTTCTTTCCGTGGGCCGCCTCGCCGAATTGCCCGAGGAGCCGCAACAAACCCTGTAGGTCTGCCTCTTCGAGCGGCTGAATCGCAGCCGAGCCTCCCGCTGACGCTCCGCCGGCGTATCCTCCACCCGGCCCCGCGCCTGGACCTGGACCCAGACCTCCGGCGGAAGAAGTGCCGCCCTTTCCCTGTCCCGCTCCCGCCCCGCCGGGTCCCCCATGTGCGCCTTCGGCAGCGGCGATGAGCTGAATCATCTTTTCCGGGCTGCGGAACCAGTCCTGCACTCGATCTGCGTCGGCGCCGAGAGTTTTCACCGTCAGTTGTGCGGCGACGCGCGCATCGGAGAAAGCAGCGTCTTCCGCGACGAATCGAATTTCGTTGACCCGGATTCCCGTGGTGCTGTCTTTCCCGAAATGCTGCTCGAGGCGATCAGTCAGGGAGCCAGCCCGGGGGCCCGTCTCCATAAACACCCTCACGAGATTGGCAAACTCCTCGCGTTCGACGCTGGAGTGGAAGCAGATACTTGCGACGCCCGCGTTGTTGAGCAGGTCGGCAAAGCTGCGCTCGGCGTGGGTCGATTCGAGCGGCACGCCATCCAGCAGAAGTTGCGACCCGGAGGCTCCCAGAAGAAGCCCTGTTTCGCCGGCTGTTCGGACGGCGTCCTCGAGTTCATTCCAGGTGGACTCGAACTGGACGGCCGAACGAGTGTGCTCTAAACCATAGAGACGAGAGAACTTAAGAAGGACGTTGAGGCTGCGCACAAAGGCCCGGGCGCTCGGAACGGTTGACTCGCTGGGCACCGTCAACTCACTTGGGAGACGCGACATCTTCATTAATCTCTAAACAAGTGTACTAGAACGAATGGAGGTGGGAATGGTACGGACGTACCAAGTTGGCACACGAGGCGCACGCTATCTTATTGTCAGGCGGGGAGATGCACCTCGACGTTCAATCCTTTAAGTACGGGCCGCACCCGGCGAATCACTTCGCTGGCCCAGAGCTTCTCACTTAGCAGGACGAGCGAGCCGTCCTCGAATCCGCAGACTGCGCAGAAGAAGTAGTTCGGAAAGGCCGCGTGGTAGGCGTCCATGCCGCGGCGCGCCAAATCCCCCTCGAGACCAGGGTCGCCCGCCAGAACGGGGCCGCCTGCGCGCGCGCCGAACGTCTCCCCTTGAAAGCGTTCGAAGATCGATTCGAGAGCGGCAGGCTCAGGCGCGGGGATCACGATCGACCGCTGGCCGGCCTCTCGGTAAACGATGCCGTGGCGACCGCAGAAATCGCGCACGCGGTCGAGGTGGCTGAAGAAGTCGAGCGCCCAGGGCTCCTGGCCCGCAGTCGCCGGAAGGACGCGGCTCCAGACGCGCGCCGCATCCGCCCCGCGCACCGGTTCGCGATTTTCATCCGCTTCGACCAAATCGAGCCCGACCGCGCGCACGTCGGGGCCGAGATCGAGCGCTTCGATATCGAGGAGATGCATCTACTCTTCCTCGTCGGCTGCGTGGGGAAACTTCTTTTTGAATTCTGGAGACTGTTTCCGCACCTCGAGCCAGTCGAAAAAAGCTTCCGGCGTCTCGAGCCAGATGGCGAACCAGTGGGCGATTTCCTCTTTCTCCTCGCGCTTCTGCGCGTCCACTTTGTGGTTGCGCGCGATCATCTCCGCGCGGCGCCGGCCGAGCCGCGCCACTTCGCGCACTCGCTCCGCTGCGCTGCGCTCGCCTTCAACTGCGAATTTGCGCAGCAGTTCGTCGAGCCGCACCAGGCACATCTCCGCTTCCGCGAGCGCCGAGAAGTGCAGCAGGTCCGCAAACTCTTCCTCGTAGCGTCCTTCCGTATCCGACTGCGTCGACCACACGACGCGCAATCCCGCCTCTTCGAGGACGCTCACGATGTAAT
The DNA here is from genome assembly GCA_050018375.1 of Candidatus Acidiferrales bacterium. Classification (GTDB taxonomy): domain Bacteria; phylum Acidobacteriota; class Terriglobia; order Acidiferrales; family UBA7541; genus Palsa-295. The sequence goes on along the minus strand of JBEKAE010000010.1, from coordinate 86,789 downwards.
CGGGCGAGGTTTTCCCCCGCGCGCCGAACTGCGCGATCAGTTGCCTGCGAATCTGTTCGATTTCCGCCGGAGTAAAGCGCGGCTTGTCCAGTCCGCGCGCGGCTTCCAAAATCATCGCCTTCTTCGTGGAAGACTCGCCGGAAAGATGTTCGTTGGAATGGCTTGAACGCAAGAGTGCCCTCAGTGCTTCACTGTCTTCGATGCCAGATCGGCGGCCTGCGCATCGCTCGCGAGGCGTCGGCGCAGGTGCGCCACATTTCGATTGTGCTCCGCGAGCGTGTGGCTGAAAAAATGGCCGCCCTCGTCGTTGGCGACGAAATAGAGATAGTCGGTTGTCGCGGGTGCGATCGCCGCCCGGAGCGACGCCTCGCCAGGATTCGCGATCGGCCCGGGCGGCAGGCCGGGATGCCGGTAGGTGTTGTACGGCGAATCGAAGCGCAAATCCTGGGGACGGACGTCCCTTTCCGGATGGCCCGCCATCTCCATCGCGTACTGCACCGTGGGATCGCATTGCAGCGGGAGGCCGTGGCGCAACCGATTGTAGAAGACTCCGGCCACGAGCGGACGCTCCTCCGCATTCGGCGTCTCCCGTTCAACCAGTGATGCGAGAGTCACAACTTGAGCCGACGTGAGCCCGCCGGGGAACGGCGGCGAACCCGGTGGTTCGAGTTTTTCCCAGACCGCATGGAAATCCTGCACCATGCGTTTCACGACCTGCTCGCAGGTGTTGTGCCGCGTGAACTCGTATGTCGATGGGAAAAGGAATCCTTCGAGGCTTTCCGCCTGCGGAGCGAGATCCGAGATCAACGACGTGTCATGCGCCACGGCGAGAAAATCCTCGCGGCTGCAGATTCCCTGCCGTTCGAGTTCCGCCGCGACGTCGTGCATCGTCCAGCCCTCCGGCACCAGCACCGTGCGGACGAAAATCCGGCCGTGCGCGATTTTCCAGAAGACCTCGCGCGAATTCACCGGATGATCGAAGAGGTATTCGCCGGCTTGGAGCGGTTTGCGGAAATGCCAATAGCTGAAAAGCGCGAACGCTAGGCGGTTTCGAATGACGTCGTTCGTCCTGAGAATTCCGGCAATCTGCCATCGAGAGGTCCCGCGCGGAATATCGACGAAGACCTTCTCCGGGCGGTGGCCGCGGTACGGACGGCTGATCTGCGAATCGAGCCATCCGGCCCCCGCGCCGAGTGCCGCGATCGCCAGTAGCGCCAGCAAGCCGAGCCGCCGGATCACGAGCTAGCCCTTCTCCGCAACGGGGCGCGCCGGGTGGGATTGGTGTTCGAGATAGTCGCGCAGCAGAACGGCGGCGGCAACATCATCCAGCGGTTCGCGCCGCTTTCGCCGGGAAGAAGATCGCGTTTCGCTCACGGTCTGCTCCGCCTCCCAGCTCGTCAGCCGCTCGTCCAGCAATTCCACTTCGATGCCGAGCTCCTTTTTCAGCCGCTCCGCAAATCGCGCCGCTTCGTCCGCCATGGAGCCCGCCTCGCCCGTCATGTGCACAGGGTGGCCGACGATGATACGCGCGATTTCGTGTCTGCGGCAAACCTCGCGAAGGCGCCGAAAATCGTTCTGCCTGTTCGTTCGCGTGAGCGTCTCGAGCGGTCGCGCCGTCAGCCTGAGTTCATCCGATATCGCCAGGCCAATCCGCTTGCGGCCGTAATCGAGAGCCAGAATTCGCCCCGCCTTCGCTTCACCTGTCGGCGCAACTGAATTGTTCGGAGTCATTACGCGCGTGGCAGTCGTCATTTCTCTTGTCATTATACGCGACCCCGAAGCAGCTATGGCTGGCGGCCGCGCTCGCCCTTTTCCCACGCGGGCCAGAAGCCTTCGAGTTTCATCTCCTGGCCGAGATCGGTGTCCTTCATCAATTGCTCGATCACGGCTCGCGACTGTCGCGGCCCGATGCGCTGTTGAGCATCGGCGAGTGCGTAGGCGGTCACGGCAGCGATCGCAACGTGGCGCTTCAGTTCGTCGATGTCCACTTTGTCGAACGTGTCCGAAGCCGCGTGATAATTCAGCAGGTAGTTCGCGGGCTCCTGGTTTGCAACGAGCGTCGGCACACCCTCGAGCAGGAAATCGAAATTATCCGTGTCGACGCCGGCATCGAGCGTGAATTCCTTCACGCCGAGAGATTTCACTGGCTCGAGCGCCTCGCGCACGGCCGCCAGCGTGTCCTTCCGCCCGCCGAGCGAATAGCCTGCCACGGGACCCGCGCCGGCATCGAAAAGCACCGCGGCTACCATGCGGTCGAGCTCCGCGCGGTGCGCTTGCGCGTACGCCCACGAACCCAGCATGCCCTGCTCCTCTCCCGTGAAAAGGACGAAGCGAATCGAGCGTCGCGGAATGGTCCCGGAAGCGTGGATCACGCGCGCCGCGTCGATCACCATCGCGACGTTGCAGCCGTTGTCGAGCGCGCCCGTCCCTAGGTCCCACGAATCGAGATGCGCGCCAAGCAGCACGAACTCATCCGGTTTCTCGCGCCCGCGGATTTCGGCAACCACATTCTCCGATTCCACCGGACCGCCGACGTGGTTCGGCATCTCGAAATGCACGCGCACCTTCTGCCCCGCGGCAATGAAGCGCGCCATGCGCTGGGCATCCTCGCGCGCTACAATCGCCTGCGGCAATGGCTCGATCAGTACGTCGTATGCCGCCTTGTGGCGATAAAGCAGCAGGTTCGGCCGCGTGGACATCCAGAAGATGGCTGCAGCTCCCGCCATCTTTGCTCGTTCGATGATCGCTCGATCGGCCAGATATTCACCCTCCAGATCCTCCCACGTAGCGAGCTCTTTCGTATGGATCAGCACAATCGCGCCGTTCGCCGCCGCTCCGGCTTTTGCAAATCCGGCATCGTCGCCCGCACTCGCATCGACCACCTCCGCCGTGATGCCCCCCTCCGGCGTCGGCGGCGACCACCCGGTCGAGACCAGCCGCAGCGCGAACGAAACCGGCGCGAGAACTTCAGCATGTGTGTGCCCCTCGCTCCAGCCGGCCGGAACCGTGAACTTCTCCGTGTGCACTTCGTCCACGCCCGCACGGCGGAATGCTTCGACCGCCCAGCCGGCGGCCCGGTCCGCTTCCGGCGAACCCGTCATGCGACCCCCGATGGAATCGGTCAGGTAGCGCAGGTTCTCTTCGAGGGGCGAAGGGCCGAGAGCGCTCCGAATCATGGCTGGCGCCAACTCCGCGCAGGATTTTTCGACCGAGCACGCTCCCTCGCCCTGAGGCACCTGCTTCCAGCCGGGCGGCGGGTTGATCGGGGTCATCTGGCCATATGCCGCTGGGATCAGCAGGAAAATCCACGAAATGACCCCCGCGGAACAGCGGAGGATGCGCCTGCGATTGGTCACGGGCATTTCACCGCCTCGGATTATAGCGAGCGGTCGGGCAATCACAACAACTCCAGAAGAATTCCCTCGACGAGAATCGTTCCTTGCAGAAATTTCCGCATCGGCGAACTTTCTACATAGACTACAGTTTTCACTGTACCGGAGCGCTCGCGGATCTTCCACAACCGGAACAGTTTACAAGAGTGACAAACTTTGGCACTCCAACTGCCAGCCATGCACGTCGGCCCCGCTGAAAAACAGCGCGATTCCAAGGACGATCGAGTCTTCGATCTTCCCGCGAATCCAAGATGTTCCCGTTTGCGAAGCAATTCAGCTTGCAGTTTTCGAATTATGAAAGCAGTCAAATCAAAAGAACTCTGCCCGCCACGGGCGAGACGGGAAGGCCAATATTGAAAAAAGTACGTGTAGTTCCGAAGTTGATTCCCCCGCACGCTAGAAAGTTCAACCCAAACCAGCCCGACTTCTTTCTTTTCTGCGAAAAATCCACAGGGGCAGTACAGTTTCGAACCGAACCAAGCCCGGATTTGAATTGCACCGTGGAGCGGATGGCCGGTCTGCTGGCCATGCAATGCCTCGTCCGCGGGTCCGATCCGGAGGATTTCAACATTCTCGTCGCAGCGGAGCAGGCCTTTGCGAATCGGTTGCTCTCCCGGGCGAAGGAACTCCTCGAAGAGGGACGCGCAGTCGCGAGTCCCGCCTCGTTGAGCCCACGGCAGAGAGAGATCCTTCAGGCCGTGGTCCGCAACCGGGCCAACAAGGAGATCGCTTCGAGGCTCAACATCACCGTCCGCACCGTAAAGTTCCATATATCCTCCTTGCTGAGCAGATTCGGCGTGCAGAACCGCGCCGAACTGGCGCGCAGGGCCGCAGGCTTCATGCAGCCGGCGCTCCTCGACCGGGAAGAAGCAGCGGAGGATTCGGGACGGCAGGCGTTAGGGCCGGTGGCCGTGAATTCCCCGCTGCACATGACGACAAAGACGCGCAGCGCGCAATTTCAGAGACGCGTTCTGAGCGCCTGAGAACCGCGCGAGAACGGATTCAGTGAGCCATCGGCATCGACATCGGCGGCGCCACCGATGGTCCAAAGATTTTTTGTGCGGCGGGCGGAAGTTTTTCGAGGTTGCTCAGGAACGTCACGACCTGCCAAGTCTGCGTTTCGTCGAGCGTCTTGCTCCAGGCGGGCATTCCGGTCCACCGGATGCCGTGCTGGATGATGTAGAAGTTCTGATTGTCCGGCATGTCCGGCGCGTCGTTGAAAAAACCGGGCGCGGGCGGATTGAACGACCGGGCGAATTGACCGTCCGGATTCGACGGAACGCCGTGACATCCCGCGCAGTGATCGAGGTAGATTTTGGCGCCCGCCGCGATGTTTTCCTCCGTCGGTTGAATCGGACTCTTCCCTTCCGGAGCGCGACGATCCGTCCAGGCGTCCACCGCCGCCATCGAGAGCTTCGCTTCCATGAGAGACGGCCGCTGGTCCGCTGCGAAATCAACATAACCCTTCTTCAAGACGAACCAGGCGCCCGCAACCAGCACGATCAACGCAAATAAAATCCCCAGGATGAAGTCCCTCATCCGACCCTGCCTCCCGATGTTCGAGTCTTCCACCTGCGATCATTGCCACTTCAGTTTTTTCACATCGATCGACGGCGGCGGGAATTTCATGTTCATGCTTTCCATCGTCTCGGCGATGATGTGCGAGACGGCAAGGTTGCGGAACCATTTCTTGTTCGCGGGGATCACGAACCAAGGCGCGTAATCCGTGCTGCATTTTGTAAGGACATCTTCGTAGGCCGCCGTGTAGTCGTCCCAGAATTTCCGCTCGTCGAAATCGGCCTGGGAGATTTTCCAGCGCCGGTCGGGATCGTCGATGCGCTGCTGGAACCGGCGTTTCTGCTCGTCCTTGCTGATGTGAAGGAAAAACTTGATGATCTTGATGCGATTGTCGTGCAGCAGTTCCTCGAATTCGTTGATCTGATTGTAGCGCCGCGACCAGATCTCTTTCGGCACGAGATTGTGAACGCGCACGACGAGAACGTCCTCGTAAACGGACCGGTTGAAGATTCCGATGTCGCCGTATTCGGGAATGGCTTCATGCACGCGCCAGAGATATTCATGCGAGGATTCCTCGGCCGAAGGCTGTCTGAACGACGTCACGTGGCAGCCCTGCGGATTGCAGCCGGTCATGACGTGGCGAATCGTGCCGTCCTTTCCGGCAGCGTCGCGGCCTTGCAGGACGATCAGCAGCGCGCGCTTGTGCTCGGCGTAGAGCAGATATTGCAATTTGTCGAGCCGCTCGATCGACTTTTCGAGGCTCACCTTCGTTTTGTGGCCCTTGTCCCAGCCGAGCGTGTTCTCGGGATCGTAGTCCGCGAGCTTCACCTTTTTGCCCGGCTTCACCATCAGTTCTTTGCCGAAGTTCGTCGCCATTCAGTTTTCCCCTCTGCGAATGCAATCCGCAAACCAATCCGGCTCGCATGAGGCGCGCGCGACCCCCCGTTTCCATTTGCGGGTAAGAGGCACACCGATTCTTTGTTTTGAACGAGTTACAACGAAATCTACTCGGCGGCCAGTTGCGGGTAGAAGGCAGGGCGCGGGCAGACTGATACGGAAGTCGCCGAGGCAATTTACCGCCGGCGGTAGCGATACCGTTCCCGGCTCCGTCATCCCCAAAGCTTCCAAGGTTCTTATCATGCGCCCAACGTGGCACATTTCGAGCCGGCGCGCAACTGTGCGGGTCTGTGGACTTTTGGGACCCGCAGGCGCTACTGTGCCGGCGGAAAATTCTTGGCGGCTTCGGCGGCGGTGGGGAAGATCTCGATCACGCGGTTCAGTTGCGTCATCGTCAGGACGCCGTCGACCATGCCGCGGACTCCCGCGAGGCGCAGCGTCCCGCCGGATTTCTTGAGCCTCGTCAGGGACTTCACGATTTGCCCCACGGCGCCGCTATCGATATGGTCCACGGCGGAAAGGTCGAAGATGAAGCTCTTCTCGTTGCGAAGGATGTGCTGCTCGACTTCGCTGTCAACCTGATGGCAATCCTGCCCCATCAGGAAGCGGCCCGACATTTCGAGCACCACGATGCCCGGCTCGACGCGCTTCGTTGTGAATCTCATCGTCTGGCTAGTCCTCTAGTCCTCATACGGAAATTGGCGGATCATGCGCACACAGTCAGCCAGCGCTTCGAGCACGGAATTGCCCCAGCCGTGAGGAAGGATCGCCGCCGTCTTCTGGTTGACGTGCTTATCCGCTTCGGCGAAGAACCGCGAGTGCTGGCCGGCGGGCCGCTCGACAAATTCCTTCACCGTGATCCGGAATTCGATGTCGCGTCCGCCCTGCCGCTTCTTCATGGAATAGAAGGAGAGCTGAGCCAGCTCGTCGGACGGATCCGCCTGCGCGTATTGCCACTCCGCCACCGTGCGCCTCCCTGGGGCCGAACGAATTGCGGGATTATACAGCATGAACTGTTCGGCGTGGACGAATCAGATGGTCCCTTCCGTGCAAGGGGCAGAAGCGACGCGCGAGGGGATGACTGCCGAGTCAGCATCGAAGAGAACTAGAGCAATTCAGGTCAGGCGGATGGAAAAAGGAGCGGCTGGGCCTTCCACGGGCACCTTCGCTGCGGGATTCCTCAACTGCGTTTTCAGGGTATCGGAACGGCCCCCATCAGTCGCTCATGGGCGGCCGTAAGTCGCTCACGGGCGGCCGCGAGGTCATCTCCCCACACCGCAATCTGCGCAGATGGGACGCCCCTCGCGGTATTGATGTTGGTCAAGGTTCCGTAGTAGTTCTGACCAACAAGCCAGGCGCACCAAAAGAGATAGGCTGTGTCCGGCTCGTGTCCCTTGAATTCGTACGCCCACCAGTGGTCGAGCCCGATATACGCGGCGGTGAGGCCCAGCTTCGTCCCGTAGATACCGGCGCTGCTGGGATGTGGACCAAGGATGGGGTTCGTTTCTCGACAGGAAGAACTCACGTGTTGGCAATGTACTGCCGATGCGGCATCGGCCATGCTGGAAATGAATAGTGTCGCGTCACTCGCAAGAAGGGCTTTGTGGGTGCCGATGTACCGGAAGAGCTTGCCGCGCTTTGTCGCGGGGTCGGGGCGCTCCCGGATCTCATCGTAGACACAAATGTAGTCTCCGTACTTTCGGTCCCATGCATATGCCTTGCGCTCGTGGTAATCCTGGTCCCTCGGACAGTCCGCTTTCTTGATCGGTTCCCACGTTTCGCGGCCGTCCTTCACCACGCGGTTCGCGATCCAATAGACGCCGTCGTCATAGAGCTCGACGATGCCGACACACTGGGCGCCTACCGGCTTACAGGGGACGAACTTGTGGCTCGCTGCGCCAGCGGCGATGGGAAAAACAAGTACGAGTGCGGAGACTGCCAAGGTCTTGAAGCGAACCGTAGCGGTTAATCCGAAGCCCATGGCGCACCTCGGCCCTCACGTGGAGACACGTGTTGGGCAACTCAGTCTGGAATAGGGGCCTGTGCAGGTCGGAAGGGAGACCGCGATCGACACTTCAAGGCGAGCACGCTTAATTCCAAAACGCCGCGCGGGGCCGGGCGCCAAAGTTCAACCGTCGTTCGGAAGAGAACTCCTTAATTTCCTATTCCACGGCGCACGGAAGCCCGCACAGAGAAGGCGGAAGGCACGAAGAAACTTGCTGAGGACAAAGCGCATGTACCGTTTTGGATTTTTTGAAGTCCTAGAATGAACCTTTGATAGACGATAGCAGAGAACCTCCAGTCAACCGACCGGGCTCGGTCCGCGAGGACGACCGGACCGCAACAAGCGCGGGATAACGAATCAGGTAAGGCGGGTGTAACAGAATTTTCATGCTCCATTCAAAGTTTGGAAGTATCATGGGTTTTTGGGTCTAGGTGTGCCCCCATGGCCACGGTCACTCCCGAAATCACCACAGCCGCACAGCCGGCGCCGGAAAAGGCGGCCGCAGCGAAGCGCCAGTACCCCGGCGCGCTCGTGGTGGTGGAGGGGATCGACGGCTCGGGGAAAAGCACGCAGCTCTACCTGCTGAAGCGGTGGCTCGAAATCAACGGCTACCGCATCCATTTCACGGAGTGGAATTCGTCGCCGCTGGTGAAGTCCGCCACGCGGCGCGGCAAGCAGCGGCGGCTGCTGACGCCGACGACCTTCTCGCTGCTGCACGCCGCGGATTTCGCCGACCGCTGCGAGCGGCAAATCCTGCCGCTGCTCCACGGCGGCTATCTGGTGCTGGCGGACCGCTACATCTATACGGCGTTTGCACGCGACGCGGCCCGCGCCTGCTCGCCGCACTGGCTGCGCAACCTCTATAGCTTCGCCCCGGTGCCGGACATCACGTTTTATTTCCGCGCGCCGCTGGACGTGGCCGTCAACCGGATCGTCGCCGGGAGGCCGAAGCTGAAATACTACGAGGCCGGGATGGACCTGGGGATTTCGCTCGACCGCGCGGAGAGCTTCCGCATCTTCCAGGAGCGCATCCTGAACAACTACGACCAGATGATCGAGACGGACAATTTCGTCCTGATGGACGGGACGCTCCGGGTGAACAAGCTTCAGAAGCTGATGCGCCAGCTTCTCGGCGAGCGAATCGACCTGCCGCACTTCGCGCCAAAGAAAAAATGAAACGCACCCGCTCCAATTCCGCTCCCGCCGTTTCGCCCAACGGGCATCGCGCGAAGGCGTCGAAGAATGGGAAGAACGGACACAACGACCTCGCTTCGCGTTTCTACGGAATCCCGCTGCCGGGAATCAAGCCCGAGGAACTCAGCGGCAGCCTGATTGTGGTCGAGGGAACGGACGGCTCGGGCCGCTCGACGCAGATTTCGCTGCTCACCGAATGGCTTGAATCAGAAGGCTTCGCGGTCCAGACGATGGGCCTGCGGCGGTCGTACCTGGTGGGCGAGGACATCGACGCGCTGCTCGCGGAAAACGCGGTGACGCGCATGACGCTGGCGCTGATGTACAGCACCGACTTTTTCGACCAGCTCGAGCGGCGGATTCTGCCGGCGCTGCGTTCGGGGTTGATTGTTCTCGCCGACCGCTATATCTTCACGCTGATCGCGCGCGCGGCGGTCCGCGGGATTGGGCGCGACTACCTGCACGGGATTTACGAGATCGCGCTGCGTCCGGACCTGACCTTCTGGCTGAACGTGCGGCCGGAAGTGGCGTTTGACCGCGAGTTCAAGAAGTCGCAGACGATCAGCTACTGGGAGTCGGGGCGCGACATGTCGCTTTCGAACGACCTCTTCCAATCGTTCATTCGTTACCAGTCGCTGATCAAGCGGGAATTCGAATATCTTTCGAAACGGCACGGATTCATCGAATTGGACGGCGAAGGAAGCGTCTCGGAGGTGAACCGGGTGCTGCGCAAGCGCATCGCGTCGCATCTGGGCATCCGGAGCACGCACTACAAGCCTTCGCACGCGCTCGCGCACCTCTGGCGCTAAAGAGTGGCCGCCCCCGTACAACTGGCAGCGATCGACGCGGGCTCGAACGCCATCCGCCTGGTGATCGCGCGCGCCACTTCGCCGGATCAGATCCAGTTTCTCGAGACCGAACGCGCCGCAGTGCGCCTGGGCCACAACGCGTTCACGCGGCACTTGCTCGACGACGAGACGATTTCGCAGGCCGCGCGCGTCTTCCGGTATTTCCGCGACCGCATGGACCGCGCTAACGTCACCGCGTACCGCGCGGTCGCTACGGCCGCCGCCCGCGAGGTGCGCAATTACCGGCGCCTGATGGAGCGCATCCGACGGAAATCAGGGATCGAGTTGGAGGTGATCGGCAGCGAGGAAGAAGCGCGGCTGGTCTGCTCGGCCGTGCGCTGGGCGCTCGGCGAAAACATTCAGCCGCGCGTGATTTTCGATCTCGGCGGCGGCAGCCTGGAGATGAATTTCTTCGAGCGCGGTGCGCTCCAGCAGCGCATCGCCCTGCCGCTCGGCACGATCCGGCTGATGGAGACGTATTCAATCGAGGGCGCGATCGACGAAGACAACGTCCGGCGGCTGGGGATGCACGTGCTGGCGCTGCTGCGCAGCGCGATGCCGAACCCGCCGAAGCTTTCGCGCGCGATCGCGGTCGCGTGCGGAGGAAACGCCGAGGCGCTCGTGCGGCTCGCCGCGGGCCCGATGGTTGGGAGAACGCCGACGATCAACGTGCGGCTGCTGCGGGACCAGACTTGGCGGCTCCTGCGGCTGGACGTGCCCGGGCGAGTGCGGGCGTTTCGCGTGCGGAGGGACCGCGCGGAAGTGATGGGGATCGCCGCGATCATCATCACGACGGTCGCGAAGTGGCTCGACCTGCGGTCGATGCTGGTCCCCGGAGTCGGCGTGCGCGAGGGATTGCTGCTCGACATCCTTGCCGAACAGTATTCGGGCGGAGAGGCGTCGGAGGAAGAAAAGGGCCGCGCGGCGGAGCTGCTGGCCGGGGCGCGGTGGTTCGCGCGGAAGCTCAATTACGACCCGCAGCACGCCGACCAGGTCTCGCGCCTGGCGCTTTCACTTTTCGATCAGTTGCGCCCGATTCACGAAATGGAGCCGGACCTGCGCCTTCTGCTGGAAGTGGCCGCGCTGCTGCACGACATTGGGCATTTCGTCCACCGCAAATCGCACAACCGCCATGGTGAATACCTGATCCGCAACAGCGAAATACCCGCGCTGGGCGGATGGCGGCGCGACGTGGTCGGGGCGCTCGTGCGTTATCACAACTGCAAGTCCGAGCCGCAGATCGAGCACGCATCTTATGCGGCCCTCGACGGCTCGCGCCGGCGCGAGGTTCGCCTGCTGACGTCGCTGCTGCGGATCGCAGAAAAGCTCGAATCGGAGCACGCGCAGCGCGTCTCGGGCGTGGACGTGCAGATCGCGGGACATCGCGCGATCTTCCTGATCCGGGCGGCCGAAGGAACGCGGCTCGACGTCGCCGGGCTCGAACGCAAAGCCGCGCTGTTCGAGAAAGAGTTCCACCTCAAAGCCGAATTCCGGCGCGCCCAACGAAGGGAAAAGGTTGCGTAAGCCATGATCCTCTATCTCGTTCGTCACGGCATCGCCGTCGATCGCACCGATCCCAAAGCCCCGGCCGAAGCCGAACGCCCTCTGACGGCGCGGGGAGTGCAGAAGACGCGGTCCGCGGCGCTTGGATTGCGCGCGCTGGGCGCGAAGCCGGACGTTATGATCACCAGCCCGTTTGTCCGCGCGGCGCAGACGGCGGAGATTTTTGCCGAAGCGCTCGGATTCCCCCTCGACAAAATCCGCGTGAGCGAGTCTCTGAAGCCGGCTGAAAATCCCGCCGACATTCTGAAGGAAATCTCGCATTTGAAAGCGAAAGAGGTGGCGTGTTTTGGCCACGCGCCCCATGTGGACCTGTTGATCGCGCAGTTGGCGGGCGCGCGGGGCGCTTTTACTATGCTGAAGAAAGCGGGCGCTGCCTGCTTCGAGCAGGCCACGGCGCATAGCCGCTGGGAGCTGCGCTGGATTCTCACTCCGAAGGTGCTGCGCGACTTGGGGGACTAGCGTTTCAGTTAGGCCGTGCGCCGCTGCGGAAATGACGCGGCGACCGGCGCGTGTCCCCACTGAAATCCGGCGCGCCACGTGAGCCACGGAGACTGCGGTCCAGAGGTTTTCGCAAGGAACTCCTGGAGGCGGGCCTTGCGTTCAGCTTCGACTCTGTCAATCCACTGGGCAATGACGGCGGGATTGAATTTCGAGGCTTCCTTCCGAATCCTGCTTCGCAGCACGTCCATGTCGTGCACTTCGCCCAGCAGGTCCTGCATGCGCTTCAGGTCGTCGGCCCAGACCTCGTACCGCTGCGGCAGGAAGTTTTCGACGATATAGCGGAAGCTCTTGATTCCGATCCTCAGCCGGTGCCAGGCGATGCTGGTCCGTCTTTTCCGAGCTTGCCCGTAAAGCTCGACGGCGCGGTTCAAACTGCCGAGGGCCAGGCGTTGAAAGACGACGCTCTCGACCGGGAAAAAGCCCGCTTTCGACGCGAGCTTCCTCGTCAGCTTCTTCCACTCTTTGCGGTCGAAGGCGTCAAGCGCCTGCTCCGCGCTGTGCCGGTGCTTCTTTTCCTCGCCGGACAGCAGCCGCAGCATGTGCTTTCGCACCGGATCGCCCGGAGTCCCCAGCTTCCGAACCCAGGCCCGCTCGACCTGGACGTCGCGGAGATCGCCCAGAGTGTGAAAAACCTCGCGGCTGGCTTTCTTGAGCTTGCGCCATCCGGAGCCGGGATTCACTTCGCTCAAGGCATCCGCCATGGTCCGGCAGCGCCGGAGCGCAACCCGCAGATCGTGAACGTCGTCGGCGTCCCAGCCGGGCTGCACCTGTTCGGCTCGCTCGAGCGCACGATCCATCCAGGTCTCGAAGCCAATTCGCTTTGGAGGAAGACTTGTAGGTGCAGACATTGTAAGCGCCATGGGACGTCCAACTCAGTCGGCGGGCCGGAACGAAGCCGTATGGTAACCCGGCAAGGGCGATTTTTCCAGCGCGAGACTATCGCGGCACTAGGAAACGAAGGAGCAGCCCGCGCGCATGCGGCCGTCGTCACCGCGCAGCGTGTATACCTTGCGCAAGACGACGCGAACGGGCGGCAGAATCGGCACGTGAAGAACCGCGTGGAATTGAGCGGGGAGCTCTTCCGTTCGGTCGAACAGGAGGGCCACGCCGCCATAGCTCAGGTCGATTACCTTCGCCGTTTTCTGGCCGACATCCACCTTCGCGGTTTTCTCGCCGACATCCGTGAGGATTGCGTGCGCCTTCGTCCCTGCCAGCGACACGCGCTCCCACTTGCGGCGCTCGATATGCGGCGGGGGGCCGGGGACAACGCTGGGCGCAGGTGCCGGAGTTGGGGCCGGCGCAGGTGCAGGCGGCACGGACGGGGCGACCGGAGCCGGCGCCGGAGCTGCGGCCGGTTCGCGCGGCGGATACGGCTCGATCGGAATGACGCGCGGTGTGCGGCCCGAATGCTTCAATTCGTAGAGTCTTTCGTCCGCCGTGCGCAGCAAGTCGCTCTTTTGATCGCCGTCCTGCGGATGGACGGCCACGCCAAAATCAAGCGTCACTCCAACATCGAGTTTCAGCGGGCGAACGTCGCTTTCGTAGAGCGTGCGGACGCGCCGGCAGAGCGTGACCGCCTGTTCGGGGTCGGTCAGCGGCAGGAGCAGCGCAAATTCATCTCCGCCGATGCGAAAGGCAAAGTCGGAAGCGCGCAGCGTCTTGCGCAACGTTGTGGCGGCGAGCTGCAACACCTGATCGCCCCGCAGATGGCCGTGGCGGTCGTTCACTTCCTTGAGCTTGTGCAGATCGAGAATGACGATCGCGAGGTGATGGTTGTAGCGCTTGGCGCGGTTCAATTCCTTCTCGCAGTACTCGTCGAAAAGGCGGCGATTGTAAAGTCCGGTCAGCCCGTCGGTGGCGGCGTTGATTTGCAGTTTCTTGAAATCGTCGTACTCCATCAAGATCGGAATGCGCAGAAAATTCGTCGAGGCAAGCACATCCACCAAGGAGGTCGCCAGAGAGACTTTTCTTCCGAGGCTTTCGGAGAGTTCGCGGCGCCGCTGGAGAATCTGCCGCCAATACTCGTTGCTCTCTGTCTCGGGGAGATCGATCTGTGCGACTGTGCGGAAGAATTGCCGCAGGAATTGTCCGCGGGCGGAATCGTCGAGTCCTTCCAGAGTCTCTACCAGCAGATCCAGGAAGGAGTCCTCGGCCGATGGCTGCGGCTGGGAAGCGTCGCCGGGCTGGGGCATCAATGGATTCCGAATAGAATCTAACCTACCCTGAAATCAGGAGTCCCTGCGGGGCAGCAAGACTGTAGCAAGGGACAGTCCAATCCCGGAGAAGAATCTAACCCAAGACGCAGCTGTAAGTCGCTGCCAAGAAAAAAATTAGGCCGTTTCGGACGGCGAGGATTGTATCCCCCTGCGCGAAAAGCGGAAAAGCGGTTCCACTTTTGGCTCAGTGGGCTGTCGCTGGTGGTCGAAGGTCTGTGGAAAACTCTCAGCCAATTGGCTTCAGAAATTCAACGCCGACTAGGTGCACTTCTCCAGCTTCCTGCTGTCTTTTCACGCGCGCCTGGATCGGTGGCATCCCCGCCGGAACTAGGCCGGAAGAGATTATGGATGGCGCCGGGATCGTCAGCGTCACGATGTGATTCATCGACAGTGCCCTGGGACAAGCGAGGAAGGCCCCTATGGCGCTGATATCCAGTGTCTTAGCGAGCTCCATGAACTGCTCGCCGTGCACGTCTCGGCCACGGATGAACAGGGGCACCTGGAGACGGATGCGCTGGAAACGCCGGCGCTCGTCATATAGGGGCACCGCTATCTTCTGATCGACGACATTTTCCTTAATGCTCATGGTACCCAAGTATTAGTACTTAATTAGACGCCAATTTTCTTGCAAGTTCTAGGCCCCCTCAAGGCGTCCCAATAAGCGACCTATTATCAGCATCCTACGGAGCCGTGTGCCAGCCGCCAAGCGGCCGACTCCATTGAAATGTGCCCATTTGCTGCAATTCATTTCCACGATTGTGCAAACGTAGGACGCTTTTACCATTGACACTACTTGCTACCTTTTGCGAGCATACGGCTCTTCGAGACCATCCCCACTCGATTCTCTCGGCAGGCAAGAGAGTGGTGTCTTTAGCCTGTGATCCGGAGCCGTCGGAGGGCGAGTTGGCGAAAAGCATGACAGCCGAAAAGCAGACGAGCGGCCAGGCGAGTTTTCAACTGGTCGCAAGCCTGCTGGACGCTCTGGATCGTCCACTGCTGGTGGCGGACCGCGGCGGGCAGATCCTCTTCACCAATCTCCACGCGCAGAACGCCCTGAAGATGCTGCAATGGGGCGGGAAGCCGGACGCAAACCTCTTCCGAGACATTCTGCACGCCGATCGCAAAGGAATCCTGGGACAACTGGAGGGGGGCGAGCAGGAAGTCAGCCTTCCGCTCGAATCCCCGGAGGGCAAGTCCCGAGCGCGAATTCGCTGGCTGCCGGAACCGGACTGGCTCGCCGTCTACATCGAGCCATCACCCACCGAAGCTCCCGCGGACGAGGCGCAAATGCGCCAGACCGTCCAGGAGTTGCTGCAGGAAAGAGAAATCACGTACCGGAATCTTCTGGCCGCGTACCTGCGTCTTCAGGAAGCGAACCGGCAGAAGACGGTCTTGCTCGCGTCGGCCGCGCACGAGTTGAAAACGCCCCTCGCCGTAATGAAGGGCTACAACGATCTATTGCTCTCGGGTTCTCTCGGGAAACTCAGCGACCGGCAACGGGAGATTTTGCAGGAATCGAAAGAAAGCTGCGACCGGCTGGTGCGCCTCGTGTCGATGTTCCTGAACTATTCCGCGCTGGAGAGCGGCAAGCTCGTGTTGCAATTGTGCGAGAACGATCTCCGCGACTGCATCAACGATCTGGCGGGCCGCTGGCAGGATGGGTTCCAACGCGCGGACGTGCGTCTCGACGTCCGGATTCACCCGGACCTGCCGCTGTTCAAGTTCGATTACCAAAAAGTCCAGCAGTGCATCTTCAATCTGATCGATAACGCGCTCAAGCACACGCCGGCGAACGGATCGGTGACGCTGGTAGCTCAGCCGCACTTCTGGGAACGGCGCGTTGCGGACGCGTCTCCTTCGGATGAGCGGCGGCGCGACAACGGCCGGCGCTCGAATAGCGTCCTGGTTTCCGTCACGGATACGGGCAACGGGATCGCGCCTGAGTTTCACCAGGAGATCTTCGAAGAGTTCGTGCGCGTCGATCCTTCTTCATCGGGAATGGGCCTGGGGCTGGCAATCACGAAGCGATTGATCCAGGCGCATCGCGGAAAGGTCTGGGTAAACAGCGAGGAGGGCCGCGGGAGCACGTTTTCTTTCCTGCTACCCACCTACGTCGAGTAAACTGAGCGGGAAATCTCGCTCCATAGGTAAAAACGATGGCGAACAAAGAAAAGATCATGGTCGTGGACGATGAACCGAGCATCCGGAAGTATCTCCAGACGCTGCTCGAAGTAGACGGCTTCGAGGTGGAGACGCTCGCGAGCGGCAAGGAAGCCCTCAAGCGGATCGGCGATGGAGAGCGGCCCGACTTCATCATTCTCGACGTCCTCATGCCCGAAATGGACGGCATCGAGACGCTCAAGCAGTTGATGCAGGTGGACCGCTCGCTCAACGTCCTGATGCTCTCGTGCTCGAACGAAGTGACGACGGTGGTCGAAGCGATCCGGCTCGGCGCGATCGATTACCTGACCAAGCCGTTCGAGAAGCCGGAGCTCGACGCGGCATTTCTCAAGTGCCACCAGAAGAAGGAACTGCGTTCGGAAAACCAGGCGTTGCGCGAATATTGCGAGGCTCTGACCGAGGACATCTCCTTCCTCGCGGCCAGCCCGCAAATGCTCAAGATCCGGCAGCAGATTCTGCAAATTGCGCCCGTCGATGTGCCGGTTTTCATCAGCGGCGAAAGCGGAGTCGGTAAAGAAGTCGTTGCCCGCATGATCCATCTGCGCTCCACGCGCCTGCATCAGCCCTTTGTCAAAGTGAATTGCGCGGCGCTGCCGGGCGAACTGCTGGAATCGGAGCTTTTCGGCTACGAACAGGGCGCTTTTACGGGCGCCGTGCGCGCGAAGCCCGGCAAGTTCGAGCTCGCCAACAAGGGCACGATCTTCCTCGACGAAATCGCCGAGATGAGCCCCCACCTTCAGGCGAAGCTCCTGCACGTTTTGCAGGACGGCCAGTATTCACGTCTGGGCGCACGCGCGGTCGTCAATGTGGACGTCCGCGTTCTGGCGGCGACCAATATGGACGTGAAGGACGCCATGCGTTCCGGGCGCTTCCGCGAAGACCTCTATTACCGGCTGAACGTCCTCTCGATCCACATCCCGCCGCTGCGCGAGCGGACGGCGGAAATTCCGCTCCTTTTCCGCCACTTCCTGGCCAAGTACAGCGAAAAATACCAGAAGGCGGCGCCCGATCCTTCGAAACATCTGCTCGAAGCCACGCTGCGTTATCCGTGGCCCGGCAACCTGCGCGAGCTTGAAAATTTCGTGAAGCGCTACGTCATCCTCGAAGATGACGAAGGCAGCTTCCGCGAGCTTCTCGATATGACCGGGCAGCAGCAGCGCATAGCGCCTCGCGAAGAGACGCCTGCGCCCAAGGAACAGGGCCTCAAAGCGCTCGTGCGCGGCTTGAAGGACGAAGCCGAAATGGAAGCCATCGCCGACGCGCTTGAAAAAACGAACTGGTGCCGCAAGGATGCGGCGCGGATGCTTGGGATCAGCTACAAGGCGCTGCTCTACAAGATGCGCCAGTTCAATCTCGATTCCGGACGCGGCTCGCGTTCCGCAGCTTCGAAAGAAGCGGCAAAGACGGCAGCGGCGGCCAAGGAAGCTACGGCGAAAGAGGCTGCCGCGAAGGAAACCGCAGCGAAGGAAACCGCGAAAGAAGAAACACCCGCAGTGCCCGCGGTGCGCAGTTCCTAGCGCGCGATTCGAAAGAACACGGCCTGCTTCGATTTCCACAATTCCACAGAGAGGACGAGAAGCTTCGCCCTCCCGAACGATCTTCTCTGTAGCGCCGCATTCCCTCTCCGTGTTTCACTGCATCGCCGAGTCGCGAGCCAGCGCGTCTGAATTCGTTCAAGAACCGCGGAAGTCGTGGCCGGGGGCGTAGTCCTGTACCCCTGCAAAGAGTTGCATATGTTGAGCACATGCGGCGAAATAGCACTACCCATTGACCGCGGCTTGGTCTAGTATTCCGCTTCGAAATGGGCCGCGCGAGAATTCCCCGGCGCGTTCGAACAGGTTGTGATCGTCCCACAACCGAAAATGCACGGAAGCGTTCGTTGTCTGTAAAGGGGTTGCTCTTCGCGTGGCATTTCAGCAAGGGGAACGAGCGCGCGAGCAGCAGGGGTCGCGCGACGCGCGAATCTTTGGTACAGCGATTGCTGATTCTGTTCATGGGGGATGCTGTGTGCTTCAACCCAAGCCTGAAGGAGCAGCAGGGATGACGGAGCGTCGCATGGCCCGCCGGTACGATCTGTCGCTAGCTGTAAACGTTCGCCTGCCAATCAACCGGGAACCCAGGTCGCACAACGGTCAGACACGGGACATTTCCACACGCGGCGTCTATTTCACCTTGCAGAAGGATCTCGCCCCCGGCACCGAAGTTGATTTCACTCTCACGCTGCCGGCGGAAATCACGCGTGGCACCGAAGTCTTCGTTCGCGCTCACGGACGCGTCGTTCGGGTTGACAAGCGCGCCGAAGACGATCAGGAAGCGGTGGGAGTCGCGGCGGTGATCGAGCGCTACGACATCATCCGAGGCGAAGGCTCTCGCGTCTGAACTGCTGCCACCGGTGGGCAGTACTTTCCTCGTTGGCTTCTCCACAATCTTAGCTAGCTTCGCGTCGACCTCCGTGCTGGGTGCTTGCTCCAATCTGCGTAGGCACGACAATTCGCGTAAATTGAATCATGGTACTAGCACTATAGTTGGAAGTACCATTCCTCTAAGTGCCAACTATTTTCCAGCCTGCCGTAGAAAACGCACGTCCCAATGCGAGTTCAACGGGTCTACGACTCCCAGGCCGCCATTTGGAAACGCCAACGAATGAGTGTGTTATGAAACACGAGGGCGACGAGGAGAGGAATCCTCTCCAACTCACTTTTGGCGTCTGGTGTGCAACACAGTTGACCGGTTATGGCTTCCGCTGCCCAATTGAGACCTGAGACGACGGTCGCGCACCCGGTCGAACTGCCGCCCGAGCACATCTACTTCGGTCCGTCCGGGACGATGCAGTCTGTCCGGCAGAAGGTGGACCGCGCCTCGGGCTTGAATGTCCCGATCCTCATCCTGGGAGAAAGCGGGACCGGCAAAGAGGTTCTGGCGCGCTTCATCCACACTCGCTCCCCTTGGCGCGACGGCCCTTTTGTGAAGGTCAATTGCCCGGCAATCCCTGGCACTCTGCTTGAGAGCGAACTGTTCGGTTTTCAGAAGGGCGCGTTCACCGGAGCCAATGCGGCGAAGCCCGGCCGCATGGAAATGGCCCAGGGCGGGACACTCTTCATGGATGAGATCGGCGAGCTCGACCAGAGCTTGCAGGCGAAGCTCCTTCACGTCCTCCAGGACGGCCATTTCACGCGTATCGGGGATCACGAAGAGAAGCGCATGGATGCGCGCGTCATCTGCGCGACGAACCGGCGCCTCCAGCACGAAATCGAAACCGGCGGCTTCCGTTCGGATCTCTTTTATCGCATCAACGTCATCAGCATAACGCTGCCCCCGTTGCGCGATCGCCGCCAGGATATTCCGTATCTGATCGAATACCTCCGCCAACAGTTCAATCGTCGTTTCCAGCGCGAGGCGCCTCCTCTTTCAAAGGAGACGGTCCATGTGCTCCAGCAGAGGGACTGGCCGGGCAACGTCCGCGAGCTGGAGAACTGCCTGGCCCGGTACGTCGTCCTCGGGTCGGAAGAAGCCCTTCAGACCGAGCGGCTTGAAAAGACCCCGCTGAGTTTTACCTACGAGACGACCCCGGAGGGCAATATCCCTCTCAAGCGAATCGCCCAGCAGGTCACGCGGCGCATGGAGCACGATCTGATTCTGAAGGTGCTCCAAGCCAATCACTGGAACCGCCGCAAAACAGCCGAAGTGTTGAAAATCAGCTACCGCGCGCTTCTCTACAAGGTCCGTCAGGCTGGCCTCCCCTCCAAGCGCCCCCGGCGAAAGCTGGAAGCGGAAGCTGAATTCCCGGCGGAATCCCCGGCTCAGGCCGATTGACTTCTTGAAGTGCGGTGCGGCCCTGACCGCCCGCACCCGTATCTGGTATGAAATCGCCTGTTGTGTCTGCCTTGCCCCGGCCCTCTAATTCGGCTAGCCTGAATTGAGATAAGGCCTATGTCCAGAGCAAACGGTAAGTCGAGCCTGAAGGTCTGTCTCCTGTCGCCGCATCCGATGGTGTTGGACGAGTTCCATCGCTTGCTGGAGGATAGCGGCTTTCAGATCACGTCCAAACAGCTCGATTCCATCCTGGCCCCCGACCTGCGCAGCCTCGACGTGCCCCGCGCTTCGGTCTATGTAGTTGACGCTCATGCTGCGCGACAGGCCACGGGAGCGCTTCTGGGCAATATCCTCGATAAATACGCGAACGCGCGCCTCCTGGTAGTGGGAGATAAGCTCAAAGAAACGGAAAGCTACTCCCTTCTCCGCCAGGGCGTGAAGGGCATCCTGACCTATGCCGAGGCTCGCGAACAACTTGCACGGGCCCTGCCGCAGGTCGCCTCCGGCGGCATCTGGGTCCCGCGCCCGGTCCTTTCCCGGTTCGTGGATTCGATCCTGAGCAGCGCGCAGGGGCGCCGCCTCCGCGCGGATTCTCCGAGCGAGCTCAGCCGGCGGGAACAGGAAGTGCTCAGCGGCCTCCTCGAAAACCTTGCCAACAAGGAAGTCGCCGACCGCCTGCACATCTCCGAGCGCACCGTGAAGTTCCACGTCTCGAACCTTCTCGCCAAGTTCGGAGTACGCCGCCGGGCCGACCTGATCCTCCTCTGCTACCAGCGCCGCGCAAGCGCCTAGCGCGTCCCATCCGGCCAGCCCCTCCAAGTTCACTGCTATACTTCCCGCATGGACCGCACGGCCAGTTTCTCCATCGAAAACTTCGGCTGCCGCGCAACCGAGGCGGACGCTGCTGCGCTTCGCCGCGAACTGCAAGCGAGCGGTCTCGCGCTCGTCGCTGAGCACGCTTCGGCCGATGTCGTCGTCCTGAATACCTGCACCGTCACGTCCGCGGCGGATGCACAGGCGCGCGAGGTAGTGCGCAAGATTCATCGCGCGAATCCTGCCGCACGCATCGTCGTCACCGGCTGCTACGCGCAGCGCGCGCCTGAGGAGCTCGCCTCGCTCGACGGCGTGGCGCTGGTTGTCGGGAACTCACACCAGGCCGAAATCCCGAGTGCAATTCGCGGACTTCATGCGCCGGCGGCGACTGCCGATTTTGTCCCGCTCGCGCGGCTCAACGATGATGCGATGTCGCTCGCGCGAGGTCCGGCGAAAATCCTGACTGGCGACATCTTCGCTCAGACGTCCGTTCAGGTCGCTTCCGCATCGCTCGCCGGAGTCGGCCGCACGCGGCCCATCCTGAAGATTCAGGACGGCTGCAACAATCGCTGCTCGTATTGCGTGATTCCGTTTGTGCGTGGGCGCAGCCGCAGTCTGCCCCCGGATGTCGTTGTTGAGGAAGTGCGGAACCTGGTAGCGGCGGGCGCGAAGGAAATCGTCCTGAGCGGAATCAATCTTGGCAGCTATGGCCGCGATCTCGCACCGCGGGCCGGGCTTGCGAACGTCGTGCGGCGAATCCTCGGCGAAACGGCGCTCGATCAGCTCCGCTTCAGCTCGATCGAGCCGCAGGATGTCACTGAGGATTTTGTCGGGCTGGTCGCATCCTCGGGCCGCCTCGCGCACCATTTTCACGTGCCGCTGCAGTCGGGCTCCGACCGCGTCCTGCGCGCGATGCACCGCTG
This sequence comes from Candidatus Acidiferrales bacterium, assembly GCA_050018375.1. GTDB lineage: Bacteria > Acidobacteriota > Terriglobia > Acidiferrales > UBA7541 > Palsa-295. The sequence continues at coordinate 64,928 of JBEKAE010000010.1, read as the reverse complement.
GTATCGCGCCGAGCACTACGCCGAGCGCGTGAAACTCATTCGCCGCTTGCTGCCCGATGCCGCGATTGGCGCGGACGTCATCGTCGGCTTTCCGGGCGAGACGGACGGCGATTTCGAAGCCACGGCCGAATTCATCGAGCGGTTGCCGCTCACTTACCTGCACGTCTTCTCGTTTTCGACTCGTCCCGGAACCGAGGCCGCGAAGCTGGACGCTGCCGCCGTGCCCCCACAGGTGATTCGCGAACGCGCTCGGGCACTGCGATTGCTCTCGGAGCAAAAGTCCGCCGCGTTTCGCGCTTCGCAGGCGGGCCGCACTCTGCGCGCGCTCACTCTTGCGCGCGCTGGCGACGACTGGACTGAGGCGCTGACGGGGAATTACCTGAAGCTGCGGATCCCGGGCCGCCACCCTGCGAATGAATGGCGCATCGTGCGCATGACTTCCGAACCGCAGCAGCACGCGGATGTTGTCATTCCGAACGAAGCGAGGAATCTCTCTTCAGTCAACGCGCGTTAGGTCTCGAAAATCACCTGCGCGAGGGCTAAATTCCCGCTGTGCGTGATTGAGAGGGAAATGTTTTTCACGCCCATGCGCTGGGCGATTTGCTGCGCTACACCTTCGAGGCGAATCGTCGGCTTGCCGCTGGGCTCGCGCGCGACTTCGATGTCGCGCCAGCGAACGCCGCGGCTCCATCCGGTGCCGAGGGCTTTCATCGCCGCTTCCTTCGCGGCAAATCGCGCGGCGTAGCGCTCGAATTTATCCTTGTAGCTCTCGCAGTACGCCACTTCGCTCGGCGTGTAAAGCCGCTCGAGAAACGGCGCTCCGTGACGCCGAATGGCGGCCTCGATCCGGTCGACTTCGGCGATATCCAGACCCAGCCCGACGATCATTGTCTTCGCACCCTGCCCAAGCACCCCTGCGCCGTCGCGGGATTATACCTGACGATGCGACAAGCATCGTCATCCTGAGTCCGCGGCGGACGAAGGATCTCTCTTCAACTGCTCCCGGTGAACGTGTCATCATACGCACTCGGATAGACGGACTCATCGAACTGAACCAACCATGACGGCAATCGTCACGAAAAAGAAACCAGCGCCGAAAAACTCTGCCGCAAAATCCGCGGAATGGACGCTGCGACGCGCCGGCGGCTTGCAAGTGTTGGAAGCGCCGCCGCTCGCGCGGCTCCGCTGGCTCGTCCACGGCTTCAGCACGCGCCCCGGCGGCGCGAGCGAGAACGGCGCCCTGAATCTCGGCTTTACCGATTGGGATTCACGCGAGCGCGTGCTCGAAAATCGCAGGAAGTTCTTCCACGCGATCGGCGCGGACGAAATGCGGGTCGTCACGCTCCGCCAGATTCACTCGGACATCGTGTACCTCGCGGATTCGTCAAAGGCGGCAACTGCGGAAGCGCCCAAAGCAGACGCTCTGATCACGCGCGAGCCGGGCGTCCTGCTCGTCGTTCAAACCGCGGATTGCGTTCCGATCCTTCTCGCCGATCCGAAGCGCCGCGCGGTCGCCGCGATTCATTCCGGCTGGCGCGGCACGCTTCGCCGCATCGCCGCAAAAACTCTCGGCCGGATGCAACTGGAATTCGGCACCCGCCCCGAGGATGTGATCGCCGCGTTCGGCCCCGGCATCGGCCGCTGCTGCTACGAAGTCGGCTCCGACGTCGCCCGCGAATTTCACGCGCAGTTTCCCGCCGCGCGCGACTGGTTCGACGGCCCGTTCGACGCGCTCGCCTCCGGCGAAAACGATCCGAACTGGCTTCCCTGGCTCACGATGAGGCCGCCGGGGCATCCGCCTCCGTCGCCGCGCGTCCATCTCGACCTGATCGCCGCGAACCGCGCGATCCTCGTCGATGCCGGCGTTCCGCTGCGCCAGATTTCGGTTTCGGGCTTTTGCACCGCCTGCCGCACCGATCTTTTCTTCAGCTATCGCCGCGAACGCACCACCGGCCGCCTGATGGCCGCCATCGGAATCCGCTGACTGACTACACCTGTCATCCCGAACCCGGCCGCGTTCTGTGCGGACGGCGGTGAGGGATCTGCTTTTGTCTTTTCCTGCGGTCGCTAGGTGTGTGCGACGTGCTGCGTTGCCAATTCCGCCAGCGCCAATTGCCCGCACGCGGCCATCACGTCCTGCCCGCGCGAATAGCGGACGAAGACGAGCATGCCCTTGTCTGCGAGGATTCTTCGGAACTCCTCGATGCGCGCGGCATCCGGCTTCTCGTACGGCAGGTCGCCGGGATTCCACGGGATCAGGTTCACCTTCGCGCGCAGATTCGCAAGCAGCCGCACCACGCGCCGCGCGTCTTCCGGCGAGTCGTTGAATCCGCCGAGCAACACGTATTCGAACGTCAGATGCTCCCACGGCCGCAACGGATATTTCCGGCAGGCATCGAGCAGCTTCTCGAGCGGATACTTGCGATTGATCGGCATGATCTTGTCGCGCTGCTCGTCCGACGACGCATTCAGCGAAATCGCGAGCTTCGGCCGCACCTTCTCCTGCGCCAGCCGCTCGATGCCGGGAACGATGCCGCTGGTCGAAAGCGTTGCATGCTTCGGCGAAATGGCCATGCCGTTCGGGTCAAGCAGGATGCGCAGCGCGGCCATCACGGCGTCGTAGTTCAACAGGGGCTCGCCCTGGCCCATCAACACGATGTTCGTCTGCGGCTTCAGTGCCGCGAGATTATCTTCGCGCGCAACGAGTGCCTGCCCCACGATTTCGCCCGCCGTCAGGTTCCGCACCAGCCCGAGCGTCGCCGTCAGGCAGAACCGGCAATCCACCGCGCAGCCCGCCTGCGTCGAAATACAGATCGTCTGCCGGTTTTCCTCCGGCATGAACACGGTTTCGATCGTCGCCGGTTTTCCATCGGCGGCGCCGTCCAAGGCGAGGACGTACCGCACCGTGCCATCCGACGACCGATGCCGCCGCACGATCCGCGGCAGCGCGATGGCGGCCTCGCGCGACAGCCGCTCGCGCAGCGCCGCCGGCAGATTCGTCATCGCGGCAAAATCGAAACGCCGCTCGGCATACAGCGCGTGATAGATCTGCGCGCCGCGATACCCCGGCTCGCCCAGCCCTTGCAAGAATTCGCGCAGCTCTTCCACCGATTTTCCCAGCAGGTTTAGGGCGGAATTTGAAGCCTGTTGCGACATCTTAAATCCATGATAGCACGCGGCGGAATTGGGCACCGCTCGCGCGAACCGGAATGACTTTTGGTCTCGCGGCGTGCAGAATAGAAGCATACATGTCGAAGCCAACACATAACATACAGAAGGAAGTGCTGCCCAACGGCCTCGTGGTCATCACCGAGCCGATGGAGCACGTCCACTCGGTTTCCGTCGGCATCTGGCTGCGCTCCGGCTCGCGCCGCGAGCCCGCCGCGCTGAACGGCATCTCGCATTTCATCGAGCACATGGTGTTCAAGGGCACGGCGCGCCGCACCGCCGAAGACATCGCGCGCGAAATGGACAGCGTCGGCGGCATGCTGGACGCGTTCACATCGAAGGAAATGGTCTGCTTCAACACGCGCGTCCTCGACGAGCACCTGCCCAGGGCCTTCGACGTTCTCGCGGACATGGTCATCGAGCCGAAATTCGCCGATGAAGACATCGCGCGCGAGCAAGGCGTGGTCCTCGAGGAAATCCGGATGACGCAGGACAACCCCGAGGACCTCGTCCACGAGCTTTTCACGCAGAATTTCTGGGCTCCGCACCCGCTCGGCAAGCCGATCCTCGGCACGCCGGAAACGGTTTCCGCGTTCACGCACGACACGCTCCAGAAATGGTTTCGCCAGTGGTACGCGCCGAACCATCTCGTGATCACCGCGGCGGGCCACCTGACTCACGCGCAACTCGTCGATCTCGTCTCCGAGCGCTTCGCGAAGCTCGCGCCCTCCGAAGACGGCCAGGCCGAGCCGGAGCCGCAGCCCGCGCCCCACATCACCCTGCGCGCCAAGCGCGAACTCGAGCAGGTGCACATCTGCCTCGGCGTGCCCGCCTTCGCCATGACGGACGACCGCCGCTTCGCCGTCTCGATCCTCAACAACATTCTCGGCGGCGGGATGTCCTCGCGGCTGTTTCAGAACATCCGCGAGCGGCAGGGCCTGGCCTACGCGATTTTCAGCGAGTTGAATTCCTATCGTGACGCGGGCGCGCTTTCGGTCTATGCGGGCACTTCGCTCGAAACCGCCGAACAGGTCGTTCGTTCCGTGCTCGACGAATTCCGCCGCCTCAAAGACGAGCCGCTCGACGCCGAAGAGCTGCGCCGCGCGAAGGATCACCTCAAGGGTGCGACGCTTCTCGCGCTCGAAGGCTCGGGCCAGCGCATGAACAGCCTCGCCCGCTATCACATCTATTTCGACCGCCACTTCACACCCGACGAGCTGATCGCCATGCTCGAAGCCGTCACCGCCGAGCAAGTCCAGCAGATCGCCCGCGAATTCTTCGAGCCCGGCCGCGTCGCCGCCTCCGTCGTCGGCAACCTCAACGGCTTCGACCTCACCCGGGAACAACTCGCCTTTTAGCGGCCTCTAATCCTCGTCGCACAACTCATCGGCCGCATTTCGTCATCCAGAGTGGATAGCCGTCACACTCGGAGGAGGTCTGTATGAAGCTACGGTACCCGGCCCCGCTTCTTTTGACGTTGAGTTTCGCGTTCGTCGCATTCGGCCAAGGCATACAAATTAGCAAAGACAATCGCACCATCTCCGTCGCCGCGTCGGCAACGGTCGAGGTCGAGCCGGCGATTGCGCTGATCGAGGTCGGCTACCACAACTACGGCCCGACCAAAGACGCGGTCTATAGCGGCAGCGGGCAAGTCTCAGGGAAAGTAATCCAATCGCTGTTGGCTGCGGGGTTGAGCAAAGACGCGATCGAAACGCAGGCTGTCACATTGGAGACGGTTTTCCAGCCGGACCGCGACTGGACTCCCGACGAGCGCAAGGAGCGGCAATTCCAGGCGAACCAGTCCTGGACCATTCGCGTCGCCGTGGCGGATGCGGGGAAGATCGTGGATGCCGCTATAGCCGGTGGCGCGAACGCAGTTAGTGGCGTGGACTGGACCGTTGCGGATCCACCTTCCCTCGACGCCAAAGTGAATGAAGCCGCGCTGGCGAAAGCACGCGCTCTCGCGAAGGCAATGGCGGAAAAGCTCGGAGCCAAAGTAGGCGATTTGTTGTATGCGAGCAACAGTAATGCGCCGGATGCCGGACAGAACCGGGGGTTTGGAACCGGAATGGGTTCCGGGGTGGGCGGCTCGGCCGGACTTTCCTCGACGGAGCCGATTATCAGGCTCTTTCCGCGGAAAGTGCGGCGCGAGGCGACGGTCTACGCTGTGTTCGCGCTCGAGTGAGCCCGGCTTGGAGCCGCGGGCGTTTTAGGCACCCATTGCGGAAACCCCATGTTCACAGGAGGCATCGAACCCGGTATGATAAGAGCTTCACGATAGAGTCCGCGCGGTGCCGTGGCAGCGTGCTGGGAGAGCAATGGGCGTTCCGGGGCCAATATCGCAGATGTGGGCGGTGTCGTCGTACGTCGTCAGCCAAAAGCTGAAGGGGCGCAAGCAGTATCCGGTCGTCCTGATGCTCGAGCCGCTGCTCCGCTGCAACCTCGCCTGCGCCGGCTGCGGCAAGATTCAATATCCCGCGCACGTCCTGAAGAAGCAGTTGACCCCCGAGGAGTGCTTCCGCGCGGTCGACGAATGCGGCGCGCCGGTGGTCAGCATCCCCGGCGGCGAGCCGCTGCTACATCCGCAGATCCCCGAAATCGTTGCCGGGCTTGTCGCGCGCAAGAAGTACATCTACCTTTGCACCAACGCGCTGCTGCTGACCCAACGGCTCCACGAGTTCACGCCGAGCAAGTATCTTTCGTTTTCCGTCCACATGGACGGCGAGCGCGAGCACCACGATTTCTCGGTCTGCCGCGAAGGCACCTACGACAAGGCCGTCCAAGGCATCCGCCTCGCGCTCCAGCGCGGCTTCCGCGTCACCACGAATACGACGCTCTTCGAGGGTGCCGATCCACAGAGCGTTCGCCAGTTCTTCGACGACATGATGGACCTCGGCGTCGAAGGCATGATGCTCTCGCCCGGCTATACCTACGACAAAGCGCCGGACCAGCAGCACTTCCTCAGCCGCAAAAAGACGCGCAATCTCTTCCGCCAGATTCTGAGCAACCGTTCCGACAAGTGGCGCTTCAACCTGAGCCCCTTGTTCCTCGAATTCCTGATGGGCAAGCGGAATTACAAATGCACGCCCTGGGGCATGCCCACGTACAATATTTTCGGCTGGCAGAAGCCCTGCTACCTCTTGCAGGACGGCTACGCCGATTCGTTCGACGAGTTGATCCGCGAAACCGAGTGGGATCGCTACGGCACCGAGAGCGGCAATCCCAAGTGCGCGAACTGCATGGTCCACAGCGGCTATGAAGCCAGCGCCATCAACGACACGTTCGGCTCGGTCGGCGGCTTCCTCGCCACCGTCCGCGCCACGCTCTTCCACAAGTACAAGGATCCGGACGCGATGGGCGGCGCTCCAAGCAATGCAGGGAGCCCTTCCGGTCGGCTCGTGCAGATCGCCGCGCCGAAGGCCTAGGCGCGTTTGGGTTTGGTGGAAGGGCGGGGTGGAACTTGTCCCGAGGCTTCCTCGGGAACCCCGCCGAAGGACAGTCGCGCGAAGCGCGCCGTCTGCGTCCGCCGTGGTGGACGCGAACCTTTGCGCTGATTCTCCCGCGGCATGTCGTCGCACGGGTTGCCTCCGCTAAAACGAAATGAGCGCCTGACAATGACCGATTCGAATACATATGCCAGCTCGTCCGAGGAGCATCTCGGCGTCGCCCACGAAAATCTCGAAGGCTGGATTCCCTCGACCGCCGCCGAGCCGGAAATTCGCGCGGCCCTCGAAAAAGCGTTCGACTATCGCGGCGATGTGACCATCACCCTCAAGGACGGCCGCGTGATCGAAGGCTACATCTTCGACCGCAAGGTCAAAGGCCCCCTGCTCTCGGATTGCGCCGTGCGCCTTATGCCGAAGCCGCCCCAAGGGAACGATCCCAAGGACCAGCCCGGCAAGCTCTCCGTGCCCTACAGCGACATTGCCGCGCTCGCGTTCACCGGACGCGACACCGCCGCCGGCAAATCCTTCGCCGCCTGGGTGAAGAAGTACAACGAAAAGAAAGCCGCCGGCGAAAAGAACATCGGCATCGACTCCGACCCCATCGACTGACCTCCGTCCCACAAATAGGCCTGGGAAGGCGGGGCTTCAGCCCCGCCGTATAAGCCGGCGCGAAGCGCCTTCCTTTGCGCAGGTTCACCCGCAGCAAGTAGCGATTGCTCGCCAACCCGGCTCGGCGACATGCGTTGCCTGATGCGCCGGGGTTTTTCCTCCACCTCCTTTGCCTCATTTACTTCCTCAACCTCCGATGTTTTTCCTTTGACGCCGCCTCTGCGCTCTGCCAACATCCTGAGCGGTTCGGATTTTTCGGCTGAGGGCAACCGCATCTCGTTTCGCATCTCCATTCTGGCCTCCGGCAGCACGGGCAACGCCACGTTGCTCGAAACCGAGCGCACCACCCTCCTCATCGACGCCGGCCTTGGCAAAAAGGAAATGCTGCGGCGCTTCGAAGCGCTGGGCCGCGCGCGTCCCGAGCGCGTGGACGCCATCCTGATCACGCACGAGCACTCCGACCATTCAAGCGGCGCGGCGCAGATGGCCCGCGAATGGGACTGCCCCGCGTACCTCACCGAGCCGACGCACCGCGAAATCCTGAAGATGTACGCCGACGATCCCGAAAAGCCGGGGCGCAAGGCGAAAATGGAGCGCGTCGAATACATCCGCGCGGGCGAGCGGTTCGAAATCGGCGACATCGAAATCAATCCGTTCGCGATCCCGCACGACGCCGCCGATCCGGTCGGCTACGCCTTCCGCACCAACGGCACGAAGGTCGCGATCGTCACCGACCTCGGCTACCTGCCCGAGCTGGTGAAGCACCACCTGCGCGAAGCCGATTTCCTGATCCTCGAATCGAACCACGATCTCGACATGCTCAAGGTCGGGCCGTACCCGTGGTACATCAAGCAGCGCGTCATGAGCCGCACCGGGCACCTTTCGAACAACGTTGTCAGCGAATTCCTCGCCGATTCCGAGGTCTTCGACGCCCGCGCGCGCCACCTCGTCCTCGCGCATCTCTCCGAGCAGAACAACACGCCCGATATCGCGCAGATTTGCGCCGAGCAGGCGTTGGCCAGCCGCCCCGCGGACTTCGCCTTCCGCGGCACGCTCCACATCGCCAGCCAGCGCACCCCCCTCGGCCCCTTTGAACTGTAGCTGTGTTACCATTTCTGTAGCTGCTATCGTTAGGGCCATACTCTCATCGTCGTTGTCTGCTTTTGGGAGCGCGCGCTATGACCGAAAACGTCGGGCAATCCGAAATCAGGCCGTCCGTCTATCTAAGCGAGGATGGCTCGTTTTCGTGGCGGTCCATCGGGATGGTGATTCTCGCTATGACGGTGGCCATATGTCTATCTGTGAAGCACGTACTCGCAACGAGATCGCATCATGGCGACTGGGTTATTGAGGCATTTGTCCTCGCTTGTGTTATAGCTGGACCGTGGTTTCAGGCCGTCCCGGCATATCGTCGAATCAGCCGTCTGCTGGCCGGCGCGGGGACGCCACCCAACGTCACGGCCGCTATTTGGACAGACGGCGCTAGGCTGCTTTGGTCCAGCTACTGGGCGGTGGTGCTCGTGCTCATGATGGTTTTAATGCTCCACTAAGCCGCGCAACGAACGATTCAGGGCTCGCTCCACATCGCCAGCCAGCGCACCCCCCTCGGCCCCTTCGAGCTCTGATCGCTCCTCCATGTGGCTCGCCCCGCGGGCCGGGATGAGGCTTCTCGCTGTCATCCCGAACCCAGCCGCGTCTTTTGCGGATGGAGGGTGCGCGGTGTTTGCGTCCCGGATGGTCGTGCGGGAAGGGATCTGCTTTTTGGGTCAGAGCGTGTGGGAACGGTCGTTCTGGATTCCAACCTACGCCGATAATCCCGGAAGACCATCGAGGCTTCGCTGATTTTTGTCGTGTTGGTAGGTCTTGACCGCTTCCGGACCGATCTTGCGGGCCCAGGCAGTGTGCTGCTCTCGCTGCCCTTCGTATTTGAAAAGAGGAACGCCCAACCCGCACGAGTCGATGATGTCCGTGAGCTCGACGACGATGATCGACCGGATCCCTGCAAGCGCTGGAAAGTGATCCTCCAAGCGAGCGAATTCCGCTTCGCTCGGCCCGACAACTCTGCCTTGCCCGTACAGCCGCAAGATCTTCGGCGAGCCCTGAAACGCGCAGAACATCAGCACGATCCGGCCGTTTTCCTTCACGTGCGCCACCGTCTCGATTCCGCTGCCGGTCAGGTCCAGGTACGCCACCGTTTTCGGCCCGAGGATTCGAAACGTGTCGAGCCCCTTGGGAGAGATATTCACATGGCCCTTCGCGTCGAGCGGCGCCGACCCCACGAAAAACATCTTCTGCCCCTCGATGAATTCCTTGATCGCGCCCTCGATTGCCGGATGCTTCGTCGCCATGCCGTTACCTCCTGCGCGAATCCTACTACACGCGCCAAGCCGGCCCCGAGCCGCCGCGGCTCCACAACCCCGGGGCTAGCAGCGAGTCGCTTTGCCCTCCGCTGTCGAGTCCAGGGTGTCGCCTTTTCAGGTATGATGGAGCAGGGAGTTCCCCCGCCAATCGCCGGAGTTCAGGGAGTCGAATTTGATTTCACGCTACACGCGCTCGGAGATGGGCCACGTCTGGAGCGAGCAGAATAAATTCCAGAAGTGGCTTGAGGTCGAGCTGGCCGCCACGGAAACCCTCGCGGAGGCAGGCACCGTGCCGCGCGAGGCCGCTGCGAAGTTGCGCGAACGCGCGCGCATCGACGTGGCGCGCATCAACGAGATCGAAGCGAAGGTCCGCCACGACGTGATCGCGTTCACCATCGCCGTGCAGGAAACCGTCGGCGATCCGGAGGCGGCGCGCTGGCTGCACTATGGCCTCACTTCGAACGACGTGGTCGATACCGCGCAGGCCCTGCTCGTCCGCGACGCCTCGAAGCTAATCGAGAAAGGCATCGCACGCTTCGGCGAAATTCTCGAAAAGCGCGCGTGGGAGTTCAAGGACACGCCTGAAATCGGCCGCACGCACGGCATTCACGCCGAGCCGATCACGTTCGGACTGAAAATCGCGAACTGGTACGCCGAAAATCGCCGCGACGCCGAGCGTTTCGCCGCCGCCGCGCAGCAAATGGCCGTGGGAAAGATTTCGGGCGCGGTCGGCACCTGCACGCATCTAGGCCCGGAAATCGAGCAGAAAATCTGCGCGCGGCTGGGTCTCGCCGCCGCGCCGATCACCTCGCAGGTGATTGAGCGCGACCGCCACGCGCAATACGTCTCGACGCTCGCGATTGTGGCGGCGTCGCTCGAGCGCGTGGCCCTCGAAATCCGCCACCTTCAGCGCACGGAAGTCCGCGAAGTCGAGGAGCCGTTCGGCGGCGAGCAGCGCGGCAGCTCGGCCATGCCGCACAAGCGCAATCCCGTCTCGAGCGAGCAGGTTTGCGGGCTCGCGCGAGTCGTCCGCGCGAACTCCATCGCGGCGATGGAGAATATCGCGCTCTGGCACGAGCGGGACATCTCGCACAGCTCGGTCGAGCGCATAATCCTGCCGGATTCGGCCATTTTAGTGGACTATATGCTGCAAAAAATGGCCGAAATTGTCACCAGTATGAAGGTTTTCCCGGTTCGAATGCGAAGGAATCTGGACGCGACGCAGGGCCTGATTTTTTCAGGGCAGCTCTTGCAGGATCTGGTCGAGCACGGCGCGCCGCGCGAGGATTCCTACAAGTGGGTGCAGGGCCACGCCATGGCCGCGTGGGAATCGGAAACAAGCTTCCAGGACCGCGTCGCCGCCGATCCGGACATCCGCAAATTCCTCGATGAAAAGGCGCTCGCGCACACCTTCGACTTGCAGCGCCAGTTGCGCGCCGTCGACGCGATCTTCCAGCGCGTCTTCGGAGCCAAACGGTCCGCCGCCCGGTAGAACACACCCATGCTCACAAGTCGGGATGTTGATGGGACACTGAGCGGAAGCTCGCCTTACTGCACGCGCTGCATGTAGCGGCCTTCGGAGGTGTCGACTCGCACTTTGTCGCCGTTGCCGACGAACGGCGGAACGTTGATCACGAGACCCGTTTCGAGCTTCGCGGGCTTCATCACGGCGCTTGCGGTGGCCTTCTGGATGCTCGGTTCGGTATCGACGACGGTGAGGTCGACCGTGTCGGGCAGCAGCACGCCGATGGGCTTGTTGTCGTAGTACTCGATCTTCACGGGCATGTTGGCGATCAGATAGTCTTTCGCGTCGCCGACGATGTCGTTTTGCAGCGCGATCTGCTCGTAATTCTCGTTGTTCATGAAGTGGTGGCCTTCGCCGTCGCTGTAGAGATACTCGAATTCCACTTCGTCGACAGTGACCTTCTCGATCGAGTCTTCCGCGCGGAACCTGTAATCGATCATCGAGCCGGTGCGCAGGTTGCGCATCTTCGTCTGCATCGCGGCGCGCTTGTTGCCGGGCGTGCGGTGATCGACGCTGTAGACCGCAAAGAGATCGCCCTCGTGCTTGATGATCATTCCGGCGCGCAATAGTGTTGCCTTCATGGTGATCCGCTCCTGAATTCTTGTCTGGAGTTTCCTCTTTGCGGAAACCTTAGCCGGGAGGGCATGCTACCCGCCGGGGCCGTACCCAGCATGTCCCGAAACCATCCGGGATGCATACAGCGCAGATTTCATGCCGGGCCGAAACAATGATTATAGCGGCCCGCGCTGCATGCGGTCAAACCGGGACTCTTGACCGTGCAGATGGACCTTGGTACTGTGCGCGTCAAATCCCATCGAGAAGGAGCTCGGCGTGCCGAAATACCTGATTGAACGCGAAGTCCCCGGTGCCGGAAAGATGACGCCGCAGGAATTGCAGGCCCTTTCGCAGAAGTCCTGCAGCGTGCTGAACCGGCTCGGGCCGCAAATTCAGTGGTTGGAGAGCCACGTCACGGCAGACAAGATCTACTGCGTCTACATTGCCCCGAACGAAGAGATGGTGCGCGATCACGCCCGCAAGGGAGGCTTCCCCGCGAACCGAATCTCCGAGATCAAGACGACAATCGATCCAACAACGTCCGAGAAGCGCTGAGCGACAACTCCCGATCAAGCCGTGCAGGGTGATGCTTTGCGCGGTCAAACGAGCGTAGGCAGGGAGCGGTTAGTTTCCGGCTAGCGCGCGTCGCTGACTGTTCGAGAGAGCACATAAACGAGAAGGATTGGGCGCGCCATCCGATCTGTGATGGTTTCCACAGAGTGAAGTTGAAGGCCGCGATTTTGAGCGGCTTCGAGGAAAAGGTCGCGGGCTTCCGGAAAGTTCGTGTTGCCCGGCGGATGGAGCACATAGCGAGATCCGGGCAGGTTAAAAAAATGTTGATAAGCTCCAGCGTCGCGAACCCGCCATAGGTCCGCGCAGTGAAGGCGCCCCTGGGACAACGCGACCAAAGGTTGTTCGATGCCCCAGTCGACGGCCACGACTGGTTGGTCGGGATCGTGCGTCTCAAGCCATGAGTCAAGGAGATAGATTCCATCAGACCAATTGCCCGTGCCGCCGGTCTTTTGCAGTTGGACCATGACCTGCCGATAGCGAAGCAGACTTGCTGTCGCCGGCCCGGCGAATCCCAAGAAAAACACTGCAGCTGCGACGATCGCGCCCAGAGGCGTTCTCATTCGATAGAACCGTCTGGCGGATCGAACCACGACGGCGGCGACCAACAAATGAGGGAATGGGTAGGCCAAAATGAGATGATGGCTTGAGTACGCACCAGGAGTAACGACCGCCATCAGTATGATGAAGAACGTCGTCAGAAGGAGCAACATTTCGCGGCGCCATCGACGGCGCAAGCGGGGCACGGCGTAGCAGACGAGCGTTATCACCGAAGCGCTAAGCGCCACGACGGGCATCACCACCACGGGAGGTGCAGGGCAATCTCGCACCCAGTTCACGGTTGTTGCCGTGAAAAGGTCCGTGAGACCTTTCGTGCGCTGCATTAGCCTTTGTTCCAGCGCTTCCAATGACCGCGGCGCTCCTGTCTCCCCGTTCACCAAGCGATTGTGAGATTCAAGGGCGGTCCAAGTCGGCGGCGGCCAATGGAGATTGTACGCGACGAGGGGCAGGCAGCCGATCAGGAACAGGCACCCAGCACAGATCGTTTCCCGTCGCGTCAAACGAGCCAAGAATTGGGGCACAATCAGAAGCGCTGCACCGACCAGCGCGATCACGATCCAAAGGAAATTCGTCTTGTCGTAAACCCCTAGCCCCATGGCGAAAGCCGCCAAGTACAGCGACCATGACCTTCGTGTTTGCCACCAAACAATCAACTGCCATAAAGCCACGCCCTTGAGCGCCATCATAAAGACGGTTGGGCCGTAGTCCGTTCGACAAAAGATCAGATAGCTTGGGTCGATCGCCAGCAAAATTATTCCCAGGACGGCCGCAGCCGGCCCGAGGAGCCTGCGTGCGAAAGCGGAGGTCGCAATTAGCGCCAGAGCACCGATCGCGATCGTGAAGCAGCGGATACTCCTCGGGCCAAGGTCCATTGTTGCCGCCAGGGGCACAAATGCGATGGTTTTTACCGCGCCGATATATCCCATCGTCATCAGGGGAATCCGATGTCCGTGGATGCCGATCTCAGTCTCGCCAATTCCGTGCGCCTGGCTATGCAGGCTGCCTTTGACGAAACGAAGGGCTGGCGTGACCTGTATCAACTCATCGTAGTAAAGGCCGGGAAGATCAATGTTCCACGCGGCCAACAGCGCGAACGCGATAACAGCACCCAGAATCGGCAATTTCCAATGCAAGATGGCCGAATCTTGGATTCTATCCTGCTCGGCTGCCTTGCCGTGCAACGCGGCCCGCAAGGCCTCAAGCTGCTGCGCGAGTTTCACGCTGGATTTCCCCTGGTTCCGACTTGCTGTTGCCTCAGGCGACTCATCGAATTGGACCACCGGCCGCCCGCACTAGAACTCGTCGTCTTCTTCTGTCTTCTTGAGGCGGGTCGTCTTCAGAGAGAGGTGGAAATCGCGGGAGCGAGCGTCGGCGAGGATGGCGCGCCGCGTCTCCGCCGAAAGGCCTCCGGGGCCGATCACGCCGGCCGAATCGCGCGGGAAATGCTTGACGAAAATCGCGGCGAGATGCGCGGTGGCGTAGGCGATGGGAGTCGAGATCAGGCCGCGCTGGCGAATCTGATAGAGCGTCGGAAAGCTGGCGTCCCAGCGCACGAGGAGCGGCTGCTCGCCCTTCATCCCGCGGACCAGCACGGCGGCGGCAAATCGCGCGTTTTCGAGGACGCCCGTGCGGATCAACTTCGCCACGCGGCGCGGCGTCAGCGTCTCCGGGAACCGCTTGCGGACGATCCCCGCCGAGCGGCTCAGCCGGCCCTGGCGATACCATCGCCGCAAGCGGTCGAAATCGTTTCCGCCGATTTTCGCGTCGACGTCGCGGACGCGGACGACGTAGGGCAACATGCAGACTTCATCCTGCGCCGCGAGGTACACGGGCACCTCGCCGATCGGAGGAGGAAAGCGGAACTTCTCGCGCTCGTCGAACCGCTTGGCGAGCAGGAACTTGCCGTTGCGGTAGACGCGCGGCAGCGAGACCGCTTCGTCGTAAGCCACATCCGCGGACCACGTGGAAACCGGGTCCTTGCTCTCCGTGCTTTCGAACAGGCGAATGTGGATGGCCTCGACCGAATCGAGCATTTCCGCGGCGCGCTCGGCGAGCAGGTTGGTGAGGCCCGGGGCGACCCCCGCGCAGACCAGCGCCACGCGATTTTTCGCCAGGAACTGCTTGTGAAACCGGAACTGCTCGGGCCGGAACGGGTGGGCCGTGAGGTGGGAATTCAGATCGAGGTAGTGGGCGCGCAGCCGCAGCGCCGCGCGCAGAATGATCTTGTTGAATACGGCGGGAGAGGCGTTGACCACGAGATTGGCGCCGCGTCCTGCGCGCACGATCGACCAGATATTCCGCGCGTTCGCCTCGACGACCTTGATCCCGCTTTTCTTGCCCAGGAATCGCCGCGCGCGCTCGATATCGCGATCGCCGCACCAGACGGTATGGCCCTGGCGTGCCAGGAGATGTGCCAGCAGCCCGCCGGTGCCGCCCGCTCCGAGAACGAAGATCCGCATCGGGCCGCAACTTTATCACATCGCAATCGCGGGCGGCTGGCCGCGTGGCACCGGGGTTCTCCGATGCAAACGAACTATCGGGCGGAAAATGCGAGAAGCACGTTGCCGGAGTTGCTGCCCGTCACGGCGTAGCCCGAGGCGATGAAGAGCATGCCGTTGACGATGCTCGGCCCGATGGAATTGATGGCGCCGCCGTGCGCCGGCACCTGGTTCACGGTGTCGAAACTCCGGGCGGTGTCGTATTTCCACAGGATGTGGCCGTCACTCGCGGAGACGGCGTGCAGCTCGCCGTCCGAGCCGGCGACGAAGACTACGCCGGGCATCATCGTCGCGGCGGCGGAATTCGAGACGCGCGCGTTCGCCGCATGCGGAAACGGCGTGTACCACACTTTTTCGCCGGTGGCCAATTTCAGCGCGACGATGCCGCCGCTCTGCAGGCCGTAGTAGACGTTTTCGTCGTCGGCCGCGCCGCCCCACACGATTCCATTGAGATTCGCGTAGAAGGAATTCTCCTGGCCCTTGGAAATTTCGACGACCTGCGTGGTCCACAGCACGGCGCCTTTGTTGTCGGGATCGACCGCGATCACGCGGCCGTTTTTCGTGCCGAAGACGACGACCGACTTGCCGTCCGGAAGCGTCTTCAGAATCGGAGAATTGCCGATGTCCTGGTCGGGGCCGTTGACCTTGGGGCAATTGTCGGTGCGCGTGGGGCCGTTGCATCCGCCGACGAAGGCGTCATTCGCCGTGGCCTGGTAGTGCCAGAGGATCGCGCCGGTGTCCATGCTGATTGCCATCACCGAGTCGGTGGTATCGGGCACCGGATCGCTCTGGCCGTCGCCGGTGCCAAAATAGAGGGCGCGGCGCTTGGGGTCGACGGTGGGCGCGTTCCACACCGAGCCGCCCGAGGACGTGTATTGCTGCACGCCCTTGGAATTTTTGCGGCTGGGCACCGGCGGCGGGACGACGTACGTCTTCCAGATGATCTGGCCGGTGTTGGCGTCGAGCGCCGCGATCGCGCCGCGCGACGTGCAACAGGAATAGTCGAGCGACGACGCGGAAAATTCCTCGGAGTTCGAGAGGGGCACGTAGACGCGGCCGCCGTAGACAGTCGGCGCGCCCGTGATGCGCTCGATGAAGTTGTTGGTGATGCGCGTCACCCAGAGCTCCTCACCCGTCTGCGCGTCGATGGCGTAGGTGTTGGCGTGCGCGTCGCCGAAGTAGGCGGCGTATTTCGTCGCGCCGCGGCCGGTGACGCGCGCAACGGTAATCGCGGTGCGCACCGAGCCTTTCGTCTGATACGACCAGTAGACGCAGCCGGTTTCCGCGTTGAGCGAATAGATGAAGCCGATGTCCGTGCCGACGAACACGCGCCCGGAAACGACGATGGGCTGGCCGAACGCGGAGAGCCCGTCCGGATAGCCGAAGGCCCACTTCACTTTCAGGTTCGGAACGTCATCCGGCGAAAGGCGGGCGGCGGCAGCGGTTTGAAAGCGCGTATTCGCGGGACCGTTGCCCCAGCCGTTCCATTCGGGCCCGGCGGCGGGATCGGCGAGCGGCGGGTTCGTGGTGCAGTGACTCGGCATCGACTTGGCATCACCCTGCTGCAAGCTGCCGAGCGGGCGGCCGCTGAGGAACGTGGCGAGCATTTTCTTCTGGTCGTCGGTGAGCGAATCGCCCTGCGGCTTCATAACGCCCGTGGTGAGCGCGTCGTAAATTCTTTCGGCCGACATCTGGCGGATCGCGTCGGGCGCGGGGGCCTGCGGGACGTTGGGGTTTCCGTGGCAGCCCATGCAGCGCTGTTGGAAAGTTGCGATGCCCGTCTCGGTTCCCGCCGCCGGAGTCGGGCCCTGCGCCCATGCCGGACAATTCCAAACGATACCGGCAATCCCGGCTGCCGCCAACGCTACGACACGCAAAGTTCTTTTCATGACCGTGGGTCTCCCTTAGACGCCGTCTTACTTGTCGCTGATGCCACCCCAGGCGGAATTCAGATGATACTGCAAGCCGGACCCGACCATTATGATTCGATGGATCAGGCCGCCGGTGATTTTGAAGTCCTCGGTCACTTCGAGGCTGTCCGGCCGATTGAAGCCCTTCATCGAAACGGTCTGGCCATTGGTCAGGTGAATCGTCTGCACCGTGCCATTCTGGTCGAAGACGACGTTGGCCCAGACGACGCCGCGCTCCTGATCGACGATCGGGAAGCGGCGGTGGTGGATACGGGTGACGATGGCGTAGTAGCCGCTCTTGAATTGAGCCATGCAGCTCATCCCGAAGGCGTTGAACGAGGCATTCGGCGAAAGCGTGGGATTGTTGGTCGTCTGCATGCCGTTCTCGATTCGGTTGCAGTCGTCCGCGAAGGGGTAGACGCCCTTGCCATCGTTGTTCTCAAGGCCCTCGAAGTACATGTTCGCGGTGTGAATCATCTGCGCGCGAGAGGGGCGCTCGGCCGGCGGGACCGTGGCGGACCAGATCGGGTCAGGCGTGCTGGCGTCGAGCTGCGCGATGCCGCTGGGACCGCCGCCGCCCTGGCGGTAATAGTTGGTTTCGACCTCGGTAATGCGGCCCAGCTCGACGCGCAGGCGCACACCCATGATGAGCAGGTGATCGCCCTCATGCATGGTGACCATGCAGCCGATCTGCTGTATGACGAGATCGGAGAAGCAAACGCGGAAATGTCCGACCTCGGTGGCGGTGCCCCAGAAGCCGTCGCCGATGTCCATCACCTGATCCTGCTCGGTGTACCGGACGTCGGCGGCGAGGGGCAGGCGCTTGGGATCGTGCGCGACGAGCGCATTCAAATACTGCGTGGCGAGGTCTTCGAGGCAGGCACGATTGCAGTCGGTCGGTATCGGACCTGTGGCAGACACGGTACGCGTAAACTTCCCCGCCATCATCGCCACGGCCAGACAACACACCGCTCCAATCACCAATATCATCTTCGCTCGCATCGTTATTCTCCTTCCGACCCTTGTCGATCCGGCAATCAGCGGCCTGAACCCTCGGTCCAGCCGTTGCCCAGCCCGTAAGGAATCGTGACGAACGGGAATGCCTCCACTTCGTGGATCAGCCCGCCGCGGATTCCGAAGGTCTCCATGGTCACGAGATTCTGCAGCATGCCCGGAGGCGCGTCCGGCGGAGCGCCGCGCCTGGTCCCGTCATGGACGAACAACGGGAACGTTCCCACGATTCCCTTCTGTTCGTCGATAATCAGCGCCCTCCGCGGTCGGATGTGCTTCATATAAGCGAACGTCTTGCTGTCGATCTGCTGGGCGCACGTCAACATGCTGAACTTGAGCATTGCCTTGCCCTGTTCGGTATCCGGATTCGGAAGCATCGGCGCGGGCATCATCCGCCCTCCCGGCGGGGGATTGTTCACGGTCTGATAGCCGTTCTCATGCCGCACGCAATCGTCGGCAAACGCCCCGATCTTGCCGTTGTCGCCCTCGAGCGCGTCGAAATACGAGTTGGCCGCACGAAACAAAACCTCTCGCGAGCTCCTCTCGGAAACGGGGATGTCGGTCACCAACCCCTCCCGAGGCGTTGTCAGCAGGGAGATAGCGGCCTGATCGATGCCTCGAGCCCAGAGCTGCTCGATTTCCACGATCTTCCCGCGGTCGATTTTCAAGCGCACCGCCACGAGCGCGTCCTGACCCTGAATTTTCAAGCGCGCCTGCTCGGCGACCTGGCCTTCGACTGGATCGGCGACGTAGATCTTGAAGCTGGTCGGCTCTACCTTCGACCGCCACAATAGTCCCTCGCCGACGTCCATTTGCCCGGTGTTTTCCGTCATCCGGACGTCCAGCGCCAGCGGTGGCACAGCCTTGGGATCATGCTTGAAGATGGCGTTCATGTAGCCGTCCATGATCCCAACCAGACAGGCCCGGTCGCACGGCTTCACGATCGACGGATTCCATTCGGGTTCGGGACCCTGCTGCTGAGGCCGGGCGTGCGAGACGCCTGCGCTGAAAACCACGAGAGCGAACGCGAGCAGCGCAAACCTAAGAAGGCGAGGGCTTCTCATGGGAGATTCCCCTCCACGGGTTGCAATCTCTACTACTCTTTAGCCGCTCCCGCAAGGGCGGATTTTGGGGCTATGGGTTCTTGGCCGCGGCGCTGGGGGCGGATGCGATGCAGGAATCGAGGGCGTGGTGGGTGGCGTTGGCCCACCTGGGGAATGCGCGGGATTCGGTGAATTCGACGACCTCGGAATCGCCTCCGCCCACCGATTCGTGGAATTCGTAGAAGATGGGGTGCTCGGCGACATCATCATCGTCGTGCGGCCGCACGAACTGGATGCTCTCGAATGCCTTGAACTGCGCGGCGACCGCTGGGCACTGGACGTCCGAAAGCGTCCACGTGCGGACTTTCAGGGCGGGTTTCAGATCGGCGTAGGATTTCGACGGATCCTGCGAATGAAGCGACGCGAGCTGCTGGTAGAGCGACGAACCCTGCGCTTCGCGGACGGTTGCGCGGATGGCATGGGCGTCCTGCGTGTCCTCGATCACAATCGAGTATTCCGGCACGTCGTTCAGGAAATCGCGGTGCGCGCGAACGGCGATGAAATCGCCCGCTGCCTGCTTGATCGGAAACGCGTCCTCGAACGCCGCCGGGAAGTACTTCTGCACCCAGGCGCGGTCGGCGTCGCTTTGGGCCAAAACGGGCGCGCCGATTAGCGCGAGCGCAACGGCCGCGAACACGGACGCGACGGCGACGGTCACAGCCATGACCAGCGCGATTGATCCTGCCGTGCGGGTCGTCATTTATTCTCCGAGCCTGCTTTTCCGGCGGCGGCCTTTTGCAAATCGGCGGGCTGGTCCGCCGCGCGAGATTCTACCTCCTGGCGCAGGTCGGCGATGAACTGCTCGAGCGGGCGCGGGCCGAGATCGCCCTTCGAGCGATGCCGCACCGAGACAGTGCCCGCTTCGGCTTCCTTTCCGCCGATGATCAGCATGTACGGGATTTTCTCGAGCTGCGCGTCGCGGATTTTGGCTTGCAGTTTCTCGTTGCGGTCGTCGAGATGGACCCGGAAGCCCGCGTCCTTGAGTTGCTGCGCCACTTTCTTCGCGTACTCCCCGAATTTTTCGCTCACCGGCAGCACCGAAGCCTGCACCGGCGCGAGCCACGCGGGAAAGGCGCCCGCGTAATGCTCGATCAGCACGCCGAAGAATCGCTCGACCGAGCCCCACAGCGCGCGGTGAACCATCAGCGGCTGATGGCGGGCGCCATCTTCGCCGACGTATTCAAGCTCGAAGCGCTTCGGCAGGTTGAAATCGAATTGCACGGTGGTCAGTTGCCACGGGCGGCCGATGGCGTCGACCAGTTTCACGTCGATCTTCGGGCCGTAGAACGCGGCCTCGCCAGCGATGTATTTGTAGGGGACGTTCATGCGCTGGAGCGTGTTCGTGAGCGCATCCTCGGCGCGCTTCCAGTCCTCGGGGCTTCCCGCGTAGTCCTGCGGGCGCGAAGGGTCGCCGCCGGAAAGCTCGACGACGTATTCGCTGAAGCCGAAAACGCGCAGCACTTCCCACGCGAACTCGACGCAATCCTGAATTTCCTTTTCGATCTGCTCGGGCATGCAGAAGATGTGCGCGTCGTCCTGCGTGAAGCCGCGCACGCGCAGCAGGCCGTGGAGCACGCCCGAGCGCTCGTAGCGGTAGACGGTGCCGAGCTCGGCCAGGCGAATCGGCAGGTCGCGATAGCTGCGCAGACGCGACTTGAAAATCAAAATGTGGCCGGGGCAGTTCATCGGCTTGAGCTGATACTCGGCCTTTTCGACTTCGATCGGGCCGAACATGTTTTCGCGATAGAAATTCGCGTGGCCGCTCGTCTTCCAGAGGTCGAGGAGCATGATGTGTGGCGTGAAGACGAGATCGTAGCCGTGGCGGAGCAGCTCCGCGCGCAGCCAGTCCTCCATCTGCTTGCGGATGATGCCGCCCTTCGGGTGCCAGAAGATCAGGCCGGGCCCGGCTTCGTCCTGGATGCTGAAGAGATCGAGCTCGGCGCCGAGCCTGCGATGGTCGCGGCGTTTCGCTTCTTCGAGCCGATGCAGGTATTCGTCGAGCTCTTTCTGATCGACGAAGCAGGCGCCGTAAATCCGCTGCATCTGCGGATTGCCTTCCTGGCCCTTCCAGTAGGCGCCCGCGACGTTCATCAGCTTGAACGCCTTGATCCGGCCGGTCGAGGGGATGTGCGGGCCGCGGCAGAAGTCGATGAATTTCCCGGTGGTGTAGAACGACACCATCGGCTCCACGGCCTTTTCCTCAACCAATTCGCATTTGAATTCCTGGTTGCTCTTGCGATAGAGCTCGAGCGCCTCGGGCTTGGGAATCAGTTTGCGCTCGTTCGGGATGTCCTTCGCGGCAAGCTCGCGCATCTTGGCCTCGATCTTTTCGAGGTCTTCGGGCGTGAATGGGTCGTCGCGCAGGAATTCGTAGAAGAAGCCGGTTTCGATCGGAGGGCCGACGCCGAGCTTCACGTTGGGATAAAGCTCGAGGACGGCGGCGGCGAGCAGGTGCGCCGCGGAATGGCGGAAGACCTGCACCGCGTCGGGATCCTTGGCGGTCAGGATCGAGAGCTTCACGTTGTGGTTGAGCGGGAGCGAGAGATCGACGAGCTCGCCATCGGCGCGCGCGACGAGGGCATCCTTTGCGAGGCGCGGCCCAATCTGGCTCGCGACCTGCGCGGCGGTGGTGCCGCTGGGCACCTCGCGTGTCGAGCCATCCGGCAGCGTGATTTGAATTGTCGCCATCTTGTTTTCGACTCTGAATCTTGCCGGGGCTGGTTTTGCCACCCCTCGAAATTTGTGACGATTAGAAACAGGCCCGAGTGTTTATTCTCAGTGACTTAGCGCCGTTTTGTTCGACATACCGTGACGATTAGAAATCGCGGCCGCGGCAATCGACTGTAGGACCTTACTCCTCACTTGCGCTCGCTGTTCTCGAATTTTTCCGCTTCTCTCATGGTCATCAAACCGCAAATTACCCTAGCACGATCCCTCGGCGATTTCATCCGGTTGTTGGTTGTAAAGGATTGCGCCCGATGCGTCCGGCATGAAACGTATGTACTATTTCAGCTCTCTCGTTAGGGTGGCCCGGGCTGCGGGCGAAAACAAGTGGCAACCAATCGGCTCCGTGTGGTATCCACACGACGATGCGCTTGAATGGAGGATGATCCATGGGCAAGTTTTGGGGCGGCCTCGTCGTGGGACTGATTCTCTTTCCGCTGCTTGCCGCGATCTACTTCCTGGGCGGCTTTGCGCCTGCGGCCGTATCGGACCATCCGTTTCCGCTGGAGCCGTTGATTGCCGGAGGCTCGCTGCATGCGCGAATCAGCCGCGAGGCGCCGAAGCGCGACCTTTCGAGTTTCACTCCGGCCGACATCGTCGCCGGGGCCCAGGCGTACCGGCGGGGCTGCGCCGGTTGCCACGGCCTGCCGCAACAGACCGAGAGTTTCCCCGAGCCCAAGATGTATCCTCCGCCCCCGAAGCTTTTCACGCCCGACGGATACGTGACCGACGATCCGGTCGGCGTGTCCTACTGGAAGATCAAGAACGGCATCCGCCTCAGCGGCATGCCGAGTTTCGGAGCCATATTGAAGGACGACCAGATGTGGCAGATCGCCGCGCTGCTTGCGAGCGCCGACAAGCTCCCGCCCGAAGCGCTCGACGTGCTGAGGCAGCCCCTCTTCCCGCCGCCTCCGCCGCCATCGACGAGCGGAGCAGCGCAGGGTGCGCCCGGTACCGCTCCGAATAGTGGGCTGACGCCTCGCAACATACAGCCAATGTTGGGCAAGCAGCATTCGCAGCCGAATCCGCCCGACCCGCCGAAGTGATGCCCGGGAGATTCTCAAAAGTCGACGTGGAAGCGAACGGTGGGAACCGTGACCGGACCGCGGACCTGGTTGTAGCCGGGATTGTTGATGTGCTGGAGGTCGAAGGATGCGAAGAAGCCGCGCCAGAGGTGCGCGGTGTAGAAGCCTTCGAAGATTTTTTCCGGGCCGTAGGTGAGGCCACCATCGCCGAGCAGGAAGCCCAGCCCGCCGAGCGCTAGATACTGCTGATGTGCGGCGACGATCCCATTCGCTACGAAGACGGCGCCGGCGCGATCGTTGCGCCGATGCCACGCAGCGCCCATCGTGAAGCCGCCGAGTTCGAGCGTGCGGTCGTCCTCCGTGTAGGCGAAAGATTCGTTGCGGCCGTCGCTCCACCCCAGGCGGCCGAAGACGCCCACCTGTGATGTGATCGCCTGCTCGAAGTTCAGCCCGAAGCCGTATTTGTGGCGTCCCTGACGGCGCGTGAAAATGATGTCGGGCGTGGGCGTCTCGTGATCGAGGAAGTCGGCGATTGCCTCGCGATAATTGCCCATGTCGGCGTGGTTGAGATAGCCGAGCACGCGTACCGTGCCCGCGCGATGTGCGATCAGCTTGCCGCGCGCCTCAAGTTCGAAATTTTCCGCGCGCGCGCGCGCGATGTCCGCGTCCAAGTTGATCCCGTTCGCAACTTTCGGCATCAGCCCTTCGGCGAAGCGCGCCGTCCACCAATGATCGTCGTATTCGAGGAGCACGCCGTCGGTGTAGCCGCGCGTGTTGGCGGCGTAGTCGTATGCGCCGTTGTTGTCGACCGTCCAGTTCAGGAACTGGAGATGGCTGTCGGAACCCCAGGTGTTGACGTCGAAGAAATCGGCCAAGTCGAACTTACCCAAGCGAAATTCGATCCGGCGCGCGGGGAGGGACGTAGCAAGGTGAAGCTCGTCGCGATCGGCTTCGACTCGTTCGTCGCCAAGCGGGATTACCTGGCGCAGCATGAGCCGCGCCACATACGGCACCGCGCTGAGAGTCGTGTTTCGCACGACGTCGAGATTCGTGATGCCGGCCATGCCGAGGGCGTTGCTGAGGCCGCGGCCACCCGCGCTTTCCACGTCGAGAAAGACTTCCGTGTTGTGCGTGAGCTCGTACCCCAGAAAAAGGGTGTAGACCTTCGAGGTTGCGTTTTCGCCTACCGGCCGCAGACTGTTCGGGCCGCTGTATTTCGCCGGGAACGCCCCATGCCACTGCAAGATGATGTTCGCTTGCCCGGAAACCCAGAAGCGGCTGGTCTCGGAATGCGGGAAAAGCGTGAGCGCATCGGTGGAGCCGGAATCGTCCGCATTCGGCTCGGCGGGTGCGTTCGATTGCGTGCCTGTCTGTTCGGTCTGAGTGCTCTGCGGCGAGGCTTGGTCAAGCGCCTGCTCGGATGCCGCAGCTTGAGGGCGCGCGAAACCCGGCGCCGCGGCGCACACCAACAGCACGCAGAAGATCCGCGGCACGAGTTGAGCAATAAGTCGACGCATGGCTTGTCAGAAGAAGTGCTGTTGGGAAACCGCCCTCAATGAACGGAAAGTAGACCATGCTGCGGCGCCCACCTCACGTTAAAAGAGGGTTAAAAAAGCCTTCGGGTTCGAACTGCGATTTCCATATACTCGAAACGCCTCAGAGGCTCTGGATTCGGGCCCGGTTGTTTGATACTATACCCCCCTAGGGTAGTCAAGAAAAATGTCGCACTTATCGCGGGAAAAACTCGATCTGGTAACCCGAACCAAGAAGGTCATCGGGCAGTTGGAGAGCGTCCTGCGAGGTCTGAACGACGACGAGCAGTGCGCCGACGTGCTTCAGCGCCTCGCCGCTGCGCGAGGGGCGATCAACAGCCTGATGGGAGAACTCCTCGAGGACCACATCCGCAACCACATGCCGCGCAATTCGAAATCCTCCGAAGAAGCAGCGGACGATGTGATCGAAATCGTCCGCACGTACCTCAAATAGATCTGGAAGAGTGGAGACGCATCGCACGCACTGGCCTCAGGGATGCGCGGTCGGCATCACGAGCTTCTCAACCACGGGCACTGGCAGCGGCCCCTGGTCGAGCACGAGGTCGTGGTACTTCAGCATGTTGAAGTTTTTCCCCGCCGCGTCCTGATAGTCCTTGCGGAGCTTAAGCCACGCGCGCAGGCCGACGTAGTACGTGGGCAGCTGCGTCGAGCTGAGCTTCGCACGCAGCAGTTTTCCGTCGGCTTCTGCCTGCGTCTGAAACGTGTCCTTGGTCATCAGCTCCAGCGCCTGCGCGTCCGTCATCCCCATGGTCTGCATGCGGACGTCGAGGATCGTGTTGGCGAGCAGGCGCAGGCGAATCTTGCGCATCATCATGCGGAAGCGCGGGTCGTTGTTCAGGAAGCCTTCATCCATCATCACCTCCGCTCCGTATTCCGCCCAGCCTTCGATGTAGGCGCCATTTCCGAAAAGCGAAAGCAGGAGCCGGCGCGACTCGGGCTGAATGGAGTTCAAGTGCTCGAACTGAACGTAGTGCCCCGGCAAGGCCTCATGGAGCGAGAGCCACTCCAGGGTGAAGTTGTTATACTCGCGCAGCTTCGATTCGGCTTTGTCGTCCGGCATCTTCGGATCGATCGGCGTCACCCAGTATTCGGCCTCGGCCTGCGGCTCGAGTGCGGGCGCGCTGTGGAATCCGGCCACGGAATAGATGCCGCGCATGAACGGCGGCGTCGGGATCACTTTCAGGTTGTCGCGCGTGGGCAGCGAGACGATCTTCTTTTCGCGAATGAACTGCTTGATGCCGTCGAGATCGGCCTCGATGGTCTGCTGGAGCTGGTCGCGGCGGGGATGCTCCTCCGAAATCTTGTCCAGCACTTCGCCGATGACCTTGTTTTCGCGGTCGCGGCCGGTGAGGTCGGAGTGGTCGCCGTGCGTCGGGTACATCTTGGCGTGCATCGGCAGCGCGAGCTGCAGCATTTCCGCGCGCACCGCCTTGAGTTCCTGCTCCGCGTCGGCGAGAAGCTGCTCCGGCGTGACGTCCGTTTCCATCACCAGCCGAAACTTCTGGCCGTACAGCTCCTTGCCGAGCCGCCACGTGCGGTGCGTGGGCCGCTTGCCGAGATCGTCCTGAAGCCATTTCGAGAAATCTTTCAGCGCGGCGACCGCCGGCGGCGCGACCTGGTCGTACTGCGTTTTGAGCGCCGAATTCGGGCCAATTTCCTGCGCAATGGTGTCATGGACCATGTCGATGTTGCCGCCATTTTCGTCGATGGCGGTTTTGACGAAAATCGGGTCCGCATCGCTCAGATACGCCTTCACCTGGTCGAGCAGGTGCGGAATCTGGCGGACGCGCGAGAGCACGTGGCCAACGCGCACGTCGTGCGGCGCGTAGTTTTGCGTCAACGGCAGGAAAAGCGCGTTGCCGATCAGCTCGACCGGCACCGTGGGATTGTGGCGGTAGTTCTGAATCTTGTCGAATTCGAGCAGGCTGAGGCCGATCTGATCGTCGATGAGCTGCCAGTCGGCGGCGTCCTGCGGGCTGAGCGAGGACGGAGGCGTCTCGCGGCGGAATCGCTCGCGCCAGCCGGCGTAAAACGCGCGCTGCTCGGCCATCGCCTGCAAGCTCAAGTCGTCGAGCTGCGCGTCGAGCTCGATCGTCTTGCCCGTCTTCGGATCGACGTGCTTGTGATAGCCGGCCGAAGAAGCGGCCGAGGGCGAAAGCGCGAGCGACTCCTTCATGAACCGGTCGCTCAGCTCGGCAAACTTCTGCGACGCCGGGGCCGGGGTCGCATTGGCTGGCGGATTCGCGCCGCGTGGAGTCGAGGGCAGGAATGGCATGAGTATCAGCGCGCCCAGCGTCGCGCAGACGAACGTCGCGGTTCCGAGTGACATGATTGGTCTCCTGGATTCAGGTTCCGCCCTGCGCCAGTTTACACCAGCCCCGGAGTTCGGCAGTGGAAGGAACGCGCCACTTATATCGCCCCGATCGGTTTGGCAATCCGCGAGAACGCGAACAGCGAGGCCGCGCTCTTGCATATTGACATTAGCGCTGCGGGTTAGTAGCGTTTAGGCATGCGTTTCCACATGACGAGCGGCTTTGGCTGTTGTTGTACCATGCCGCCGGCGTATGGCGGATAACGCTAGTCCTTACTGTAGATTAGCCCTTATCCCAAACCCGCCGATCGAAAGTCGGCGGGTTTTTGTTATTGAGGCAAAGTTTATGAAAGTCTCGAACTCGCAATGGGCCGCCCAGCTTGCCGGCAAAATGCCGGAAGCGCTGGCGCGCGAAATCGACGTCTTCGAAACGGAAATCGCGCTGCGCAAGCAGGGCAAGCTGGACGAGCGCCTCTTCGCCGAAACCCGCCTGCGGCGGGGAACCTACGGCCAGCGCTACGACAACGGGCAGCGGCACGACGGCCAAAAAGTCCAGGAGATGAAGTACCCCTCGGGCGAGTTGACGAAGGGCCCGAACACCATGTGGGACGCTCCGGGCATGCAGCGCATCAAGATTCCCGGCGGCGGATTGAACGCCGAACAGCTCGAAACGATGGCCGATCTGGCCGAGGAGTACTCGGACGGCATCGCGCACGTCACCACCCGCCAGGATTTTCAGCTCCACTACATTCACATCGACGACACGCCCAGCCTGATGCGGCGGCTCGCCGCCGCGGGCATCACGACCCGCGAGGCTTGCGGAAACTCGGTTCGCAACGTGACGGCTTGCCCCTACGCGGGGGTCTGCCCCGATGAGACGTTCGACGTCACGCCGTATTCTCGCGCGCTTGCGCGATTCCTGCTGGGCCATCCCGATTGCCAGAATTTCGGCCGGAAGTTCAAGCCGGCATTCAGCGGGTGCGCGCAGCACGCGTGCGGCCTGACGAGTTTGCACGACATCGGCTTCATCGCGGTCAAGCGCGTCGAGAACGGCCAGGAAAAGATCGGATTCGAGACATATGTGGGTGGCGGGCTTGGCGCCGTGCCCTACATGGCGAAGCTGTTCGACTCGTTCGTGCCTCCCGAGGAGATTTTGCCGCTCACACAGGCTGTCGCGCGCGTTTTCGGGCGGCTCGGCGAGAAAAAGAATCGCGCCCGCGCGCGCATCAAGTTCTTGATTCAGGATCTAGGCATCGAGAAGTTCCGGGAACTCGTGCTCGAGGAGCGCAAGACTCTGGCTCACGACCCGCGCTGGACCGAATACATCACCGCCGCCCTGCGAGAACAGGAAGCGCCGCTCAAGCCGGGCGGCGAATGGCCTGAGACGACATCGGACGCTTTCAAGCGCTGGCTCAAATCGAACACACGCGCGCAAAAACAAAAGGGCTACGTGACCGTCACCGTCGCGCTGCCGCTGGGCGATATCACCTCGCCGCAGCTTCGCGCCCTGGCTGACATCGTCCGGCGATTCACGAAAGAAACGATTCGCACGACGGTCGAACAGAATTTCGCGCTTCGCTGGGTCAGCCAGAGCGATCTGCCAGCGCTCTACGAAGCGCTGCAAGCCGCAGAGCTCGCCGCGCCCGGCGCCGGCACCATCGTGGACATCGTGTCCTGCCCCGGCACCGACACTTGCAAGCTCGGGATTTCGTCGTCGCGGGGCCTCGCCGCGGAACTGCGAAAGCAACTCGCCGAAAAGAGTTTCGAGATGGACGAAGCCGTCGAAAATCTGCACATCAAGATCAGCGGCTGCTTCAACAGTTGCGGCCAGCACCACGTGGCCGATCTCGGCTTCTATGGCGTCAGCCGCAAAGTCGCCGGCTACGCCGTGCCGCATTTCCAGGTGGTTCTCGGCGGCGAGTGGGAGCACAACGCCGGGTCCTACGGCCTGCCCGTCGCGGCGATTCCGTCGAAAAATATTCCGCAGGTGGTCACTCGCCTGACGGAGCGCTACGTCGCCAACCGGACAAACGGCGAGACGTTCAAGGAGTTCGTCAAGCGCATCGGCAAGGCGGAGCTGAAAACCGTCCTCGACGATCTCGCGCGCCCGCCTGCCAACGACCGCTCGTTCTTCAGCGACTGGGGCGATCCCCGCGAATACTCGATCGAAGACATCGGCAAGGGCGAATGCGCCGGCGAAGTGGTGTCGTCCGTGGAATTCGATCTCGCCGCCGCCGAGCGCGAACTTTTTGAGGCGCACCTGGCCTTCGAGAAGGGCCAGATCGACAAAGCCAGCGACGTCGCGTACCAATCCATGTTGCAGGCGGCTAAAGCGCTCGTGAAGATCGGCAATACAAATATTTCCGACGATCCGGATCAGATCGTCTCCGAATTCCGCACGCGCTATTACGATACGCAGAAATTTTTCGATCCATTCGCCGGCGGAAAATTCGCGCAGTACCTCTTCGCCGCGCACGACAAGGCCAAGGAGCCGCGCACGCCCGATTCGACCCGCTACCTGATCGACGAATCCCAGCTTTTCATCGACGCGGCGCACGCCTGCTACAACCGCCTGGGGACGGCGGTGGGCGTCTAGCGCCCGTTCCCATGGCTGCCGCGCGCGTGAAGCTCCAGCACGTCAACTTCAAATTGATGGTCAAGGATCCGGTGGGCGTCGATCTGGAGCCATTGATCCCGATTTTCCATGCGTGGATTTCGGGCCGCGTGTTTGAGGAAATGCTGCTCGATATCGCCGACTACCGCCACGTGCCCGGAGGCCCGGGCGTCGTCCTGATCGGCCTGCAAGCGGACTACAGCGTGGACAACACCGGCAACCGCCTCGGCGTTCGCTACAACCGCAAGGCGGCGCTCGATGGCGATAGCCAGGGCGCTTTGTCCCAGGCGGCACGCGCCGCCCTAACCGCCTGCCAGCGACTGGAAGAAGAGCCGCGCCTCGGCGGCAAACTCCGCTTCAACGGCCAGGAGATTGAAGTGTTCGTGAACGACCGCCTCGTCGCGCCAAATACCGCCGCGACATTCGAGTCGGCCCGCCCGGATTTAGAGGCGTTTGCGCAGACGCTTTTTCGGGGCGACAAATATTCGTTGACCTACAATGGCAGCCGCGACCCCCGCAGCCTTTTCAGCGTCGCGCTGAAATCCTCGCGGCCATTCGCCGTCGCCGATCTGCTGCACAACCTTGCTGTGTAAGGAGTTAGAGCTGCAGCCCGCGGGAAGGACCGAGCCGGTGATTTTCCGAAACCCCGTGTGGCTAATTAAAGTTTTTGCGCTAAAAGTTTAATTTGGGCTACCCAAATTAAAGTCGACTTCACGGCTGTCGTTGGATTCCGAATCGAGATACTTAACTCCGGCTGAGCGCGGCGAGGACGCGGTTCGGCGTCAGCGGAAACTCCAGCATGTGCACGCCGGTCGCGTCGAAGAACGCGCATGCGATCGCGCCCGCAGCTGCGGCCATCACCTCTTCGCCCGCGCCCGTCGACCGCTCATTGAGCCGCTGCACGACGACCGCCGTAACGTCGGGGCACTCCTCGAATCGCAGAATCGGGTAGCTGTTCCAGTCGAGGCTCGTGACGTTCGTTTTGTTGAACGTCACTTCCTCGAGCAGCATCCGGCTCGCGGTCTGCACCAATTGCCCGCTGATCTGGTTTTCGATGAACGCCGGATTCACGGCGAGCCCCGCGTCGATCGCGCCATACATATGTTTTACGGAAACCTTGCCGGTTTCCTTATTCACTTCGATTTCGGCGACCGCGCCGCCGTACGAAGTGAGATGCGTGCCAAGCCCAATCCCGCGCCCGCGCACGATCTTCGCGTTTGAAAGCTGCGACGCCGGCGGACGTAGCGTCCAATTCGCCGCTTTCGCGGCGGCATCGAGCACGCCCATCCAGCGCTCGTTCGTGATGTTGCGCTTGCGGAATTCGTACGCGTCGATTCCGGCCCGCCGCGCCAGTTCGTCGATGGTCTGCTCCGACGCGAACGAGAACGAAAGATCGAGCGGCGACCGCAGCCACGCGGCCCGCAGGTAATTCATCCCCGGCACGTGATGGTTCACCAGCCGCACGTTCGGAATGTCGTACATCCCGCCGCAATCCGACGGGTTCACCATCTGCGCCGCGCCGTCGCGCCATTCCGAAGCCGGCGTGCCCAGCGCGAGCTGCGCCGAAGTCTCCACCGCGCTCCAGTTGTGGTGCCAGCCGTGATATTCGTACGCGACGAGCTTGCCGTCCGCGTCCGCCGCCGCGCGAATCTCGCCCACGTGCGCCGGGCCGTACAGATCCCAGCCGTGCTCGTCCCAGCGCATGAACTGCAGCCGCACCGGCTTGCCCGCGAGCTGCGACAGGATCGCCGCGGCCTGTGCCACGTCGTCGTAGCAACTGTGCCCGTAGGTGCCCGAGCCTTCGTAATACTGCACGCGCACTTTCGGCGCGGGCAGCCCGAGGATGCCCGCGAGCGTGTTGCGCGTCGCGTACACGTCCTGCGTCGAACAGATCACGAGAGCCGAATCCGGCCTCACGTCCGCGAGCGCGCAGTTGGGGCCGAACGGGGCGTGCGCCTGGTACGGCCCGCGATAGTTCTGCGCGAAGACGTGCTTCGCGCCGCCGATCGCGGCCGCCACGTCGCCGCGCTCGAGCACCACGCGGTCGCCGGTCTTTTCCGCGCGCATCGCCGCGTAGACGCCGTCGCTGCCCGGCAGCACCGCCGGAATGTCCCAGATGATTTTCAGGTCGCGCGCGGCGCGGACAGCGTCCCACTCCGTGTCCGCCACCACGCCGACGAAATCGCCCTTGCGCAGCACGCGCGCGCCCGGGATGCTCGCGATCGAGCTCTCATCGATGCTCGCCACCTTCGCGCCCGCGCCGTACGCCGCCTGCCCGCGCGGCCGCACGATGCGCCCGTGGACCATTCCCGGCAACCGCACGTGCTGGATGTAGACGTACTTGCCGCTCACTTTTTCCGGGATGTCGTTGCGCGGCGGGCGCGCGCCCACCAGCTTGTATTCCGACACCGGCTTCGGCGCCGCCTTCCCGGTGAACGCGAGGTTGAACTGCTTGTCGCCGATCAGCTCGCCGTAGGTGACGGACGCTGCTTCGCCGGCCATCCCTCCGACGGTTACGACGCCTTTCGACACTGTGAGCCGTTCGACGGGCGCGCCTAATTTTTTCGATGCCATTTCGAGCAAAGCTTGCCGCGCCTCGGCTGCCGCCGTGCGAATCGCCGGGCTGCCTCGCGCGATCGACGAGCTCGAGTACGTCCCGCCCTGGTTCGGCGTGACGTTCGTGTCCAGCCGCACGGTGCTCACCTGGCTCATGTCCAGGTCGAGCTCCTCTGCCGCGATTTGCAGCAGTGAGGTCGTCGAGCCTTGCCCCAGTTCGACGTAGCCGATGTACACCGTCGCCGTGTTGTCCGCGTGGATTGCGAGCCACGTGTCGATCTGCTTCGGATCGGGCGGGCCTGCCGCCGTTCCTCTTGCGGCAATGCTCGCAGCGGCCGCTGTCCCTTGCGCCGCAAGCGCATCGGCCATGATGCCGCGCATTGAGAAGCCGATCACCAGCGCGCCGCCCGCCTTCAGGAATTCGCGGCGCTCAAAAGTCTTGGAAGCGGAGGGAACTGCCTTCACGCGGCTCATCGCGCCACCTCCGCCGTCTCCGCTTTCACTTCGGCTGTCTCCGCCTTCGCCGTTCCCTCATCCCTCGCACCCATCGCCTGCATTACACCTGCTGCTTTTTGGATCGCCTTGATCACCCGCGGATAACTCCCGCACCTACACAAATGCCCGTTCATCGCCGTGCGGATTTCCGCTTCGGTCGGCTGCGGAGTTTTCGCGAGCAGCTCGGCCGCCTGGACGATCATGCCGTTGAAGCAGTAGCCGCACTGCACCGCCTGTTCGTCGATGATCGCCTGCTGCACGGGATGGAGCGCGGGCGCCTTCGCGAGCTTCTTCTGCTTCGCGTACCAGTGCGGCAGGCCTTCAAGCGTCGTCACGGACTTGCCCCCGACCGCCGAAACCGGCGTCACGCACGATCGCGTCTCCGCGCCGTCGACCAGCACCGAACACGAGCCGCACTGCGCCAGCCCGCAGCCGAACCGCGGCCCCTGAAGCTCTAGCTCGTTCGAGAGGACGTACAGCAGGGGCGTGTCCGCCGCCGCGCTCACCTCGTACGCCCGCTCGTTCACCCGTATCTTCACCTTGCTCGCCATCTTGTTCTCTCCCCAACTTCCCTAATTGTCATCCCGAGCGAGTCCGCCGCTTCTTGGCGGACGACGAGGGATCTGCTTCTGGTCCGTGCCGACCGTGCGGAGAGGTTATCACGTTGTGTCAAGGGTGTCGTTTTCGGTTGGACTCCGGGTCAGGGTTCGCCGATTGGAAACAGGGCTTTGCGTTCCTGAGCCACCGAGCGCTTCCGTCGCTCATAATAGTTCTGTTCCTGATTGCGTCTGGGTCCCTCCTCCAGACGACCCGGGGAGGATCCAAATGGACGCACCGCAGCCGACATCGCCAACGTCTGTGCCAACTGCCGCGCCGCCGCAGCCCGCCGCCGCAAAACGCGTGCCGACGCCGAACCTGATCGCCACAATTCTCGGCGCGAATCAGAAGACGAGCGACCTGATTTTTTCGCCCGGCCGCCCGCCGCAGGCGAAGGCGAACGGCCAGCTCGTGCCCTTCAAGATTCAGGGCGTGGGCGTGCTCACGCCGGACGACACCGCGCAAATCGCCGCCGACCTGATCGGGAAGAATGCGCTGGCCTGGCAAAGCTGAAGGACGAAGGCTCGTGCGACATTTCGTACAGCCTGCCGAAGGTGGCGCGCTTCCGCGTGAACGTCTTCACGCAACGGGGAACTTGCGCGATCGTGATGCGCGTGATTCCCAGCTCCGTGCCGGGTTTTAGCGAACTGAACCTGCCGCCGCAGCTCGCCGACGCATGCAATCTGCGCAACGGCATCGTGCTGGTGACGGGTCCGACGGGCAGCGGAAAATCCTCCACGCTCGCCGCGATTCTGAACAAGATCAACGAGGAGAAGGCGTATCACATCATCACCATCGAAGACCCGATCGAATTCCTGCACATGCACAAGCGCGGCACGGTGCATCAGCGCGAGCTGCACAGCGACACGCCGAGCTTCGCGATGGCGTTGCGCGCGGCGCTGCGGCAGGCGCCGGAAGTGATCCTGGTCGGCGAGATGCGCGACAAGGAGACGATCGAAGTCGCGCTCGAGGCCGCCGACACCGGCCACCTGGTTTTCTCGACGCTCCACACCACGGACGCCGCGAAGACGGTGGAGCGCATCGTTGGCGTCTTCCCGTTGAGCGATCAGACCGCCGTCCGGAACCGACTGGCGAAGGCGTTCCGCTACATCATCTCGCAGCGGCTGATCCCTCGGCGCGACGGCAGCGGCCGACTCGCCGTTTTCGAGATCCTGAAGTCCACGATGCGGACGCGCGAATACGTCGAGCGCGGCGAAACGGAGGGAAAATCGCTCCTCGACGCGATGCGCGACGGCGATTCCGAAGGCATGCAGTACTTCGACGCCGAAATCGAGAAAGCAGTCCGCGCGGGCGCGATCGCCATGGAAGTCGGACTCTCTTACGCGACGAATCCCGGCAACCTGAAACTTCAGCTCGCTGATTCTATCGAATCGCGACAGGCGGAAAATGAGGCCGAAATAATCAGGTAGGTCAGACGGCGAGTTCGAGTACAGCGAGGATACGACGCGAAGCGGTCTTCAAACGGCAAGCGCAAGGCAATGCCATACCCCGCCAATCACCTTCAGGTGATGGACTCTGCCCTCATCGGTATGAAGGAAATAGTGCCCATCCGAAAATATTCTTTTTTGAGCGGTACGAATAAAACACTTCGCCCAGCGAGTGGGTTTCACAACTCGCCCATACTGTGGCCCCGGCGGCGGGGACTTGATCCCGAACTCGACCGGATACTCGATGCCGGTCGCCTGTGCCGGAACTAGCCGCCCGCGTCCCTTCAAGCCTTCGGCGTGCGCCCGGCCATTCTTTTCGGCGTCCAGCGATTGGCTCTCACTCATGATTCGCATCCTGGAGCTCGGGTTCCGAGGGGGCGCCTTCGAGCGGCTGCTCCAGCTCCGCGATTTCAGGACCCGCTGTCTTCTCGAGCTTTCGTTGCGCGCGGCGCTCGGCTTTCATTTGCTGTTTTTCGCGCCTCTTCATCTCTTTTTGGCGTTTTTGAAAAGTTATCCTGGCCACGGCTTCTCCTTGATTTTGTGGTTTACCAGCGAGGTTCACGCGGCTGGCGCGCGGCTTCGCCATAGTTCTCGGTCGAGAACGAATTTCGGCCGCGGCCGCCTCCACCGCCGCCGGAAGGGCCGCGCCCGTGAGGCTCCGCGCGTTCCGCTCGAGGACGCGCCTCGTTCACCTTGACGTTTCGGCCCCCGAAATCCTTCCCGTCGAGAGCCGCCATTGCTTTCTTCGCCTCGTCGTCATTCGGCATTTCAACGAAAGCAAAGCCCCGGGCCCGGCCGGTCTCCCGGTCCATCGCCATGTGAACGCGCGTGATTTGACCGAACGGCTGGAACAAAGCTCGCACGTCGCTTTCGGTCGTCTGAAAACTCAAGTTTCCAACAAACAGATTCTTCATTTTTCTCCTCGATCGAGCCCGAATGCGAAAAGTGCTGCTTCTAATTTTCGGCAGGCTTGCGGCCAAGCGCGCTTCGCGCGGCTTACTTCGAACCTGCCGCCGCTACAGCGATTACGGCCTTTTTTCTCCGCTTCGACCGCTTGGGGGGTGTTCCCTCGGCGAGTTCGACCACCATGATGCTGGTGACGAATTTCTTCATGCCGTGGAGATCAAAATCGATGGACGTGCGCTCCGCATCCGATGCCGTTATGACGCCCAATCCATACTGGAAATGCTTGATGTAGGTGCCTTCTTGGAGAGCTTTCATAGAGCCTCCTGAATCCCGTTTTTCAAAAAAAGAGGCGAGCCCGCCGTTGGCGG
Source organism: Candidatus Acidiferrales bacterium (assembly GCA_050018375.1). Lineage (GTDB taxonomy): Bacteria > Acidobacteriota > Terriglobia > Acidiferrales > UBA7541 > Palsa-295. The sequence goes on along the minus strand of JBEKAE010000010.1, from coordinate 29,015 downwards.
GCCCGCCCCCTACGAACTACAAGCTGGAGACGTTCGATGCCTGCAGACCCTTGGGGCCTGTGGTCACTTCGAATTCAACCGCCTGGCCGTCGTTCAGCGATTTGTACCCATCTCCCTGAATGGCGGAGAAGTGGACGAAAACGTCCTCGCCGGACTGGCGCTGGATGAATCCAAAGCCCTTACTGGCATTGAACCACTTTACTGTTCCTTGTTCTTTCAACTGTGTTTCTCTTTTCTGTTTGAGCTATTTGGTGCCTTTCCATCGCCTCCAGCACAAAAAAAAGGGCTGCAAGTGTGGACTTGCAGCCCCCTCAATAAATCTAAAGGTTTTACAAGAGCAACAAACGCATTCTTATTCTCACATGATTGTCCCCTTTTGTCCACTCGAATCGTGGCCCGTGGCCTGCTCGCCGGGGCTAAGTCCATGTCACGCAAGGGCTTGACCGTTGCAGCAATAAATGGCCTCTGCGCGTGCAAATGTCGATTCGGGGATGATTGCCGTCGAAAAACCGCCTGCTCACTGGCACACTCGCAGATCGTAAACTACAATGTTGCAGGCAGTTGATCTGGAGGGGTGGCCGAGCGGTTGAAGGCGGCGGTCTTGAAAACCGTTAGGCCCGAAAGGGTCTCGTGGGTTCGAATCCCACCCCCTCCGCCACGCAGTCGTCACTTACCTAGAGAGTGGAGAGAAATGGCTGCGAACCGCTTTTTCTGGCCCATTTTCGCAGTTATTCGCGACGCACTTTATTTCTCTGGTCCCTTTCAGCTGGACGAGACCGAGAATGCGGGCGAAATTCTCTGTCCGCCGAAGGGGGAGGTTCCTTTCGAAAAGACCCACGAGTAAGGACAGGTTCCGCCGTCTGGAGTGTCTGCCGCGATGGACGCCCGCCCAAATAAGGATCACACAGTTCTTCCACCGAAGTCCACGCTATCGCCCCTGAAGCTCCCCCTGCATTTTCAACTTGCATCTAACTCCTCCTCCCTCGGAGCCGGCTGAAGGCCACGTTATTCGATTACATTACCAGCCCATTTGGCGCATCCGATCTAGGATGAGCCCGCTGTAGTGGTTCATGTGATCGGGCCGTCGCTTTAGGGGCAAAGGCAGAATTGCGGCGAGTTGGGCTGATTGCTGCCGGTCGATATTCCGGGCCGAGGTTCGGTAGTAGTAGCGGCACGCCGACTCCGCACCATAAACACCAGGGCCCCATTCGACCACGTTGAGGTAGAGTTCCAGAATGCGCTTCTTGCCGAGGACCAATTCGGCCACTGGGACAAGCGTGAACTCGGCGCCCTTGCGGAGGATCGAGCGGCCGGTTCCGAAGAATAGGTTTTTCACCAGTTGCTGCGTAAGGGTGGACCCTCCGCGAATTCGGCCGCCTTCCATATCGTCTTCAGCAGCGATTTCCATCGCGTGCCAATCGAATCCATGATGCTGGTAGAAGCGCGCGTCTTCCGCGGCGATGACAGCATGCTGGAGATCGGGCGAGATTTGGCTGAGCGGAACGAATAGGTATCGTTCGTGATACGGCGTGTGGTGAATCCAGGCGTGCAAGCGGCGCTCCAGGTGCACCGCGGTGGTCGGTGGGTCGATCCACCGGGAGGCCACCAGGATCAGCGCGGCAAGCGACCAAATAAGCACCACTCCGATGAGAAACCATCGAACGAAGGATCGGAGATGGCCTTTCCGAAGCCGGGCCTTGGGGGGTGTGTCTGGATTTTCAGTCACATTTCAGAATAATCGTTTGGGCTAGATTGACATAGTGCCCAGATAAGTCGCCTAAGGCCCTGGCGCGATAAGGGCGCCGTGCCGACGCCACGCACCACCCTCACGTGAATCCCCAAATCAATCAGGTTTCGCCTTTTCTTGCGTTTACGCTTCTACGTAGTTTCCACAGCTAGCATTCGTCTTCCAAATCGTGAGTCGGGGTACTCTTCAGTCCTTACGAGGAAGGAACATGCTCGATGCTATCGAAGTGACACGGGTTCGATTCAGGAGCGCCGAAGCCGTGGCTGAGGATGAGAAGGCTTCTTCGCCACGAAGTCAACGCTCTTACCGTCTTTCGTGGTGAAGTCAACCTTCGTAGGTTTCTTCACGACCTTGTGTGCGCCAAACTCCACTTTTCCCTTCATACCTGCTCCCGTTTTCAGCAACTAGAAAGCGCGCCCTCGACCTGGCACTCACAATCAGGATCACACTTCATCTCGAGTGCCCTGCTGCAACCCGACTGGAAGCTCCGCTGGAAGTGCAGGGAGTGTGCATATCTCTCTCCCATCAGCCATTTCATGGTCTCTGCCGCCCCTGCGATGCCTGAGAACGAAGTGACAAATGGGACGGCGGGCGCGAAATCGGGATCATCGCCTTCCAGTTCGAGAGTCCTGTGGTTGATATATCCGCATCGTGGTTTTCCGAGAGCACCCTGAAGGTCGGCCTTGCGGTCTTCACCCGCTCCGTCAATCTCGGCCTGTGTGATTCCTCCCGTCGGGTCCGCAGCGATCAACTCGGGATCGAGACCATGTGCTTTCGCAAGACTCTGTGCCCATTCAATTTCGCCCGCCGGGATGGCAAGACCTCGCAGTACACAAAGCCCATCGCCCATCTTGTTCTTCACGATCACCTGGCTTTCTAATCCTCCCGCGGCCATGTCGATCAAGGTCTCGGGCCACAGGTGTTGCACCGAATGCCTAGTGGTGACGTTATCCAATCCGGCGATGATCAGTGGCGGAATCCTAAGCTCTCTGCGAAGGCGAATCGCGAAGAATTCCCAATGGTCCGGTCTGTCTTCTACGTCAATGTTGGGCGAGAGGAGTTCGCGGATCAGCGCGGCTTTCGGCTTGCCGAGAGAATCATAGCCCACTGCTACATAGGGACCGAGGTTTTCCACGCGTAGCGACTGGCAGTCAATCGCCTGCAAGCGGCCCACGATCGGGAGCCTCTTGACGGCATAGGCCCACCCGTTGCTCACGGCTCCACAACCAACCAGGAATGCGTCGAGATGGAACGGCACCTCAGGAAGCAACGGCCCCGGCGCCAGAGTACCAGGGCGTCCGACTTCATGGGTGAAGAGTGAGGCTTCTATTGCACCGGTTTGCGGCTTCCCAACCAGTTCCATGAACGCCGCACCAACTGCCAGAGAAGCGGCAGCAAGCGCTCCAAGTGGGTTGTAGGACTGAGCTTCCCAGTGAAGGCGGTCGGTTCCTGAATCGCCGGATGCCATTCGCGCAAGCCATCGACCGGAATTGACAGTGACCGCTGGCAGCCCGGTGAGGACACGAGTACCGATGTTGATCACGGCATTGAAGGACGATGAATCCTCGAGTTTGGCAGTGCGAAGTCGGTGGCCGTCTCCATGTATCCACCGTGCAATATTGTGGCAAGTTTCGACAAGTTCCCCCGCATCCGATGGGACACAGACGTCGACGTTGGGACAGAAGCGCAGGGCTTGGTTGACCGAAAAAAACAGTGTCTCCCGGGCATCTCGAACCCCAACAAATGTCGGCTCGATGGCGATCAAGATTCGTCCGCCCAGAAAAGAAGTCCTCAGCCCTTCCTCAGGATCGCCGCGCAAACGAGCTGCGGCGCGCAGCGGTCTACTGAACATACGACTATTCATATGCACTCACCGGATACACACCGCGCGCATCAGCGCGCCACACCTCAATCGGGGCGTCGAACTGAAGCCGGACTCGAACACTCAATTCCGGTTCCGGCAACCGCTGATAACGTTGCTCCTCACGAACATACCAGGCCCACTCGCGGTGATTGCTGTCTGTTCCAGCATTTCCAATGACAACCTCGAGGAAACCAGGGACCTGAACGCTGTGGCTTCGATCTGTCCGCGACAGCAGTACCGGGACACCTGGCATGTGTGTGTGCGCCATCCCAAGCAGACAAAGCCTGCGTGGTACAGCCCATCGCGAGATTGAGCCGAATACCTCGGGCGAGACTCGCCAACAGCCGGAGCTCCCCATGACACCCTCGCCGGACGGCAGGACGACCGAAGTCACACGGGCCACAGCGGCGCGGTCACCCAGCCAAAACGCGCCTGATTCCATTCTGAGCAGTCCGGCGGGCCGCACCCCGGCAAGAGTCGCGCGCAGTGCTTCCTCCGCGATCACCCATCGCCTGATGGGCGAGTAGACCACGGCCACGGCTACATTGCACCCTTCGTCACCTGCTCGATCAAGTGGAAGTGAGCCTCGCGCCGGTCCCGGCCCAGAAGCCGTTCCAGCGTCTCCGCCATGTCCGTAAGACGGCGGCCCTCGAACTCAAGAAAGAATTCGTGGGTGTCGCGATCCGTGTGATTGCTCACACCGAAGAACTGCATAGCGTCCGTCCGCACCGTCCCGATCATGGTTTCGTCAGGGTATTTGTGATGAAACGCGTTGGGAGACGGAAGATAAGACACCGTCACCGTGACGACTTCGTGTCCGACTACCGGGTGGCCCGCCTGCTCGGCCCCCATCTGACTCTGACCCGCTGTGTCCATATTGTGTTGCCTCCAGCCCGCGGGGTGCCACAACCCCCGACGGCGCACCAAGGGCGTTGGTTTTCCTGCATTCGCCTTGGACGTATCAAAGCTTAGATCAAGAGTTCTTTTGCGTCAAGTATAAAGCACACTCAACTTGATGGATGTTTGCTAAACTGGCACGACTGTGAAATTGACTTCTGGCCCCGCCCGTTGCAACATGACGCAGCGGAGCCCTATGTGATCAGTCAGGATGAATTCGCAAGTCGCCTCGGTCGCCTCGTCGCTCAAAGGCGTACGGAAGCGGGCATGTCTCAGAAAGCTTTCGGTGACGCTCTTGGTCTGTCCAGAACATCGATTGCAAACATTGAGTCTGGACGCCAAGCAGTTAGCCTGTATACGGTGTACGTCATGGCTGACGTCCTTAGGCGTGACCCTGCGGACTTGATGCCTTCGGCAGCCGAGGCTGGCGTGCACACATCTCGGCCAGGGAAGGAATCCCGCGTCAAACTGCGACTCCCAAGCGAACAGCTCAGCCGCCTTAGCTTCCGAGAACGAAGGCAACTTGAGGGATTAAGTCCCAAAGAATCGATGTGGCTTAACAAGATTACGAAAGCGAGATCGGAAAAGTCTTGATAACACCAGCTGCCGTCAGAAGAATCAGAGAACGGGTCACGGCGGTGCTCGAAGATCACGGAATCGATGAGCCCCCTGTTCCCGTCGATAAGATAGCCGAGAACCTTGGCTTGGAGGTTCGACTCGCTCCGTTGCGAGGAGATTTGTATGGGGCGCTAATTCGCAGTGACCATGAAATGTACATTGGCGTAAACTCTCTCAACCATCCGAACCGCCGCAGATTCACAATTGCCCACGAATTGGGCCACTTCGTATTACACAAGGGCATCAAAGTACACATCGACAAGGGCTTTCGCGTGAATTGGCGCGATGACGAATCCTCAGAAGCTGTCAGCGACGAAGAGATGGAGGCAAATCGTTTCGCCGCTGAACTGTTAATGCCGATTCAGTTTGTGAAGAAAGATATCGAGAAGCTGAGAGGTGTGGGGCCAGAGACTGTTGCATTGCTGGCCAAGAAGTACAAGGTAAGCTCGCAGGCTATGCGAATCAGGCTGAGCGGTTTCGGATACATGCTCCCTGAGTGATCCTCTCACCCGCCGCGTTGTCCCTTCGCCCAGCTCAAGTAGGCCAGCGCCGAGTGGACCCGTTGGAGACTCTGCCCCCACCCGAATAGCTCATCCAAGTCGCGCGCCTGTTTTAGGTTTCGGGAAGTCTGGCCGTGACGGCGCCGTCAGCGGCTGTCCTCTGGGTTTCTGCTTGCTTATAAGGGAAAGGAGCTGAAAGCAAGAATCGACGGACTGAAAGCGCATTTGCCGAACGAAAATATCATTCGAAACCTGCATCAGTTCAGGTTTATGGGAAACGAAGCAGTTCATAAGCTTGCTGTTCCCAAGCCCGCTGAGGTTGGTCTAGCCATAGGTGTTATCGAAGACCTGTTGAATTTCTTCGATGAGATCGATTACAAGGCGTCTCAACTGCGCGAGATGCGCCGCCCCAAGAAAGCCAAGAGTGTTAAAGCCCACAAGGCGGCTCCGGCTCTCAGTACTGACCTGACGTTGTAATCGATCCGGCCCGAATGACGAACCGCTACTCGCTTGGTGAATAAACAAGGCAGGCATAAAATTCCGCAGTGGCCGAGAAACGCAAAGTCATCCCAATCGCTGACGAGACGTTGACACTGTTCGATGCCGCGCAGGAGATGGCGAATCACCAGAAAATCGAGCGCCCTCGGGGCGTGCGCGAGGCACTCAATGCGCAACCCTTCGGAACCAAGGCCGCCGCCTGCTACCAGCTTCGCGATACTCGTTCCGATTGAAGCTCAATCAGCCACCGGATCGTTCGATGGGCCGTCGCGCAAGGATTTCCGCCACCGGGCGCCGATGTGCCGCATCGTTCGGCTGCCCCTCGTGGCGATGAAGAATCTCCCAGCCTTGGAAATACTTCATCAACTCGCCCGGCCTCAACCGATGTTCTGTTGGCTCTTCACCCCGCTCGGTGATGTGCACGATCGCAAGGAGGATGCCGCTCGGAACCAGTCCTTCCTTCGCCGGTTGAAACAGATCCCGCTGCAGGTAATAGCAGATGACGATGAGATCCCAAGCCGAGGGCTCAATCTGGTACTCGCCCTTTTCAAGGTCCGCGATTCTCGTGTCCACAGTAATCCCGCGCTCGGCAGCTCGACTGCGCAGGATTTCGATGGCTGCCAGCGCGCCATCCACGGCGGTGACGCACCATCCGTGTTCCGCAAGCCATAGGGCATTTCGGCCCGTTCCGCACGCCAGGTCAAGCGCCTTGCCCGGCGCCAGGCCCCTGGCCGTCTCGACCAAGAGCGGGGTGGGCGTAGCCTCCGTGTCGCCCGCGGAACACCGCTCTGCGCGGTAACGTTCTTCCCAGCCGCCAATCATCTTCCGATTGTTAGTAGCTCTTGAAACCTTCGCAAGCTAAAAAGGGCCTAAGACCTCCGTTTCTTTTCGGGCCGACCGGTTCGCAGAGCTGATTCCCGATGAACGGGAGAGGCCGAGACCGCCACGCAAGCGAAGACGCAATACCGAGAACTCGCTTTAGCGGTCTTCCCGCAGAACCCCCGCTGATTTTGCCGGCTTGTCTTTCCATTTTTCCAAGGGGATTCGCGGCATTTCAAAAAGGTCGGAAGTGCGTGCGTACCAACCACTGCCGTGCATACGGCCGATAAGCTTCAGCTTGGGCGTGTCAATGTAATGTTTGGCAGCATCTATCACCGCGTCATCGCGAACGTGCATCGCCACCACGCGGCCGAGCACGAGACCGTTGTTCGGTCCCAGATCGACAATCTGCATCAATTCACACTCCATCGCCACGGGGCTCTCCGCAATGCGTGGCGGTCTTACGTGCACCGAGGGCAATGTCGTCAATCCAGACTGTTCCAATTCGTTCATGCCCGGCTCAAACTCGATCGCGGTGATGTTCATCGCTTTGGCAACGTCTTCAGAAACCATGTTTACGACGAACTCGCCCGTGTCACGGATATTGGCGCGGCTATCTTTTGGCAATGGGGGCTTGTGGCTGCCGATGCCCACGCCCACGACTGGGGGATCACCGGAGAACGCGTTGAAGAACGAGAAAGGCGCCGCATTCACCCGCCCGCTCGCATCGAGGCTAACGACCCAGGCAATCGGACGCGGCGTAACGGTAGAGACCAGCAGCTTGTAGCATTCACGTGCAGGAATCTCGGCAAAATCGAACAACATTCTTTGGCCCCCCCCCAAAAAAACCGCAAACTTCATAACACAGCTTAGTACGGCTGCCCCGCCATCGGGCAAGCCTCGTGTGTAAACCTTGCGCCGTTGCAATTACGGCAGAGAACTTGAAAGCCTGGCGGGTACCCATGCGCGTGCACCCAGCGCGCCACATGCGACCGCTGGAAGACTTCCGCCATAGCGATTTCGAGCGGGCCGCCCCATCCCCGCGGATGTGATCCAGTTGCAGGAATCCGATAAAGGTCGGTCGTCCCACAGCCAGGGCACTGGCAGTGTGGCGCGCCGCCGCAGTAGTGGGAAAAGACCTCGAGGCGCACCTTCTCGTGCGCCTTCCTTGTCCGCTTCTGTTGCACGTAAATCAAATTCAGACCAACCCCGATAGATCCCCCCCAAGATTGAGGTGGCGGGCAAGGTTCACGAAGCGAAGGGTAAGGTTGAGGAAAAGACAGGACCACCGACGGCTAGTCGATAGGATGGATAGGGCGGGGTATGGCAATATCTCAGGGCTAGAAGCGCAGGTGGATAGAAACGATTCGATGCGGAGGAGCAATGAACCTGAAAAATGCGGTGGCCTTGGTCACAGGAGGCAGCCGCGGGATTGGGCGCGCCATCGCGCAAACCCTCGCGGCGAGCGGATCGCGGGTGGCGATCACGGGGCGCGACGAACGCCGACTGGCGGAGACCGCGCGGGCTCTGGACTTGCTCCCAATTCACGCGGACGTATCGACCGAGGCGGATGTCGAGCGGACGTACCGCGAAGTTCTAGAAGAGTTCGGCGACCTCGACATTCTGGTGAACAATGCCGGATTCGGAGTCTTCAAGAGCCTGGTGGACCTCGGCCGTGAGGAATTCGAGGCCGTGTTCGCGACCAACGTCACGGGCGCAATGCTCATGGGCCGCGAGGCCGCCAAGCACTTCGTCAAGCGGCGACGTGGCAACATCGTGAACATTTCATCGACGGCCGGCCTGCGCGGAGCCGCCAACGGCACGGCGTATTACGCGAGTAAATTCGCGCTGCGGGGCATGACCGAGTGCTGGCGTGCGGAACTCCGGAAGCACGATATCCGCGTGTTTCTCGTCAACCCGAGCGAGGTCCTGACAAGCTTTTCCGTCGTTGCTGGTTTCGAGCAAAAGCAAAACGAAACCAAGCTGCGCGCCGAGGACATCGCGTACATGGTGAAAGCGGTGCTGGAAATGGACGACCGCGGTTTCACGCCTGAGTTGTCCATTTTTGCGACGAATCCGAGGGATTGACGCGCCTTGGAGATATAGAAGCAGGTCAAATCGACGGCGTAATGGAATGTTAGCCGTTAACTATGATGTGGATCGGTCCATGGCGGAATGACCACTTGGGCTTGCCTTCGTTCGACAGGAAGACGAGGACTGCTTCACGGGTGCTCTGAATGATCTCGGACCAATGATTCGCGGTGATCGAGGTTGGACAGATCTTGAGAAGCCTAACGGTCGCTGGACTGCCGGGCCGATGCTTCCAGTCGAACCCTTCCAAAAATGCAACTGGTTTGCGTTGGAGTTCGTCGTGCAGGAACTGGACGCCGTGTCCAAGATTAACTAGCGGTTGGTCGGATTCGACCCAGCGGACCAGCCGTTCAGGCTCCTGACCGGGTAGGGGCTCTAGGGAGTCTTCTCCGCGATCAGCTTTAAGCTTATTGAGATGGGCCTGTAGGGCACTAGCACTGACTCCATCGGCATTCCAACGCTGGTCATCAGCACCATGGATAAATTTCCAGCCATGAACAGTGCCAGAAGGATGCTTCTTAGACCACAGATGAACCTTATAGCCGCAAGGATGCTCATACACTTTAGCGCCACCGTTGAAGAGTGACAGCTGAGATGGAGCACTCGCTGGCTTGTACCCATAGCGATGCAGAACTGCGATATGAGCAGAATGTGATTCCTCAATTGGATCCTGTCCACGGTATCTCATGGGCGCGAGCACCGGGCGGTTTTGTACGTCGCGGATGCGAATCGCATCGACGACACCCTTTGCCCGTATTCCTGGTACAAGCGTTTCGTGGTGGACGGGGCACGACAGCACGCTCTCCCGAATGAATACGTAGACGTTATCGCCGCCATGCCGGACGTGGAAGACGAAGATCGAGAGCGTGACAGGCGTAAACGATCCATAGGTTGTTAAATATTTTCCAACACTTTTGCGACGCATGTCCGAATCGGGATAGGATGAGAAAGACCCTACCATCCTTCCAAGGTGGCCTTCTTTCTTCATAAACCGCGGTATCATCAACCGTTTCACCGAAGACCATGGCAAGAAAAAAATCGAGAGTTAAAAAGCATCTGCGGGATGCAAACGGCGAGGCATCGCGGGCCGTCGCAATTCCCAGAACAACACCCATGAGCCAGAAGATCACACTTTCCCAGCTTGAGCACCATCTTTTGGCCGCTGCCGATATTTTGCGCGGCAAGATGGACGCATCCAGAATTCAAGGAATACATCTTTGGAATGCTGTTCCTGAAGCGGACGTCCGATCAGTTTGACATTGCTCAGGAGGAGGTACGGAAGCGCGGTAAAGCCCTCAAACTGACTGATGATCAGATCAAGGAGATGACAGAAAACCCCAGAGCGCCTGAAGTCGACCAAGTCGCCCGCGGAAAAAGGCGGGATCGTCTGGCATACGCAAGGCTCCGGCAAGTCCTTGACGATGATGATGACGGTGCGAAAGATGTACCGGGATCGTGAGCTCTCCGGATACAAGACCGTGTTTATCACGGACCGCACCGACCTCGAGAAACAGCTCAAGGACACGGCCAAGAGTATCGGCTACACGTTGAACGTGGCCCACTCTATCGCGAAACTGAAGGAACTGCTTGCTACGAATACCCCGGATTTGATCATGGGCATGATCCACAAGTTCCAGGAGCATGAACTCATGCAGTCGTTTCCGGTCTTGAACCAGGGCGAGAAGATCCTGGTGATGATCGATGAGGCTCATCGCTCGCAGTACAAATTCCTTGGCGCGAATCTCAATAAGTCGCTGCCGAATGCCGTGAAAATCGCTTTTACCGGCACGCCCATAGACAGAACCGAGAAGGCCTTCGGCGATTACATCGACAAATACTCCATACGTCAGGCGGCGGAAGACGGCGTGACGGTAGAGATCATTTATGAGGGCCGCACCCACAGCGCGGGGGTGACTGACCGCGAGGCAATGAACAAGCGTTTTGAGGATGTTTTTGCCGCCGCAAGCGAGGAAAGCCGCAAACAAATCCTCGGCCGCTATACCTGGAAGGCTTACCTCGAAGCCGAGGACACGATACGGGACAAAGCCGAGGATATGCTGAAGCACTACTTGTCGCAAATTTACCCGAACGGGTTCAAGGCTCAAGTGGTGGCGGTCTCCCGGGAAGCTGCGATCCGTTACAAGAAGGCTTTCGATTCCCTGCTCACGAACGAAGCATGGATCGCGAGGTTCATCGGTACGCTGAAAGCCGAGACGCAGATTACGATCGACCGGGAACAACTGAAGAAGCTCGGCGCCGAGGTGGTCATCTCCGGGAGCCCCAATGATCCGCCGGAAATGAAGAGCTATACGGATGAGGACAAGCACGATGCCACCATCACAAGTTTCAAATTGCCATTCGGCCAAAAGGCGCAGGATGGAGCTACGGGGGACGTAGGCATCATCATCGTGCAGAGCATGCTGCTCACCGGCTTCGACGCGCCGGTGGAGCAAGTGATGTATTTGGACGATCTCATCCGCGAACACAATCTGCTGCAGGCAATTGCCCGTGTCAATCGCGTGGAGAAGAACAAGTTTGCGGGCTTCATCGTCGACTATGTCGGAGTCACAAAACACCTGCGTCAGGCGCTCGCGAACTTTGAAGAGAAAGACCTCGATGAAATCATCAAGACGGTCAAGGATGAGTCTCGGGAGTTCGATGAGCTCGTTTACGCAAAATCGGCTTTGATCGACTTCTTCAAGAAGCACGATATTTCAGAGGTGAACGACGTTGATGCGTGCGTGGATGTGTTGGCGGATGAGGAAGCCCGCAACGATTACCTGGCGCTCTTCCGCACTTTTTCCACGGCGATGGATAAGGCCCTGCCGAAACCCGAGGCGCTGCAGTTTGCTCGTGATCTAAAACAGTTCAGTTTCATCTCGCAGGTTGCCCGAAATCGGTATCGCGATGAAAAGCTGAGCTTGCGCGACGCGAGCAAGAAGGTTCGCGATATCGTCGACGAATTCCTCGTATCCAGGGGCGTCGACCCCAAGATCCCGCCGGTTCCTATCTTCTCCGAAAAGTTCAAGTTGGGGATCGAGCATCAGGAATCGCCGCGCGCGCAGGCGGAGGAGTTGAAGAGCGCCATCAGCGAACACATAGACAAGCATCTGGAAGAAGATCCCGAGCTCTACGAACGGTTTAGCGAGAAGCTGGAAAAGCTGCTCCGTGAATACCATGACAATTGGGATCAGCTGGCTAGAGAGCTTGCCGCGTTATTGGAGGAGATCCACCAGGGACGGCGGGCGGAAGAGACCTTTGGGCTTGATCCAAAGACTGAAGTCCCCTTCCTCGGACTGTTGAAGAAGGAGGTATTCGGCGTCAGGAACCTCTCAGAGCTCAGTCAGGAGCAAATCGATCTTTTGGTGCAAACTACCAAGGACATACTGGAAAGCATCAAGAAGGAAGTGGCGCAAGTCGATTTCTGGAATAAGATTCCTGCGCAGAGGCGGCTGAAGGGCCATATCGTATCGCATTTGCTGACGGCATTCCGAGACAACGCTGCCCTATTTGGCAAGAGAATGGCACTGGGTCAAAAAATCATAGAACTCGCATTTCATCTGTATGGATAAGATCCGAATCCACAAAGTACTTCGATCCAAGCGCAGAACGATCGCGCTTATAGTTGGCGCGGATGCCACCCTGACGGTTCGTGCCCCACTCTCTACTCCGTTGGAGTACATCGAAGAGTTGGTGGGCCGGAAGCTCAGATGGATCAACAAGAAGATTCGCGAAGTGCAGTCCCGCCCCATCGTCAGGGACAAGAGATTCGTCAGCGGCGAAAGCTTTCTCTATCTTGGCGACCCCTACAAGCTGCGGGTGGTGACCAGCGCGAAAGCCCCCCTCGTTTTCCAGAAGGAATTCGTTCTTGCCAGGGAGCACCAAGAAGAAGCCAGGAAACTGCTCGTCGGTTGGTACAAGGAGGAGGCAGGAAAGAAAATACTCAGTCGAGTGGAGTGGCATGCGCGGCGATATGGCATGAGTATCGGAAGAGTCAAAATCACGAACGCGGAAAAACGCTGGGGGTCGTGTGGCAAGGACGGCGGCCTGAACTTCAGCTGGAGACTAATCATGGCTCCCCTGCGCGTTCTGGACTATGTCGTGATCCATGAACTCGCGCATATCCTCGAAAGGAATCACTCCGATAGGTACTGGCGAAAAGTCGCCATGATGTCCCCCCAATACCGTTCCAGCATTGAATGGCTGAAGAGGAATGAACATCTGCTGCAAATTTAGTCGGGTTCTGAGTCATCTTTGGTCGGTTTCCATTTGAACAGCACGTCGTCAAAAAGTGCTTCCCTCGATTTCTTTGTCAGCCGCTGGTCAACGTATTCGGCAATCCCGTATCCAACGAGAATCACCGCTGCACCCCAAGAAAATCCGCTACCATAGGCTTTGTGGAACGAGTTCTTGGCTTTCGAGCAGAAGCGAAAGAAGTTCACTGGGCGGTCGTAGAGGGAACTCGAAATGCGCCGATTCTTGTGGCGCGTGATGCTGCTGCTGCACCCGTTACTCTCGATGATGCTCCTGCCCTTTCGTGGTACAGCAACCGGGCAAAATTCATAGTGGAAACCTACAAACCTGTGGGAGCGGCGATCCGCACTGCCGAATCAATCGCGAGAACGAACAATAGTGGTGCTCGACGCCGCCTACGCATCGAAGGTGTATTGCTTCAGACGATCGATTCGCTCGGTCTAAAAGTGATCTTAGGAGCACTGGCGATGATTTCGGGGAAACTGGGTAGCCAAGCCAAGCAGTACATAACCTCGGGCGAATTTCGTGGACTTGACCTATCTAAGATTCCGCCTCCCGCAAGGGAAGCCGTATTGGTCGCGGTTGCCCTTCTCCCTGAGGCATAAACTTATGCAGGTCTTCGGTTCGATTTCGTATACCAAAGTAAAACAAATCGGCGTTGGGCAAGGAATGAACTCCGAAGTTTACCTCGCTCACGATCCGCAACTAGGCGGACAAATTGCGGCCAAGGAGATTGATAAAACTCGTTTTGTTGACCCCACTGTGTATTTTCAAGAGGCACAGACCATGTTCGCTGTCGCTCATGACAACGTGGTCGCAGTACAGTATGCGTGCCAGACACCGAAGCTCATTTCGCTTGTGATGCCGTATTTCCGAAAAGGGTCACTGGCAGACCGGATCAAGGATCGTCCACTTCAACTTAGTGATGTTCTGCGGGTCACGCAAGGTGTCCTTGCTGGACTCGCTCATATCCATCTAACGGGCTTTATCCATTTCGATGTGAAACCATCCAACGTCTTGTTCTCAAAGACGGACAGGCCAATGGTCGCCGACTTCGGTCAATCACGCACGATTGCTCCCGGCGGCATCGTGAGTGTTCCGCCTCTGTACTTGGTCTCCCAGCCTCCCGAGACCGTTAGAACTGGCGTCGCAACCCAACTTGCAGATATCTATCATGTCGGTCTCTTAATGTATCGAGCGTTAAACGGCGATGCTCTTTTCATATCTCAAGTGCCGCCAAGCCAAGCCCTGCTACAAGCACAAATTTCCGCCGGAAAGTTTCCCGATAGGAAGAGATTTATGCCCCACGTACCGTCACGTCTTCGAACGTTCGTAAGGAAGGCTCTTCGCGTCAATCCTTCTGAGCGTTTTCAGACGGCAACGCAAATGGCAGACGCACTCAGCCGAGTAAGATTCGCGCTCGACTGGTCTGTAGAACCACTTCCGCTTGGCGGCTTTCGCTGGAGAGCGGTGAGGGCTGGCCAATGCGACTTGGTTGTGGAACTCGCCGATCAAGGCGGATCGTGGATTGTCGAAACCTTCACCGAAAAGAGCGGGGAACCAAGACGTGCGAAAGAGAAAACGGGAAACTGGCGGACTGGCCTCAGCCTTGACGATGCTTATGCGCACTTGGAGGATGTTTTCGAACGGCTTCGGCAATAACGTACTGTCCCTCTGTCCGCCACCGCACGCCGCCTCGGGGCGACGCCTTCCCGACGCGCTCCTTCAAGCACACCGCACAGAAGGGGTTTTGTTCATAGTCGAGCGGTGGGCAAGACATTTCACGCCCGCAATGACGGCAGCGTTGAATCCTAGTCAGAATTATCTCCGGCATCATAAACCTCCCTTCCTAACTAGCGTGCGGCGAGTTGTTCCGCGCGACCAGTTGTGCTTTTGCCTCGTCAATTGCTTCCCTCAAGTCTTCTTCGTCCCGACAGTCTTCAATGAAATTCCGGATGGCTGAAAGGATTAACTGCGATCTGGAAGGCTCTACACCGAGCCGACGTTTTCCCATTGCTGCGCCAATAGCGTCGAGCAGGAACGCTTGCTCCTCATTCAGGTAGATGTGGCGCGCTGTCCCTTTTGCCATGCTACATGTTATAGCCATATATGGCCATAAATCAAGACGACAAGTAAGCCGTGTATTATCAGTAGCATCCAACTCGCCGTGTTACTGAGTTGATTTGGGGCTGCAGACAGGACAGTCGGCTGGGGCACCTGCATGTAGAATCCCATCCATCGTCTCGTGCCCGACTAGTTTGGCGTTAAGACCAGAGAAGTCGATTCGCTTCCCCGTTGGCTTTGGCAACCGCCCTAAACATTTCGCACCAAGGGCTTCGAATCGTGAACGAAAGTCATGCCCCAAAGGTGCGTCAGACCAGACCGCCTGTTCCATTCTGTAATCTGCTAGTCGCTGTTCGGTTTCTGCGTTGTGTTCGTGCATTGAATTTCTCCTTTTCGTCGCAACCTACTTCATGAATCGTTTTGTCGTCTCGCCCCGTTCGCCGATAGTCGTCACAGTGATGCCCACTGCCCGTAGGTAGTCGGCTCAAGACCCATTCGCAGGTCGGCGTACATTTTCTTCGGCGTCCGCTGCGAAGGTCATCGCTTCTCACAACCACGACCGCGCCGCATTTGCAGGTGCAACTCCAGAAACTAAGTCGCCCCGTGATGCCTGTTGGTCGTTCTGCGCGACCATCGACATGCAAAAACCCGACAGTCTGCCCAGTCAGGTCAACGAGTCTTGCGCCCATGTTGTCGCTCTTTCTCACGCAGCCAGCGCAGCACAGGCAATCTCATCGAATCCGTTATCCTCAAATCGAAGCACGAAGATTCTAGGAAAGCATCCGCCCGTGCTCTGTCGGCGTCGCTCAATGGCGTTTCACTGTGCCAAGCATGGATTCACCTTTGAACATGAGCGTAGAGACCGTCACCATCTGCAATGCAGAACTCTCGATAACCGACGTAGTCGTTCACTGCTTCACGTAAAACCGCCTGCAACGTCATGCTATCTTCACGAGCAACCTTGCGAAGTTGTTCGACTTGATTCGGTTCCAGTGCCCGTTCGAGCAATTGCTCAGTCTGACTCATGGTCTTTCACTCCTCATTTTTTCTACGCCGCCCCAGCCCTCTGCCGATTGGCAAGCCACGCGGAATTGTTTGCGCTGACGGTCGGGAGATTTTCG
The DNA here is from genome assembly GCA_050018375.1 of Candidatus Acidiferrales bacterium. Lineage (GTDB taxonomy): Bacteria > Acidobacteriota > Terriglobia > Acidiferrales > UBA7541 > Palsa-295. Next base: position 12,542 of record JBEKAE010000010.1, on the reverse strand, counting down.
AGGAACGCATCGGCGTCACTCCGCAAAATCAGAAGCGATTTGCCGACACGTCGGGCAGACAGCCTGCCCTGCCAAATCGCCATGCGGACCTGCCAGTGCGACAGTCCCGTATAGAGGGCACACTGCGGCACACTCAGACCTTTTTGGGTCGGGTCAATCGAAACGGTTTTCTTTGCTGCTGTAGGTTGCGGGTTCGCCTTCATGGACAGACACCTTTCGTGTCCATCCACTTGAACTCACCGCAGTATGTTGCGGGGTCTCGTTCGTGGTCGGCAGTGGTTCTTACCTGCCGGAATCCCGATGGTTTCGGGTTGCTGCCAGCGACCGCCTAACTTGGCTGTCACCTATCGCGTCTTTGAAATCCTCGACGATAGACGCGAACTCGATTCCGCTCCCGACACCGCGCGCGTGCGGCAGAGGTTCCTCTCTCGCGAAAATGCCCTCCGCCTGTTATTCAGAATCATAAATTACGTTCGGGTAGGGTTCGTAGTAGGCTCACGCGTACAAAGCTCGAATATTGCCCGTTTAGGCCCTAGTGATGGGAGAAAAACAGTGGCCCAACACGAGACACCTGTCGTCTACATTTACTTAGATCGGAGCGGTATCGAAAGCTTGTTCGCACAGATGCCCGAGACGATTGCCCGAGCTTCACGACTGGTTGATGATGAGTATTTATCATTTGTCAAAAGGTAGGGAATGTAATACCTTCTGACGAGTTTTAGCCGAAACACGCGTAAGCATTGAATTAAGGAGGCTCCTTATGGCGAAACGTCTAGCGGTCCTGGTCTGCCTGATTTTAGTTTTCGGAGGCGCACAGAAAACTTATCCAGGGGCTGCAGAAGCTACACCTCAGCCGGACACGGCACCTTTGAATTTAATTATCGATCAGGTCAGGGCAGCACTCGATGAGTATCAGAAGAATCTCGGCGGCGGCCCCGATGCGTTGCCTCCGCTCTCGTCGGCTGAATTTGACTTTAAGACCACGACGGGAACGACTGGTGGTGTCACAATCAACCTGCTAATTTTCAAATTCGGGACATCGCACGAAAATGACGAAGTGAACGATGTAACGTATACGTATGCAGTCCCGAAGCCGCCGCAAACGCCACCGGGGCTGTCCGCACTCGGTAAGCCTCCAGAACTCAAAGACGCACTTGCAAGCACAATTCAAGCCGCTGCCAAAGCCGTCAAGACATCAGGAACGCTTGGAAAGCTAAGTTTCAGCAAACTAGCTGTAAATTTGCAGTATGGAGTTACGTGGGACATCAATGCTGCCGGTAATTTTCAATTCACCTTGGTCACCGTCGGGCTCAGCGGCGACAAAAAGAAAAACACAGTGCAGTCAGTTAAGCTCGTTTTTGGACAATAAGGGAATTTGTACGTCCCGCCACAACCGAAGGGTAGACGTATGGCGCTGAGAGCATACAAGCGTATTCCTTATGCCTTAATGGCAATCCTTCTTATTCAAGGCAGTAAGTCCTTTGGTCAGTCAACAACGAACGTCAAACCGCACGCGACGCAGGCGAGCAATACGAATGGTACGTCGGGCAAAATCGAACAGCCCGTCACGATAAGTAAGTCTGAACTGACGGCGAAGGGTTCTAAGTGGGATCCAGCTAACCTGCGCGATGACTGGTATGTGAAAACGATTGCGGCGGACAAAGTCCCGCCCAACGAGCTGAATAGTCTCCAAAATGTTTGGACGTTAGCGATCATAGACAGCGGCATCGATGACTCAGTCCAAGATTTCTCAGGCGATCTTTGGGAGGAGCTTGGGGAATATCGAGAAACAAGGACTCCGACCCGAAGGATCGGTTGGAATTTCGTCAAGCATGATGCAAATCCGACGGACAACTCAAATAATTCGCATGGGACACATGTAGCCGGGCTCGCTACGGCTCGGTGGATGGGTACGCAACAATCCGCGCCCGCGTTTAGTCCCGACAAGCTTGATCCTCACTTGAAACTACTGATCATGAAAGTAGCAGATCAAGATGATGACGCTTTTTCGGCCACTGATGCCCTTGCTGTGGCAGTGGAGAAAGGGGCAAAGGTTGTCTCGGCGAGTTTGACGCTGTGGCCTGATGAGGAGGCGGATGTGCCGATGCGGAATGCTCGCGAAGTTCTCTTTGTGGTTGCGGCCGGCAATGGGAAGAGCGAGATTGATGACGATCATCCGGTTTTTCCCCCGTCGTACTCTGGCTTGGACAATATGATTACGGTTGGAGCGAGCGACCCCGACGATAACGTGGCGTATTTTTCAAACTACGGCGCTAAAGCCGTCCACGTGTTTGCACCCGGCGCAGAAATCATGAGTACCGTCAGGACCAACATCTTCGGTAATCGCTATGGTCGGCTTAGTGGCACAAGCCAAGCTACCCCTCAGGTGGCCCTGGCCGCAGCTTTGATTTGGGGCAATTTGGGTAATCTACCCGCAAAGGCCGTGAAGGCACGAATTATGGACACTAGCGATTTCGTGGGCGACACTACCCAAAAAGGCGCGAGTGGGCGATTGAATTTAGCCAAAGCGATAATGATCGATCACGATTTAATGGAATTGAACGACAGCCCTCATACGCTGCTTGTTGGAACAATTCAGAACACAAGTGTGTCATTCGCCGAGGCGGGCCAAAACTGCGGAGAGGTCGACAACAACGGGATTAGAACCTATGACGTCGTGGATGATCGCGTTGTGCGCGTGGTCGTCGAAAATCAAGGTAGCAAAAGCGTGCTTTTCAGCAACGGCGGGCGTCGGACGGTTGGGACTGTCTGCGACGCAATGATCGACTTCCTCACGAGCGACGGAACGACGATCCATAAGTCGATAAGTGACGTAAGTGACGTAATTTGGGGACTCTGGCACCCTCATGATTCGGGGAGGGCGCAAACCGGTCCTTAACAAGGAACCGGTTTGACTTGCGCGATGACTCTGTCGGAACATTTCCGCTCTGCATTCAATCTGGCTGCCAGAATTACGAACCTCGCTGAAGGCACTTTTCAGCGCCTTTTCTTAATTGTCGTCGCCTTGTCGGCGCTAATGTTGCCAGCGACCTCGGCACATCAGGCCGCCCGACAAGGCCTGTGGACCTTTGCTGTGTCTGGCTCCTCTCGAAACTGCGGTGATGTCGTGATGCCGGTCATTTCGAAGGAAGCAATCGAGCACAATATTGCTTTCTTCTGGCACCTCGGTACGTACCGGAATATCTATAGACCAGATGAGGATTTTGAGCAAGCCGCAGGAACCCCGGTCAAGAATGCTGATTACTACGATGAGGCTTGGAACGATTTTATCCAGAATCAGCTAGGTCCGTTCGGTTCCGTGCCGGTCTTTCTCACAAGAGGTAATCACGAAGCGATCCCCCCAAAATCCTCGGAAGATTTCATTCGCCAGTTTGGAGATTGGTTGAACGCTGATCCGATTCGGAAGCAACGACTCCAGGATAATCCGCTCGATCACGAGCTTAGAACTTACTACCATTGGATTCAGGGAAACATTGACTTCATAACTTTGGATAATTCGACATCCAACTTCGACGCGCAACAGCTTGTATGGTTTGAGAACACACTCCGGCGCGACACTAGGGCAGAAAATGTAAAGTCGCTCGTGGTGGGAATGCACATACCACTGCCCGAAAGCATTGCAAAGCAGCACAGTATGAATCAGTCAGCCGAAGGTACCGAGAGCGGAAGACGCGCCTATTACGACCTTTTGAAGTTTCGTAGTGAAACAAACAAGCGCATATACATCCTTGCTAGTTACAATAACTTTTACGCAAGCAATATTTTCAACTCGGCGTTTTGGCGTGACCATGACGGTGTTTTACCAGGATGGATTATTGGGACGGCTGGGTCTATTCGATATCCGCTACCGCCCGAGGCCATTGAGTCGGCCGCCGACGCCGTTACGAATGTGTACGGTTACCTTTTAGGGTCCGTTAGTCCTGACGGGGCTATAGAGTTCGACTTTCATCGGGTTTCTGAGGAAGACGTGCCACCGAGCGTGATCCGAAAATATTCGCCAAACTTCGTACACTGGTGCTTTGTCCAAAACTCCCAAATCCGGTGACTCAATCCGGAGTTATTTTTGGTCTGGTTGGAAAAGAATGCTCATAAAAGGACAGGACCTGCCCTAAATCTGAGCTTGTTACACTCGTGTGCGCGAGGGGCTAAGAAGTCGCGACTGTCACCAATTTGTCACTAAAACCCGCGCAAAACGGGCAAAAATCACGCAAACCAGAAAAATTCGAAATCGCGCTGTCTGACGGCTGGCAAAGGGATTTAGTTGGATTTTGTGTCAGATAGCAAAACGGCGATTTAATTTTTCAAGACCGCCGCCTTCAACCGCTCGGCCACCCCTCCAAAACTAACTTATTCAAACATTTTATACTCCTGTGGATGTGAGGTCCGAAGGTAGATCCTGTTGGTTGTGTGGCCGTGGCCCAAGGGCGTATAGGGCTTCGGCACGTAATCGCCTATCGTCTGTGGGCCTTTGTTTTGGGGAACACGTAACCTGCCTAAAAGCCCTGCTTTCATGCCGCTCGCAAGTGAGTGATATGACGTCGAAAACTTGCAAGTCGTGCTGCCTAAGCCTGCGCCACCCTTCGTCCGTGTATACACCTCGCATCCAAGGAGCGCCTTCATGCTTGGTCTTGAGCTCTCCGAGAGAAACGATCCCCGGCTCGGCGAAACGACCGCCGGAGTCCACTTTCAAAACCGCTGAAGAAGTTTCGTTTCCTGTTCTCGCCAATCGTGTGGCACGCCGCGCAGGAATTCCTTGAGCGTGAGGTTAGGCCGGTGTTTGCCGGTTAACAGTGCCTCCGTGATCCGGGGTGATAGATATCCGCACTGTAAGATTCGCCTGACATATCGTCTGGGCAGACCTAATTTCTGCGCGAGTTGACGGATCGTCGTGACCTCGCCCGCAACGATTCGTTCGTACCAGTCGCGGGCGCGGGCGACCGCCTTCACCAACGATGGCACTCGCTTTCCCTGGAAGGATGAGTCGCCGTGAGGAGAGATCACACGAAGTTCGCCTCCTCGGCGGAGAACCTGGAAGTCGCCGGTCAGCCTTAGGATGCCGAGTTTATGCGCGCACCAGGGACGGAGAGCCTCGGGCTTCTGCCCCAGTAGGGTTGCGAGCAGCATGGTTCTATCAATCTCGATCCACACTGCTGTCTGGCCGACCGTTACGCGTCCCAGTATGTTCCTGACGAACTCACGCTGCTTTGAGGTCTCAAGTTTCGGCCATTGCCTCGCGAGATCCTCGGCTCGTTCCGCGGCAGAACCTTTAATTGGGCTGTTTTTCATGCCGGCTGTGCACTTGGGGGGTGTCTGGAGCAAGAGCAGTACCTGCGAAGTGATGAAGTGCTCCAGTTCTTGGGCGGGGAACCGAGTGATCACGGGTTTGATGCCACCCTTCCGAACCACGGTCTGTGAAGTGTAGTAGCGGTACCGCTTCGCGTTCTTGACAGCATATGTTGGTGTGAACCGAACACCGTTGCTGTCGAAGAGCTTGCCAGTGAGCAAGCTCGGCGTCGACTGAGACTTTCCCATCCGGTGGGCCTGATTGTTTTCTTCGAGGCGGGCTGCGACCTTATTCCACAACTCCCGCGGAACGATTGCTTCGTGCTGGCCGGGATGAGACTTGCCGCGATGGACGATCTCCCCGATGTAGATATGATTGTTCAGCAGATGATAGAGGGCGCCCCGCGAATACGCCGTACCCCCTGAGGTTCGTCCGCCGGCACTGGTGCGAACCTTGCTCCGGATCCGCTTGCGGTCGAGGTAATCTTTGAGCTCACTGACACAGCCGAGGCGCAGATACTCCTGGAAGATTCGACGTACCGTTCGCGCTTCCGCTCGGTTAATAACGAGGCGACGATCCACGCAATCGTAGCCCTGAGGGACGACTCCTCCCATCCACATCCCCTTCTTCTTCGAGGCGGCAATCTTATCCCGAATCCTCTCGCCGGTGACTTCGCGCTCGAACTGGGCGAACGATAGCAAAACGTTTAGGGTAAGCCGGCCCATCGAAGTCGTTGTGTTGAACTGCTGGGTGACGGATACAAAGCTGACGCCGTGTAAATCGAATACCTCGATAATCCTGGAGAAGTCATTCAGGGAGCGAGTCAGACGGTCAACCTTGTAGACGACGACCGTTTCAATTTTGCCGGCCTTGATGTCCTCCAGCAGAAGTTCCAATGCGGGACGCTCCATCGTGCCACCAGAGAAGCCCCCGTCGTCATACCGCGTGTTCAGCACGGTCCAGCCTTCGTGCTTCTGGCTCAGGATGTAGGCACGGCAGGCTTCCTGCTGAGCCTCGAGAGAGTTAAAGGACTGCTCAAGCCCTTCCTCAGATGACTTGCGCGTGTAGATGGCACAGCGAACGCGTTTGTCAGTCATTCTTTGCGACCCTGGGCAGGTTTGGCGCTGTTCAGCCCGAAGAAGGCGGGGCCGGACCACTGGGTGCCGGTGATCCTGCGGGCGATTTGCGAGAGGCTCTTGTAGGTCTCGCCCCGATATTCATAGCGGATTCGGTTGCCACAACCTCATGCGTCTCGCGACCCCAGTTGCGCAGAAGGCGTGTCCCCGTCTTCATTTTGGATCGCACAGCCGGTGTGGGGGTTCCTGCCGACGTTTCAAGGGTTCGGGCTATGCGGCGAAGCTGAGACAGGGTGGAAGGTTTGAGTCCCCCCAAGGCCAGCTCTTGAGTTCTGTAGGCCAGAAAAGGAACCAAGATTTCCCGGCGAAGCCCCTCCGGTGCCGGTCTGCGGTATAGCCTTTGCCAGAGATCAAGCAATTGCCGTCGTGATAGGCTGGGCAACCTAGCGATCTGCGTTGCGATATCGCCTTCCATTCTCTCGTTCTTTCTCCAGCACCATTCCCGCTCTGGTCGTGCTAGCAGTCAAGCGAACTATTCCTGGGAGCGCCGAATAAAGAGGCCAACCTCGCTCTTGACAGTACCTTAAGGTATATGAGATATTCATATGGGTACTTGGAGGCCTATTGTGGCGATTGAGCTTATTCATCGCGGTAAACGGTACAGGGCTGATACTCCTAAAGAAGCGGCGGAGCTGCGCCACCTGCTCGAGGAGCAGGATCGTGACGCGGGTGTTTCGTCGTCACCATTAGGATTTCTGTCTGCCCTGCTGCCTCATGTATGGAGCCCCGATGAAGCCCTGGAATTAGTCCAGGGCCTTGGCGACTTGCAGCAAAAATTCCTAGCAGCGCTTGTGGATCGCGAAAACCCTTCCAGCCAGATTCTTTGTGATGCGCTAAAGCTGGATTCCGAAGTGGCGCTAGCCGGGGTGATTAGCGGCTTATCAAAACAGGTTCGTAAGTTGGGCCATAACTCCCGCGAGCTTTACGAGGTGCAAGTGAAGTGGAACGGAAAACACAAAGAGCGATTCTTTAAGATTCAGCCTGGATTCAAGACGGCCTTGAACGAAATTGGCTGGCCGGATGTATGGGAAAACGAGAAAGCTAAGTAAAAAAAGGCTTGGCCTAGTCGCCCTTGCGAGAGCAACCTATGTCTGCTTATACGCGTGTCTTCCTCCATTCGCAAGACCCCAAAGGCGAGTTTCTGCTCCGTTTTGGCAATCATACGGCCCTCATACAGGACCTCGAGTCCGGATTCGCGCAGCTCTAAGGCTTGAAACTACGTGCATATGGATAGGAGGAATAAGGGCGTGGAGAAGGCGATTCCGCACGAGCGCCATTTACGGATGGAGTACTTGAGCATTGTGAATCTTCGGCCGGACCCCCAAAATCCCAGGGTCCACAGCGATAAACAGGTTCGCCAGATTGCCCGCAGTATACAGACCTTCGGGTTTAACGTTCCCGTTCTAGTTGACGAAAACTCACAAGTCATCGCTGGGCACGGTCGTCTACTCGCTGCCCAACTCTTGAAAATGGAAAATGTGCCAGCGATTAGGATCGAAAATCTGAGCGAGGCTCAGCGTCGCGCCTTCTTGATCGCCGACAACCGTTTAACAGAAAAGGCGGCTTGGGATGAACGGCTCTTAGCCGAACAGTTTGAAATCCTTTCAACGCTCGATCTGGATTTCAGTCTCGACATAACCGGGTTCGAAATGGCTGAGATCGACACAACGATCGAATCACTTGTGCCCGCAAGTTCCGGTAAGGACGACCCTTCCGATGTGATTCCTGAACCAAAAACACAACACGTCGTAACACAGTCAGGTGACCTATGGATACTAGACCGCCACCGAGTTCATTGCGGTGATGCGCGAAACAGAACGGCGTATTCCACGCTAATGGAGAATCGCCGAGCTGCAATGGTCTTCACCGACCCACCGTATAACGATCCGATCGACGGCTACGTGACGGGATTTGGAAAAGTGCACCATCCGGAATTCAAAATGGCCTCGGGCGAAATGAGCCCATCCGAATTCACGGCCTTTCTGACAATCGTTCTGGCGCAGTTAGGCCACAACAGTGCAGACGGAGCATTGCACTTTGTATGCATGGATTGGCGGCATTCTGAAGAGTTGCTTGCTGCTGCTCGCTCCGTTTATTCGGAATTCAAAAACATCTGCGTTTGGGTCAAAGAAAATGCTGGGCAGGGCTCCCTATACCGAAGTCAGCACGAATTGATTTTCGTTTTCAAACGAGGCAAGAGCTCGCACCGCAACAATATCCAACTCGGGCAATTCGGTCGATATCGAACAAACGTTTGGAACTACCGGCGAGCTACTTCCTTAGGCCGAACTACAGAGGAAGGACGCTTAGCCGAATCGCATCCGACGGTAAAGCCAGTCGAGCTAGTCGCCGATGCGATTCTGGATTGCACTGCCCGCAGCGACATCGTTATCGACCCTTTTGTTGGCAGCGGTACCACCGTTATAGCCGCCGAACGGACGGGTCGGATCTGCTACGGCATGGAACTGAACCCGATTTACATCGACACGATTGTGCGCCGCTGGCAATCCTTCACGGGGCAAACCGCTCTTCACGCAATTACGGGCAAGACCTTTCGAGCAATCGACGAGGAGAAAAATGGACGAGACGCCGGATAAAGCAAAGAGTTCGAACGTGGGCTACGGTCAGCCTCCCGAACGAACGCGTTTCAAGCCCGGTCAGTCGGGGAATCCCCGAGGGCGCCCAAAGGGTAAGCCGAATATGGCGACCGTGCTCGAACGGACGCTGAAAGAGAAGGTGATCGTCAATGAAAACGGTAAGCGAAAGGTCGTCACCAAGCTTGAGGCAGCTCTCAAGCAGCTTGCGAATCAGGCTGCATCCGGTCAGCCAAGAGCGATGCAGTTGCTTACAACGCTGCTGAGGTCTGCTGAAGACCGAGCAATCGCAGCGCCGGCGCCAGCTGAAAACCTCGATGAGGCCGACAAGAAGGTTTTCCTCGGAATTGTGAAACGTTTGGAAACTTACGACAAAGGAGCCGAAGAAAATGCTGAAGAACCTGAAACCAAATGAGTACCGCACACTGCTCCGGCGAGACTTATACGCCTTTACGCAGCGCTGCTTCTACGAGTTGCACCCGACGACAGAATTCCTCCCAAACTGGCACATCGAGATGGGCTCATCGCGTCTCGAAGCCTGCCAGCGCGGAGAGATTCCGCGACTCATTCTCAACCAACCGCCGCGATCGCTTAAGTCTTTACTGGCCTCGGTATCGTTTGTTGCGTTTCTCTTAGGCCATGATCCGACGGCACAAATCATCTGCGCTAGCTACGGACAAGACCTTGCCAATAAGCACGCGATGGACTGCCGCACAATTCTCAATAGCGCCTGGTACAGAGCGCTATTTCCGCATACTCGGCTTTCTAACGAACGCCAGGCCGTGCAGGAGTTTGTCACTACGAAACAGGGATTTCGACTATCGACGTCCGTTGGCGGTGTGCTGACAGGCCGAGGAGCGGACTACATCATCATTGACGATCCCTTGAAACCTGAGGAGGCGCTTTCCGAAACTCAGCGAAAGGCTGCCAATGAGTGGTTTGACCATACACTGTACAGCCGCCTAAACGACAAAAGGACTGGACGCATCGTACTGGTCATGCAACGTTTACACGAGAATGATCTGGTAGGACATGTTATGGGGGGCATGGAGCCTTGGAACGTGGTCCGGTTCCCAGCAATTGCAGAAGAAAACGAATCACACACTGTGGAAACATCCTATGGCGTGCGTCGCTTTGTACGCCAAGCAGGTCAGGCTCTTCATCCCGCCCGCGAACCGCTTTCGGTCCTCGAGCGAATACGGCATGCGCAAGGCGAATACAATTTTTCCGGCCAATACCAGCAAGCGCCTGCTCCGCTAGGTGGCGGGCTGGTCAAAATCGACTGGTTCAAGACAAGTACCACCCTGGAGTTCCCTAACAAGTTTCAGACTGTTTTTCAGAGTTGGGACACAGCAAACAAGCCCACGGAGTTGAGTGATTTCAGTGTTTGCACAACGTGGGGCTTGAAGGACAAGCACGCGTACCTTCTAAATGTGTTACGCAAGCGCTTGGATTATCCGGCCCTAAAGAGAGCGGTACGCGAACAAGCCGAAGCATTCAGTCCCCAGACGATACTCATCGAGGACAAAGCCTCCGGAACTCAATTGATTCAGGAACTGATCAGTGAGGGAGTGCACGCGATAAAAACGTACGTACCGACGATGGACAAGATCATGCGCATGCATTCTGTGACTAGCACAATCGAGAATGGCTTTGTTCATTTGCCCGAAAAGGCGCCATGGCTTGGCGAATATCTGCACGAGTTGGCTACCTTCCCGAAGGGAAAGTACGACGACCAAGCCGACTCGACTTCTCAGGCGCTTGAGTGGTTCAAACAACAATATATGACCCCCAGAGTTCCCTGGATTTGTGCTCTCCCAGTCGATGACTTCTATCCGCTTGGTCGTAGGAGGAGCTCACTCGAGCGGTAATAATCAAGGCTGGAGCACAAATTGGATTCGATCTTGCATATCTGATGAGATGAGGAAACAACATAATCGAACCTTTCAAGAAGTTGTCGCGCCTTAAGGACCCGAGTTCCTGAGGCTGCTTTCGGGTACGACCTGACTCTGCGAGTCTAATGGGGCAGTGGGCAGCCGAGCGAGCACCTCGACGCGCAACGATCCGAAATCCGTCGAGGGACGTTCGATACCCAGGTGCATGGACTCGCGAACGCTCGATTGTTTCGGTTCGGGGACTACGCTGTTCTGAAGCTTTCTCCCGATTAAACTACGCGTACTTAGACTCAACCGAGCTATCGGTCTGGAATAGCATCGGGAAGATCACCTTCGATACTGTAAGGATTTGTCCAATTTGCGTCGCCAACCGCTCCCAGGTTGCCAATTTTCCCTGCTAAATCGGGAATGAGCCTCCGTCCATCTCTAGCAACCTTACCCTGCTTGGTAAGGATCACGGCATTGAATTTAGGTAATTGCCCGTCTTCGACGGTTGGCGTAAAGGTTGCCAGGTAGTTGCCAGTATCTAGCTGCGTTATGACGAGGCTTTCTATCCTAGGAATCAATACAGTCTGCATCCGCGGGTTTTCTGAAGGCAGTGCGGATCCTCCAATACATCTGAAAACCGGCCCGGTGCCAACGGACCACCGTCTCGGGCGTCCCCACGATGAGCGCTTGTTTCCACTTTGACCAGAACCGACGGACGGCATACGTTTGGGTTTCGCCAGAATAATCCGGAATGGGGAGCGGACGCGGTTCTTGGGTTAATGCGCTCCGTCCACTTTGACGCGCAAGGGGTTACCCGAACTTATTGGGACTTCTTCAGCGCGTTCGGGCTTTTTTTCTCCGTGTTTCTTTTGTTCGCGGCGGTATTAGCGTGGCTGCTGGGCGGACTTCCGGCAGAGAGTTTGGCACGCGTGCGAAGCATTGCGTGGGCGCTCGCCATTTGCTTTGTAGCAGTCACAGCTTTGAACTGGAGATTCGCCTTCACTACCCCCATCGTTTTCTCAACCCTGATTACAGTGTGTTTGATTGCGGCCGCGTGGCTCTCAGCGAAGACAGAACCTTAGGTGCCTCTCTCCACGATGGCTTTGCAAGCCTTCCGAATCGGGTATGGTGGTTGGGTTTCAAAGCTAAATCTGAGGAATCGATTACCCGGCCACTGGGGTGGCCGGGCTTTCGCATAGACGTTAACCCGATATTGCGATATGCTCCGCGCTTCGTTCGGGACTCCTGCTGTCACCTCATCTGCTCTTTTTAAGAATTTGGGGAGGAATCAAATGGTTATAGCCGACAGGTTGCGAGCTTTGCGAGAGGAAAAGCATCTCTCACAGGGCGATATTGAAAAGCGGACTGGTCTACTCCGTTGCTACATTTCTCGAGTCGAAAACGGCCATACCGTTCCGGCAATCGAGACCCTTGAAAAGCTGGCGAGGGCTATGGAAGTTCCGATGTACCAACTCTTTTACGACGGTGAGGAACCACCCAAGGTCCCGAACCTTCCCAAGCGGCAGACTGCAAACGACATTGCCTGGGGAAGCCGGGGAAAAGATGCACGCGTTCTCGGTCGCTTTCGTACCCTGCTCGGTCGAATCGAGGAACCGGACCGTGG